>CAYRQT010000034.1:0-17958 GCA_964426655.1 uncultured Cuneatibacter sp. | reverse complement strand
TCATTATCCCGCTGATGAAGGCCAATGCTTGGTTCATCCAGAATATATGCCACCCCCACCAGGCCGGACCCAATCTGGGTAGCCAGCCGAATGCGCTGGGCCTCACCCCCGGACAAGGTTGCGGTGGCTCTGGACAAACTTAAATAATCCAGTCCCACATCCACCAGAAAAGAAATTCTGGCCCGGATTTCCCGCAGGATCTGATCCCCGATCAGCATTTGCTGCCTGCTTAATGTCAGCCCCTCTGCCAGATACTGGTGCAGTTCTTTAATGGACAGGTTGGTCATGTCATATATGTTATATTGTCCCACTGTCACTGCCAGGGATTCCTTTTTCAATCGTTTCCCCTTACACAGGGGGCAGGGATTGATCCGCATATAGCTTTCATATTCTGTCTTCATGGTGTCAGAGGAAGTTTCCCTGTAGCGCCGGTTCATGTTTTCAATGAGGCCTTCAAAGGTGATGTCATAAATGCCCTCCCCTCTCTGCCCCTTATAATGGACTTTCACACTGTGGCTGTTTTTTCCATAGATAAGCAAATCATGGATTTCCGGCGGATACTCCTGAAAGGGAGTGTCCAGTGAAAAACCATACTCACCGGATAAGGCATCCAGAATGGCACGGGAGAAGCTGCCAGGCTGAGTAGCGGACTGCCAGCCAGGGGCACTGATCACTCCCTGATTCAGGCTAAGGCTCTTGTCCGGCATCAGCAGATCTTCATCAAACTCCATGGTATATCCCAGGCCAAAACAGCTGGGACAGGCTCCAAAAGGGTTATTGAAGGAAAAGCTGCGGGGTTCCACCTCGTCCACACTGATGCCGCAGTCCGGGCAGGCAAAATTCTGGCTGAATGTCAAGGTGTCCGCTCCCTGTACATCCACCTGCAGCAGGCCATCTGCCAGCTTTAGCACATGTTCCACTGAATCGGCCAGGCGGGACTGAATGCCCTCTTTTACCACCAGCCGGTCCACCACCACTTCAATGCTATGCTTAATGTTTTTGTCCAGGGCAATATCCTCGGAAAGTTCATAAATGTTGCCATCCACCCTTACCCGCACATAGCCGCTTTTTCGGGCCTGGTCAAACACCTTCACATGCTGTCCCTTGCGACCCCGCACCACCGGTGCCAGCAGGGTGATTTTGGATCGTTCCGGCAGGGCCATAATCTGATCGATCATCTGATCCACGGATTGCCTGAAAATCTCTCTGCCGCAGTGGGGGCAATGGACAATGCCAATGCGGGCATAAAGCAGTCGGAAATAGTCATAGACCTCCGTTACCGTGCCCACCGTGGACCGGGGATTTCGATTGGTGCTTTTCTGATCGATGGAAATGGCAGGTGAAAGGCCTTCAATGCTCTCCACATTGGGCTTTTCCATTTGTCCCAGAAATTGCCTGGCATAGGAAGAGAGGGATTCCATGTACCGTCGCTGCCCTTCTGCATATATAGTGTCAAAAGCCAGCGATGATTTCCCGGACCCGCTAAGGCCGGTGAGCACCACAAACTGATTCCTGGGGATGTCCAGATTGATGTGCTTCAGATTATGCTCTGCTGCACCCCGTATACGAATGAACTGGTTTTCTGCCATTTCTGTCTACTCCTCCAAATGGGTTTTCAGCTCTTTTAGCTGATCTCTTAATTCAGCAGCCGCCTCAAAATTCAGCTCCGCTGCTGCCTGCTTCATCTTCTTTGTCACTTTCTCAATCAGCTTAAGCAGTTCTTTTCTGTCCATGGACTCCGGATCCTTCTCCAGCTGTACGGCTGCCTGCTGAGCAGCCTTAGAAATGCTGATCAGATCCCGCACTTCCTTATGTATGGTCTGGGGGGTGATGCCATGGGCCCTGTTATAGGCCTCCTGTATTCCCCGCCTTCGTTCTGTTTCACTGATGGCTCTGGCCATGGAGTCCGTAATAGTATCGGCATACATGATGACCCGCCCCTGGGCATTGCGGGCGGCCCGTCCAATAACCTGGATTAGAGAAGTTTCTGAACGAAGGAACCCTTCTTTATCTGCATCCAGAATGGCCACAAGGGCAATTTCAGGAATGTCCAGTCCCTCTCTCAGCAGGTTAATGCCCACCAGAACATCAAAAATGTCCAGTCGCATATCCCGAATAATTTCGGTACGCTCCAGGGTGTCAATATCAGAGTGAAGATACCGGACCCGCACATCCGCTTCCCGCAGATAATTGGTCAGATCTTCTGCCATTTTTTTTGTCAGAGTGGTGACCAGTACCTTATTCCCCTCTTTCACCACCTTACGGATTTCTCCCAGAAGGTCGTCAATCTGCCCAGTAACCGGACGAACAGAAATTTCCGGGTCCAGCAGGCCTGTGGGCCGGATGACCTGTTCTGCCCGTAGCAGCTCGTGGGCCGCCTCATACTCTCCCGGCGTGGCGGACACAAACAACATCTGGTCAATTTTTTGCTCAAATTCCCCAAAATTTAAGGGGCGATTGTCCAGTGCAGAGGGCAGGCGGAATCCATATTCTACCAATGTGGTCTTTCTGGACCTGTCCCCTGCATACATGCCCCGGATCTGGGGCAGGGTAATATGGGATTCATCCACAATAATCAGAAAATCCTCCGGGAAATAGTCCATCAGGGTATGGGGGGGCGCCCCGGCCTTCTGCCCCGTCAGGTGCCGGGAATAATTTTCTATGCCGGAGCAAAACCCGGTTTCACGCATCATTTCCACATCGTAATTAGTCCGTTCGGAGATGCGCTGCAGTTCAAGAAGCTTATCCTCCTGTTTGAAATACTGCATCTGGTCTGTCAGTTCCAGTAAAATATTTTTGGCAGCCTGCTCCAGCTGTTCCTTGGGCACCACATAGTGGGAAGCAGGAAAGACCGCAATATGCTCCAGATATGCATGGACCTTCCCGGTAAGAGGGTCTATTTCGCTGATCCGGTCCACTTCATCTCCAAAAAATTCCACCCGCAACGCCTTATCTCCGGCGTTGGCAGGGAAAATTTCCAGCACATCTCCCCGCACCCGGAAGGTGCCCCGGTGAAAGTCCATATCATTTCGATCATACTGGTTATCGATGAGCTGCCGAATTACATCATCCCTGTCCCGTTCCATGCCGGGCCGCAGAGACAACACCATGTTTTTGTAGTCCACCGGACTTCCCAAACCATATATACAGGATACAGATGCCACAATGATCACATCTTTGCGTTCTGCCAGAGCAGCAGTGGCAGAGTGGCGCAGCTTGTCAATTTCTTCATTGATAGCCGAATCTTTTTCTATATAGGTGTCAGTGGATGGCACATAGGCTTCCGGCTGATAATAATCATAATAAGATACAAAATATTCCACGGCATTGTCCGGAAAAAAGGCTTTAAATTCGCTGTACAGCTGTCCGGCCAGGGTTTTATTGTGAGCAATAATGAGGGTGGGCTTCTGCAGCTGTACAATCACATTTGCCATGGTAAAGGTTTTCCCTGAGCCCGTGACCCCCAACAGAGTTTCGAACTGATTGCCTTCCCGAAACCCTTTGACCAGTTCTGCAATGGCCTGGGGCTGGTCGCCTGTGGGCTGATATGTGGATACCAGTTTAAATTCTCCCATTTTTCTCCTCCCGGGCATTCACACCCAATGTACCCCCCATTTTAGCATAACAGCCTGCTTTTTGCAAACATTTGTTCGTTTACAAAAGGGCACATCCAGTCCGGATATGCCCCTCTCTTATGCCGTACATCATTTATTGTGCATCCATTTTTTCCTGGAGAACCTCAACCGCTTTCTCCAGCTGGTTATCGCCATTGTATGGCCCGTCTGCATCAATTTCCTCATCCATCTCCACTTCAATGTCAGGGGCCACTCCAACCCCATGAATATTTTCTCCATTGGGGGGGAAGTAGGAGGCCACCGTCATCTTTACACCGCCATTTTCCACAGCAAATACGGACTGCACAATGCCCTTTCCAAATGTGGTGGTTCCTACCAGAGTAGCCCAGTCATAATCCTGCAGGGCTGCTGCAAAAATTTCAGAGGCACTGGCACTATATCCATTGGTCAAAACCACAAAAGGCATTTCCACGTCAGAGGCATCCGAAGAATAGGTATTGGCCACTCCATATCTGGTCCTGGTGGTGACCAGTGTGCCTTCCGGCAGAAGGTAATCCAGCATATCCACCACGGAAGTCAGCAGGCCTCCCGGATTGCTGCGCACATCCAGCACAATGCCCTTGGCCCCCTGGCTTTGGAGGGTCTCCAACGCCTCTTTAAACTGCTCAAAGGTGGTTTCCTCAAACTCTGCAATATAAATGTACCCCACCCCGTCTTCCAGCATCTCATAGGTAACCACTTCCACTTCAATATTTGCCCGTTCGATGGTTAGATCCAGATAAGCGTCTGTAGAGGGGCGATAGATGGTCAAATCCACGGTGGTTCCCACCTCTCCCCGGATCATAGCCGCCACGCTGCTGATATCCGTTGTTTCTGCCAGGGTATCTCCTACCTGGTATATCACATCATCCACCTGTATGCCGGCAGCCTCTGCAGGAGACCCGCTGTATACAAATGACACCACGATTTGTCCTGTGTCCTCATTCTGCTGCACTCCTACGCCAATTCCGGCATAGGTACCGCTGGAGGACTGCTGCAGTTCTGCATACTCATCCGCCGTGTAATATACAGTGTATGTGTCATCCAGGCTATCAAACAGCCCCTTATACAATCCTGTTTCCAGCTGGTCCGCTGTAAAATCAAAATAGAACCCTGAATCAATATCTTCCAGCAAACTGTCCAGCTTATTTACCACCTTAGCCGTATCCAGTTCCGCATTGCCGCTGCCAATGGTGGCAGGCAGACTGACCATATCCGAACTGGTGCTCTCACTGCCAAACTGCAGATGCCCGGTGATGCCCAGCACCAGAAATACCAGCATGGACAGCAGCAACATGGACAGCATGCCGAAGATGACACCAAAGCGAAAATCACCTCTGGATCCCCTGTTTTCTCTTATTTCCTGCTCCATTTTCTTCCTCATTTCTAACGATATGTAATAAAATCCGATAACGGATTGATGGGATTGCTACTAATTGATGCAATGGTTACGCGGAAATCCAGATGGGCTCCGGTAGAAGTCCCTGTATTGCCAGAGAGTGCGATAACAGAGCCGGCCTGCACATAAGCCCCTTCCGTCACCAAAGCCTGGGACAAATGCATATATGTGGTGGTAATGTTCTGGTCCAGACTCAGAAGCCATACCTGAATACCGCCGGCCTGTGTACCATACTTTGTTCCATCACCGGCATATAACACAATGGCATCTGTGGCGGCCAGCACCTTCGTCCCCACATTCACTGCAATATCAATGCCATAATGGAAAGGAGCCGTTCCCAACTGGGCAGCCAATGACTCTCTTGGCCCGTAGCTACTGGTAATGCGGGTATTGCCCGGGGTGGGCCAGACCAACTGATACGTCCCCTCCGTACTGGCTGCACTGGTAGTGGGTGCCTCAGTTTCCGCTGCAGCCGTGGTCCCTGCCGTCTCCTGGCCTGAACCTTCCGTCTGGGATGTCTGGCTCTCTGCCTCTGCCTTACTTTGGGCAATGCTGGCCTCAGCCTCAATGGACGCCGCAATGGAAGCTGCAATACTGGAAGCCTCCTGTGCTTTTCGTTCTTCCTCTGCCTTGGCAATGGCTGCTGCAATTTCTGCCTCTTTTTGTTTTTTCAGTTCTTCTATCTGTTGCTGTAGAATCAGTGCCTGGGCCTCTTCCTCCTGCTGCATAACTGCAATGGCCGCTTCCTGTTCTGTTACACTGTCATCCAGATCAGACAAGATCCCCTGCTGTTCTGCAATGCTGGCATAATATGCCTCCAGCTGACTGGATTTTTCCGCCAAAAGTGTCTCCTGGGATTCCTTTTTAGCCTCTTCCTCTGTTTGCAGCGCTACCAGCTCTTCCAAAGTGGCTTCCAGTGTCTCCTGTTTTACCTGCACTGTTTCCAAAGTGGCCTGATAGGTGTTTAACTGTTCCCTGTCGTAGGCACTTAGCTCTTTTACGTATTCCATTCGGTTCAACACATCCGTTAGGGAACCAGATCCCAGAAACAGGGTCCAAAAATCGCTTTCCCCTTCTTCATACATGTATTTAATCCGGAGTTTCATGGCCTCATATTGTGCCTGTCTGGTATCTTCCCACTGGGAAACCTCCTCCTGGGCGGCCTCCACCTGTGCTGTCACCGTTTCCACCTGACTTTCCAGCTCTGCAAGCCGGTCATTAATGTCCTGCATATAGGCGTCAATGCTGGAAATATAGGTTTCCAGATCATCCTTTTCTGTTTCCAGAGAATTGATGTAATCCTGTGTTTTTTCCCGCTCGGCCTCCAAAGAAGCTTTGTAATTTTCCGCTTCTTCAATGCTGCTTTGGATATTGGCAAGATCTTCTTCATCCACTGCCCCTGCAATAAGACTGCCCCGTAGCAAAGAAACCGTCAGCGCTATGACAAGTGCCAATGCCATCATGGCCAGAGCAACTTTTTTTGCTCCTTTTTCTGTTAACAACATATGCTTCTCATTTCTATTCTGCATTAAACATCCACCTGCTTCCTAATGGTGAAAAAGCTCTGTAGCACGCCAAGACCCGCCCCAAGTCCAAGAGAAACGCCCAGAATAATGGGGAATACCTCTTGTAATGGCACAAAGCTGATTAATCTGGCAATGGTTCTGTAATGCACCTGGATGGCATTTTGCAGTTCCATATAGGTGAGCACTACAAAAGCTACAGGTAGCGCCGCACCAATAACCCCTATCACAAACCCTTCCACCAGAAAGGGGAACCTGACAAAGCTCTTTGTTGCCCCAAGCCATTTCATAATTTCAATTTCCTTTTTTCTGGACTGATAGGCATTGGTAATAGCGTTGCTGATCAGGAACATGGACACCACCAGCAATATCAAAATAAAACCGGCTGAAATATATGTGAACATCCTGGAAAAGTCTGTAAAACTTCCTGCCACCAGGGCAGAATAATTCACATCCCGCACGCCAATCAGTTCTTTTACCTCACTGACAAAACCAGCCTGCTGGGAGGGATCCTCCAGATACACTTCAAAAGATGCAGAATTAGCCAATGGATTGTCATCTTTAAATCCATCCGCCAGCTCAGGGTTGTCAGAAAAGTATGTATCCTTAAAAATTTCCCACGCTTCCTCAGCAGAAATATAAGTCAGGGATTTTACCTCCGGCATGGCTTCAATGGTGGTCCTTAAGGCTTCAATCTGCTCATCTGCAATGCCTTCTTCAAAAAAAATAGTAACCCCCACTGTCTCGCCGGCTTTTTCCACCATATATTCCACATTCACCACCAGGAGATAAGAAATCCCCAGCAGGTAAATGCAGACCGCCAGCGTGATAATGGAGGCTATGGAAAACCACTTATGCTTCCATATATTCTGAAATCCCTGTTTTATGCCATACAGCACTCCGTGTAGCTTCATCTTTTGCCTCCCTGAGGTGCAACATCACCCACCAGGCAGCCTCTGTTCAGTGAAATGACTCTCTTTTTCTTTTCCTCTACCATGGCTAGATTGTGTGTAATGACCACCACTGTTGTCCCTTTTTCATTTACAGCCTCTAGCAGAGACATAATTTCTTCCGCACTTTTAGGGTCCAGATTTCCTGTAGGCTCATCCGCCAGTAAAATAGGCGGGCGATTCAGCAGTGCTCTGGCAATGGCCACTTTCTGCTTTTCTCCACCTGAGAGCTGAGAAGGCAGCATACGATACTTTGCGCCAAGTCCCACTTCCTTGATAATAGCCGGCACTTCTTTTTTCAGCACATGCGCAGGTGTACCGTTCACTCGCTGGGCCAGGGCAATATTTTCATAAACATCACGATCCTCCAGGAGCCGAAAATCCTGGAAAACCACCCCCATATTGCGCCTGTATCTGGGAAGTTCCTTTTTTTTCATGGAAGAAAGGCAAAAAGAATCCACCTGTATTTCTCCCTCCGTCGGTTCGATCTCTTTTAGCAATAAACGAAAACATGTGCTCTTACCGGAGCCCGTAGGCCCCACTAAGAACACAAATTCTCCGTCCTCAATCTGAAATTCAACGTTTCTAATAGCTAAATGGCCGGTTCCGTAGGTCATACTGACATTCTGAAATGTAATCATGCAAGCTCCCGTACACCTAAAGAAGTGCTTTAATACTCAACTTTTTCCATGTATTTCATGTATTTTACTACCATCAGTGCAATTTTAAAAGTAATGGCATCTTCAAAGACGCGCAAATCCAGTCCGGTGGATTTTTGAATTTTGTCCAAGCGGTACACCAGGGTGTTCCGATGAATATAAAGCTGCCTGGAAGTTTCAGATACATTTAGGCTGTTCTCAAAAAATTTATTAATGGTTGTGAGAGTCTCATCATCAAAGTCATCTGGGGAACGCCCCTCAAAAATCTCCTTGATGAACATCCGGCAAAGGGGAAGGGGCAACTGATAAATCAAACGGCCAATACCCAGATTCGAATAAGCAATCACGCTTTTATCACTATAGAAAATCTTACCCACATCCAAAGCCATTTTGGCTTCCTTATAGGAGCGGGAAACTTCTTTGATTTCATTTACAATGGTGCCATAGGCGATATGCGCTTTAGTCATGGCTTCTGTATTGATCATGTCCAGCATCACGTTGGCTGTTTTGTCCAGTTCTTCGTAGCTGTCCCCTGTCTTCACTTCTTTTACAAGGATGATATTTTTCTCATCCACTGCAGTGATAAAATCCTTTGTCTTGTTGGAAAACAAACTGCGCACAGTCTCCAGTGCATTGGTGTCTTTATCATTTTTGGTTTCAATAATAAACACACAACGCCGCACAGCCGTATCAATATGGAGCTTCTTGGCACGATTGTAAATATCCACTAACAGGAGATTATCCAGAAGAAGATTCTTAATGAAATTATCCTTGTCAAACCGCTCCTTATATGCTATCAGCAGATTCTGCAACTGAAAAGCAGCAATCTTCCCTACCATATAGGCATCATCACTGGATCCCTTGGCCAATAGAACATATTCCAGCTGGTTTTCATCAAACACTTTAAAAAACTGATAGCCGGAAACCACCTGGCTATCCGCTGCAGATTTCACAAACGCAACGATAACCGCTTCATAATGCTCTATCTCACTGATGGTGGTGGCCAATACCTTTCCATCTGTGTCACACACAGACAAATCTACCCGGGCTATACTTTTTAAGCCATCAATGGTCGTCTGTAAAATCTGATTTGATATCATGCTTTTATTACTCCCTCGCCTATTCAGTCTCTTACTATCTTATAGCATTCCGTCAAAAAAATAAAGCACAAATAAAAATATTCATATTTTTTTCATTTTATTGTACTTAGAAAAAAGGCACCCGCACTGGCGGATGCCTTTCTATTCTGCTTTTTAATTCAAAACAACCAGTTCTGTTTCTTTGTCAAAGATATGAATTTTAGAAGTATCCAGCGCAAATTTTACGGTATCGCCAGGTCTTGCAGTTGTACGAGGATTTACACGTGCAGTAAAGCTCATATCATTGATGTCAAAGTACAGATAAACTTCTGCACCCAACAGCTCATATACACGAATGGTAGCTTCTATGATGCTGCCTTTGGATGTTTCCACAAACATTTCCTCATCATGAATGTCTTCCGGACGAATTCCAAAAACGACTTCCTTGCCAACATACCCAGTGGACTCTAACTGTTTTGCCTTTCCTTCCGGAAGTGTAATCTTGTGATCTCCGAAACGAACCACAATATCCGCACCATCTTTTTCAATTTTTGCATCAATCAGGTTCATCTGAGGAGAGCCAATGAATCCAGCCACAAATTTGTTAACCGGCTTGTTGTACAGGTTCTGCGGTGTATCCACCTGCTGAATCAGGCCATCCTTAAGCACTACGATTCTGGTTCCCAGTGTCATAGCCTCTGTCTGATCATGGGTTACATAAATAATGGTTGTGGCCAGTCTCTGATGCAATTTGGAAATCTCAATACGCATCTGTACACGGAGTTTTGCATCCAGGTTAGAGAGAGGCTCATCCATCAGGAATACCTTAGGTTTACGAACAATGGCACGTCCCATAGCAACACGCTGTCTCTGTCCACCGGACAAGGCCTTGGGCTTACGATCCAACAGATGCTCAATGTCCAGAATCTTCGCTGCTTCATGAACCTGTTTTTCAATTTCGGCTTTCGGTACCTTACGTAACTTCAGTCCGAATGCCATGTTGTCATATACGGACATATGCGGATACAATGCATAGTTCTGGAAAACCATGGCAATATCTCTGTCCTTAGGCTCTACATCATTTACCAGTTTCCCATCGATCCACAGTTCACCAGAGGAAATTTCCTCAAGGCCGGCAATCATTCTTAATGTAGTGGACTTTCCGCAACCGGAAGGGCCTACAAAAATAATGAACTCTTTGTCAGCGATTTCCAAATTGAAATCTTTTACTGCCACAAATCCGTTAGGATAAACTTTTGAAACATTTTTTAGTGATAAACCAGCCATCTGAATTAATCCTCCTGCACATAACGCATTTTCTGAAATTTTTTCACACCGGCACACCGGTCTCTTTCTAGTTCATATTCTACACGAATCCTTCTTTTTATACCATATGGCAATTAAACAAATCTCTTTCCATGCTTTTGTTGAATTTGTATATGCCCTCTTTCCAGGCCTTTTTCTAATGGAATTCACCAAGTTTGTCCAGTTTAGATACAGCAGATTTACTAAGTCTCTTCCCTGAAAAGTCCATTTTTGATACGCAATTGTGAAAAACTAACTAAATACCGTTTATCTCTTTTACAGTGTGAAAATTTTGCACTAAATTTCCCACCATATTTTTATTAAAAATAGCCAACCTACATTTGCAATTCTGAGCTCTTCAGAATTTTTCAGGGGCAAGTTTGGCCTAATCATACTTTTTGCCATTTTAAACAATTTTTGCAGTTATCTCTACACTCATTTTGTATATTTCCTTCACTCAACTGACTATTTACACATCTGTTTTTCCCAAGTATACTTTTTTTGATGTGGCAAAAGGAAAAAAACAAAAACCAAAATCAGGGGGGTATTTGCATTATGAAAAAGGATTATGCCGTTACAAATCAGCCTCCATCTGTATCTGTCGGAGATCGGATTCGGGTGGAACGCCGAAATTTATCACTTACCCAGGAGGAACTCAGCCGTGCCCTGGGCATTTCCGTAAGCTATCTCAGCTGCATTGAAAGGGGCAAGAGAAAGGTATCTGCCTACGTGCTTCATCAGCTTCATCAGTTTTTTAATCTGTCATATGACTATCTTCTGGAGGGCCAGAACCTTTTTGACGCCCGATATTCTCATTATCTGAAGGAAAGCTCCGGACAGGACATGGACAGCAAGCTTCACACCTTGATCCTCACCT
Organism: uncultured Cuneatibacter sp.; assembly: GCA_964426655.1. GTDB lineage: Bacteria > Bacillota > Clostridia > Lachnospirales > Lachnospiraceae > RGIG8306. Next base: position 6,552 of record CAYRQT010000034.1, on the reverse strand, counting down.
GCAGCGGAGAAGAAAAAGAAATGTGCTACCGCATCTGCCACAGTTATCTGGTGACCAACAGACGAAAAAATCATTTTCTAGATTAAACTGACTTTTGCCACATCATCCATCCCACCCCTTATGCCTCAGATCAACCAGATCATATACCCCACTGCCAGCACTACTGCTGCCAGATAAGAAAGGCTTACCACCCTTACCGGCCTACTCCCGGAAGGCTTGAAAAACTTTCTCATTCTCTCTTCTCCGCTGCAGTTCTTAACAATGGCCCAATACAACAAAGCAGAAATCCCAACACCGACCAGCGCCAATACGGCCAACACCAGGACCAGGATCAGAAGAGCTGCCCCGGAAACATCTATGCTCTCCTGCGTGGTACTTAATCCAGAAACCGTCTCCATTTTACTTACCCAAAATTGCAAAAGCACACTGTTGCCATTGTAAAAAAAGTGAAGGAGAATTGCCGGATAAAGGCTGTTGGTAATATATACCAGAAGGGCTGCAGCTATCCCAATCACAAAAGCATAGGAAAACTGATTCAGATTCAAGTGCATCAGACCAAAGCAGAGGGCGCTGAATAAAACCCCCTTCCAGGGGGCACTTTTCTGATAGGCAGAATACAGAAAGCCTCGAAACGCCAGTTCCTCTGAAACAGCGGGCATAACCGCCATAAATAGAAGATTCAGGCCTAGTTCCCCCTGGGAAAGCTGATCCAGGAGCCCCGAAACCTGGCTCCCTGCCACTTGGGTGGATAGCAGATTCAGCAATGAAAGCAGGGGAAGCAAGCTGATGCCCAGCAAAATCACCAGTGGATATACCTTCCAGGACACTTTTTCATGGGAGATTCCCTTTAATAGATTATTTCCTCTGAGGACGCCATACAATGTTATGGGGAACCAAAGCAGAACTTGTGCAAAAATGAGGTTCACATACAGATTTTCCAGCTGTTCTGAAAAAAAACGGGAAAGCAGGCTCCCACCCACAATTTGCAGCAGAATCATACCAAGGAACAGCCGATTTACTGAAATCTGATTTCTTCTCTCCATAGTTTTTTCTCCTCCTAATTTACAGGTCCTTTTTATAAATCCGATCTACTTCAATGGAAATCTTACCCTGTTTATACAGAATCCCCAATGCTTTTTTAAAGGCATTTTTACTCATCTGAAACTCTCGTTTTACAATGGCGGGACTTACGCTCTCCCCAAAAGGAAATTCGCCTCCAAAAGCTTCCAGCGCCTTCATCACATGCTCTGCATCTTCTTCCAACTGTGCCCGTACGGGCCGGCGCAAAGTCAAATCCAGTTTCCCATCTTCCCGAATCCTGAGAATTCTTCCCTCTATCATCTGCCCTGGTTCCAATGGTGTGAAAATTTCACCAACTGGCACAAGGCCAAAATATTGATTATCCACAGCCACAAACGCACCATACTGGTCGCTGACCTGATATACTGTCCCTTTCACCTGATCTTTTTCCTGGTAGGGTCCATTTGGCTGTAAATAGGTGTAGACTTTCATTGTTGCGCACAGTCTCTGGCTTTTATCTACATACAGGGCTACCAGCACCCAGTCCCCCCTGGTAATGCGCCTTGTCTGCTCTTTATATGGCAGGAAAAGATCTCTTTCCAATCCCCATTTCAGAAATGCGCCTATTTTTGTCTGTTCTGCCACTTCCAATCTGGCCAGTTCCCCTACTTCCATGGGTGGCTCTGCTGTCGTAGCAATCATTCTGTCTTCAGAATCTCTGTACAGAAAGACTTCCAACGTCATGCCGGTTTCTGCCCCTTCGGGCACCTGCTTTCTGGGCAGGAGCACCCCTTTGTCCTCTCCGGGGCAATCTCCCAGATAGGCTCCCTGCTCCTTTATGGATAAAATCTGCAGTTTTTGTTTTTTTCCAATTTCCATATGCTTCCCCTGTTTATTCTGGTTTTCCATTCATTTTATCTGTTTTGGCATTTTTTTATTCATAGAAAAAAGACTCTACAGCACAACCGCTATAGAGTCCTGTTAGCTGGGCTACAAGGATTCGAACCTTGAAATGCTGGAGTCAGAGTCCAGTGCCTTACCGTTTGGCGATAGCCCATTGCTACAACGGAATGAATTATACCCTACTCCTCAAAAAACGTCAAGCCCTTTTTTGCTTTGGAATTCACTTTCTTCATAATATACCTTCATGAGCATAAGCCCTTTTGCAGGAGCCATGAATCCTGCTTCCTGCCTGCTGCCTGTAGCAAAAATCCGCAAAATATCTTCAGGTTCCTTTTTGTGCTGCCCGATTTCCACCAGGGTTCCTGTCAGCAACCGTACCATATTGTACAGGAAACCGTTCCCTGTAAAATATAGTGCTATCCTATCCCCTTGTTTCTGAATTTGAATTTCCCTGATAAGCCTTATTGTAGATTTCCTGGTCTTTCCCACACTGCTAAAGGGGGCGAAATCATGCTCTCCCTCCAATAAGGCGGCCCCACTCTCCATGGCTTTCAGATCCAGTTCACCCGGAAGATGCCATACATAGTCACGGTCAAACACAGGTGCGATTCTCCCCAGGTTCATCCGGTAGCAGTATGTCTTGCCGACCGCCTGCAGGCGGCTATGGAAGCGGGGCTGTGTCGGCTCCATAGCCAGTACACGAATATCTGACGGGAGATACGTATTCAGATATTCCCTAATGCAGGTTCCATCATGAGCGGTATCCAGATGAACATGAAATACCTGTTCCCAGGCATGCACCCCAGCATCTGTTCGCCCGGATGCCAATACTTCAACTGGACAATCCACCATACGGCTCAGCACATCCTCCACCTTCTGCTGTATTGTATTCTGGGTGTTTTTTTGTTTTTGCCAGCCATGATACCTGGTCCCCTCATATTGAATAATCCCCTTGAAATTCACTTTACTGCACCTACTCCAAATATTTTTGACGGGAAGCCTGAATTTTCTCCTGGATTTCCAAGGTAATATCCAGTCTTTCCTGCACCACAGGACCGCACTGATATTGAGGAAATGCGAAGTAAAATCCCTGCACATAATCCGTTCCCAATTCCATGACCGTTGTCAGCTCTTCCCTTAATTCTACACCTTCAGCAATAACCAGAATTCCCCTCTGATGGCAATACTCAATAATGCCTTCCACCAGCTTCTTTTTGCTTTCATTTCTGTCGATGCTTCTCACCAGGCTTCTGTCCAGCTTGACAAAATTCAAATCCAGGTTAACCAGCTTGTCGTTGTTGCTGTAGCCGGCCCCATAATCGTCCAACGCCACAGCTATGTTCCATTTATCGCACCAGGCTCTTTTTTTCTTTTCTATTGCGGCATTTACCTTAATATTTTCTGTAATCTCCATAACAAGCCTGCGCAACCGATTCCCGTAAATCTGCTCGAGGATAAAAACATTGTCCTCCGTCAGGAACTGGTTTGGAATGGAATTGAGAAAAAGCTTTAGGGATGGGGATGGATTTTGTTTGAAAAAGCTCTCCAGGGCTCTGAACCAGGTAAGCTTTTCAATCATATTCAGTTTAGAATTATGCTGGGCTACCCGAATCAGCACCTCCGGGTTGGTCAAAATGTCTGAAACCGGACGCATAAGGGCTTCATATGCGTATATCTCCCCACTGTGCACATCTATGATGGGCTGGAACATGTACTGTATACTCTGTTCACGAATAATGCGAGCCAGCTCTCCCGTTCCTCTTAAAATGACTGAATTTCTTTTATATGTATCGGCATTGAACAGGCGGATATCTCCTTTATGAGCATTTTTCACCTCATACATGGCAAAATCCGCAAATGAAATCAGCTCATCAAAATTCGCCCCGTCACGAGGGTATAGGGACATGCCCGCTGATACGCTCACTTCCATTTTTTTCCCATCCGGAAGATCTATTTTCTCTGAAAGGAATTCACTGTGCACGCTTTTTAACAGGCTGACATAATAGGAATAATTTTCATATCCATAGAGAAACACGGTGAATTCATCTCCTGCCATTCTTCCAACAAGTCCCTGCTCTCCCTGTAGGCGCCCCAAAACATTGGCCAGCAATCGGATGTACTTGTCCCCCATGTCATGTCCATACGTATCATTATAGTACTTTAAATTATCCAAATCCCAAATAGAAAATACGCCCTGTATATCCTTGTTCTGTTTCAGAATGATTTCCATTCGGTTTGCAAAGGCTCTTCTGTTCAGCTGATCCGTCAGAACATCATAGTCCCTTTCTCTTTGTATCTTGATCCGTTCACGCATATCTCTGGTCACATCCTGAAGGACACAGAGAACCCTTCCCTGGGTTACCTCACATTCAATATACAACCATCTTTTCTTTTTATTCTTGTCTATAAAATAAAATCGATTACTTTCCTCCCGATCCTGTTCCAGTTTTATAGCCACTCTCTCCTTAAATTTGTCAAATGCCTCCCGGGATACATAATGATTGTTGTATCCTTCAATGGATTCATCCAAAATAGAAAACAGTGTATCTGTACAGTACACTCGTGTACTGTTGCGATCATATTCCACTATGGCAATTCTCATTTTTATTGCCCCAATCACATGGGTCAGTTTCGTGGAGGAATCCAGTACAGACTTATTCATTCCCTCTATCGCATCCATCAACCTGTCCAGTTCTACAATATTGGACCTGGTCAGTTTCAGACTATCGGGGTCATAAGCGGCCAGCTCCTGCACAATACCCTGAACAGGTGCCACCAACCTCCTTATTTCCATAAAAGCCAATATTGACGAAATGACCATGGTCACTAAAAATGAAAACAGCAAGGTAAAGAACAGCTTTAATGCATCCTGATATATCTCTTTCTGCTCCGCTATCCCCAACAACACCCAATTGTTTCCCTCATAGGGAGAACTATCTTCGTATAAAGATATGGCCGATGCGTATACGAAAGGTTTTGCACTTTTAACACCTGCCGTCCGGAAAACGCCTTCATAATTTCCGTCCACCTGAAGGGAAAGAGAGGTCTGATCCCCCTCATTCAAAAGGCTTTCGAAGGAAACCGAAGCTCCGTTTTTAAAAAAGTTTCCAAAAGACAGGTCTTTTAATGCAATCAAGTCTGTCGTTCCGGAATTCAAGAGGGACTCCATACAACTAACATTGACAGTAACCCCTACCACGCCGAACACATTGCCCTTCTCGTCCTCTAATGGCATACTAAAAGCAATGACCGGATCATCCTCTGAGAGCAGATAGAAAGGGCCGGACCAATAACCTGTCTCCTCCGGCTCCAGCTGCACGTTCTTCTGCAAGGTTTCCATTGGCGTCCAAAAGAAAGCATCCTGAGCAGTCATTGTTTTGGTTTCCTGCCAGTACTTTCCTGTCTTAATACCCAGTTCTTCCATCAGTTTTGCACTACCTACCCATGCCGTGATTTCGCTATTTTCTTTTGTTTCGCCCTGAGGGTTATCTGCCTTTATGTAGATTCCTTCTTTGGCCGCAGAAGTTCCATCCCCCTGCAGGAAAAGAAAGGCACCCGCTCTGCCTGTCCCTTTTAACAGGGTGACCAGTGCCGAAAGGGATTCCTTTAGATAGGCCTCCCGAATGGCAGAATTTTCCTGCATACTCCCTGCCGGCTGCCCATACAGGCTTTCTATTTCTGATGTGATGGTTTCCATCCGCCCCATAATAAGGCTAGGATTTGCCCATCTCTCCAAAGCTTCCTCCAAAGAAAGCGCCTTGGAATCCACCTCATTTTTAAATACGTTAACAGATGTTTCTGCAGTGTCCCGAAAAACACCTGTACTATAAATCAAAAGCAGTGTCAAAAGTACCTGAAAGATCACAATTCCCAATACAGAAAATAAGAACCGCGTCCGGATATATAATGGCTTGTTTTCTCCATCCAGTTGTATTGGGCCGGTTTTGCCTGTGCGCTTTTTCCCCATCGCCTCATACCCCCTGCCGGCTAAATGCTAACTAAAGGAAGTATAGCACCTTTTTCCTATTTACACAATAAATCTGTGAAATGAAAAGAGTGTATGTGCAATATGCACATACACTCTGCATGCGGATGACAGGAATCGAACCTGCACGGTCTCCCACCAGAACCTAAATCTGGCGCGTCTGCCAGTTCCGCCACATCCGCAAAAAAGGGCTCCTGCAGCAGATGCCGCAGGCATTTCTGCCATGTCAATGAATGAACGGCCCTATATCCAAAAGTCCTGTAAAAAAACAACCCCCGAAAGGGGGGCAGGAAAGGCTTGTGTGTTCGCCTTCGGCGTCTGAAGTGAAGCACGGGGGATTCGAACCCCCGACAACCTGATTAAAAGTCAGGTGCTCTACCAACTGAGCTAGTGCTCCATATTTTGATTTTTCCCTGCCAGGCTCGCCCTATGAGTGACAGGACAACAGGGCTAGCTGGATTCGAACCAGCGAATGCAGCAGTCAAAGTGCTGTGCCTTACCGCTTGGCGATAGCCCTATGCAACATTGCATCTGTCATCCTTGGGTATGAAGGGTGGATAAAGGGATTCGAACCCTTGGCCTTCAGAGCCACAATCTGACGCGCTAACCAACTGCGCTATACCCACCATATTCACCTGTTTCGT
>CAYRQT010000033.1:0-23495 GCA_964426655.1 uncultured Cuneatibacter sp. | reverse complement strand
AGACCTCTATCTTAGACATTTACAGAAAAACTTTCACACACTCTTTCCGGGGAACAGCTAAGAATTATCTCCCGAAGTTTTTCCATGCGCATACGGACATCGCCCTCAAAGCTTTCAATGTATTCTTTAACAGAGGTGTTCTTTGATTTATTATTTTTCATATGCTCCATAAAACCTCCTTTCACCAATTATTCGCTGCTTACTTATCGTCATTACTATTATAACATTAAATATGGTCGGGAAAAATAAAAAGGCCGGGTAAGTTAACAGTTTGAAAATTCTGGTGGTAACCTTGTAATATGAAGTTCCGGTATGAGGCTGTCCAAACAATTAAGAATTCATATGATCAAAGCGACATTCAATTTAGTCATTATTGTGAAAATGATTAAATTGAATGTTGACAATTCCCTTTAATATAAACTGTTGAAGCATATTATTTAACAGAGGTATAAAGTCGTACCCTCGTATCGTCATATTATCGTGTTCCTTATGGTTACAGAATATTCTGATGAAGATGGAATCTGCCTGCTATCTGCAAAGCATCAAGTTGGACTTCTCTTATGGTGATTTAGTATGTACTTGCCCGATCGCTGGTGAACATTATGCCCTACTTATATTTTTAGATACGCTTTCAACGCTTCTCTGTCTCTCCCTTTAAGTACGGTTATTAGTCTATGTGTTTCTCCATCTATAATAAGCGTACCATATGTATGCTTTTTTAAATAGGGTCAGCTTGAAAGCTCAGTGATGTTAGAATTGACTTTTTCAAAACAACAGGCTTGAACTGTAACTTCCCAAATATGGTAAAGAAGAAATCATCATTATTATTGGAAATGAGAAAATTTAAAATGGGTGAAAATGCAGAGCATTCGAGTAAGGCGGTGAGTAAAAACTTTCAACATAATGAAATTCATAATAAGAATGAGAAACGTTGATTTTGCCTGGGTTTTGCACTATTATAATTTTAATGGATTTTCCATAAAGCAAGCCCACATCAGACAGGAAAGGGAGAGACAACATGAATGAAGTGATGAACAATATTTTATCCAGAAGAAGCATTCGGAAGTTCAAAAAAGAGCAGATCCAGGAGAATGAGTTGGAATTAATCCTCAAGGCGGGAATGTATGCACCCAGTGCCATGAATAAACAGGGCTGGCAGTTTACGGCGGTTCAGAACGGTGCAGAGATAGAAAAACTGGCCGGAGCAGTCAGAAAAAGCCTTGGAAGAGGAGAGGACTATAACTTCTATCAGCCCCCTACCCTTATTCTGGTCTCCATTGACCGGGACAATCAGAATGGTTTGGCAGACTGTGCCTGCGCATTGGAAAATATGTTTCTTGCAGCCCATTCCTTAGGCATTGGTTCCTGCTGGATCAACCAGCTAAAGACCATCTGCGATGAAAAAGAAATCCGGGAGGTGCTGAACGGATTTGGCATACCGGAAAATCATATTGTCTGGGGAATGGCCTCCATAGGCTATCCGGAGGGGGAAGCCAGAGAAGTGGCAAGAAAGGATATTGCGGTTAAAATCATTCCATAAGGATATTGCACGGGAATAATCCCCGAAAAATAGAAAGGGAGTAAAGCGATGAAAGGACAATTCACACTTACACCGGAAGAGTCAAAAAGGTTGATCGCTAAAGGTGTCAGAGCTCTGCCAAGCGTACAGAGAGCCTTTAAGGACCGGCATATTATTGTTGCCGGAGGAATGACCAATGCCTATGTGCTGGCTGAGCTGGTGGGAGAGAAAATAGAGGAAAAAAGCCGGTATACTGTAGGGATTATTACCAATGGAGAAACCGGAGAAACAGAGGAATCCACCAGAATTCCCCCCTATGTCATTGAAAATGGGAAAGCCATGGACAGGGCCTTTCACTGGAAAAGTTATCTTCCGGAGCTGAAGAAAGGGGATGTGTTCATTAAGGGCGGCAATGCCATTGATCACACAGGGCTTGTGGCCGTTCTTGCAGGCAATCCCATGGGCGGCACCATAGGGGCGGCCTGGGGGCCTGTGATGCAGCGGGGCATAGAGCTGATTGTGCCCATCGGTCTTGAAAAACTGGTGCCAGATGTGCGTGAGGCAGTGGAGTTTTTATCGGGCAATCCTGTGGATGAGGCTCTGGGAGAAAAGGTGGGGCTTATGCCCCTTCCGGGCGCCAGGGCAGTTACGGAAATCACAGCCCTGGAGCTGCTTTATCAGGTGCAGGCAAAATGTATAGCTGCTGGCGGCGCTTTAGGCTCCGAAGGGGCAGTCGTGCTTGTAATTGAAGGGAAAGAAGAGCGGGTGAAAAAGGCGTTGGAAGACATCAGAAGCCTAAAAAACAAATAAGGGGTGTGCAGAAGGACGTAACCTGAGGCCTTCTGACAATGGAAATGCGATGAAATTTTATGAATTCGGGAATCCGGAACACCCCATCATATTCCTTTTGCCAGGAACCTGCTGTCACTGGAAAAGGAACTTTGGAGAAGTAATTCCGCTTTTGGAAAAAGACTTTTTTGTGGTTTGTGTCAGTTATGATGGATTTGATGAGACGGAGGATGGTCTCTTTCCGGACATGCTGACGGAAACGGCCAAAATGGAAGCTTACATCAGAACAAATTTTAACGGAAGCATTCACGCCGCCTATGGCTGCTCTTTAGGGGGCAGTTTTGTTAGCCTGCTGATACAAAGACGACAGATTCATGTGAACCATGGCATCATTGGCAGTTCCGACATGGACCAGAGCGGAAACGTTTCGGCGAAACTGCAGGGCCGGCTTATGGCGGCAATGCTCTTTCCCATTTTTAAAAAGGGAAAGCTGCCAGGGTGGATGCAAAGGCGCCTGGACAAAAAGCCTGTGGAAGAACAGGCATATGCCACGAAGTTTACAAATCTGTTCTGCGGTGACGGGAAAATGGCATTTGTTAAAAAGAAAAGCATTTACAACCAGTTCTATTCTGATCTGGTGACACCGGTGGAAGATCAGATCGCGGTGGATCAGTCCATTATTCACTGTTTTTATGCGACGAAAATGGGAGAGAAGTATCTGAAGCGCTATGAAAAGCATTTTGCAAATCCGGACATTTGCCCTTTTGCACTAAAGCATGAGGAGTTGCTGATTCAATATCCGGAAAAGTGGGCCAAAGAAGTGGGACGATGCTGGGGCCTGTAGCATTGACCAGGGCGTTTGCACCGCCACTTTTTTTAGATCACAAACAGACCAGGGCGGCCTCGAAAGCATGTAGCAATCGGGGCCGCCCTGTGTTTTATCATAGGGAAACTGGCCTGGAGAGAATGGTCCGTCCCAAAGGAATGTTAAAAAATATATGCCTTGTCGTTGGCTTCCTTCATGGCGTCCACGATCTGGCCTGGCTTGTACGCATCACCGACATAGATGACATGTGCAAAGGCATGCTGGATTTCGTGGACAAAATTCTTCTGAGGCGCTACGCCCAGGGCTAAAACAACGGTATCACAGGGCAATTCATGCTCGGTACCGGTATCTGTTTCACGTACCAGGACATTTCCCTGGGAAATGCGCACCAGCATTTGTTTGGTCTGGATTTTCACGCCGGCTTCGTGCAGGCGTTTTAAGAGCATCATGCGATTGCTGGTATAAAGGGCATTCCCCACACTGTCCATCATTTCCACAAGGGTAATGGCATTGGTGCGGGACATGACTTCTGCCGTTTCCAATCCGGTAACCCCGCCACCAACGATAACCACCTGCTGGTTTTCAACGGAAACATGCTTTAACAGCACATCTTCGGCAGTGACCACATTTGCTCCGTGGACGCCTTCGATGGGGGGGATGATGGGCGTACCGCCACAGGCGATAACAACACCGTAGGGATTCTGTTCCCTGAGCCATTCCAGGGTAACTTCCTGTTGCAGCACAACCTTTACACCGGCTGCCTCCACCTCTGCAGCCAGCGTTTTAATCAGTTCCCCAATCATCTGTTTGGCAGGGGGCTGTTCAGCGGTTTTCAGGGTTCCTCCCAAAGTGTCCGTCTTTTCTGCCAGGGTAACAGCATAGCCACGTTTGGCCAAAAGAGAAGCGGCATGCATGCCTCCGGGACCTGCACCAATCACAATCACCGAACGGCCGTCACCATCCTGTACCAGGGTTCTTTCATTATAGCGCAATTCTCTTCCCACAATGGGATTGACTGTACATTCAATGGGCTTGCCGGCAAAAATGGTTTTAAAGCACTGCAGGCATCCAATGCACTTATGAATCATTTCCTCCTGCTGAGCCTGTACTTTATTGGGCCAGTGGGCATCTGCCAGAAAAGCCCTTCCAAAAGAAGCAAAATCACAAATGCCTTCCTCTAAAAACTGCTCAGCGGTTTTGGGGTATTTCAGGTTGTTGACGGCAATGACCGGAATGGACACATTTTCACGGATGGCTTTTGCCAGATGTTTCTTCCACCCTTCAGGGAAAAATTGGGGTTCAATAACGGCATAGCCAGATTCATAAGTACCCGCACTGACGTCAATGGCGGCCACACCCAACTCTTCCAGAATTTTGGAGATGCGAATGGTATCTTCCAATTTTAATCCGCCCTCAAGGAATTCGTCCGCACTGATGCGCACGGAGATGGGGAAGTTGGGCCCGCAAATATGCTGGATGCCTTTGATGATATCGGTTAAAAAGGTGAGACGTTTTTGGAAATCTCCGCCATATTTATCTGTTCGTTTATTTGTGTAAGGGCTTAAAAACTGGTTGATCAGGTAACCGTGGGCCCCGTGCAGTTCAACGCCATCAAAATCGGAAGCTTTTGCGATGGCTGCACCCCGCACAAATTTTCTGACAAGGTCGTCACATTCTTCGGTGGTCAGTTCTCGGGGCATTTCCTTTACAACACCGCAGGGAATGGGGCTTGGTGCAACTGGCTGCACGCCATTTAGCAATGATCTGGTAACCTGGCGACCCGGGTGATGAAGCTGCAGAAAGATTTTGGTATCATATTTGTGAACAGCTTCCGTTAACTGCACCAGCTTTCGGATATATTTTCCGGAAGTGACACTGAGCTGTCCCGGTTCTCCGATGCCGGTGACATCGTCGATGCGTGCAATTTCGGTAATGATTAATCCGCAGCCCCCTTTTGCCCGCTCCTCATAGTAGCGGATCACTTCATCGGTTGCCTCACCTGTAAAGCTGGACAGGCTGGTTCCCATTGGAGGCATAACAATGCGATTTTTAATTTCTGCCCGACCGATATTGCCTGGCTCAAACAATTTTGTGTACATAAGTTCCTCCTTTAACATAGAAAAACTGGAAAGGTATTTACCCTTCCAGTCTACCATTTGGCACGGTGGCGTGCCTATGTGTTATTGTCTAAAATCACAAGATTCCAGTGTACATGATGCACATTTTTCGGCAATATTTTGAAGAAACGTGGTGCGGGCAATCTGTAAAATGGATTTTTCCGCAGGTTTGGAATTCTCTCCGTATTCTTTTAAAACGTAATAGGCAAGAATCCGATAAGAGAGCAACAGTTGCACCATGAGAATGGCATTTTCCAGAGAAAAAGCACCAATTTCACTGGCCCGTCTTAATTTATACCGGACCGTATTCCGGTGAAGCGAAAGACAGACGGAAGTCTGGTTCACGTTTTCATGCTGTAGCAGATAGGTGTACAATGTGGAGAACAGATCTGCATCATTTTCCAGATCATATTCCAACAGGCGATTCAGAACAGGGTGGGCATAACGGCGAAAAGCCAGCTCCAGGGGGAGGTCAGGCAAAAGGGCATAAAGATTCACCTCATAATGCTCAATCAGGCTTTTCCTTGGAATGACAAAATGGGATAAGCGAATGCATTCCATTGCTTCCCTGTAGGCATCTCTTGTGAAGATTAAGTCCGGGAAAGAAGCGCTTACACCCACAACGAATGCCTGTTTTTCAGCCAGTTCCATTAAGCGCTCCCGGAACTGCTGAAAGGCACTTTCCGTGTACAGCATCACAAGGGCATTCTCATAATAAGCACAAAACTGCAGGTGAAGGGTGGACTGGAGCTGGTTTTTTATTTCAGGCCATGAGGTCAGATTGCCGGCGGCCAGTGCGGCTGGCTGAGAGGCATCACAGACAAGTACACGCCAGGCCTGGGCTTCCGGAAGCCCCCTGCTTTTGGCCCGGTCTTTCAGTTCTTCCGTAGATAGAATGGCGCCGGATAACAGATCCAGAAAGATCCGTTCATTGCCGGATGCAGTTAATCTTGTAAAATCTTTTAAAGACAACTGATCTGTAATCATTTTACCGAGAATTTCTACCAGAAGCTTATCCTGCATGGTTAACGGATGCTGAGAGTCCAGCATCATCAGGTAGCCGATGGTAGATTTGTTTTTTTTCAGAGTCATCACAAGCTTAGTGTCCCGACAAACATGACAGGGAAAAAAATAGGGGTTCTCCTGGCCTGCGGAGATATTTTCGGCCTGCTTGGCTTTTAAGATGTATTCAAAGGAGCAAAATCCTTTATTCACATAGGTTTGCCAGAAGGGATCGGAAATCTGCCCCTTGTCGGAGTGGGCGATAATTTTATAAGACGGGTCCAGTAAAACCAGAGGATTGTCCAGCAGAAGGGAACTCCTGGCCAAAAAGTCCTGGATGGATTCACAACTTACATAAAGATCCAGCAGATCAGCTTTTAAACGAACCAGTTCTTCCATGATGAACACCCTCCTACAACATTTATATTACTTATTATAGCATAATATGGGGGATAAGAAGAGAGCATCCCAAATTAATATTGACGGATGGGTAAAATTATTTTCTGGCTTTCATCTTCCATACGGCAAAACAGATGAGAAAAGCAATGCCAAGAATGATGCAGATCCAGAGAAGGGACATCCAGAGCGGCTGCTCATACACATAGAGAAAGGGATAGGGGCCCCGCAATACTTTCAGAATGTTCAAAAGTAAAATGATAACCGCATAAATGAAAGTGGGAACCATGGACCACAGGACGGGATAAGAAATGGTAAGATGTTCTTTTTCCCAGAAGAGAAAGGACACAAAAGACAGTATGGGGCAGAGCAGGTGATGGAACAGCATGGTGCCATCTAAGAGCATCATGGGGGCACTGGCTATTCCGGCCATGGGAATCAGAACAAATAGTACAATCAGGAAGGTCAGGGTCAGACAGCAGGTGGCCATCCCCCGCAAAAGAATTACCCATTGGAGCATGGCCTTCCTGGTGAAATGTTGGCGGCATGCGAAAGCGACAAAGAAAATGGAGGAGATGAGGGCAAGATAATTGGAATCCTGGGTATAATACCGGAACATGGACAGCCCCATACCTTGTATGCTAAGTACCAGAGCCCAGAGTTCAAAAAGGATGATGAGAGCATTGGCCGTCAAGGGAATGTAAGGCAGTTTCTTTTGCTGCGTCATTGGAAGACCTCCTGTGTGGTTGATTTTGATTTTGATTTTATTCCATTTGCCGGGAAATAAATATAAAGATTTGATAAAATATGTTGAAGAATCAGTCTCTGATCAATGGAAAAGCCTCATTTCATGCCACCTTATGGCACGAAACAAGGCTTTATAATACTTTATCATCCCCAATCCCGCCATCTAGCGGACAAACTCACGAGAAACCAGATTCCCCACTTTCTTTGGAAAAAGTGAGTACATCCAGCAACCCACGCAGAATCCAAAAAAGGATTCCAGTGCGGCACACAGCAGCAAAACGGAAAGGACCACAAGGCCTCCAATGCGCAAATCGGCGGCAAATAAAAGGGTGGAAATCACAGTAAAGGCTACCCCCACCCGGGCCGCAAACACCTTGGGCGCATGATCCACCATTTTTCGTGGCAGGTTCAGGCCCGAAACAATTCCCCGGGCAAGGGTGGCCAGGGGGCTGTACTTCGGTTTGATAAAGGCGCGGATGATAAAATCAATGGCTAAAAAGCCGGTGAGAATGGCAGCAACATGGGTGGCTCCGTTCAGGGCGGTCCACAGGGCGATTCCGGAAAGGACAAAAACAAAGCCTGCCACCACCCGGACGGTGGTGTTGTCCCGCTGTTTGCCGGAGATGGGGCATGAAAAACGAATGGCCATAGGCATACCTCCTTTATAACTAAACATAGAATACATATATGATATGCAAATATAGTAAGGCCAAATGTGGATTATGTCAAGGGGGAAGGGGGCTCTTCCTCAAAATGTTCTTCTCCCCACTGGCACAGCAAATGCAAAATGGGCATTAACGTGCATCCTTTTTCGGAAAGGGTATATTCCACCTTTGGAGGGACCTGATGGAATTCCCTGCGGACAATTAAGCCATCCTGCTCCAGTTCCTTTAAATGAGAGCTGAGCATTTTATGGGTCACACTGCCCAGCAGTTTTTTTAGCTCTCCATACCGCAAAGGCTGTCGTTTCCAAAGCCAGAACAAAATATGCATTTTCCATTTTCCGTTTAAAACAGACATGGTATAGGAAAAGGGTCCAATATTTACAACGGATTCATCCATACAGTACGCTCCCTTCAAGTCTAATCATTTGAATGCCTATCCGCATTATAGGGCGAAAAAAAGGGGGCGTCAAATGATGGGGAAATGTTTGCGGATTCTTAAGGCGCTGCCCTAAAGCAGGTGGCTTCATTACTTTCTTTTTGGCATATACTAAACAAAAAGTGCGTACTGTACTTAAATGGGAAAGTGTTCTATGCTTTAAATAAAGAAATCCTGATTTTATTGGACCAAACAGGGATGGACAAAAGGGAGGCATTAGGAGATGAAACGAAAAATTGACCCATTAGAGTATGCCGGAGATGTGATAAAAGCCCTGTCAACCGGCATTCTGCTGACCACGAAAGGGCAGAATAAGATCAATACCATGACCATTGGATGGGGCACCATTGGCATGGAATGGGGTAAACGGATGTTTACCGTATTTGTCAGAGAAAACAGGTTTACCAGGCAGCTTCTGGATGAAACATCGGAGTTTACCATTAATGTGCCCTATGTGCCTTTTTCCAAAAACATACTTGGGATTTGCGGCACAAAATCCGGCAGGGATACAGATAAAATAAAAGAACTGGGGCTGACCCTTGAGGAGCCGGAAAGCATTTCCGTGCCAGGCATCCGGGAACTTCCCCTGACATTTGAATGTAAAGTCCTGTATAAGCAGCTGCAGGATCGCCGCCAGGTGCCAAAGGAAGCTGTGGAGCAGTTTTATCCACCGGATGTGGACAGTTTTTTCCATGGAGAGAATAAAGATTATCACATTGCCTATTATGGCGAAATCGTACAAGCCTATATTATTGAACCATAAATATAGAGGAAACATCTTGAACATAAAGGAGGGATGTATATGAACTTACTGGATGAATTTACCTGTAAGGGGTTGCACTTAAGAAACAGAGTGGTGATGCCCCCCATGTGTCAGTACAGTGTAACCAGGAAGGATGGCTATGCCACCGACTGGCATGTGCAGCATTACGTGTCCAGGGCCGTAGGTGGTGCAGGCCTCATCATTATAGAAATGACAGATATTGAACCGGACGGACGCATCACGGATCAGGATCTGGGCTTATGGGAAGACGGGCAGATGGAGGGCATCAAACGAATTGTAGATGGCTGTCACAGCTATGGGGCCAGGGTGGCCATTCAGATTGCCCATGCCGGCAGAAAAGCCCAGGATGCCCCTGTGCCTGTTTCCTGCTCGGCCCTTGCCTACAATGAAGAATTTAAAGTGCCTAAAGCATTGGATAAAGAAGAAATTCAGATTCTTGTAGAAAAATTTGGACAGACGGCCAGAAGAGCCGTACAGGCGGGAGTCGATGCCATTGAAATTCACGGCGCCCATGGCTACCTGATCCATCAGTTCCAGTCCCGATACACCAACCACAGAACCGATGAATATGGAGAGGATTTGTCTCTTTTTGGCACACAGGTGGTGAAACGGGTCAAAAAAGAACTTCCCCCGGACATGCCCCTGCTGATGCGCCTATCTGCCATTGAATATGTGGATGGGGGGTATGGACTGGAGGAAAGCCTGAAATTTTCGGAAAGCTATGTGCAGGCCGGTGTGGATATGCTGCACATCAGTTCCGGTGGGGAGGGACCCATTGGATTGGGAGGACGTCCCGGTACCCATGCGGCCTATCAGGTGCCCTTTGCCAGGGCATTTAAGGAGAAATACGGGCTTCCGGTAATTGCAGTGGGGAAATTGTCGGATATACAGGTGGCAAACGCCGTGCTGGGCAATGAAGATGCCGATCTGGTGGCAGTGGGCAGAGGGATGCTGCGCAATCCTTACTGGACGCTGGAGGCGGCAGTGGCGCTGCACCAGCCAAACCGGATTCCGGAGCAGTATGAGCGGGCTTTTCCCCGTCATTGAATAGAGGACAGAAAAAGGCTGGCATTATATCCATACCATATTGATATGGATATAATGCCAATATGCTATTTTACAAGGATAAAACACCCATGTTATACTGAGGGCGTTAATAAATTAACATTCTCAGATATGAAAGGGGTACCATATGTCCGATCAAACCGTATGCCTGGAGAAAATGCCATTATCCCAGGAAATGCTGGACAAAATTGACGCATACTGGCGTGCTGCCAATTACTTATCCGCAGGCCAGCTGTATCTTCTGGATAATCCATTGCTGAAAAAACCCTTGGATTTAAGCCAGATCAAGAAAAAAATAGTAGGGCACTGGGGCACTGTTCCCGGACAGAACTTTGTATATGCCCATTGCAACCGGGTCATTAAGAAATATGATCTGGATATGATTCTGCTTTCCGGTCCCGGACATGGCGGAAACTTTATGATTGCCAACACCTATCTGGAAGGCACATACAGCGAAATTTATCCGGACATCAGCCAGGATGAAGAGGGCATGAAGAAGATGTTCAAGCAGTTTTCCTTTCCCTGTGGTGTGCCCAGCCACTGTGCACCGGAAACACCCGGCTCCATTAATGAGGGTGGTGAACTGGGGTATTCCATTGCCCATGGCTTTGGGGCAGTTTTGGATAATCCGGGTCTGATTTCCACAGTCATCGTAGGAGACGGCGAGGCAGAAACCGGTCCCCTTGCTACATCATGGCATTCCAATAAATTCCTGAACCCGGTAACGGATGGCGCAGTGCTGCCCATTCTCCATCTGAATGGCTATAAAATCAGCAATCCCACCGTGTTCTCCCGTATTTCCCATGAAGAAATCGAAAGCTTTTTCAAGGGATGCGGATGGGAGCCCATTTTTGTAGAGGGCGAAGATTCCATGCCCATGCATCAGAAAATGGCAGAGGCCATGGATACCGCCATTGAGAAAATCAAAAAAATTCAGGAAAATGCCAGAGTGAACCATTGCCAGGACAGACCCATCTGGCCCATGATTGTTCTGCGTGCCCCTAAGGGCTGGACCGGCCCTAAGTTTGTGGACGGCCTGCAGATTGAAGGCTCCTTCCGTGCCCACCAGGTACCCATT
Organism: uncultured Cuneatibacter sp.; assembly: GCA_964426655.1. GTDB lineage: Bacteria > Bacillota > Clostridia > Lachnospirales > Lachnospiraceae > RGIG8306. Next base: position 12,071 of record CAYRQT010000033.1, on the reverse strand, counting down.
TCCATGGAGAAACCACAAGAGCATCTGCCCCTTCTGGATGCATGGCTGCGCAGCTACAGACCGGAGGAGCTTTTTGATGAAAATGGTAAACTGATTCCGGAACTGGCCAGTCTGGCCCCCACCGGCAATGCCCGCATGGGTGCCAATCCCCATGCCAACGGCGGTTTGCTGTTAAAGGATTTACGGCTGCCGGATTTCCGTCAGTACGGAATTGAGGTTGAACCTGGAAAAACCAAGGCCCAGGATATGATCGAGCTGGGTGGTTATGTGCGGGATATTTTCAAGCTGAATAAGGAAAGCCGGAATTTCCGTATTTTCGGGCCGGATGAAACCATGTCTAACCGCTTGTACAAAGTATTTGAGGCAGAGAACAGGGACTGGAATGCCACCCTTCTGGAAACCGACGACTGCCTGGCAAAGGATGGCCGGATCATGGATGGTATGCTTTCCGAGCATATGTGTGAAGGCTGGCTGGAGGGATATCTCCTCACAGGGCGTCATGGCTTTTTTGCCAGCTATGAAGCCTTCATCCGTGTGGTAGATTCCATGGCCGCACAGCATGCCAAGTGGTTAAAGGTTTGCAACCAGCTTTCCTGGAGAAGGCCCATTGCTTCTTTGAATTTTATTCTCACTTCCAATGTATGGCAGCAGGATCACAATGGCTACACCCATCAGGATCCCGGGTTCCTGGATCACATCGCCAATAAGAAAGCAGATATTGTGCGGATGTACCTGCCCCCCGATACCAACTGTCTGCTTTCCTGCTTTGATCATTGTGTAAAAAGCAAGAACTATGTGAATGCCATTGTGGCTTCCAAGCATCCCAGCTGCCAGTGGCTGACCATGGATCAGGCGGTTAAGCATTGCACCCAAGGCATTGGCATTTGGGACTGGGCCGGCAGCGATCAGGGCGAAGAGCCGGATCTGGTGATGGCCTGCTGTGGAGATACGCCCACACTGGAAACTATGGCGGCAGTGACGATCCTGCGGGATGAGTTGCCCCAGCTAAAGATCCGGGTAGTGAATGTAGTGGATTTGTTTAAACTGCAGTCCGACTATAAGCATCCCCACGGTTTAAGTGACCGGGAGTTCAATGCACTGTTCACCACGGATAAGCCTGTCATTTTTGCCTTCCATGGATACCCTACCCTGGTACATGAGCTAACCCATGAGCGGGACAACAAGAACATGTCCGTGCATGGCTATTTGGAAGAAGGCACCATTACTACCCCATTTGACATGCGGGTACAAAATGAGATTGACCGGTTCAACCTGGTTAAGGATGCCGTTATGAACCTGCCTCAGCTGGGCAATAAGGGGGCATACCTGATTCAGAAAATGAACGATAAGCTTGTAGAGCATAAGCAATACATTGCGGAGTACGGGCAGGATCTGGAAGAAATCAGAAACTGGGAATGGCATACCCCTGAATCCAAATAATAAATAATATAGATATTCTTGGAAAAGTAGCAGCCCCCTGCTCCGGTCATGGAGCGGGGGGCTGCTGCTTTTATGGCATGGAAAAATTTATTCCTGTAAATATTCTTTCAGCATAAATTGTCGAAATTTTCTGGAGGCAATGCTCTGGGGGAATTCCGTGTCATAAATGAGGGATATTTCCCGTAAGGGGATGCTTTCCTTCAGGGAAACCCGAAACACGGTTCCCGCCTCCATATCGCCGCAGGCAAATTCAAAGGGGATGAAGCCAATGCCCAGATTGTGCCGCACCGCAGGTAAAATCATATCCGTAGTGGCCAGCTCAATATCCGGCATAAATGTTAAGCCATGTTTTTCAAAATGCTTATTCACAAAATCCCTGGTAACGGATTCAGAGGTGAGGGCAATCCAGGGGTAATCAATCAGTTCTTTTAGCTGCACCTGACGCCCATTCAGGCTGGCATATCTGGAGCCGGCAATGAGAATGTCCTGGTAGGCATGGAGCTTTTGTACCTGCAGGGGGGCTTTCAGGGTGTGGGGAATGGAAGAGACCACGGCAATGTCCACCTCTCCGGCTAGTACAGAGTGTACGGAATCTGTGGAGCTGTTATTGAGAATTTTAAAATGAATTTTGGGGTATTTGGCATTAAAAGCTTCAATGGCACGAAACAGGTAGCAATGAAGAGCCGTTTCTGTGGCACTGATGGAAATAGTGCCGTCTTCCAGTGTCAGCAAATCACTAATCGCTCGTTCTCCATTAAAAAACTGTTTGTAGCCTGCAGAAATGTAATCATAAAAGACCTTTCCTTCTGCGGTCAGGGTCATGCCGGATTTGCTTCGGATAAAGAGACGGCAGCCTAAATCCGCTTCCAGTTTATGGATGGTCCGGGTGACGGCAGGCTGGCTGGTCTGCAAAATGGCAGCAGCATTGGTCAGATTATTATATTTGGCCACATAAAAGAAAATTTTGTAATATTCAAAATTGGAATTCATAAGCACTCTCCTGTACAAAACATGGACAGTTGGTTTCGTCGCTATGTCCTTGCATTTCATCCATAGTATAGCATACAAAGGTTATGCTGCGTGAAGAAAACAGCAGCTAAACGAAAAAGGCCCCCTTCGCTCTATGTTAAACGAAGATGGCCTTTAAAATACTGTGAAAGTTATTTCCTGGAAGGCAATACAGAAGAAATGGCCCCTGCAAAAGCAGAAATGGGCATGGTCTGTAAAACAATTTTTCCGGGGCCGGAAACGACAGTGTTAAACAAGCCCTCACCGCCGAAGACCATGTTCTTAAGCCCTTTGACAGATTGAATATCAACGGAACATCCTGCATCCATCAGCGCTAGATTTCCGGTATCCACAATCATTTTTTCTCCAGCCTGCAGGGTATACTCTACACTGCAGCCGTCAATTTCCAGAAAAACCATGCCTCTTCCGGAGATTTTCTGCATAATAAAGCCCTCCCCGCCAAAGAAGCCGGCTCCTAACTTTTTTTGGAAGAAAACGGACATTTCCACCCCTTTTTCTGCAGCTAGGAAAGCAGATTTTTGGGCAATGATCGGCTTGTCCGGGGTAATTTCCACTGCCCGAATGCTTCCGGGAAAACTGGAGGCAAAGGCAATCATGCCGGGGCCTCCCTTGGCGGTATAAATGTTCTGGAACATGGATTCACCGGAAAACATTCGGCCGAAGGCTTTTCCTACGCCCCCGGACTGGGTGTCCATTTCCATGTTGGGACTCATCCAGACCATGGAGCCTTTTTCTGTAATCATGGATTCCCCTGCCTCCAGCTGACAAATGACGACGGGAGTGGGTTCTCCCTGAATTTGATATTGCATCCTTTTCCTCCTTAGTGTTTTTATAACCTATATAATACCATTTTTGGCTGTGCGTCACAAGATAAATGTCGGTTGAAATACAGAAAAACTCCCGGAAAAGGAGGTAAAATCCTTTTTGGGAGTTTATGAAAGGAAACAAATAAGAAAACGGTTCTGAAACTAGTAGGGCCTTCCACAGAAGAAACCGCTGCCGCCCATACAAATATTACATACCATATTGGCAATACATAATTTTAAGCAGTAATTGTTCCCGGCCATGTCCGGCATGCCCCCATAGGGACTGCCCATGCTACTGTACCAGCTGCTGCCGCTTTGAATCTGCTGTAAAACCCGTTGATATTCGGTGTTATTGGGCTCCATGGCAATGGCCCGCTTAATATGCTCCACAGCGGTGGACTGATTGCCGTTTCCCGCATTGGCAATGGCACTGTAGTAATACCATTTGGCACTGCGGTTCGATATTTCACTTAGTACACGCAATGCGTCAGCATGCATTCCATTGCGTATAAAGTTTGCAGCAGCGTTCAGGTAGGTATCCTCCTGATCCATGTTCTGATCGGCTCTTTCTTCCCGGCGGTTAAAACCGCCATACCCGTAGCCATAATCGCTGCCGGAAAAGCCGCCATACTGCTTTTCCTCTTCCGTCCGGTTCATAATGGCCTTATAAGCTCTTTGAACCTCCTTGAATTTCTCTTCGGCTTCCTTTTTATTGGGATTATTTATATTGGCATCCGGATGGTATTTCCGGCTGAGTTTACGATAGGCCCGTTTGATTTCTTCATCCGTTGCGTCCCTGGATACTCCCAGTATCTGATATGGATCCTGCATCTTTTTCCCTTCTTTCTTTTGCAGCTGTGTATTTTGTCCAGATTCCGGAATAGATGATGTTCCTCAGTATTTCAGAATCCTGTACGACCGGAAGTATCTCATAATTTTTCGCCATCTCCGCCGCTGCCATAACTAATATATCATAAATCCAGTTTTCAAAAGTGTCTTCTTTGTGATTTTTAATAAAAGGGTTAAAATTCCCGCTTTTTTCGTCTTTTTCCAGGTCGTCATAGGCATCCAGGATATAGATGAACTTTCCAAGATAAAAGCCAATGGCGTAAAGTTCCTTTTCCCATTCATCTGTCCGCATCACAAAGGCTTCTGCCAGGACCTTTCCGAAGGTTCCTGAAAGCTGATCGATATCCTCGCTCTGTGCCGCCTCCAGTCCGCTAAGGACATCCAGGCCTGCCTTCATGTTGGCGGTTTTTTCCTCATATTTTTTCTCCAGTTTCCTGTAGTAGCCGGAGATCTGGCCGGAATAAAGGCCGCTGCTGATTTTTTTGTCATCCATCCAGTCATCCCGACATTTCAGATAAGTGAAAATCAGATTCATGTCAGCAGCATAGTCCAGCACTTCATTGGAGATGCTGGTGCGCTGCTCAAAGGGATGGGCCACACATTTGCATTGGCACTCGTTGCTTTGGGGTTCATACAGGGAAGAAAGCAAAATGGAGAGAAAGGTAAAATCATAATTCAGGGAGAGCTGCCCCCGCACCCCAAACCGGCGCTTTAGTGTTCGGCAAAGGCCGCAGTAAAATGCCTGGTATCGATTAAAATCCCTGATTTTCATTTCCGGCTTATTGATGACCACATAGCCAAACATACTCAGCTCCTTTTCGTGAATTCATGGCGGCATTTGGGGAAGGTTATCAGAATTTTCCCCTTGCCCTTGGGAATACGAATGTTCTGACCGCATTTACTGCATCGGTATATATGGTGAGTTTTACGAACTTCCCATCTTAATTTTATAAGCGCAAAATAAGAGCGAATACCTTTTGTTCGTCGAAGAAACCACTCATTTTGTGCAGAGCAGCGGGCATAGTTTCTGGACAATGCACGAAAATAAGTGAAAAATAGCAACACAAGGGCAATAGTACTGAGAATGGTATTGTTAAAAAAGAGATTCACAATAATGAGCAGGAGACCGGTCCAGGCCATAAATTTGGAAAAATCGTCCATGCCATATCTGGTCTGCATAAATCTGATTAATTTTTCTTTCATATGCTTCATCCTTTCTGTGTTGGTTTACCCTAACATGGTTCCCACGGTCTGCTCCAGCTTCAGGCGAGCGTCCTTAATCTCTCCTGCCTGAATTTCCGTGATTTTTTCCGGCTTGGCTTTGGAGAGAAGTTTTTTTAGATAATCCAAATCTCCTTTAATGTCTTTTTTCACCTTCTTATCCAGAAGGGCACCCTTTTCTTCCAGCTTCTTTTCAATGGAATAACTATAAGCTTCCGCCTCATTGCGAATATCCAGAAGTTCTTTCTTTAAAGATTCCTCACTGGCATACATTTGCGCATCCCGTCTTGCTTTTTCAATCTCTTCCTCGGTCAGATTGGAACTGGAAGAAATGGTAATCATCTGCGCCTTTCCGGTGGACAGATCCCTGGCAGATACCTTTACGATGCCGTCCACGTCAATGTCAAAGGTGACCTCAATCTGGGGGACACCAGCCGGAGCCCGTTTAATGCCATCCAGCCGAAAATTGCCCAGAAGCTTATTGTCCCTGACAAATTTACGTTCGCCCTGGTATACCTTAATTTCCACAGAACGCTGAAAACTGGCCGCTGTTGTAAAGATTTTGCTGTGTTTGGCAGGAATGGTGGTGTTTCTCTCAATGAGCACATTGGCCACGCCACCCACAGTTTCAATAGAAAGAGAAAGAGGGGTTACATCCATTAAAATCATATCATTGGTCCCTGCTTCTGCGGTGACCATTTCGTAATTCAGTTTTCCGCCCTGAATGGCGGCGCCAAGGGCAACACATTCATCCGGATTCAGATTTTTCCCCGGCTCTTTTCCCAGCATGGTTCTCACTTTTTCTTCTACCGCGGGCATCCTGGTGGAACCGCCCACCAAAAGAACACGGTCAATCTCTCTTGGGGTGAGGCCCGCATCAGATAAGGCATTTTTGATGGGCGTTTCTGTGCGATCAATCAGGTCTTTTGTAAGGGACTGGAACTGAGACCGGGAGATGTTCATTTCCAGATGAATGGGGCCATTTTTTCCAGTGGAAATGTAAGGAAGGGTAATAGTGTAATTTTCAGAAGAGGATAGGGCTTTCTTGGCGGTTTCAGCAGCCTCTTTTACCCGCTGCAGAGCTGTCACGTCTTTGTCCAGTCGGACTTTCTCCTGTTTTTTAAATTCTTTCAGAATATATTCCGTCAGGCGATTGTCAAAATCATCACCCCCCAGATGATTGTCACCGGCAGTTGCCAGCACTTCAATTAGGTTGTCCCCGATTTCGATGATGGACACATCAAAAGTGCCCCCACCCAAATCATAGACCAGCACCTTTTGAGGTTGACCATGGTCTAATCCATAGGCAAGGGCAGCTGCTGTAGGCTCGTTAATGATTCTGCGCACAGATAAACCGGCTATGCGGCCAGCATCTTTTGTGGCTTGCCGCTGTGCGTCATTAAAATAAGCCGGCACTGTAATCACAGCGTCATATACCGGCTCTCCAAGGTAGTCCTCAGCATCTTTTTTCAATTTCATCAGAATCATGGCGGAAATTTCCTGGGGGGAATAAGCCTTTCCGTCGATGGTTTTACGATAATTGGTGCCCATCTCTCTTTTAATAGAGGAAATGGTACGATCGGCATTTACTGCAGCCTGCCTTCTGGCAGCTTCACCAACAAGGCGATCGCCTTCCTTAGTGATGGCCACCACGGAGGGAGTGGTGCGAACTCCCTCTCTGTTTGCGATGATGGTGGCCTTTCCGCCTTCCATGACAGCCACACAGCTGTTGGTTGTTCCTAAGTCAATTCCAATTGTTTTTCCCATGGGCAAATACTTCCTTTCAATGTCCCGCATTTTTGGTCCAGTTATCTACAAAATTAGCACAAATGGGGGATATTTCAAGAGCATTTCCGCTTTTTTAACAGAGTTTATATAGTATTTATCACAAGGGAGAAAAAGAGCAAATGTTCAGGTCACTTTCACGTAAACCAGAATGGCGCGTTTGGTGTCATCCACCACCTTCATGGCAATACGGGTGTAAGGGTTTAACCTTTGGCCCAGTATTTTTCTGGCCGCAGTAAAAAAGGGCCGTTCCTCCAGGAGGGTAACCCCCATTTTTTGAGAAAAGGCCGCACTGTCATCCACATAAAACTGCATTAGGGCATCTGTATTGCCAGTTTTTTTCACGTAGTTGTTGGCATAGCGAAGTCCTGTCTTATTGGTGGCATCGAAAATCAGATATGATTCGGTAAAAAGCGGCTTCACATCCTGAATAAATTTCTGAATGACCTCTTCTGTAAAATACTGAAAGACCCCGGAAGCCAGCAGCAGCGTAGGAAGGGAGGGGTTGAGGTGGCTAACCCAGGAGACATCAAACAGATTTCCTTCAATCAATGTGTCAAGAGGGTGTTCTCCCAGAACGATCCGCCTGGACTGGATGACCCGGGGGAGGTCGATTTCATAGAAATGAGCTTCTTTTTCCCGCAGCCTAAAATAGGTGGTTTCCAGCCCGGCGCCCAGACACACAACATTACATATGCCATGGCCTGCAGCAAAAGCTCTGGTCATTTCATCCATGTTGTAGGACCTGGCCACAGAGGCCATCATGGTGTATTCAGAGGATTTTTTCTGAATGCTGTTATGGGGAATATATTTTTCCAAAGACAATGCCTTTTCGTCATAAAAATAAGAAGAATATTTTTTGGAGGCAAAAATGCGGGCTTCCAGTGGGATGAACAGAGTATCTTCTACGCCTTGTAATGCAGTGGTCATGTCAGCCATCCTTTCAAAAAACAATGAAACGTTCCATACAGTTCTTCTCTAGCAATTGGAAAACTGCAGTTCATAAATCATACTTTTTCCCTTCACCTGTCCAATGGTATAAGGTCTTTCCTCCACCAGGTGAAAACCCCGCTTTTCATAAAAGAGGTAATTGGAAGAAGAATTGGTAAACAGTCGTATGGTATCGGCACCGGTATCCTGACACTTTTTATTGAAAGCGTCCAGAAGGGCTGTACCCACTCCTTTGCGATAGGCTTTTCGGGAACAAAGGGCAGTGAGTTCACAGTCACACCGTCCCAACTTCATTTTACTCACTTCTCCTATTTTCGTAAAGAAAAGGTTGAAATCTTTGGCAAAAGCCTTTAAGAGATAATGTTTCTGCAACAAATACTTCAAAATAAGCCTTGCCCATACATGCAAATGGGAGCGGTTTTCATGGACCCTCGCTTGCTGGGGCAGGGTGGATTTTTGAAATGAACCACTAATAAAGCCTACGACCTGTCCATCGGATTCGGCCACATAGGTGAAATGACATTTTTCGATGAGAACCTGTGTATAATCGGCAAGGAAGGCCAGGTCAGAGGGAGTGATGGGAGCAGTAAAAAAGCCCTCAAGGAGGCAGGCGGTACATCCAGGGAGGTCGCTGCAGGTGTAGGGTCTGGTTATGAACATGAGGTAGTTCCTTTCAGTTGAAAAAAATGTTAGAAGTAACTAACTGTAGTTTACCACTGATTGAAAACAGGTACAATGTAAAAATGTGGGAAAGCTGGTCGGAAATCATTCCATGGAGTGAAGACGGCCCTCAAAAGGTATTTTGAACTTGATTTGGAAAAAGAGAGAGGATGTCATTCACGAATATGGAGAAAGAAGGAAATATGAAAAGGGAGGGGAAATGCCCTGAACCATCTGTATTTTTCAGAAGGGGGGGCATATACGCATGCACGATATATCTAATCTAAAATACCTGGAGAAATAGGATAAGTCCCGGGATGAAACGCTGTTTTGTGACAGTTTACGCCATATTTGGTGCAAAAAATAAATTGTATGGTAGATTTTAAAAAAAATATGGTATGATTAAAAAAAGACGGGGGGAAGTTCAGAGGAAAGGAGCTGTGAGAAAGTTATTTGGGGGGGGCCATGAAGAAAAAATGGGTAACTGGAAATCAAAAGGGGTTTACTTTATTGGAGCTTGTGATTACCATTGCCATTATGGCCATTCTGGCGTCTGTAATTGGTATGGTGGTTACTCAATATGTGAAAAAAGCCAGGAATGTGGCAGCTATTACGGCATGAAAACAGGTGGTGGAAGCGGCAAATTATCGGCTGATCGGCTATTCTGCAGAGGCAGGAGGGAGCTGTGCGGCTCTGGAAGAGCGGCTGAATCAGGATACGGATGCCCTTTTAGAGGAGGCAGGGGTTGACGGAAGTCTGCCGGAGGAAATAGAGTTGAATGACGGATTCAGCGTGTACAGATTGATCTATAAGACCGGCGGAAAGCTGATTGTCACTTATATCAAGGGCAATGATCCGGAATACCAGGTGACGGAGGAGACCAGTGCCCTGGCTACCGGAAGTGCACCTTCCATTCTGGCCTCTCTTACCAGCAAGCTGGAGGGGGTATCCTTAACCGCTGCCGAGATTACCAGATTGTATCCTCCCTCGGAATATCTGGAGCTGTATGGGGACAATGGGCTTTTAAAAACCTCACAAAAATCTCAACTATTGCAGTTATATTATCAGTATTTAAATGGGGGGGAAAGTTATGTGCAGGTGAAAACCGCCTCCCTTCCGGAGAGCATTCAGGAAAAAATGAGCAGTGCCACCCAGGACACGGATGTAATGAAAGAGACTATATACTGGGCTCCAGTCTATACCTCAGATGGGGAGGTGCTCATGGTGGCCACCAAATCTTCCAGCAGGCAAATTAGCGGTGGGTTTAAAACCGCATTGGTCTATTATGAGGGGGCTTACTATTATCATATTCACAGTGCCGGCTCATCCATGATGAATGCCGCCTATGTCAGTGATCAGATCGTTACAATAGATAGTAGTATCAATAGCAATGTTTGGGTAAAGGTGGAATAACCAGTAATAAAAGAGAAAGCTGTGCTACAGGGAGAGGACTCTCCTGTGGGGCAGCTTTTTTTTGTGCAAATAAACTGGGCGATGAAAGAAAATTTAACAAATATAGGCCATATATTGCTCAAACGTTTGCACAAATATACCGCCCGTGCAGATTGACATTATTAATAGGTGACTGTATCATGAAATAACATATAAAGCATGCCTAAATAGTATGCATTATGGTAGGGCAATATCCATTCTAAAGGAGGATTGGAAAGGATGCAAAAAATAAAAAAACAATTGCAAATGATGCATGAAGGATATTTGGGCGATTTCTGTTTATTCTTAGTTTGAAATCCATTATAAAGGGGATAAATACAAAGCAGAATAAATATTAGAATGAAAAATAAGGAGAAAATATGAAAACTAACCATTTTACAAATAGAATATCCGTTGCAGTTTTAAGTTTTCTTTTGCTGACGGCAAGCTTTACCGGATGTGCAGGTAAAACGGACAATGCAGGAACTACGGAGGCTTCAAAAGAAACAGAGACTACAGTGACTACAGTTTCTGAGGAAAATACAACTTCAGAAATTGCAGAAACAGAAGAGGCAAAAGAGCCAGTGACTATTACCTATGTTTCTGGTCAGGATGAAACGGGGGCGCTGGAAAAAATAATTGAAGCGTTTGAGGCAAAATATGAATATATAACGATTGATTTGCAAGAGTTGCCTGGAAATTCAGATGATATTAAAAAGTCCATTTCAACCTCGCTTGCAGCGGAATCTACCACTCCAGATGTATTCGGTGTGGATATCATATGGGTATCACAGTTTGCAGCAGCGGGATGGCTATTGGATGTTACAGAAGAGGTTTCGGAGATTTCAGATGAATTTTTAGCTGGACCGCTGTTGACAACGGAATATGATAACAAAAACTATGCATTCCCTAATTACACAGATGTTGGTTTGCTTTATTATCGGTCAGATATTATCAGCACACCTCCTACAACATGGGATGAATTGGTTGAGTTGAGCAAAGAGTATATTGGGACAAATGGAATTGAATATGGGTATGTGTTCCAGGCGTATCAAGGGGAGCCGGTGGTATGTAATGCACTGGAGTTCATTAAGCAAAATGGTGGACAGGATTTAGTGGATGGGGAATTTGTTTTAGATTCACAAAATACCATTGATGCACTGAATTTTATCATTGAACTTATAGACACAGGCATATCGCCAGAGGGGGTCTTAACGCATAAACCAGAAGATACCCGTGCCATTTTTGAAGAAGGAAAGGCATTGTTTATGAGAAACTGGACATACGCATATGCATTATCTCAAGCGGAAACATCTAAAGTGGCTGGGAAGGTCGGGGTGACCACTTTGCCTGTCGGGCCAGATGGAACCTCTTCTTCCGGAACAGTGGGAGGGTGGAATACAGCGATAAACAGTAGAACAGAACATCCGGAAGAGGCAAAACTATTTGCAGAATTCCTTTCCAGTGCCGAGGCACAGAAGATTCGGACAATTTTAGCCTCCACATTCCCGACAAACAAAGCTGTTTATGATGATGCCGAAGTGAATAAGGCGCTTCCTTATCTTTCTGACCTTGTAGAAGCCTTTGATGAATCACAGCCTCGGCCTCAGGTTACTGATTATTCAGCAATCTCAACAATACTTCAGGAGTATCTGCATAAAGCGCTGACGAAGGAATTGCCAGTGGACACTGCTGTTGAGGAATTAAACAATGCGTTAAACACAGCTTATAAGGATCAAATTAGCTAATGCAGGAAAAAAAGAAGACTCAAAGAATTACGAAGATATCCAAAACATTGATAAGAGAGAATGTTTTAGGATACGGAATGATGCTTCCGGCTATTGTAGATTGTGTAAAGAAGTTTGTGTAAATACTTCTTCTAAGTGACCTTGTTTACGA
>CAYRQT010000032.1:17604-24669 GCA_964426655.1 uncultured Cuneatibacter sp. | reverse complement strand
ATCAGGGCCAGAGAGACGGCCAGCAGAGGACCGGAGGCTATCAGGGCCAGAGAGATGGTCAGCAAAGGACTGGAGGCTATCAGGGCCAGAGAGACAGGAATTTCGGAGGAAGACCTTTTCCGGACAAAGATAAAGACAGTGCACCCGCTTATCAGAGAGGGGGCAACAGCCGTCCTGCAGCATCCGGCGGAACAGAGGGAGGCAGCAAGGCACCTAAGGCCATTAACAAAAAGGAAAGGGAAGCCAGGGAAAAATCCAAACAGTATGGTGACGGCCCTCGTAAGCAGGAAAATCTGAAGAACTTTTCCAAAGAGGCGGTAAAGGGAAAGAAACCTCAGCCTCAGGAAAAACCAGAGGAGGTCATCCGTACCATTGTAATTCCAGAAATTTTGACCATTAAGGAACTGGCTGAAAAAATGAAACAGCAGCCGGCGGCCATTGTGAAAAAACTCTTCCTACAGGGGACACTGGTTAATATTAATTCAGAAGTGGACTTTGCACAGGCAGAGGAAATTGCACTGGAATTCAACTGTATTGCAGAGCCTGAAGAAAAAGTTGACGTAATTGCCGAATTGTTAAAAGATGCGGAAGATCCTGAAGATACGCTTGTAAAACGACCTCCTGTGGTGTGTGTTATGGGACATGTTGACCATGGTAAGACCTCATTGCTGGATACCATCCGCAAGACCAATGTGATGACCCATGAGGCAGGGGGCATCACGCAGCATATTGGTGCCTATACGGTAAAGATTAACGGTGAGCAGATTACTTTCCTGGATACGCCCGGACACGAAGCGTTTACTGCCATGCGTATGCGAGGAGCAAAGTCCACGGATATTGCTATTATTGTCGTTGCAGCAGATGACGGCGTAATGCCTCAGACAGTGGAAGCCATCAATCATGCCAAAGCGGCCGGCGTTGAAATTATTGTGGCCGTTAACAAGATGGACAAACCCAGTGCTAACATTGACAGAGTAAAACAGGAAATGTCGGAATATGAGCTGATTCCGGAGGACTGGGGCGGCAGCACCATTTTCGTGCCGGTTTCTGCAAAAACCGGGGAAGGCATTGATAATCTGCTGGAAATGATTCTTCTTGTGGCAGAAGTGAAGGAACTAAAGGCCAATCCTAACAGACTGGCCAGAGGACTGGTCATTGAGGCACAGCTGGACAGAGGCCGGGGGCCGGTAGCGACTGTGCTGGTGCAAAAGGGAACCCTTCATGTGGGAGATAATATCGCGGCCGGTGCCTGCTATGGAAAAGTGCGTGCCATGATCGATGACAAGGGTCGTAAGGTGGCCATGGCCACCCCATCCACCCCTGTAGAAATACTGGGACTAAATGACGTGCCCAATGCAGGAGAGGTATTTGTTTCCACGCCAAATGATAAGGAGGCCAGAACTTTTGCTGAAACTTTCATTGCGGAAAACAAAGTGAAACTACTGGAGGATACCAAGGCAAAACTGACCTTGGACGGCCTGTTCTCCCAGATTCAGGCAGGAAATGTGAAGGAACTGAATCTGATCGTAAAGGCGGATGTGCAGGGCTCTGTAGAGGCTGTTAAACAGTCTTTAGTGAAACTGTCCAATGAAGAAGTGATGATTAAGGTAATTCATAGTGGTGTAGGGGCCATCAATGAGTCTGATGTGACGCTGGCTTCTGCTTCAAATGCCATCATCATAGGATTCAATGTGCGCCCGGATACTTCTGCCAAGTCCATTGCCGAGCGGGAACATGTGGATATTAAACTGTACCGGATCATCTATCAGGCGATTGCAGATGTAGAAGCAGCTATGAAGGGAATGCTGGATCCTGTATTTGAAGAGAAGGTCATTGGCCATGCAGTTGTAAGGGCCATTTTCAAATCTTCTGAAGTGGGGATTATTGCCGGTTCCTATGTGACAGATGGCTTTTTCCAGAGAGGCTGCCAGACACGGGTATTCCGGGATGGGGAAAAGATCTTTGAAGGAAACCTGGCTTCCCTAAAGCGGTTTAAGGACAATGTAAAAGAGGTTAAGGAAGGTTTTGAATGCGGTCTCGTATTTGAAAAATTCAGCGATGTAAAAGAAGAGGATACTATTGAAGCCTACATGATGGTGGAGGTACCCCGTACATAAAAGAAACAGGCAGATGCAGACAGGTCTGCGCAGGGGGCAAGGGTGAAAGATACATCCTTGCTTTCCCTTTTTGATAGAGAGGTTACGAAAATGCAGAAACGAAATGTCAAGCAAATACGACGCAATGGAGAATTTCAGAAAGAGATCAGTCTGATTATCAGAAGCGGAATCAAAGATCCCCGGATTTCTCCCATGACAAGTGTGACAGATGTGGATATTACGCCGGATTTAAAATATGCCAAGGTGTATATCAGTGTGTTGGGGACGGAGGAAGACAAAAAGAATACCCTTTTGGGGCTGAAAAATGCAGAAGGCTATATCCGGACACAGCTGGCTAAGACCGTCAATCTGCGCAACACCCCTCAGTTGAAGTTTGTAGCGGATGACACCATTGCATATGGTGCCCATATGTCCCAGCTGATTGATGAGGTGATGGAGCAGGAAAAGAAGAAAGAAGAGGCGCAGGAGGCTGCACGGCCGGAGGAGGAATAAATGTCTGTTTTATCTCAGGAAATAGAAAAGGCAAAGACCATTGCCATTATGGGACATGTGCGCCCGGATGGTGATTGCGTGGGATCCACCCTGGCTTTATACAACTATATTGCAGAAGCCTATCCCGAAAAAAAGGTTCAGCTGTATCTGGAGCCATTTAAAGAGGCTTTTTTATTCCTTGCCAGGGCAAAAGAAGCCCTGCACAGTCCTGGGGAAGAGGTGCCGGATCTGGCAATTTCCCTGGATAATGCGGATGTGCATCGCATTGGCGTAGCAGGGGATGTATTTGCCAGATCCAGACACAGTCTTTGCATTGACCATCACATCAGTAATACCGGTTTTGCCATGGAGAATATCATTGAACCGGATCGCAGTTCCACAGCAGAGCTGCTTTACACATTATTAGATCAGGATAAAATGACAAAGGATGTGGCAGAGTGCCTGTACCTGGGCATTATTCATGATACCGGTGTTTTGAAATTTTCCAATACCACCAGTCAGACGCTGGAAATTGTTGCAAAACTTCTGAAGTATGGCTTTGATTTTTCCACGATCATTCAGGATACATACTACGCCAGAACCTATACACAGACGCTGGCCTATGCAGATGCCCTTCTTAAGAGTCGACTGGCTCTGGAAGACCAGGTCATTTATACGGTTATGACTGCGAAGGATATGGAAAAATGGCATGTACGCCCTATGGACCTGGATGGGGTGGTGGACGGACTTCGGGATGTGAGTGAAGTGGAAGGTGCCATTTTCCTCTATGAAAGCGGGAATAATCAGTTTAAGGTAAGTATGCGTTCCAAAAAGAAGATGAATGTCAGCAAAATTGCTCAGGTTTTTGGCGGCGGTGGGCATGTCCGGGCAGCGGGCTGTACGCTTGAGGGCACATCGGACGAGATACTGTCCAAAATATTATCTGAGATGAAAATGGCTTTATAAAAGGAATTGAATGATGGCGCAGATGAATGGAGTAATCGGCATATATAAAGAGCAGGGGTTTACTTCCCATGATGTGGTGGGTAAGCTTAGAGGCATTTTGAAAACCAGACAGATCGGGCATACAGGCACACTTGACCCCATGGCGGAAGGGGTTTTGCCGGTTTGCGTGGGAAATGCCACAAAGGCCTGCGATTTGCTGACAGAAAAAGATAAAACATATGTGGCTACAATGCGTCTGGGGGTGGAAACAGACACATTGGACATTACTGGAAAAGTGCTTAAGGAGCGGCCTGTGGAAACGGATGAAGAGACTGTTCAAAAAGTGGTTTTGAGCTTTTTGGGAGATTCTTTTCAGACGCCCCCTATGTACTCAGCCATAAAAGTGGGCGGAAAAAAACTATATGAATATGCCAGGCAGGGAATTGAAATTCCACGGGATCCACGCCCCATTCACATTTCACAACTGCATATTCTGCATATGGATCTGCCCCATGTGCAGTTGGAAGTCAGCTGCTCAAAAGGGACATATATCCGTTCTCTTTGTGCAGATATTGGAGAGGCACTGGGATGTGGAGCAGTCATGGAGAGCCTTTTGCGCACCAGGGTGGGACAGTTTACGGTGGACCGGTGCCTGATGCTGAAGCAGGTGGAACAGGCCTGCCTGGACGGAACTCTCATGAGGTTTGTGCAGGATGTGCCTTCCCTTTTCCCGGATTTGCCCCGTCTGGTGGTGAAACCGGCGCTGGAATATCGGTTGTATAATGGGAATGTTCTGGAACCAGATTCCTTTCAGGAGGGGCTTTCTGGAGAGGAAAGGGAAGATGACAGGGCGTTGATTTATGATGGACGAGAAAGGTTTCAGGGCATTTACCGCCTGGAAAGCAGGGGGGTCTGGAAGCCGGTGAAAATGTTTTTGCAAAAAGGGAATGAACATCATGAAGATTTATCATCAATTTGAAAATGCAATTCCCCAGGGAAGAAAAATTGCCCTTACCATTGGCAAATTTGACGGCTTTCACCTGGGTCACCAGAAACTGGTCAGACAGGTGATTTCCTACAAAGCAGAGGGGCTTCTTGCAGTTGTGCTACGATTTGTACGTGCGGAAGGAGAAGACAGGCAGAATGCACTTTTGGGGGCAGAAGAGCGCTATGCACTCCTGGAAAAATGGGGGGTGGATATTTTGCTGGAAATCCCCTTTCGGGAAGCAATACGGAATTTGCCGGCTGAAACTTTTTTGAAAACCATTCTTTGTGAAACGCTTCATATGCAGGCACTTGTAGTGGGCACGGATTTTGCCCTGGGACAGGGGCGCAGAGGAGATGTGTCTTTTTTGAAGGCGCATGAAAGCTGTTGCCATTATCATTTGGATATACTGGAAAAAGAGTGGGATAGACAGGCTGTGCCTCCCAGGGAAATCAGCAGTTCCTATATTCGGGAGCTAAAAGCACAGGGGCATTGGCAACATGCAGCCTGTCTGTTAGGGCACGGAGAAAAATAAAAGTCTTGACAACCAGGTCCGTGGTTGCTATAATCCTTTCGTAATATATGTAACAATTCTGTAATAATTACGAGAAATGGGAGACATCCACGTGTTGAATCAAGATTATTTACGAAAAATAAGACATTCGCTAATTTCAAATAAAAGTTATATTTTGGGGGCCATTCTGGTGGCCAGTCTTTTAGGCTCTGCAGGTCTGGGGCTGAAAAGCTCTGTAGAACAAAAAGACCTGCAAAGTAGTGGGACTGACACAAAAGTGGCAATGGCGGGTATATCCCTGACATTGGATCAGTTTTTTTCTGCAGTGGAAACGGGATCGTTGCCTGCTGATTTATCCAGTGGCGTAAGCCTTGCCCTGGATTCGGAAAACCTATTATCCACTTTCACGCCTGAAACCTCTTCTCTACTGGCTGCTTTTTCTGCAGAAACCGCATCCAGCGGGGAAACAGCCGGGGGAACTGTCGCAGAATCCACAGTTGCAGAAACCAGTGCAGAAACTGCGGCAGAAACCAGCGCAGAAACTGCTGCAGAGACTGCTGCAGAGACTGCTGCAGTAGAAACAGCTGCGGAATCTGTAGCTGAAACGGCAGAAGAATCCACCGCGGCAGAGACCGTTACAGAAGAGACAGTCGCCGCAGATCCCAGGGAGGCAGTGCTGGATAATTACGCCAATTTGGGCGTCATTGTTGCCAATACCTATTTGCGCATCCGACAGGAGCCCAGTACAAGCTCTGCCATTGCAGGCCTTTTATACAGAGGCAGCGGTGTGGATTTACTGGAGACCGTAAATGACGGAACATGGTATCACATCGTCAGCAATGGTATTGAAGGGTATATTGCGGCGGAATATGTGGCTACTGGTGCAGAGGCTGCTTCGCTGGCAGTTAGCACGGCTTATGCTGCTGTGACCATTAATGCAGAAGTGCTGAATGTCCGTTCCGGACCTTCTCTTGATAATGCGGTGTTTACTCAGATCATCAAGGGACAGCAGTATCCGGTACTGGAAGTGCTTGATGGCTGGTATCTTATCTCCATGGGAGAAGAAATTACCGGCTATGTTTCAGCAGATTATGTTACTTTAGATTATGTTCTTAATGATGCTGTGGCCTATGTTCAAGAGGATGAGAGTGCATCTGTAGAAGCAGCCACTCCCCAGATTAATCCTGTAAGAACTCAGCTGATTAATTTTGCCATGCAGTACCTTGGCGGACGTTACGTATGGGGCGGTACCACGCTTGGTGTGGGTGTAGACTGTTCCGGCTTTACACAGGCTGTTTTTGCACAGTTTGGTTATAGCCTTAACAGAACTTCCTATACACAGGTTAATAATGGAACTGCCGTATCTTTTGAAGATATGCAGCCCGGAGATCTGATTTTTTACATGAAGGACACTGGCAGGATCGGACATGTGGCCATCTATATTGGAAATGGACAGATTCTGCATGCAGCTTCTGAAACCAGGGGTATTGTCATTGACCAGTGGAACTACATGACTCCTTACTGTGCAAGAAATATCATTGGAGAATAATAGCACAACAGGTATGTTTGGGCGTTCACAGCTGCTGTGAACGCCCTTTGTAAAATGAGAAAATAAAATATGTTTGCATTATGGGGCGAATTTGGTATAATATTTTTATCATGAAGCAGAGGAGGTAGCAACATGCCGAAGGACTATGAGAAAAAGGCCTACCAGGTCATTCAGGGAGAGGACCATACAGAGGTTCGTATATCTGATGAGGTGGTGGCTGTAATTGCCGGACTGGCTGCTACAGAAGTGGAAGGTGTGGCAAATATGTCTGGGGACCTTACAAGAGAAATCATTAATAAACTGGGCATGAACTCTCTTGCAAAAGGCATTGCATTACAGGTAGAAGATCAGGTGGTCACGGTAACGGTTTCTCTGACCATCAAATATGGCTACAGCGTGCCGGAAGTCAGTGCGAAAGTGCAGGAGAAGGTGAAAAACGCCATTGAAAATAGAAACGAATAATTATTATAAAGCCTGAGCTTAT
>CAYRQT010000032.1:2337-17568 GCA_964426655.1 uncultured Cuneatibacter sp. | reverse complement strand
GGCGGATGTGAAGATCAGGATTACGGGTGTGGCCGTCTGATGCCGGCCGTCTGTGTGCTTCCTGCAGCCTGAAAGCCGTGTGTGACACAGGAGCCTGCTTGTCAGGCTCTATTTTAATGAGTAAGTAGATGAGGGTAAGCGATGAATCGTAGACAGCAGAGAGAATGCCTGTTCCAGGTGTTGTTTCTCCATGACTTTTATCCGGAGAACGAATTAAAAGTACAAAGTGAACTGACCATGCAGTATCTGGATCAGGATGAAGAAAAACAAATCCCCACCCCGGAAGAGGCACAGAAAATCCTGGTACGTGCAGAGACAATCTTTCCGCTGTTTCCGGCTCTGGATGAGGAGTTACAGGCCAATATGGAAGGGTGGCGGCTTCCTCGATGCAACAGAGTGGATCTGACAATCCTGCGGCTTGCATTGTATGAAATGAAACATGAAGCGGATATTCCGTTTAAGGTAGCGGTAAATGAAGCGGTCGAACTGGCCAAAAAATATGGTGGGGAGGATTCGCCGGCTTTTGTAAATGGTATCTTGGCCCACCTGGTAAAATACAATGAATCATAAATCAGTCATTCTGACAGTGACCCAGGTGAGCCGCTACATCTATGGGTTGTTTGAGCAGGACGATTTTTTAAGAATGGTTCAGGTAAAAGGGGAGATTTCCAATTTTGCCAGACCAGGTTCCGGGCATATTTATTTTACGCTGAAGGATGCAGGGGCATCTATTCCCTGTGCTTTTTTCAGGCAGAAGCAGAGAAATCTGGATTTCGATCTGAAAGATGGCATGCAGGTGGTCGTTCAGGGGCAGGTGGGGGTCTATGAGCAGCAAAACCGCTACCAGCTCTATGTTAATGAAGTGCGCAGGGAAGGTGCCGGAGATTTGTTCTTGCGTTTTGAAGAACTGAAACGAACCCTTGAGGAAAAGGGGTACTTTGATCCGGCACATAAGAAACCCATCCCGGCCTATCCCACACGAATCGGCATTGTAACGGCGGAGACCGGGGCCGCTATCCGTGACATCCAGAACATTGCCCGCAGGCGTAATCCCTATGTCAGCCTTTATCTGTATCCGACTTTGGTCCAGGGGCCCGGGGCAAAAGAAAATATTGCCAGGGGCATTGCCTGTCTTGATCAGATGGGACTGGATTTGCTGATCGTAGGCAGGGGCGGCGGCTCCATGGAAGACCTCTGGGCCTTTAATGAACCGGAGGTAGCAGAAGCCATCTATGTCTGCAATACGCCAGTGTTATCCGCGGTGGGTCATGAGGTGGATTTTACCATAGCGGACTTTGTGGCGGATCTGCGGGTGCCGACCCCGTCAGCTGCTGCAGAAACGGCTGTGTTTGAATATGCCAGGTATGTGCAGGATCAAGGGCAGTACGCCCAAATGCTGGAAAGTCGCCTGCGCAGTGTACTGACTGCAAATAGACAGCGGGCCATTCAGTACGGATTGCGTCTGGAGCGTCATAAACCGGATTATATTCTGGCGCAGAACAGGCAGAAGGCAGTGTATTATCAGGAACAGCTTCAAATGAAAATGGAGAAATTTCTGGAGCAGTACAGGCATCGCCTTTCTTTACAGGCGCAGCAGCTCCATCTGTGTTCTCCCTTGCAGAAGCTGGGGCAGGGGTATGGTTATCTGCAATCATGGAATCATGTACCGATAACCGGAATCGGGCAGCTTTTGCCCGGAGATAAAATACAAATCACTCTGCGGGATGGAACGGTTGCCGCACAAATTCTGGAAATGGAGGATAAATCGGATGTCAATTGAAGAAACATTTGCAAAGCTGGATGCCATTCTGGAAAAAATGGGGAGCGGAGAACTGAATTTGGAAGAGAGCTTTAAAAGCTATGAGGAGGGGATGGCCCTATTAAAAAGCTGTAATGCACAGCTGGATCTTGTGGAAAAGAAAATACAGGTGATTCAGGAAAATGGAGAAACCCATGACCTTTCAGACGATATTTGAAAAAAAAATTCAGGAAATAGACAATAAATTGCCGGCTTACCTGCCCCCTGCAGGGGAGGGAACGCTACAGGAAGCCATGTCCTACAGCCTGATGGCCGGTGGGAAAAGACTTCGTCCTCTTTTTATGATGGAAACGTTTCACCTTCTAGGCGGAAAGGGAGATGGCGTATGGCCTTTTATGGCTGCACTGGAAATGATCCATACCTTTTCGCTGGTACATGATGATCTGCCCTGCATGGACAATGATCTGTATCGAAGAGGGAAAAAGACCACATGGGCTGCCTATGGGGAAGCAATGGGGGTATTAAGCGGGGACGGTCTGTTCATGCAGGCTTTTACCTTACCGGCTCTTGCTGCAAAAGAGGGTATTGATCCGGAAAAAATTGTACAGGCTACAGCCATTCTGGCAGAAAAAGCCGGTGTAAATGGTATGTTGGGGGGGCAGGCTCTGGATGTGGAAAAAACCGGCCAGGCACTGAGCAAAGAGCAGTTATCCTACATATATGAGAAAAAAACAGGGGCACTTCTGGAAGCCGCCATGATGACAGGGGCCGTTCTGGCGCCCGGGGGTACTGTAAAAAATATTGAGAAAGTGGAATGTATTGCCAGAAGAGTCGGGCTGGCTTTTCAGATCAGGGACGATATTCTGGATTGTATATCCACTGAGGCCGTGTTGGGAAAACCCATTCACAGCGACGAAAAAAATCAGAAGACCACATATGTCAGTCTGTATGGTATGGAGCAGGCTAAGCAGCAGGTGAAGCAATTGTCTGAGGAGGCGTTATCCCTTCTGGGGGAGCTGCCCGGAGATGTGCAATTTCTGGAACAGCTGATTGAAATGTTGATCACCAGGGAAAAATAACGGGGGCAGCATGCAGGAGAAGCTATGATAATTGAAAAAATAAATGAGCCAAATGATATAAAGAAAATTCCCGGGAATCAGCTTAAGCAGCTGGCCAAAGAAATCCGTACTTTTCTAATCGAATCCATCAGCAGAACGGGGGGGCATCTGTCTTCCAATCTGGGGGTGGTGGAGCTGACAATGGCATTACATTTGTCTTTTGATCTGCCTAAGGATAAAATCATCTGGGATGTTGGACATCAGTCTTATACCCATAAAATTCTGACCGGCAGAAAAAACGGCTTTGAAGAACTGCGCAGCTTTGGCGGGATGAGCGGATTTCCTAAACGGAAAGAAAGCGTGTATGACAGCTTTGATACGGGCCATAGTTCCACTGCCATTTCTGCCGGCCTTGGCATTGCCAGAGCGAGAGATATCCGTCATGAATCTTTTCATGTGGTTTCTGTTGTGGGGGACGGGTCTTTGACAGGGGGAATGTGCTATGAGGCCTTAAATAACGCTTCTTTGGAAAAGACCAATTTTATAATTGTGTTAAATGACAATAAAATGTCCATTTCAGAAAATGTGGGAGGCGTCAATAATCTGCTGGCAAAACTGAGGACTTCTCGCAGATACAATGAGATAAAGGACAATGTAAGTACAGGGCTGAAGAAAATTCCCAAGCTGGGTGAACCAATGGAGTATGGCATTGGTGCAGTAAAGGACAGCATGAAACGGCTGTTTGTTCATGGCATGTTCTTTGAGGATATGGACATTACCTATCTGGGGCCTGTGAATGGGCACCATCTGGATAGTCTGCTCAGGGTGTTTAATGAAGCCAAAAAAATTCAGGGACCGGTTCTTGTCCATGTCATCACCCAGAAAGGAAAGGGATATTCTCCAGGAAAAGAAGGGAACCCCCCCCACCTATACCAGCTTGTTCTCCTCAGAAATGGTAAGGCTGGGTGGAAAATACCCGGAACTGATTGCCATAACTGCGGCAATGAAAGAGGGGACCGGGCTGGTGCCCTTTTCAGAAACATATCCTGACCGGTTCTTCGATGTAGGCATTGCTGAGCAGCATGGAGTGACTTTTGCAGCGGGGTTGGCTTCCCAGGGGATGCGCCCTGTTGTAGCCATTTACTCCTCATTTTTGCAGAGGGCTTTTGATCAGATTATTCACGATGTCTGTATACAGAACCTGCCGGTAATTTTTGCTGTGGACAGGGCAGGGCTTGTGGGCGCAGATGGGGAAACGCATCAGGGCATCTTTGATTTGTCTTTTCTTTCTGCCATCCCAAATCTTACCGTTTTTGCACCGAAGGATGGAGGAGAGCTGCAGGAGGCCTTTCGTTTTGCCTTAAAACAAAAAGGGCCCATGGCCATACGGTATCCCCGTGGAGAAGCACCTGAAATGGAAGAATTTACGCCCATCCGGATGGGAAAGGGAGAAGTGCTGGTCAGGGAAAAAGGAATTGCCCTGCTGGCTGTGGGCTCCATGGTGGAAACCGCTATGGCTGTTCATGACCGGCTTGAAAGAGACCATATTCCCTCTACTGTGGTGAATATGCGCTTTATCAATCCCTGGGATCAGGAACTGGTCCGCTCCCTGCTCTCCGATCATGGACAGGTGGTGACGTTGGAAGAAAATGTGAGAAATGGTGGTTTTGGAGAAAAAATCGGAGCTGCACTTCAGGAATGGAGCTATAGAGGCAAGTGGACCTGTATTTCGCTTCCCAATGCCTATGTGGAGCATGGCAATGTACAGACACTGAAAAAAACACTGGGTCTGGACACAGATGCTGTGTGGGAAAAAATCATAAAGGACATGCAAAATGAGCAGTGATCGGATCCGTCTGGACGTTTATCTGGTAAACAGTGGCTGCTTTCCTTCCAGACAGAAGGCCCAGGAAGCCATTGAAGCCGGCATTGTTGAGGTAAATGGCAGAATAGCCCAAAAATCTGGCATGCACCTGGCAGAGGGGGCTGTTGTAAAACTGGTGGAAAAACCCATGCCTTATGTGGGAAAGGGAGGCGTAAAACTGGAAAAAGCACTTCAGGTGTTCCAAATTTCCGTTCAGAATAAGATATGCGCGGACCTTGGTGCCTCAACCGGAGGATTTACAGATTGTCTTCTCAAGAACGGGGCTGCCTATGTTTATGCGGTGGATGTGGGCCATGGCCAGCTTTCTCCTGTTCTCCAGGGAAATCCCAGGGTGAAAAATCTGGAGGGCATCAATATCCGGTATGCTTCCCCGGACCTATTCCCATGGGCACCAACTTTTTGTGCAATGGATGTTTCCTTTATTTCACTGACACATTTGCTGCCTGTGCTCCCAGAAGTCCTTCCGGGGAAATGGGATTTGGTGGTGCTTGTAAAGCCTCAGTTTGAAGCGGGAAGAGAGAAGATGGGAAAAAATGGTGTAATCAAGGATCCGGCTGTGCACAGAGAGGTATTGGATCGGATGACAGATTTTTCTCTGGCACTGGGTTATCAGATTCGAGGACTGAGTTTTTCGCCCATTCTGGGGGGATCTGGAAATCGAGAGTATCTTCTTTACCTGGGCAGTCCCATAACAGGGAACGATGGCCTGATCTGCAGTCCCATAAATATAGAAGAAACTGTAAAAAATGCCTTTGAACAAGTCAGGGCATAGCAGGAGGATGGCATGAAAAGGTTTTGCATTATTACAAACAGGGTGAAGGATCCGGGCCTTAAAGTCAGCGGAAGGGTGAAATCCCTCCTTGAAGAAAGGGGCGGTTTCTGTTATATTAGTGATACAGTAACAGGGGACAGTGGCAGGACACAGTACACCAATTCAGCTGTTTTTCCAGATGGGATCGAGGGAGCCATTGTGGTTGGCGGAGATGGTACAATGATTCAGGCTGGTCGGGATCTTCTGGCTCTTGGCATTCCGTTAATCGGTATTAATCTGGGAACCATTGGATACCTGACAGAGGTAGAGGCGGATGACCTGGAATCTATTGCTGACAGGCTGATAGAAGGGGATTATACCCTGGAAAAGCGAATGATGATCCAGGGCAGCATCCTGCGTAACGGACATGTGATCTTCCAGGACACGGCATTAAATGACATTGTGGTTTCCAGAAAAGGGACAGGGCATGTGATTCAGTTCAGTATTTCTGTAAATGGTAAATTCCTGACAGCTTACAAAGCAGATGGCGTTCTGATTTCCACACCCACCGGTTCTACTGCCTATAATCTATCAGCGGGTGGCCCGTTGGTGATGCCAAATGAATCCCTTATGGTCATGACCCCATTGTGCCCACATACATTGAATGCCAGGAGCGTGATTCTAAATGCGCAGGACGTCATTGATATCCGCATGGATAAATACACTGGGGATGTGGGATGTGAAAGTATGGTCACGTTTGATGGCAGCTACTTTGACCATACGGAAGCTGGTGACAGCGTACGTGTTGTGCGTAGTATGTACCATACCCGCCTGATTCGAATGTATGATAACAGTTTCATAGAAACTTTGCGAAAAAAACTTAACTGACTGAACACACTCTTCCAGGGCAGAAAGGTATTGGCATGAAAATTCAACGTCAAAGCCGCATCATTGAATTAATTTCCAAATACGACATAGACACACAGGAGGAACTGGCCGCCAGGCTGTCTGCAGAGGGCTTTAAGGTAACGCAGGCCACCATCTCCAGGGATATTCGTGAACTAAAGCTGACCAAAATCGGAAGCGGCACCGGGAGGCAGAAATACGTGGTCCTTCAGAATGGAGATGAGCAGTTCAATGCACGTTTTATACGGGTATTGAGAGAAGGCTTCCTTTCCATGGACATGGCGCAGAACATTTTGGTGGTCAAAACGGTGTCCGGCATGGCCATGGCTGTGGCGGCAGCACTGGATTCTTTGCAATTTCACGAAATTGTTGGTAGTATTGCAGGGGATGATACCATTATGTGTGCGGTTCGTTCTGTGGAAGACACAATCTTGTTAATGGAAAAAATCAATAAAATTCTTAATCGCTGAAAAACGGGGGGGCATGCATGCTGCAGTCTTTACTTGTCAGAAATTTGGCCCTGATCGAAGAAGCAGAGGTTCATTTCGAAAATGGATTAAACATCCTTTCCGGTGAAACAGGTGCCGGAAAATCTATTCTTATTGGATCTATCACCACTGCACTGGGTGCCAGGGCGGCCAGGGACATTATCCGTACAGGTACGGAAGGGGCATATGTGGAGTTGGTCTTTTCTGTGGAAAATCCGTCCATTTTGCAGAAATTAACTGAGCAGGATATCTTGTTGGAGGATGGACAGCTCATATTATCCAGAAAAATCACAAGCACAAAGAATATATGCCGAATCAATGGAGAAGCAGTGCCTGTTGCAAAACTGAGGGAAATTGCTGCACTTTTGCTGGATCTGCATGGACAGCATGATCACCAGATTCTTTTGGAACGAAAAAGGCATCTGGAAATTCTGGATCAGTATGGAAAAACGGCATTAGACGGCTCTCTGAATCAGGTGGCCTGTCTGTATAAGGAATACAGAACTTTGGAAAAAACGCTGGAGTCCTATGGAGAAGATGCAGAAAGTCGAAAGAGAGAGATGGATTTTTTGCAGTTTGAATGGGATGAAATTCAGGAGGCGGACCTGGACCCACAGGAAGAAGATCATTTACTGGCAGCATTTAAGAAGCAGAACCATATGAATCAGATCAGGCAGGGCGTGGAAAAAGGGATGCAGATTCTGGAAAATGCAGATGATGAAAGAGTGGCCATTCTGGATGGCATTGGTCAGATGCTTCATGAGTTCCAGTTTATTGCGGCGGCGGATGAGACCTTTGCCCCATGGACTATCAGAAGAAGACCAGGGATCGACTGGAATTTCTTCAGAATTATGAAGAAGAAAAAATCCGGCTGGAGGAAAGATATGATGCCTGTCGGAAAGAATTGATGAAAGCCTGTGAGGGCCTAAGTAAAAAGAGGAAGGGCATTGCGGAAGAGATTAGCTTAAAAATCAAAGAAGGTCTGACTTCCCTTAATTTTTTTCAGGCAGACTTCCAAGTGGAAGTGGCCCCAGCTGCTGTACCAGGCCCACAGGGCATGGATCAGGTCAGGTTTTTGCTGTCTGCGAACCCGGGAGAGCCTTTAAAACCTTTGGATCAGGTGGCTTCCGGGGGAGAACTTTCCAGAATTATGCTGGCCATAAAAAGCGTGCTGGCAAAAGCGGAAGGAATCCCCACGTTGTTATTTGATGAGATTGACAGCGGCATAAGTGGAAGAACGGCCCAGAAAGTAGCGGAAAAACTGCAAAGTATTAGCCGGGACCATCAGGTGATTTGTATTTCTCACCTGCCTCAGATCGTGGCTATGGCAGATGTACATTTCCGTATTCAGAAAGAGCGTCACGGGGAGTATACAGTAACCAGTATTCAAAAACTGAATCGCAGCCAGATGATCGAAGAAATAGCCAGACTTCTGGGCGGCACAAGAATCACGGCACATGTGCTGGAAAATGCTGAGGAAATGAAGGCACTGGCAGAACATATGAAAAAAAACCCAGATGGTGCACCAGATGGTGCATAATAGGAGAAAAGGATGAAAAAGGTATTATTTGCAGCGTCAGAATGCGTTCCCTTTGTGAAAACAGGCGGGTTGGCCGATGTAATTGGTTCTCTGCCGAAATATCTGGACAGGCAGAAGTATGATGTGAGAATTATTCTGCCGAAATATCTCTGTATCCCGGCAAAGTTCAGAGATCAGATGAAGTATGTAACACATTACTTTACGGATTTTTGTCATCGCAACCAGTATGTGGGGGTTTTGGAAATGGAATATGAGGGTGTTCATTTCTATTTCATTGACAGTGAATTTTACTTTGGAGGCCCTGCCCCTTACAATAACATGTATGAAGACATAGAAAAATTTTCTTTCTTTTCAAAGCAGGTTCTTTCCTGCCTGCCCTTGATTGGGTTTAGACCGGATATCATTCACTGTCATGACTGGCAGACTGGGCTTGTGCCAGTGTATTTAAATGACAGTTTCCAGGGAGATGTTTTTTTCAAAGGCATAAAGACCATTATGACCATTCACAATCTTCGTTTCCAGGGAGAATGGAATGTGGATACCATTAAAGATTTTACCGGCCTTTCCGATTATTATTTCACGCCGGATAAATTGGAATGCAGGGAAAATGGAAATCTTTTAAAGGGCGGCATGGTCTATGCGGACATGATTACAACCGTCAGTGAGACTTATGCGGAGGAGATCAAGACGCCTTTTTATGGGGAAGGACTGGATGGACTATTAAATGCCAGATCAGAAGATCTATATGGTATTGTCAATGGCATAGATTATGCGGACTACAATCCAGAGACGGATACATATATTTCCAAAAAATATAGCATACAGAATGTGGTACAGGGCAAAAAGGAAAACAAGGCGGAGCTTCAGAGAGAATTGGGGTTACGGGTGGATCCGGACAAATTTATGATTGGTGTGGTTTCCCGCCTTACCGGACAGAAAGGGTTTGATCTTGTGGAACGTGTCATCACCCAGATTTGCCAGGAAGATGCTCAGCTGGTGGTTCTTGGTACGGGGGAATATCGATACGAAGAGTTGTTTCGCTCTGTGGCCCATCTTTGGGGAGACAGGGTTTCGGCCAATATTTTCTATAACGAAGGGCTTTCTCACCGGATTTATGCATCCTGTGATGCGTTTTTAATGCCCTCTCTTTTTGAACCATGTGGGTTGAGTCAGCTGATGAGCCTGCGATATGGCACCCTTCCCATTGTGAGGGAAACCGGAGGATTAAAAGATACAGTTCAGCCTTACAATGCTTTTACAGAAACCGGAGATGGATTTTCCTTTACGAATTACAATGCGCATGATATGCTTCATGTGGTAGATTACGCAAAACACACCTATTATCATGCGCCCCATGCCTGGAGCGGACTGATGAAACGTGCCATGGAAAAGGATTTTTCATGGGATGCTTCTGCCAGAAAATATGAAGACTTGTACGAAAAACTGCTGGGCGAACAGGCATAGTCGTGGGCAGAGAGGAAAAAAATGTTATCAAGAAAAGAGCGTAAGGAAATTTTACTGGAGCTTAAAGCATTGTCTTCAGGAGAAATATCCATGGATACAGAATGGTACAGCAGAGATGAAGCCTATATGGCAGAGGTGTCAGATTTATTGTGCAACAAGAATGTGCAGGCTATGGGGCAGTTTCTGCAGCATGGTCAGACCAGTTGCCTGACCCACTGCCTACAGGTTTCTTATATTGCCTATCATATGGCCATAAAAATAGGAGCAGATGCCAGGGCTTGTGCCCGGGCAGGTCTGCTCCATGACATGTTTCTATATGACTGGCATATGCATAAAAAAGAAACCGGCAATCGGTTTCACGGACTTACCCATCCAAAGGTGGCCCTGCAAAATGCCTGTCGGGAATTTTGGCTGACAGATATGGAGAAAAACATGATTCTCACCCATATGTGGCCGTTGACCATTATTCCTCCAGCTTACCGTGAAGGATATATTCTTATGTATTGTGACAAATATTGCAGTATTTCTGAAGTACTGCAAAAGGCATCTTCCCGTTTTTTGCATCGCCTTGGCTTGCAGGGGTAAGATGGAAAGGAGTCAGTCTTGAATTTTTTCACTCTGCCTCTCTGGCAGTTTTTTTACAGAGAAATGCCCATATATGTCTGCATTAATGCTTTTTTTGCATTTTCCCTTTTTGGGTATCTTCTGGAGTGTGCTGTATTATCCTGGGAATACAAAAGACCCATTTTAAACCGGGGATTTGTTCACGGCCCTTTCTGTATCATTTATGGAGTTTGTGCCGGCATTGCCACTTTTTTTCTGGCTGGGTTTGCTTATAATGTCGTTTTGCTGTATGTGATGAGCTTGTTGCTGGCCACTGCTGCAGAGTGGATTACTGGGCATGTGATGCTTTATCTGTTCGGGGCCTTTTGGTGGGATTACAGTAAAAAACCATTTAACTGCAAAGGGATGATCTGTCTGGAGAGCAGTTTGGCCTGGGGCGTTCTGGGCGTGTTTTATTTTCGCTTTTTACACCGCTTTATTCTGGCACAGGTGGGCAGTATACCGGAGCCTTTTGCAAAAGTTTTGGCGACGGGGCTACTTACCTATTATCTCATTGATTTTTCTTATTGTCTTTATCAGCGACATACAGGGAAGGAAGAGGTGGACAGTCAGGCCGGAATATATAAAGTAAATGAATAGAAGTTTTTCATTGGATGAATTCAGCGTCGGCCTGTGGCCGGCGCTTTTTCTGTGGGTAATGGCAGATCCAAAGAGGTGGGTTCTGCAGGCTGTGAACCAAAAAAGAAAAGATCTGCTTTTTCCCGGTTCCAATGCATCTGTCCTTCCACTTCTTCCATTCCTGCGATCAGACCAAGTACAAGCCTGGTAAATGCAGAAAGGTTGGAGGGGATTTTTCGAGGGAAAAGAGACTTTAACGTATCCCAATTGTCAAAAGAAGTGTGCATGATCTGGCCTCCGGGGACCTGAGCATTTTCCGTTTGCTTGTGTACCGGATTACCATCCTCAGAATGATTGCTGTATAGGCCAGCCTCAAAGTAAAGGTAAGGTACTCCCATTTTATGCCAGAAAAGCTGATCAGAGCCATAAATGCGAGTGGGAGAGGGAATTCCCTCCACTTCAGGGTGGGTTTCCAGAGGTATGCCCAGCATGGAAGCCAGATCCAGAGCATTTGTATAATAGGGTGGTAAGTGAATTTGACCGCTTTGATCCATATATCCGCTGTGCAGGTATAGTTTATCTCCACCAAGCAAGGAATCCAGGTTAATGTACATAATGGTCTGTTCCAGGGTGGAAGAATCTCTAAAACCATTGGTCCGTTCAGAAATATAGGCAGCGGAACCATACATACCTGGCTCTTCGGCTGCAAATAAAATAAAACGGATGGTGCACGGGAGGGAGAGGGAGCGGATCCTGGCAGCCACCTCCAGAAGGACGCCCACACCGGAAGCGTTGTCATCGGCACCCTGAGTGTTCACGCTGTCATAATGCGCCCCAATAACAATCTCCCGATCAGGATACAGGGTCCCTTCTTTGATAAAAATCAGATTGGTTCCTGAAATTTCCTGATAGGTAAAAGCATGGCGATTTACCCTATAACCCAGCCGGAGGCAATAAGCCTCCAAAGCATCGCAGGCCTGAGCCTCCTGTGAAGTGCCGGCCAGACGTCCGGGGTATGTGGTAGCAAGCATTTTTGCGACATCTGCAGCCTGAAGTCCGTAGGATGTGTCCAAATCAGCCTGAGACTGGGAGCGGACTGTACCGATCCGGGAGGGCAGATACAGAAAGAGAAGAATAACCAGAAAGACGAGAGAAAACAGAATGGCCTTTTTCATGAGGTGGCTCCTTTCCTGACCGGAAGATTTCCTTCATTTTAAATGGGAATTGCTGAACCTGTCCATACTTTGTGCCCCTTAAAAGGGAGGACTTGCACAAAGTTATAGGCCTTTTTTTACATAAAGTGAATATTGAGGGAGAGGAGGGAGAAAAGAAAAAAAAGTGGTATTTCAAAATACCTTATGGTATACTCAAGGTTGATAAAAAAGAAACTAATTTGGATTGGAGAAAAAATGGGAACCATCTTACAGGAAATCACTGCAATTTTGGAGACGGGATTTATCAGTCAAGGTTATTCATCGGAATATGGAAAAGTCAGCCTGTCCAATCGGCCTGATTTATGTGAATATCAATGCAACGGCGCACTGGCGGCGGCAAAAACATACAGAAAATCTCCCCTTTCCATTGCAAAAGATGTGGTAGAGCATTTGCAGGGACATAAAGCTTTTGATGAGATTCTGGCTGTGGCCCCTGGATTTATTAACATCCGTATTTCCGGATGCTTTCTTCTGGACTTTTTGCATAGAATGGATCAGGATGTTCGTCTGGGTTGTGAAAAGGAGAAAGAACCCAAAACCATTATTATTGATTATGGCGGTGCCAATGTGGCAAAGCCTTTGCATGTGGGACATTTGCGGTCAGCTGTTATTGGAGAAAGCCTTAAACGAATTACCAGGTTCTTTGGGAATCGGGTAATAGGAGATGTTCATTTGGGAGACTGGGGGCTTCAAATGGGACTGATCATTGAGGAGGTCAGGGACAGACAGCCGGAGCTTCCCTATTTTCAGTCAAAATACCAGGGGGATTTTCCTGAAGAGGCCCCTTTTACCATTGGTGAATTAGAAGAAATCTATCCTGCAGCCTCAGCAAAAGCCAAGGCAGATACGGGATTTGCTGAAAGAGCGCATCAGGCCACGCTTCGTCTTCAGAACAGGGAACCCCATTATTATGCCCTTTGGCAGCAGATCATGGAAGTTTCCATGAAGGATCTGAAAAAGAATTATGACAGCCTTCTGGTTACCTTTGATGTATGGAAAAAAGAAAGCGATGCCCAGCCCTACATTCCTGAAATGATAGAGATGCTTAAGAAAAAAGGGCTGGCGCATATGAGTCAGGGCGCTTTGGTTGTGGATGTGGCCAGAGAGACGGATACAAAAGAGGTTCCACCCTGTATTATTGTGAAATCAGATGGTGCGACCCTGTATGCCACAACAGATCTGGCCACTTTGGTGGAAAGGGAAAAGTTATTCCAGCCGGATGAAGTGCTGTATGTGGTGGATAAACGACAGGAGATGCACTTTGAGCAGGTGTTCAGAGTGGCACATATGGCTGAAATCGTTCCAGAGGACACAATCCTGAAATTTCTTGGATTTGGCACCATGAATGGAAAGGACGGCAAACCCTTTAAGACCCGTGAGGGAGGCGTGATGCGCCTGGAGCGACTGATGTCCGACATTCAGGAGGAGATTTACAAAAAAATCAGAGAAAATCGCACCATGCCGGAAGAAGAAGCGAGAAAAACAGCGGCGATGATCGGTCTGGCGGCAGTGAAATATGGAGATTTGTCCAACCAGGCTTCCAAGGACTACATTTTTGATGTGGAGAGATTTATTACCTTTGATGGGAATACAGGGCCTTACATTCTGTATACCATTGTAAGGATTCATTCCCTGTTTGATAAATATGAGGAGAAATATCAAAAATCACCGGATTTGACATTACAAATGCCCCAAAGCACTGCAGAAAAAGATCTGATGTTGTTGTTGGCGCAATTTTCAGGTGAAATGGCCGGGGCCTATCTGGAGCTGGCCCCCCATAAGATCTGTGCGTATGTATATGCCCTATCCAACACATTTAATCGTTTCTATCATGAAACAAAAATCCTCTCAGAGGAAAAGGAATCGCGACGGGAGGGATATATGGCGCTTCTTCAACTTACCAGAAAAGTGCTGCTTCAGGGAATTGAACTGTTGGGCTTTGAGGCGCCAAGGCGTATGTGACAGAGGTGGGTAAATGGAAATAGACAGAACGGACATTTTACGGGCTGCCATAACGAACCAGGCCTACCGGGAGGGAAATACTCTGTTTGCGGCGGGAATGGTGGGCACACCGGAAGTCAAATCTTTTTGGAAAGATGAAATGACAGTTGAAGGCCCTGTAGAGGCTGCAGACGGCACTTTTATAAGTCGTGTGGACCTGGCTGCAGGGCATATCCATCGTGGAAGCTGTAGTTGCGGCGAGAAGGGAGGGCTATGTGCCCATCAGGTAGCATTACTGTTGAAATATAAACAGATGGCTTTGCAGGAACAATCCCGTCAGATGCCTGTACATACCACTTTTCAGGCTCACCAACTTTTGCTACATTTTTCCGATGCTTCCCTTCAGGAAAGAAGGCAGAAAAAAGAAGGCGGCGGGGCATTGGTAAGGCTGATTCCCTGTTTATCCTTCGGAGAGGAGGGGGCTTATCTGACCCTCAGAATTGGAAGAGAGAAGCCCTATCTGGTGAAAAACATATGGGAAATGGTTAGTCATTTCCGGGAGCGGGAAACGGCTTTTTATGGAAAAAACCTTGAATTTTTACATGTACCGGAAATGCTGGAGGATTTTAGCCGGCGTCTATTGCGTTTTATTGAGAAAGAGTGCATGTATTATGTGGAAATTCACCAAGGAAAGGAAGGGAGTTCCGGAATTCGTTTCAGGTCTCTTTTCCTCCTTCCTGCTGCGTTAGATGAATTTTTTGAGTTGTATCAGGACAGAAAGCTGGATGTGGAAGATTTACATGGACAGCCTTCGGTGGTGATGGTGGAGAATAATGTGCCCTCTTTTTCTCTTCAGATTTCTCCTGTGGGCAGGGATGGGATACGGCTGTTTGCTCCAGAGCCTTTTTATTATATGGAGGGACTGGAAGGGGGATATCTATTTCAGGGAAAAAAAATATATCGCTGTTCAGAGGAATGCTTCAAAAATATGGCACCTCTGTGGAAAGCGTTATCCAACAGGTGATGCGCGTGAATCCTGACGC
>CAYRQT010000032.1:0-2327 GCA_964426655.1 uncultured Cuneatibacter sp. | reverse complement strand
CGGACCGGGAAGAAAAACGAACCCTTCTGTATAATAAAAAAGAATTTCCTGCTTTTTGCAAAGATGTTCTTCCACGGTTACAGCCATACTTGAAAGTTGAGGCACCCGACATGGATTTGAATAGTTATATTCCGGAAAGCCTGCAGGCCTCTTTTTTTGTGGAAAAGAACAGGGAGGGAGGGCTACTGTGTACCTGTCGGTTCACCTATGGGCAAAAAGACTTTAATCCTCTGAATCGTTTTGAGGAACGGCAGCTGCCTTTGGAGATGTACCGGGACATGGGCCGGGAAACCATTATCCTCGAGGTGCTGCAAAGCTGGTTTCCTTTTCAAAATGAAAATATGCAGTGCCTGATGCCTGAAGGAGATGACACCATATTTGAATTTTTACTCCATGGCATTGGGGAACTCTCTGAATTTGGAGAAGTGTATCTGGAGGGAGCACTGAAAACAATGCACATTCTCCCCGGTCCACCGTTGCAGATGGGCATCAGTCTGGAGGGGAATTTACTTCAGATTCATGTGGACATGGGCGAGTCCACACAGGAAGAACTTTTGGAACTGGTAAAAAGCTATCGGGAAAAAAAACGGTTCTATAAATGTCGAAATGGCACATTTATACGGCTTGATCAGGAGGAGGCAGGAGTTCTGGGGGAGCTGATCCAGGGACTTCATCTAAAGGATAAGGATTTTCAGAAAAATGTTCTTTCCGTACCTGGAAACAGAGCCCTGTTTTTAGACCGGCTTGTAAAAAATTCCGGCATGCCGGTGGTCCGCAATCAGGCTTATCGCTCCCTTCTTCGGGATTTTAAAACGTATGAGGATAATGACTATGAATTACCCATTCAGCTGGAAGCCGAGATGCGGGGATATCAGATTCAGGGGTTTAGGTGGCTTAAGACGCTTCGTCAGTATGGATTTGGAGGAATTCTGGCAGATGAAATGGGGTTGGGAAAAACACTGCAGGTTATTGCGTTTTTGTTAAGTGAAAAGGAAAATCAAAAAGAAAAATACAGACCGGCTCTTGTGGTATGTCCCGCTTCTCTGGTGTACAACTGGTTTAATGAATTTCATAAATTTGCACCGGCCATGTCCTGTCTGATGCTTGTAGGAGATCAGATTGCCCGTAGAAGCGCCATGGCATCTGCACAGGGGGCAGATATCTGGATTACGTCCTATGACCTGTTACGCAGAGATTTACCTTATTACAGAGAATTTGACTTTTCCATACAGGTAGTTGATGAGGCCCAGTTTATAAAAAACAAAAATACGCAAAATGCCCGGGCAGTGAAAACTGTTAATGCGGCTATGCGCATTGCCCTGACCGGCACCCCCATTGAAAATCGACTGAGTGAGTTGTGGAGCATTTTTGATTACCTGATGCCAGGGTATTTGTTCTCCTACAAATATTTTCGGGAGCAAATCGAGCTTCCCATTGTGCGGGAGCAAAACGAAGGGGCCATTGCCCGCCTTCATAAGATGATTGGACCTTTTGTATTACGACGGTTAAAAACACAGGTTCTCTCGGAGCTTCCGGACAAAATGGAAGAAATTGTATATAGCCGACTGGAAGGAGAGCAGCATAAACTGTATAATGGGGTAGCTTTACTGTTGAAAAAACAGCTTGAGGGGACTGATGACAAAGACTTTTCCAGTCAGAAGCTCCAAATTCTGGCACAACTGATGCGTCTTCGGCAGATCTGCTGTGACCCATCCCTTTGTTTTGAAGGGTACACCGGGGAATCGGCCAAACGCATAGCCTGTCTGCAGCTTGTACGCAATGCAGTGGAGGGGGGACATAAGATTCTGGTGTTTTCCCAGTTTACTTCCATGCTGGCTTTACTGGAAAGCAGTTTTACGCAGGAGGGAATTACCAGCTACACACTAACAGGAAATACACCAAAGGATAGACGCATGCAGCTGGTGCAGGCGTTTCAAAAAGATGAAACGCCGGTTTTCCTTATCTCACTTAAAGCTGGCGGAACCGGACTGAATCTGACGGCGGCGGACATCGTCATTCATTATGATCCCTGGTGGAACAGTTCCGTCCAAAATCAGGCAACGGACAGAACGCACCGTATTGGACAGGAGAAGGTGGTTTCTGTATTTAAACTGATTACAGAAAATACTATTGAAGAAAAAATACGTCAGCTGCAGGAAAAAAAGCATCAGCTGGCAGAAGATGTTCTGGCAGGGGAGCAGGTTAGCCTGTCTACACTGACAAGACAGGATTTGCTGGAAATTCTAGCATAAATGGGGAAATTCCCGGAGGAGAAAGTTTGAAACAAAAAAGTAGAGGTAAGCCAATAAAAAAGGGTATAGCAAACA
>CAYRQT010000031.1:12034-24834 GCA_964426655.1 uncultured Cuneatibacter sp. | reverse complement strand
AAAAACTATGTACTACTGTCTGCCAGAAACTTTGTACTTTATTTTACCATGTACACTAGAATACAAATTGGTTAAATTACGGGTTCCCTGATCGGGAATCTCCTATATAAAAGGAGGATTTTTTTCATGAAAGGTTATGCAATGCTCAAGATTGGCTCCACTGGCTGGGTGGAAAAAGACACCCCCAAATGTGGACCCATGGATGCCGTCTGTAAACCACTGGCTCTGTCCATTTGTACATCTGATGTACACACTGTATGGGACGGGGCCATCGGTGAACGCTTCAATCTGATTCTTGGCCATGAAGGCTGTGGAGAAATCGTTGAAGTAGGCTCCGAGGTAAAGGATTTTAAAGTAGGGGACCGTGTCCTGGTTCCTGCTATTACTCCTGACTGGAATTCTCTGGAGGCACAGGCTGGTTACGCCATGCATTCCGGTGGCATGCTGGCCGGTTGGAAATTCTCTAACTACAAAGATGGTGTGTTCGGTGAATATTTCCATGTAAATGATGCGGACGGCAACCTGGCCCTTCTCCCTGACTCCATCAACACGGTAGATGCCTGCATGCTTTCCGATATGGTGCCCACAGGTTTCCATGCTGTAGAACTGGCCGATGTACAGTTCGGTGACACTGTTCTGGTAATCGGCATTGGCCCTGTTGGATTAATGTCCACTGCTGCCGCTGCACTTCGGGGTGCTTCCCGCATTATCTGCGTTGGAACCCGTCAGAGATGTATTGATGCTGCAAAGGGCTACGGTGCAACAGATTTCATCTCCTATAAGCAGGGACCCATTGAAGATCAGGTGCTGGAAATGACCCATGGCAAAGGTGTAGACAGAATCTGCATCGCCGGTGGTGATGTGGACACATTTGATGCTGCCATCAAGTGCCTGAAGCCCGGCGGCAAGATTGGTAATGTTAACTACCTTGGTTCTGGAGACTACATCCGCATCCCCCGTGTGGAATGGGGCGTTGGTATGGGCCACAAGGACATTCGTGGCGGTCTGATGCCCGGTGGACGTCTGCGCATGGAAAAACTGGCTACCTTAATTGAATCTGGCAGACTGGATGTTTCTCCTCTTTCCACTCATGTTTTTGACGGATGGGATCACATCGAAGAGGCCCTGTTCCTGATGAAGGACAAGCCTGCCGATCTGATCAAGCCTGTTGTACGGATTGAGAAATAATTGCCGTAAGCTATGGCCAAATAAGCCGTCCGGATGAAAATCCGGGCGGCTTATTTGGCCATTTTCTCTGTAAAGGAGTGCTGTCTTGAAAATTCTGGTCATCTCCGGTTTCCTGGGCGCAGGAAAAACCACCTTTATTCAGACCATGTCCCGAAAAACGGGGCATGATTTCTGTGTGTATGAAAATGAATATGCACAGGCCGATATTGACAAGGCCTTGTTGTCCCAGACTGCAGGGCTAAACATCTGGGAAATGACGGAAAACTGTATCTGCTGCTCCGGCAAGCAGGATTTTGCGTCCTCTGTGCTGACCATCTCTAACACCCTGGACCCGGAATATCTCATTGTGGAACCCACCGGCGTGGCAAAACTTTCCGCCATACTGAACAACCTGAAGAAAGTGGAATATGAACGCATCACTTTGCTGCCGCCGGTTACCATCATCGACGGCACCACCCTTCACCGGGACCTGCAGGGGCTGGGGGCCATATACCAGGATCAGTTGATTACTGCGCCCCGCATTGTGGTCTCCAAAATGGAAGGGGCCAGTGAGGCAGAAAAAAAAGCTGCCTGGGACCTGCTGCATAAGCAAAATTCCCAGGCAGAAATCATTACTTCTCCTTATGAACAGCAGCCGGATGCCTGGTGGCAGTCCCTGCTGCAGGATTCCCCTAATGGGGCTTACAACTTTCATCCGGACAAAGGGCGCTTGCCGGGACAGGCACCGGAAATTCCGCCGGAAACCCTTTCCCTTGCGGATGTGCAGCTGCCCTCACCCGTGCATCTGATTTCCCTTCTGGAAATGATCACTTTTGGTGTATATGGCAGAATCATCCGAGCCAAAGGCTTCCTTCCCTGTGGAAAAGAATGGTATCGTTTTGACATTGTGGATACCACCTATTCTATTACCGGCTTTACAGAACAGCCCCAGGCAAACGTGGTCTTTATCGGAACAGACATCCACCGGCAGGGGCTGCGCCAGGCCCTGTCCTTTGACAGGCCTGCCATGCGCTATGTCCCCCGCAAAGCTCACCCGCTGCCCTCTACGCCAACGCCAGAACCCCTTCCCGAATAATGGCTGTGGCCTTATCACAGTCTTCTTTTGTCACAATCAGGGGCGGCACCATACGGATCACATGAGCGCCAATGGCGGTAATCAGCAAATGCCTGTGGAGGCATTCATGCTTCACCTCTACACCGGATATGGTTTCATCAAATTCTACCCCTACAAAGAGGCCCATGCCGCGGACTTCTTTCACATGGGGTAGTTTTTTTAATGCCTCCATAAAATAGGCGCCCACTTCTCTGGCATTTCCCGCCAGATCCCGGTCCAGCAGTTCATTTACCTCTGCCAAAGCTGCTGCACAGCTTACCGGATGTCCGCCAAAGGTGGAGCCATGGGAACCGGCAGAAAAGCTTTTGGCCACCTCTTTTGTGGCGCAGATGGCTCCAATGGGCATGCCGCCGCCCAGGGCCTTTGCCATGGACACAATGTCCGGTTTAATGCCATAGGCCATGTAGGTCATGGGGACACCGGTTCTGCACCAGCCGGACTGTACCTCATCCAGCAAAAGGAGCATTCCTTTCTCGTCACAAAATGCCCGCAGGCCCTGCAGAAATTCAGGTGTAGCCGGATAAACCCCTCCCTCGCCCTGTACCGGTTCCACCATAATGGCAATGGTATTTTCGTTGCAGGCTGCCTTAAAGGCTTCCAGGTCATTGTAAGGGGCATAGGAAAACCCATCTGTCATGGGGCCAAATCCCTGCTGGCAGGCATTATTAGGCTGGCCGGTGGCTGACATGGAGCCAAAAGTTCTCCCATGAAAGCCCATAGCAGCGGTCACAATATGATATTTTTCAGGGCCATATTTTTCCACTCCATACTTTCTTGCCATCTTGATCATGGCTTCATTGGCCTCTGTTCCGGTATTCTGGAAAAAGATTTTATCCATGCCGATGGTGGTACAGAT
Organism: uncultured Cuneatibacter sp.; assembly: GCA_964426655.1. Taxonomy (GTDB): domain Bacteria; phylum Bacillota; class Clostridia; order Lachnospirales; family Lachnospiraceae; genus RGIG8306. The sequence goes on along the minus strand of CAYRQT010000031.1, from coordinate 21,676 downwards.
TTTTTCTGCCAGAAGAGCCTGGGGAATGGTATAAGGATAGTTGAAGGTATGCATGATATCCTGTACCTGATCGATGACAGCGGCCACCACTTTGGGGTTGCAGTTGCCTGCAGAATTGACGGCAATGCCACCGTAAAAATCCAGATAAGGGGTGCCATTTTCATCGTACAGATACTGTTCCCTGGCCGTTTCCGCCAGAAAATCAAACCTTTCATAGGTTTCGATCATGTACTTGTTTACCTTGTCCTTGATGTCCTGAAATGTGAGTCCTGTGTCCTTGAGCTTCATATTGCTTCCTCCCATTTAATCTTTTCCGGCAGGGTTCCCAGTAAGAAGCCATCTTCCAGGGGATCCTCCTCATCTAAAATCCATGTATTCATGCCGGTGATATAGGCGCTGCCTGTAATTTCCGGAATAATACCTTTAAAACTGCCCACCTGGGTTTCCTCCATGACCCGCCCCGTAAACCGGGATCCGGTAATGCTTTCATAAATAAAAGGCTCTCCAATGGGCAGCTGCCCTCTGGTCCAGAGAGCTGCCATTTTTGCACTTGTGCCGGTGCCGCAGGGGGAACGATCTGCCTGGGCATTTCCAAAAATCACACAGTTTTTCAGATTGGCCCCCGGTGTCTGGGTGTGCCCATAAAACTCCACCAGATCCACTGTCCGGATATCCAGGGTGGGATGGGCAATGGGAATAGTCCGGTTAATGGCTTCCCGAAGCTTCATGCCTAGGGTGGTTATGGTCTCAATATGCTCCGGGAAAAGAGCCATGCCTATGTGATCTGCATCCACCAGGGCAAAAAAAGAGCCCCCGAAGGCAATATCAAAGGGAATGGTCCCAAAATCCGGAATGTCCAGCGTCTGATCCGTCCTGTACAAAAAAGAAGGTACATTCAGTAAACTGACTTTTTCTGCTTTTCCGTCCTTTACGGTTACCCGGGTTTTTATGATGCCGGAGGGGGTATCCAGCACCACATCTGTATAGGGCTCGCTAACAGGTACCAGCCCTGTTTCCACTGCCATGGAGGCTGTCCCGATGCTGCCATGGCCGCACATGTTCAGGTAACCGCCGCTGTCCATAAAGATGACGCCCAGATCCGCTTCCGGATGTACAGGCTCTGTAATCAGAGCCCCGAACATATCCTTATGACCCCTGGGCTCCAGCATCAGTGCGGTGCGGTAGTGATCAAAATGCTCTTCCAGAAATTTCTTTTTCAGCATCATGGTGGCACCGGGTAGTTCCGGAAACCCCTCATAGATGATGCGGGTGGCCTCTCCCATGGTATGGGAATCAATGGTTTTGAACTGATGTTTATAATGACCGGCATGTGGATGAAACTCTGCCATAATGTACTCCATTTCTTCCCGGGGATGAATCAACGGGCAAATCTGCGCCGGATCATGTCGGCCAGTGCCTCCGCCGTCTGGTCTACCCCCAGTAAATCACTGTTGATCAAAATGTCCTTATGCTCCGGATCATCCGGCACATATCCTGCATACTGTCTGTGATACAACCGTCTGGCCTTATCCACCTCTCCGATCATACGCTTTGCTTCCTCCGGCTTCATGGCCAGAGTCTCCACGCAATTGCGGAAGCGGGCTTCATAAGGGGCATAAATATAAATATGTACACTGTTTTCCAGATTCTCCAATATGGCATCGGAGCAGCGCCCCACAATGATGCAGGATTCCCGATCTGCCAGATCACGGATAATCTGCTCCTGTACCCTGTATATTTTCTGCTGCTGTCCCGGAGATTCTGTCCCAAGGGGGAACAGCATTTTGAAAAAGCCGGAACTGGATTCTTCTGCGTCACTTACCACGGATACGGGCAGATGCATTCTGTTGGCTGCAGCCTCCACAATGTCTCTGTCATAATATTCAATACCCAGAAGCTGGGAAAGCTTGTGGGCTATGGAACGGCCAAGGCTGCCGAACTGTCTGGTGATGGTAATTACATACTGGTCGTCCGGTCTGGGATGGGTCAGCGCATAAGTACGCCCTTCCTGAATGTGACGGATTACCTTTTTCTGTGTTTCTTTATCCATATAGCGCTACCCCACATTTTTGGATTTATCTGATGTCAGGAAACGGGCCAGGAAAGCCTTAGTTCGGTCTTCTTTCGGGTTTTCCAGCACCTCCTGGGGTGTGCCTTCTTCCACAATATAACCATCTGCCATGAAGATGACCCGGTCTGCCACATCATGGGCAAACCCCATTTCGTGGGTCACCACCACCATGGTCATCCCCTCACTGGCCAGATTTTTCATAACCTCCAGCACATCTCCCACCAGCTCCGGATCCAAAGCCGATGTGGGTTCATCAAACAGGAGGGCCTGCGGTTCCATGGCCAGGGCTCTGGCAATGGCCACACGCTGCTGCTGCCCACCGGACAGGGTGTCCGGATAATTATTGGCCTTATCCTCCAGGCCCACTTTTTTCAGCAGCTCCATTCCCAGTTCTCTGGCCTGGGCTTTTGTTTTTTTATGAGTAAGGACAGGGGCCATGCATACATTTTCCAGCACTGTTTTAAGCGGGAACAGGTTAAATCGCTGAAAAACCATGCCCACCTCTTCCCTGAATTTTCGAATGTCATAGGCCTTACGAAGGATGTTTTCTCCCTTATAGAACACTTCACCGGAGGTGGGAATCTCCAGCTGATTGATGCAACGAAGGAAAGTGCTTTTCCCTGAGCCTGAAGGGCCAATGATACACACCACCTCTCCCGGGTGGATGTGCATATTCACATCCTTAAGCACTTCCAGATCTCCAAAATTCTTTTTCATGTGGCATACGGTAATCATGTTGTCCTCCTTTTAGGCAAATCGCTTTTCTACCCATTTCTGCAAAATAATCAGCAGGGAAATCACCACCAGATAGAACAGGGCCAGAACCGTGTAAGTAGGGATGATCTTAAAGGAAAGGGCTGCGTAATTCTGTGCCTGATGGGTCACCTCATTCACAGTGATGATAGAGAGCAGCGCCGTGTCCTTAACGGAAATAATGAACTGATTGAACAGGCCGGGCAGGGCAATCTTAAAGGCCGGGGGAATGACCACATGGATCAGCGTCTGGAGCCGGGAAATGCCAAGGGAGCTTGCCGCCTCCTTTTGTCCCGGATCCACGCTGCCAAGTGCACCTTTTACAATTTCTGACATAAACGCCCCGGAATTGAGGGCGATGACAATGATTCCCACGGTATTGGCGGATAGGTCCATGTCCAGCCATTTGGGAATGACAAAATAGACATACAGGGCCTGCACCATTAATGGCGTGGCACGAATTACCCAGATATAGGCCTCCGCCACCACCTTTAATACGCGCAGTCTGCTCTGCAGCACAAAGCCGCAGAGACTGCCGATGACCAGTCCGATCAAAATACCGAAAATTGCAATAAAGAATGTCACCTTTATGCCGGCAAACAGCATAGGGAGGATTGTCTGCAGAAATTTTGCACTCATATAGATTCCTTTTCCTTTGTTTTTTACTGAGCCATCAGAGAATTACTCGCACCACTTTGCATACAGATCTGCCAGAGTGCCATCTTCTTCCAACATAGCCAGTGCAGCATTGAACTCTTCCTGATAAGCGAAATCCTTGTTGTAAGCGATGGCATAGGGAGCCTGGCCCTGATTGAATTCATCGCCAACCACTTCCAGATTGGTGCTTTCCGTGGTCTTAATATAGAATGCACATCCAGGACCATCCTGAATCAGCGCGTCCACCTTCTCCTGCTCCAAAGATTCATAGGCAGTGGTAATGGTATCATGCACCTCGATGGTACTGTCTGTCAGGTATTTGGTAGCATAGATATGGGATGCGGTACCCTTTTCTACAGCTACGGTCTTTCCTGCCAGGTCATCCACGCCGGTGATACCCTCATCATTGTTTTTATTGATCATGACCACCTGGCCGGAATCACAATAGGTCTGGGAGAAGTCCATAACCTCTTTTCTTTCATCCGTTGCACAAAGAGCTGCAGCAGCCATATCCAGCTTGCCCTCAGCCACAGAAGTGGTCAATGCGGAGTAGTCCATGGCCTGTAATGCCCCTCCGTCCACCTCAAAGCCCAGAATTTCCTGCAGGGCATTCAGAAGATCGATGTCATACCCAATTAGTGTGGTACCATCTTCGTCGTAATACGAAAAAGGCCCGAATAGTCCGGATGTACCGATTTTAATGGTAACCCCTTCCAGTGAGCCGGTGACATCATCTGCTGCTTCTGTTTCTTCAGCGGTAGTGGTGTCCGATGCTGCAGCAGTGGTGGTTTCCTCTGCGGCAGTGGTGGTTTCTGCGGCGGTGGTGCTGTCTTCAGAAGATGAACTGCATCCTGCTAAAGAGAATACCATGACCCCGGCCGTCAGTAATGCCAATAGTTTTTTCATGTTGCTTCCTCCTTTTCCCTCTTCCCCACCGGACCTTCCGGCAGAGCATCCTGTTTGTAAATACCGGTTTCCCGGTATACAAAAAAGGCGTTGCGTAAAAAACGCAACACCTTTGTTGTCATACATTATGGCGATATTCATAAGGCAGCACTTTCATCATGCCGAAATGATCTGCCTCTTCAATGAACTGCAGCGTGTCTTTCAGGATTGCCGTCTGCATCTCTACATTGTTGGGTTCCCCTGCATTGGAGCCGATGGGCACATGGGGTGCCGTAATACGGGGTGCCCCCTGCTGTCTGGCAATGGGAGGCAGTGCTGCGATTACACAGCAGGACATGCCAGCTGCCTCGCAGGCCCGGGTTACAATGGTAGCAGAGCGATGGCAGGTGCCGCACCCACCGGTGCACAACACAATGTCCACTCCCTGGGCCTTCAGTTTCCGGGCAATTTCCGGTCCTGTTTCTTCCCTGAATTTGTCCACATTGCCGCCGCCGCCCATAAAGCCGTACATTTCATCGGCCAGGCTGCCAATGAAGCCTTCCGCTACCAACTCTCTTAGCCGGTCCAGCGGGAACATGGCATTGACGTCCTTATTGATGTCTGAATTGTCAAACCCGCCATGGGTGACCATCAGCTGATCAGTGGGAATATCAGAGGGGATTTCCCTATAGGAATAATCACCGGATGTATCATAGGGCTTCTGGGACTTCTGGTGAATGCCCCCGGCTGTTATAAAAGCCACTTTACACTTTTTTAACGGTTTCGTCAATGGCGTCCACACAGGTTCCGGTGTAACCGGCACAAAAATTTCGGACTGCATGCCCTCTACAACAGTTAATTTCATCGTTTCCTCCTTAATCTGTGCTATCCTCCAGCACCTGCATATAGCTGAAATAAAACTCCACGGATGCCCCTGTTTCCAGGATCCGGTCCGTGAAAACCCAGCGTCTGGGAACGGTAATGACCCCCAGCCGGCCCTGGATATTTACCTTGATGGCCGTGTCATTTACCTCTACAATTTTTCCTTTTGTCAATACCGGTTCCAGTGTAATCTCCATAAGCCCACCTTTATACAAGCCCCAACAGCCTGTTGTTATTGTCGATGACCTCCTGGCTCCATTTCTTAGGAGCAGGCAGGATTTCCACACCCATCATTTTATTTTTCAGCATCTGGACAGCTCTTGCCGCATCCTCCGGGCAAATCTCCGAGGTGCCTGCCACCTCATTTTCCACGCCGTCCTTATCTTTATTGATTTCAATCATGGCATCTGCATACTGGTTGCCCACAACCAGCTGTCCCTGGTAGGCACAGAAGGAAACCCCCACCACCGGAATGCCCCGGCTGCCGATTTGTCCGATGTGAGAAGTGAAATCGATATGGTTATTGCCAAAGCCCTCTGTGGTCACAATGGCGCCCTCCACATCCATGGTCTCCACCCACATACCCAGTCTCTCGGAAACATAGGTTTTCTCGTCATTAACCTGTGGAGAACCTACAAAAATGACGCCCACCAGATCCAGCTCCTCATCTTCTGCCAGTGCCTCCACCAGGGGCTCTCTGAAATAGTGCCTTGTCATTTCCTTTGTGGCCGGTCCGATACAGGTAAGGGCATGAATGCCCCCATCCCGCACTTCATTGGGGGTCAGCATTACCGGCACGTTCCCCAGATCCACATTTTTCTGGCCGCCCAGTACGCCACAGGGCTCTGTGGGGCAGAGGACATTGTCGTGCATGGCCCCCTGACCCATAATTTCCTTAACCAGCACCACCCGGGGTCTGCCATATTTATGGATATCCTGGCAGATATCCTCCCGTACGGGTGCGTCTGTAGCCTTTTTCAGCACATTTCGCACGGACTGAATAATCACATCTTCACATTTATGGGCTGCAAAGGGTCCTCTTCTTTCCATCCCGGTCTTGCTTTGAATGGTGGTTTCCACACGGATAATGATGTCCTCCGGGTCCGCACATCCAGGATGTCCAAAATACATCTTCTCATCCAGGAAGCCTTCCGATGAGCCAAATTCATGAATCTGTGTGCCGTCTTCATCCACACCGGTGAGCATGAACACCACCCCTTCCATCACATGGGTGATTCCTTCCCCCAGCTTGCCTTCCACCTTTGTGGCAATGGGGCAGACATCCATAATGGTGTCTGTGTAGATATGCCGATTGTCAGGGGTGATCACATCAATGGTAATCTTTTTTACCAGAGGATCTGCCAGGGCAGCCTGCTCCAGGATCCCTTCATCAATGGTGAGAACACCGTTGGAAAAGCTGGTCTCCTTCCCTATTTTGACTTCCTTAACTTGGAAGATTTTCTTTTTCAGTGTCCGAATTACCTTTTCGGAAAGGGGTGTCTCAAAAGGGGCAGCTTCTTTTGTGACCTCTGCCGCCGGCTTAACAGGGGCAGCCGGAGGAAGGGGGGGAGCAGGGAAGAATCCCGTCCCCACAGGAATATCTAATTTGAGCCCTTCTAATTTATCGATGGAAATATGAATCATACCATTACCACTGCTTTCTTTTGAAATTTGTATGGAAGCCGGCAAAACGGCCGGTGTTTCTTTATTTACGGGAGTCGTTTTTAATGTCTCACCCTTAACCATATCGGCGGTGATGGGCGTCAGAGCTTCCGTATCTTTAATCAAGGTTTTTCCAAGAACGGCCTCAATGGACAGCCCATCCGGCTGCAGCTTCAGCAAACCTGCATCTTCCATATCCGAAAACAATGTGGGATCTTCCAGATCTGCTGCACTAATTACAAGCCCGGCAGCTCTTCTGCAGCAAAATATTGCCGGATCTTTCATGTGTTTTGCCAATTCTTCCTTTGTAAGTGACATACCCAGTCTCCTTTTCACTATGATTTCATGCGCCGCACCAGGGGCAGATTCACCGCCCGCAGTGCACCATCCGTGCAATGATATACCGGCATCCCCATAGGGGGCGCACACTGCATCACTGTATTGGTGCAGTCGGTACAATTGCCAATGAGTACGCCCTGTGCACCTGCCTTTTTCAGGGCCAGCACCTTCCCGATCTGTCCGGGACAATGGCCGGGATTTTCGCATTTATATCCCCGTCCCACAGCCTTTGCCTGTTTGCAGTAGACCACACCGGCCACTTCACTGCCAAGGCTGGCGGCCAGCTCCTCCATTCTCCTTTCGTCTGCCCCACAGGCACAGACCAGCAGGCCGATTTTTTCCGGCCCCTTCATAAAACATTCGGCTGCCAGAATACCGCCAGTGGTTTTGACCATTGGTGCCTCCGGCAAAGTGCGTTTTCCGGTAAAGGGGCCACCCATAATCAGCTCCCCATATTCCGGTCCCACACCTCCGGCTTTTTCCAGAAGGTCTCCCACAGTCAGCCCCAAGGGCACATCCAGAAAGACCTTTGCCGTGCCATTTTCTACCAGTTTTCCGCCTACAGTCACATCTTTATCCATCAGCGGTTTTTTATCCAGAATGGCTTCCCCCAGCCGCCAAAGGGTCTCCCCATTGATGACCACGCAGTCTGCCGCAGAAGGAAGGGACTCCGGCGAAAGCAGTATGCCCAGCATATCCCGCACCAAAGCTCTTTCCTCCCCTGCCGGATACATGTCCGGCAAAGGCACCACCTCTACCCCCCCATAGGGAAGGGCTTTCACGGCCCGGCTCAGTTTATCAAAAGCCGTTTTATGTTTCTTCTTCATGCCAATTTTTACTTTATGAACCCCCAGAAGAGCCATGGCAGGGGGCAGGGCCCGTAACAACCCTTCCGGATTCCGGCTGATCCGTTCGATGTTATGATTCAGAATGGGCTCACATTCCGCTACATTAACCAGCAGATACCCTTCCGGTGTCAGTTTGGACGCCATTTTCACATAAGTGGGAAATCCTGCGCCGCCAAGGCCCACCAGTCCGGACTCTTCCAGCAGTGCCTGAGGGGTGGTGCCCCCTAAAGGCTCCCATTTCGAGAAATCCGTATTTTGTTCCTGTACCGTAATTGTGGTTTCCGTCACCTCTTCCACAGTGCCGGACACAGAGGAGAACAGATTGGCTCCCAGCTGATTATCCGGTTTTTCTGCCAGCAACTGCCCTCTTTTTACAAGATCTCCCGGGTGAACCACCGGCAGGGACGGAAGGCCGATATGCTGTTTTAACGGATAGTAATACCGCATTTCCCTTCCTCCTTACAATAACAAAAGACAAGGGGGCCAGTCTGACACCCTTGTCCTTTGTTCGTCCCTTTGTTTTTGATTTATGGTTGCATTATACACAGCAATGTGCTATTAGTAAACAGACAGAATAGAATGGTCGCCATGAATAATCTTCATATCAAAAAGGAGGCTCCCGTGGATATCCGCAAACTGGCCCTGCTGGCCGATATCGCTGAAACAGAAAATCTGACAGAAAGCGGTGCCCGTCTTGGTTACACCCAGTCCGGCGTCAGTCATGCCATCCGAAAGCTGGAAGAGGAAATGGGTCTATCCCTGCTGCACCGAACGAACAAAGGGGTAACCCTCACGGCAGATGCCCTTCAGCTGCTGCCGGATATTCGCTCTCTGCTCACCCGTTATCGCCGCCTGGAAGAAAGCATGGATGCCATAAGGGGCATTCAGAGAGGTTCCCTGATCATTGGCACCTATTCCAGCATTGCCGTCCAGTGGCTGCCCCGGATCATTCCCCGTTTTCAAAACCAGTATCCCCATGTCTCTTTGCAGATCCGGGAAGGGGGATCAGAGGATCTGGAGAAATGGATTCACGACGGCAGTGTGGATTTTGCCTTTCTGAGCAATAACGACTATCAGGATTTTTCCTTTATTCCCCTGGCAGAGGATGAAATTTTTGCCATTCTGCCTCCGGATTTTCCTAAAGAGGGTATTCATAATCACACCTTTCCCCTTTCCCGGTTTCAGGAGCTGCCCTTCATTGCTTCCGAAGCAGGGGTGGATTATGATATTGCCAATACCCTGGCCATGGGACAGGTCAAGCCCCCCATTCGCTTTTACTGCAAGGACGACCATTCCATCATTGCCATGACCGCCAACGGACTGGGCGTATCCCTTCTGCCTTCCCTGATTGTAAAAGGGTCCGAATCCCAGGTGATGGCCCTCTCCCTTTCCCCCTATGCCTACCGGACCCTGGGCATTGGCATGCTTTCTGAAAAAGATCTTTCTGCCGCCTCAAAAGCCTTTATCCGATGCACAAAAAAAGTGCTTGAGGAGGAACCGGAAATCCTCCCCAGGCACAGTTAGTGTTTTCTCTATTATTGCGCA
>CAYRQT010000031.1:10809-12024 GCA_964426655.1 uncultured Cuneatibacter sp. | reverse complement strand
CCCCGCCTTCTTAAAGGCAAACAACATTCTTGGCATGGTCTGGCGACTGTAGGTGGCAAGGGAATAACTTCCCTGGTGCAGGCACCAGTCCGTCACCAGGCCCCGCTCACACAGGGCGTAATAGTGCATGATTTCCTCTGCAGGCACCTGGTCCGTAATTTCTCCCCTGGTCTGGCCCTCCTGAATCAGCCGGGTGGCCAGCCGGTAATAATAACGGCCCTCATCCAGCAGGTGTCTCTCCCCTCTGGACATTAACTGAGTGGAGTACAGGGCAGTCAAAAGATCCAGCTTCAGATCCCGCTCCATTTTTCCATGAGCCTTTTCCGTCAGCTCAATTAACTGCTCCAGTCGGTCTCCCTCTGGATCCAGCCGCTTTTCCAATTCTTTATAATAGCGGTCCAGGTACTGGGACATGGTGGCCAGCAGGCTGTCCTTACCCGGAAAGTAGTAGTAAAAGGTGCCTTTAGAGGTCTGGGACATAGTCAGAATATCTTCCAATGTGGTGGCCTCATAGCCCTTATCGGAAAACAACTGCCAGGCCGCCTCAATGATCCGCTCTCTGGAGCCTGTCTGTTTTTCCATTTCAAATCATCCTTTCTCAATGAAACTGCTGCTCTGTCCGATGAATGATTTCATCCTGCAAAGCCTTGCTCAGGTTACGGAAATGATCGCTGTAGCCTGCCACCCGCACAATCAAATCCCGGTAATCCTCTGGATGACGCTGGGCTTCCAGCAGCGTCTCCCTGTCAATAACGTTGAACTGGATATGATGCCCATCCATATTGAAATAGGTGCGCACCAGATTGGCCATCTGTACCAGTCCTTCTTCCCCGGCCACTACTGCAGGGGTAAATTTCTGATTCAGCAAAGTACCACCGGTCTGCAGATGATCCATCTTGGCACAGGAGCGAACCACTGCTGTGGGTCCTTCCACATCAGCCCCTTTCTCCGGAGAAATACCTTCGGAAATGGGTACTCCTGCCAGTCGTCCGTTGGCACTGGCCCCCATCACCTCCCCAAAATACACATGGCAGGTGGTGGGGAGCATTTCCACCCGGTATTGGCCGCCGACGGGGGTGGGCCTGCCGTTGACCAGCTCATAGATGATCTCGAACATACCCATGATCAGGCTGTCGGCCCGGTCGTCGTCATTGCCGTATTTGGGGGTCTTGTTGAGGAACATCTGCCGCTCAGCCTCATGGCCTCCGAAGTTGT
>CAYRQT010000031.1:0-10799 GCA_964426655.1 uncultured Cuneatibacter sp. | reverse complement strand
GAGCATATCAATGGCATATTTTCCTCCCGTCATATTGGGCCTTCCGGTAACCAGGTCATGATACAGGGCAAATACCTGCTGCATAATCTGATCTGCATAGTCATCGTCATTGCCGTATTTAGGGGCATGGAATTTCACCAGGTTCAGTATGCGCCCGCTCCCCTCGAAATTATGGTCCAGAGCTTCCATCAGCTGATGCATGGTAAAGTTTTTCTGATCGAACACATGATATTTGATGGCAGAGAGAGAATCGGTAATGGTGGCAATGCCGGTGCCCTGAATATACTTGGTGTTATACCTTGCCCCGCCATTGTTGTAATCCTTCCCTTTGGAGATGCAGTCATTGACAATCACCGACAGGAAGGGTACCGGCATGTATTTGGCATAAATCTGCTCAATCACATGGTTTCCCTGTATTTTAATGTCCAGGAAATGGGCCATTTGCTGACGGAAAGCCTCCCACAAAGCCCCATAGGAGGTAAACTCCTCTGCGCTCCCCAGGGCAAGGCCCAGCTGTTTTCCGGTTCTGGGGTCCACCCCATTGTGCAGGGTAATTTCCAGAATCTTGGGAATGTTAAAATAGCCGGTTAGGATATAGGCCTCGTTGCCCCAGGCCCCTGTTTCCACACAGCCGCTGGATCCCCCCAGTCTGGCATCTGCCAGGGTCTTCCCCTGGTTCATCAGCTCCTGCAAAATGGCTTCCGTATTATAAAAGGCAGGTTGTCCCCAGCCTCTTCTAGACACCTCACAGGCCCTCTTCAGAAAACGCATGGGGGTCTTTCGACTGATCTGCACATTGGAGCTGGGCTGCAAAAGCTGCATTTCTTCCATGCAGTCCAGGATCAGGTAGCTGACGGGGTTGACCCCATTTTCTCCCGTGGGGGTAATGCCGCCGGTATTGATATTGGCAAAGTCTGTATAGGTGCCGGATTCCTTCAGGGTGATGCCCACTTTAGGGGGGGCAGGCTGATTATTGAACTTAATCCACAAGCACTCCAGCAACTCCAGCGCCTTTTCATCATCCAGAATCCCCTGAGCCAGCTCCGTTTCATAGAAAGGGTACAGGTGCTGATCCAGCCGCCCTGGCGAAAAGGAATCCCAGGGATTGAGTTCCGTGGTCACTGCCAGATGCACAAACCAGTACATCTGGATGGCCTGCCAGTATGTCCGGGGCGCTCTGGCGGGCACCACTTTGCAGTTCTCACTGATCTGCAAAAGAGTGGCCTTCCATTCCGGATCCGTTTCTTCTTTTGCCAGGGCTGCCGCATATTCTGCATAACGCTTCCCAAGCAGCACAATGGCATCGCAGGCTTTTGCCATGCCCCGCAGTTCCTCCGCTTTGGACAGCGCTTCCGGATCCTGTAAATAATCCAGCTCTGTTAAAGCCTGTACAATTTCTGCCTTAAATACCAAAATGCCTTTTTTATAGATGTTGTTGGAGCCCACAGTATGTCCGGGGCCCCGCTGTTCCATAAATTCCGTAAAAATGCCCGCCTCGTAACAGGCCTTCCATTCCCGGGTCATATGGGAAAGAATTTTATGCCGGATGGAACGGGTCTCCCAGTAGGGCAACACCTCTTTTTCCTGGAAGGCAAAATCCTCCTCCTGTACGGCAAAACGAATCAGGGGCCGGTCATTCATAATGTGCATGTCTTCCAGCGTATGGCAGCAAAGCTCCGGAAAGGTGGGAGCCGCCTGGGGCCCTTTCCCTTTTTCTCCCACAATCAGCTCTCCCCTGCCAATGTGCAGGGTTTTGTCTGCAAAATAATCATAGAGCACCTGGGCCCGCAGCTCCGGTATGGAAAGGCATCCCTCCCATTTCTTATAGGTCCTGGTTTCACTTCTGGCCCGTTCCATATCCAGATAGGGCTGGGTATTCACACTTTCCCGCCGTAAGGTTCTGATCCGCTCATTCATGCCCCGTTCTGTTTTCGTTCCCTTTTCCATTGCCTATCCTCCTATTCTGGTATCTGTAAATCCGGCTTCCACAAATTCTTTCTGCCACCGCAGCAGGGTTTCCTTCTCCGGTGCTTTCATGCCTTCTCCGGGATAGGATAACCCCAGCCGCTTATATTTGGCACTTCCTTCCTTATGGTAAGGCAGCAGATGCACCCTGTCAGGCAGGGCGGGCTGCTCCAAAAGCCATTGAATCATTTTTCCGATTTCTTCATCCGTTCCGTTCACATCCTGAACCAAGGGAATCCGCAGGAAAATCCGGGTGTTCCCCTGCCCCTTTTCCTCCAGCAATTTTGTGAGGTTATGCAGGATTCTGGCATTTCCCGTCCCCATATACTGCTGATGCAGGGCGGGAGACACACATTTTAAATCGTACAGAAACACATCTGTATAAGGTAGAAGCCCTTCAATCCGCTCCCAAGGTGCCTCTCCACAGGTATCTATGGTGAGAGATATCCCCATCCGGTGCAGGCGCATGGCACAGTCCAGCACCTCTTCATAGGGGGCTGCCAGCACCTCTCCTCCGGAAAAGGTGACACCACCCCCGGATTCTTCAAAAAACATTTCATCTTTGCGCAGCTGCACCGCCAATGCGGCAGGGGTCATCTGTTTTCCTGCTATTTCCCGAATGTTGGCAGGGCAAGCCAGAACACAGGCGCCACAGCCATTGCAAAGACTCCGATCCGTCACTGCAATGAGCCTTCCGTTTTCCTCTTCTTCCATGGAAATGGCACTGGGGGGACAGGCTGTGACGCAGCTGCCGCAGCCGGTACAGGCTTCCGGATTATCCATCAGCTCCGGACCCACTTTCTGGGTCTCCGGATTATGGCACCACTTGCAGCGGAGAGGGCATCCCTTCCAGAACACCGTAGTTCGGATGCCTTCTCCATCGTGAATGGCATACCGCTGTATTGCCGTAATGTAAGCCATGTCCGCTCCTTTCTTGTAGACCGCAGTCTAGACTACGGTCTATAGTAGTTTTTTGAGGCAAATGGGTCAATAGATTTTCAGAAATACCTTACTATATTAATAAAAATCCAAATTTATTAAAGGTTTTTTCCAAAATCATATTTTACTTTTCCGATATATATGCTATGTTATAGAAAACATTGCAGAATCTTGTCGGAAAGGAGGCCCTCATGACCCTACAACAGCTCAAGTACGTGATCGCCATTGCAGAGTCCGGCTCCATTACCTCTGCCGCACAGAAGTTGCTGGTAGCTCAGCCCAGTTTGTCCAAATCCGTCTCTGATTTGGAAAAAGAGATGGGCATTCCCATCTTTTATCGGAACAACAAAGGGGTTTATCTGTCAGAAAGTGGCACAAAGTTTCTCTCCTACGCCCGTCAGGTGGTGGAACAGGCAGATTTGCTGGAGCAGCAATACAAACAAAAAGAGGCCATTCGCCGGGTTTTTTCCATTTCTTCCCAACACTATGTTTTTGTGGTCAATGCCTTTGTGGCATTGGTCAGGGAATATGGTGAAAAAAAGTATGAATTTACCCTGCGGGAATCCCGTACCCATGACATTGTAGAAGACGTACGTACCTTTCGCAGTGAACTGGGTGTTTTGTTTCTGAGCCATTTTAACCGGGATGTGATTTTACATATTCTCCAGAATGCAGATTTAAAATTCACTCCCCTTTTTTCAGCCCTCCCACATGTATTCGTGAGCCGCTACAATCCTCTGGCCGGGAAAGCCACGGTTACCTTGCAGGATCTTCGGGATTACCCCAGACTTTCTTATGAGCAGGGCATCAACAATTCTTTTTATTATGCAGAAGAGCTGCATATTACGGAGGAAAGTCCCAAAAGCATTATTGTTACAGATCGGGCCACTCTTTTTAATCTGCTGATTGGGCTGGATGGCTACACCATTTCCTCTGGCATTCTCAGCCGGGATTTAAACGGCACGGACATTGTTTCCATTCCCCTGGAAAGCCCGGAAGAAATGGAAATAGGGTATATTTCCCCTGCAGGCCGGCCTCTGTCCCCCATAAGCGAACGGTATTTGCACCATTTGACCAGTTATATTTCTACCTACTTATCATAGTTTCTTTCTATGTTTATCCATCCATAAGATGTATTATCTGAAAAGCCCTGCCTGTGCTACAGTATCTGTAGTGAACAGGCAGGGCTTTTCTTTCCTGTATTCATTTCATTATCAAGAAGAGAGGTAAGTGAGTATGCGTACATCCGTTGTAGGCTATCCCCGGGTGGGGGGACTTCGTGAATTGAAATTTGCATCAGAGAAATATTTCCGAAAAGAAATTTCTGCAGAGCAGCTGCAGGATACGGCAGCCCATATCCGAAAGGAGCAGTGGCTTTTGGAAAAGGCCTCCGGGCTGGACTTTATCCCATCCAATGATTTTTCCTTTTATGACAATCTGCTGGATACGGCAGTTTTGTTCAACGTAGTGCCCAAACGTTATCAGGCGCTGAATCTGTCTCCCCTGGACACCTATTTTGCCATGGCCAGAGGATATCAGGGGGAGGAAGGGGATGTGAAAGCCCTTCCCATGAAAAAATGGTTCAATACCAATTACCATTATATTGTGCCGGAACTGGAGACAGATACAGAAATATTTCTTGCAGGAAACGCACCCAAAGAAGCCTTTCTGGAGGCCAGAGCGCTGGGCGTAGAGACAAAGCCTGTCATTGTTGGAGCCTACACTTTTTTAAAACTCTGCAAATTTCCGGCGGAAAAAACCCTTTCAGATTATGCCCCTGCATTAATCAAAGCCTATATTCAGCTTTTGCACCAATTGGAAGAAGCCGGGGCACAATGGATTCAATTTGATGAGCCCTGCCTTGTATATGACCTGAGCCCGAAGGATCTGGCATTGTTCCAGGCCCTCTACACCTCCATTTTATCTGCCAAAAAAGAGACTCATATTTTACTGCAGACCTACTTTGGGGACATCAGAGACTGCTATGCCCAGGTCATTGCCCTCCCCTTTGATGGCATTGGTCTGGATTTCGCAGAAGGAAGAAAGACCCTGCAGCTTGTGACATCTCAAGGCTTTCCTGCCAAGCAGATTTTATTTGCAGGTGTGGTAAATGGAAAAAATATCTGGCGCAATTCCTATGCCAAAACCCTGGAGATTCTTCGTAAATTGCAGTCCCTGCAAATCGAAACGGTCATAAATACCTCCTGCTCCCTGCTACATGTGCCCTACAGTCTGAAACAGGAGACCAGACTGCCGGAAGCCTATAAATCCCACTTTGCTTTTGCCCAGGAAAAATTGACGGAACTGGAGGAACTAAAAACACTGACACAGGAAGACGGGGAGGCTTCGCCTCTGTACCAGGAAAACCTGCGCCTCTTTTCTTCCCGACCGGATTGCACAAATCCAGCCGTCGAAGCCAGGGTACAGGCCATTAAGGAAACGGATTTTGTACGACAGCCTTCATTTTCCCAAAGAGAAGCAACCCAGAAATCCCGCTTTAAACTGCCCCTTTTCCCCACAACCACTATTGGCTCTTTTCCCCAGACCATAGAGGTAAAACGTCAGCGCGCAGCCTTCAAAAAAGGAGAGCTGTCCCGGGAAGCCTATGTGGATTTCATCCAGAAACAAAAGAATCCCGTTTGGGGCCATAAAAGTCCCAATCTGCTCTGTTGCCGCCTTAATATCCGCAACAGATGCCGTTGTACCATTCAGGCGAATGAGTTTTTTCTCCGTCCCCGACGCCAATATTTCGGCGGTCGTTGTTTTTCCCGTGCCGGACGGACCATAAAAAACCATATTGGGAAGGTTTTTCTCACGAATAAATCCCCGCAATATTCCATTTTCGGAGACAAGTTTTTTTTGACCGACTACTTCGTCCAATGTTTTCGGCCGAATACGGTCTGCAAAGGTTCCTTCCATTAGATTCCCTCCCTTCGTTAAAACATCTGAGAATTTTTGAAAAGTCCGACGCAAAGCTGCGCCGGACTTTCGTGATTCTCAAGGAAATTTTTCTTATCTATAGATCGGATATTTATCGCAAAGAGCTTTTACTTCGGCGCGCACGGTGTCTTTATTCTTATCAAAATCAGAAAGCGCGAGAGAAATAAGCTTTGCGACCTTTTCACAGTCTGCTTCTTTAAATCCTCTGGTCGTAACTGCCGGTGTTCCCACCCTAATTCCGCTTGTGATGAACGGGCTCTCCGGATCGTTCGGGATTGCATTTTTATTTGCTGTAATCCGGACTTCATCAAGCTTTTTCTCAGCGACTTTTCCGGTTGTCTTAAAGTTTCTAAGATCTACCAGCATAAGATGATTGTCCGTACCATGATAAACAAGGTCAAAACCTTCCTTCATAAGCGCCGCAGCCATTGCTTTCGCATTCTTAAGAATCTGGCTCTGATATTCCTTAAACTCCGGCTTTAACGCTTCGCCGAATGCAATTGCTTTTGCCGCGATAATATGCTCAAGCGGTCCGCCCTGGCTACCCGGGAAAATTGCTTTATCTATCTGCTTTGCAAACTCCTCTTTGCACAAAATCATTCCTCCGCGGGGTCCGCGTAAAGTTTTGTGGGTAGTTGTGGTAACAACATCCGCATAAAGTACAGGATTCTGATGAAGTCCCGCCGCAACGAGCCCTGCAATGTGTGCCATATCCACGAAAAGGTATGCGCCTACTTCTTTTGCAATTTTAGAGAAGCGTTCAAAATCAATTGCCCCCGGATAAGCACTTCCTCCGGCTATAATCATTTTGGGCTTGTTTTCCTTTGCCAAACGCTCTACTTCATCATAATTAATCGCATGAGTTACGTCGTCAACGCCGTAGGGGACAATATTATAATATTTCCCCGAAAAATTCACAGGGCTTCCATGTGTTAAATGTCCGCCGTGTGCAAGATTCATTCCAAGAACAGTATCTCCGGGGTTGCAAAGAGCAAAGTAAACCGCATAATTTGCCTGTGCACCACTATGAGGCTGCACATTTGCATGCTCCGCTCCAAACAATTTTTTAGCGCGTTCTATTGCAATATTTTCTACGACATCCACGCACTCGCAACCGCCGTAATAACGTTTTCCCGGGAAGCCTTCCGCATATTTATTTGTAAGATGAGTGCCCATAGCCTGCATAACAGGTACGCTTACAATATTTTCCGAAGCGATCAGTTCAATATTCCCTTGCTGGCGATCAAACTCAGCAACCAGTGCCTCTCCTACCTCGGGATCCGCTCCCTTTAAAAACTCTAAAAGCTCTTCTACTCTGCTGGACATTTCTTTTCTCCTCCCAAAAATACGTTGTTTTAAGGATCTTTACTTTTGATTATACTATAAAGGATCACGGATTTTAAGAGATATTTTAAAGAATTTCAAAAACCGTCATTTTATGCTATAATTGTCTTTATAAGGCGGTGAATTTATGGCTAATAACGAAATCTTACAGATGATAGAAACATTAAAAAGAGAATATCCCGACGTTAAATGCGAGCTTATCCATCAAAAAGACTATGAACTTTTGTTTGCGACAAGACTTTCCGCACAGTGCACCGATAAACGCGTCAATGAAGTGACGAAAATTCTATACAATAAGTATAAAACTCTTAATGAAATTGCTGATTGTAATATAAAAGACTTGGAAGAAATCGTTCATCCTTGCGGGGTGTACAAGGTAAAGGCCCAGAATATTAAAGATTCCGCCAATATGCTTCTCTCAAAATTCGGAGGGGTAGTTCCGGATACCATGGAGGAGCTTCTAACGCTTCCGGGAGTAGGGCGGAAAACCGCAAATCTTATTTTGGGGGATATCTATGATAAGCCCGCAATTATTGCCGATACTCATTGCATACGGCTTTCAAACAGGCTGGGGCTTTGCGATTCCAAGGACCCTGTAAAGGTAGAGCTTCGCCTAAAGGAATTGATTCCCCCCGAAGAACAACGGGATTTTTGCCATCGGCTTGTCCGTCACGGTCGACTGGTCTGTTCCGCAAGAAAGCCTCTCTGCGAAGAATGCAGTCTCTCCCCTTACTGCAAAAAGAAACTCTAAATCATCTTTAGATAAAGCAAGGCAGAAACGAAGTTTTTTTCGTTTCTGCCTTTTGTTTTGTCCTCTTGTTATATCGGTAACAAGTCTTATAAATCCTGCTATTTTTATCTTCCGCAGCACTTTTTATATTTTTTGCCGCTGCCGCAGGGACAGGGGTCATTTCTTCCGATTTTTTCTCCCTTTCTAACCGGCTCGTTCCTTGTTTCGCCTGCATCGTCTCCGTGTGATGCCTGTATATCAGAGGCTTGAGAGGTACGCTTAATTTCAGAATCATTTCTAATGCGAACGGTAAAGAGATACTTCGTCGTATCCTCTTTAATGCTCTCGATCATCGCCTCGAACATGTTGTACCCTTCGAATTTATATTCGGTAACAGGATCCTGCTGACCATAAGCCCGAAGCGTAATCCCCTGACGAAGGCGATCCATATCGTCGATATGATTCATCCATTTGGAATCGACTACCTGGAGCAAAATAACTCTCTCCAGCTCGCG
Source organism: uncultured Cuneatibacter sp. (assembly GCA_964426655.1). Taxonomy (GTDB): domain Bacteria; phylum Bacillota; class Clostridia; order Lachnospirales; family Lachnospiraceae; genus RGIG8306. The sequence goes on along the minus strand of CAYRQT010000031.1, from coordinate 2,366 downwards.
CATATTTGTTTCGCCAATCTCAAGTTCCTTTTCAGCATACTTTTCCTTTGCTCGGGAAATGAGAAGCTCTTTAATGGTATTTTTCTTCAAGCGGTCAAAGTCACTAACCGTATAGTTAAGATCCTCAGGCTTCAAAAACAGCTCTCCGAATTCCAATTTCAGCCCTTCGAAATCCCAATTGTCCGGCACAGTCTCCGCACCGATATGGCGCGTGATAGCGGCGTCAATCGTGTCTTCAACCATCTTCCATACGGCATCTTGCATATTTTCGCCGTCGAGGACTTTTCTACGTTGGTCGTAGATAATTTCACGTTGCTTATTCATAACATCGTCGTATAGAAGTACATGTTTACGAGTATCGAAGTTTCTCGCTTCTATACGCTTTTGTGCCTGCTCTATCGCATTGGAAAGCATTTTGTGCTCTATCGGCTCATCCTCCGGGAGACCCATGCTTTCAATCATGCCCATCATCTTTTCGCCGCCGAACAAACGCATAAGATCGTCTTCAAGCGAGATGCAAAACTTTGTTGTACCCGGGTCGCCCTGACGGCCGGCACGTCCACGAAGCTGGTTATCAATACGGCGTGCTTCGTGACGCTCTGTGCCAAGAATTAAAAGTCCGCCAAGTTCCTTTACTTTTTTGGCCTCCTCGTCCGTCTCAGCCTTATATTTTTTACAAAGCTCTTTGTAAATTTTTCTGGCATTTAAAATTTCTTCACTGTCTGTCTCAAAATATGCCGTTGCGTCGCTTATCTGTTCTTCGGTAAAGCCTTGTTTTTCCATCTCAGCCTTGGCCATAAATTCCGCGTTGCCGCCAAGCATAATATCCGTACCACGACCGGCCATATTCGTAGCAATCGTAACGGCGCCCAGCTTTCCTGCCTGAGAAATGATTTGCGCTTCTTTTTCATGGAACTTTGCGTTCAATACCTGATGCGGTACTCCGTTTTTCTTTAGAGCAGCCGAAAATTCCTCAGAATTCTCAATTGAGGCTGTACCTACAAGGATAGGGCGATGCGTCTCATAGGCGGTTTTTATTTCCTCAATGACGCTTTTTATTTTTCCATTCTTCGTCCGATAAACATTGTCAGGTAGATCCTTTCTTACCATCGGCTTATTTGTAGGAATCTCGATAACATCAAGCTTGTAGATCTCGCGAAATTCATTTTCCTCTGTTAAAGCGGTACCGGTCATACCGGAAAGCTTCGTGTAGAGTCTGAAATAATTCTGGAAAGTAATTGTAGCGAGGGTCTTTGATTCCCGTTGAACCTTTACCCGCTCTTTTGCTTCGATTGCCTGATGAAGGCCGTCAGAATAACGGCGTCCGGGCATCAATCTCCCGGTAAACTCGTCAACAATAAGAATTTGACCGTCTTTTACCACATAGTCGACGTCTTTTTTCATAATACCATATGCGCGAATTGCCTGATTGATATGGTGAGAAAGCGTCATATTTTCGGCATCGGCCAAATTTTCCACGCCAAACGCACGCTCTGCCTTTTTAATACCACTTTTCAGCAGCGTTACCGTCTTTGCTTTTTCATCAACATAATCAGCGTCGATATCATCGTCGCTTTCCTTAAGATCGGCCTCTTTTACTTTGGCAAGCTTCAAAGTCTTTGCAAAAGCATCCGCCAACTCATAAAGCTTGGTGGATTGGTCACCCGCGCCCGAAATAATAAGAGGCGTCCGCGCCTCGTCAATCAAAATCGAGTCAACCTCGTCCACAATCGCAAAGCTGTGTCCGCGCTGAACCGCTTGTTCTTTGTAGATTACCATATTGTCACGAAGATAATCAAATCCGAACTCATTATTGGTACCGTAGGTAATATCGGATGCATAAGCCTCGCGGCGTTCGGCATCCCTTAAGCCATGAACGATAAGCCCAACCGAAAGCCCTAGAAACTTATATACCTTCCCCATCCATTCACTGTCCCGGGTGGCCAGGTAATCGTTCACCGTGACAATATGCACTCCGTCTCCCGAAAGAGCGTTCAAGTACGCAGGGAGAGTCGCAACCAGTGTCTTTCCTTCACCGGTCTTCATCTCAGCAATTCTTCCTTGGTGAAGTACAATCCCGCCGAGAAGCTGAACCTCATAATGCCTCATTCCCAGCACGCGGTCCGCCGCCTCACGTACAACCGCAAAGCTTTCCGGCAAAAGTTCGTCAAGAGTTTCTCCATTTTTATATCGTTTTTTAAATTCTTCCGTCTTTTCTCTTAGCTGTGCATCAGATAATTTTTTAAAACCCTCTGAATAGCTTTCTATTTTTTCAGTAAGCGGTTTTAATCGCTTTACTTCCTTTTCACTGTATGTTCCAAAAATTTTCTCAAACATTCCCAAATTTTATTCACTCCTACTCGCCA
>CAYRQT010000030.1:0-24966 GCA_964426655.1 uncultured Cuneatibacter sp. | reverse complement strand
GCGTTAATCAATGTGCGGTATTTTACCGGCAACAGAGAATTTAACCAATTTATGTGGTGTGTAAGCCTGCAGCCTGTGCTGCGCAGAATTTATGGCTGTTCCTTTCTGCCTCATCACGATTATGGCCGGGGAGGCCGGGGGTGGCGGGATCTGTGGCAGGACTGCCTGGCACTGCTTCTGATGGAACCGGACGCAGTCAGGGCACTGCTGGTGTCCAATTTTGGAGGGGTACGCATGGATGGCAGCAATGCCACCATCATTGGCAGCGCCCCCGGGGAGTTTAAGGCCGATCGCAACCAGATTACCAGGGTGTGGATGGATCATGGCCTCTGGCCTTTTATGACCATGGCCCAGTACATTCATCTGACAGGAGATCTGGATGTTCTTCTGGAAGAAAACACTTATTTTAAGGATAGTCAGGTGCATCGGGGCACCCGGAAAGATCCCCTTTTTGAAGAAGGGGAGGCACCGCTGCAAAAAACCGAAGAGGGAGGCCTTTACAGGGGAACCTTGCTGGAGCATATGCTGGTGCAGCACCTGACCGCGTTCTATGAGGTGGGAGAGCACAATCATATGCGCCTGAGAGGGGCGGACTGGAATGATGCCCTGGATATGGCACCGGAAAGAGGAGAAAGCGTGGCTTTTACGGCGGCCTATGCCGGCAACCTGGAGCGTTTGGCAGAGCTGCTGGAAAACCTTGCCCGGGAAAAGGAAATGGGAACGGTTTTGCTGGCACGGGAAATTCTGCCGCTACTGGAAGATTCAGAGGATCTGAATGAAAATATTGCTCGGAAGAGGGCGCTGCTGGAACAGTACTGTAGCAGCTGTAGCCACAATGTGAGCGGGGAGAAAACCGCATTTTCGCTGGGGGAACTGGCTTTGAATCTGCGGCATAAAAGTCTGTGGATCAAAAACCATATTCAAAGGACAGAGTGGCTGGATCTGGAGGAGGATGGCTGGTTTAACAGCTATTATGACAACCATGGCCGTCAGGTGGAGGGCCGTTTTGCCACAGGCATCCGGATGATGCTGACAGGGCAGGTTTTTGCCATTATGTCCGGAACTGCCTCCAGGGAACAGACCAGGAAAATTACCCAGAGTGCGGATCGCCATTTGTTCCGGGAGCAGGTGGGCGGATACCGGCTCAACACCGATTTTCAGGAATGCAAAATGGATCTGGGGAGGATGTTTGGATTTGCCTATGGGCATAAAGAAAACGGCGCCGTGTTTTCCCATATGACAGTCATGTATGCCAATGCCCTTTATCAGCAGGGATTTGTCAAAGAAGGGTATAAAGCTTTAAAGGCCCTGTTTGCCCAAAGTCAGAATTTTGAAATCAGCAGGATTTATCCAGGTATTCCGGAATATTTTAATGCAAAAGGCAGGGGTATGTATCATTATCTGACCGGTGCAGCCAGCTGGTACATGTTGACAGTCATCCAGGAAATGTTTGGCGTAAAGGGACATTACGGTCATCTCCATATCAGACCATGTCTGATGGCGGAGCAGTTCAATACGGAGGGGATGGCAGGGCTGGCTTTGCAATTCGGTCATCTTCCCCTGTTTATCCTGTTCAAAAATATTCAGGGGAAAGAGGCCGGGGAATACAGAATCACAGAGGCCTTTCTGGATGGCAGAAAACTTTCCCCGAAGAAAGAGGGCAGAATGCTGGTGGTGTCCAGACCTCAGCTGGAGTTGCTGGATTCCCAGAACACCCATCAGATTGTGATTACATTATCATAAACGGAGGCAAAATGAACGAAAACACTTACATCATCAAAGATTATGCTAGGAAGAAACCTTTTGCCAGTTTTCTGCCAGGTCTGGCGGGCATTCATGGTATACCCATCTGGTGTTATTACGTGAACCGGGGGCAGTGCGTGGCCAGCTTTGGCGTGGAGGACAAGGATCATGCCATTATGGAATTTTTTCCAGCCCATCAGGCTTATCAGAATACGCCGTTGCTGGGCTTTCGCACCTTTGTCAAAAAAGAAGGGAAGTACCTGGAACCCTTTGGGGTAGAGCATACAGAAAAAGCACAAAGAAGATATCCCTCTTTCAGTTAGGGAAAATGGCAGGGGAATATCCTGCATTGTGCAGGGCAGGAGCATAATGACTCTCTCTTTTGCATAAAAAAAGAACACCTTTTTAAAAAAAAGGTAGTTAAATTTACTTTTTTAAAAATTTATAATGCAGATACAACAAAGGTTTTTATAAGAAGGAGGACGTGTTATGAAACTTAAAAGGTTGGGCGCACTGGCACTGGCCGGCGCAATGACCCTCTCTCTGGCAGCCTGCGGCAGCAGCAATAGCAGTGACTCTGCAGCCACCACTGCAGCATCCGGAGACAGCAGTACTACCGGAGCATCCGGAGAGGAAACGACAGCACTCAGTGGCAAACTGGTGGTTTGGACGCTGGCAGCGGATCTGGAGCAGTTTGCAGAGAAATTTCAGGAGGAAAATCCTGGCGTGGAAATGGAAGTGGTTGTCATTGCCCCTGCGGACTACACCACAAAAGTACAATCTGCCCTTCTCGGTGGTGCAACAGAGCCGGACATTATCGTGGGAGAACCTCAGATGCTGGAGAGCATGTATGAGGCAGGGTTCTTTGAGGATCTGAACCAGGCCCCCTATAATGCCCAGGATTACGCCGATCAGATTGTGGATTATGTATGGCAGGTAGGGCAGGATGCAGATGGCATTCAGCGGGCCATTTCCTATCAGATTACACCTGCTGCCTTCTACTACAGAAGAGATATAGCCGAAGAAGTATTTGGTACGGATGATCCGGATGAGGTGGGCAAATTATTTGCAGATTATGCCACCATTCTGGAAACCGGTGAAACCTTAAAGGCGGCAGGGTACAGAATTTTTGCTTCCGATGCAGAGACCAGTTATTTCTCCGGTGACAGTGCCTGGGTTATAGACGGCAAGCTGAACGTGGATCAGGCCAGATATGACTATATGGACATGTGTGTATCTTTGTATCAGCAGGATCTGACGGCTTATGCCAGCCAGTGGTCCGCACCCTGGTATCAGGCCATGAGCGGCCCGGTTCCCATTCTGACAGCAGAGACCCAGTGGGGAACGGACGACATGAACATCTGGGATGAAGATTCCTTTAATCAGGCAACAGAAGGCATGGAAACCACAGAAGTATTTGCTTTTGGATTGCCTGCCTGGGGCGTTTTGACCTTAAGGGATAATGTGGGAGATACTTCCGGTCTGTGGGGTGTTTGCTCCGGACCTGCATACGGCTTTGGCGGGGGTACTTTCATCGGCATCAGTTCCCAGTCTGAGAGAAAAGAGCTGGCCTGGGAATTCCTGAAATTCTGTACCCTGGATGAAGACACCGCTGACTGGTGGATCGAAGCCTCTGAAGGAGATACCGTATCCCTGGTTTCTGCTTTGGAAAAACACGCAGACGACGAAAATGAGGTATACGGCGGACAGAAACTGTATGCATTCTGGCTGGAGCAGGCAGAGGGCATTGATTATTCCAAGGTAACGAAGTATGATACCGCCATTAATGAGGCCTGGGGCAATGCCATTTCCTCCATCAAAACGGGGGAAATGACAAAAGAAGAAGCCATTGCCGAATTCTATGATCAGGTGGCGGCCACCTATCCTGAAATCGAAATAGACAAATAATAGGGCAGAAGACGGGGGCAGGGTGAAGGAAGGATTCCTTCACCTTGTTGTCCCGGCTGCCTGCATCCACCGCATATCCAATGGGGGTAAAACAATGTCGGAAATAACAGCAATTCCCAGAAAAAAAAGAAAAAAGAATATCAATCATGTGGCCTATTTATTTATACTGCCATTTGTTGTGGTTTTCCTGGTGTTCAATGTGTACCCGGTATTTCGGACTCTGCACCTGAGCTTTACAAACTACAAAGGCTATGGCGAACTGAATCTGGTGGGGCTGGAACAGTATAAGAGAGTTTTACAGGATAAATACTTTTGGAAAGCGCTCTATAACACTGTGAACATATGGGGTGTAAATATTGTGCTGCAGCTGGGACTGGCATTTTTGCTGACCATTGTCTTTAGCGATATGAAGTACAAGATGAAGGGATTAGGCATTTTTCGGGCCATATTCTATCTGCCCAATCTGATTGCGGCTACCTCAGTGGCATTCCTGTTCCAGACCCTTCTGGACTGGCGCTATGGCACCATTAACCAGATTATGATGCAGGCCGGCATTACGGCAACGCCTATTAACTGGCTGGGGCAGACCACCACAGCGCCTTATGTGATTTCCGTCATCGGGGCATGGATGTGGTTTGGCAATTCTTTTATTTTGCTTATGGCGGGCGTCCAGGGTATCCCGAGAGATTATTTTGAGGCAGCATCCATAGATGGTGCAGGAAGATTTAAAATTTTCCGAAAAATCACCTTGCCGCTGCTGAAACCTATTTTGTTGTATGTGGCCATTACCTCCCTGATCGGCGGGCTGCAGATGTTTGATCTGCCCTTCTTAATGTGCGGCGGTACTGCAGGCAATCCCAGCGGTTCCACCCAGACGGTGGTCATGTATTTGTATAAGTTTGGCTTTGAAACTTACCAGGTGGGTTATGCGGCAGCCATTGCCTATGTGCTTTTCCTGCTGATTCTGGTGGTTTCCATCGTACAGTTCGTACTTATGAAAGGCGGAAAGGGGGATGAAGCATAATGATTGCCACTAAAATCAAAAAGGCTGTTTTGTACCTGGCTCTGATTCTTTTGTCAGTAAGCTGCCTGTTGCCATTCCTTCTGATGCTGGTAAACGCCACAAGGAGCGGCCGGGAAATCATGACATCCTTTACCCTTATTCCAGGGAACAGCCTGAAGGATAACTGGGCTATTGTATCAGACTATTTCAACCTGTTTTTAGGATTCTGGAACAGTATTAAAGTGGCTGTCCCTGCCACCATACTGACCTCCTATTTTTCCGCCCTTACGGCGTATGCGCTGGCTGTCTACAAGTTTAAGGGCAGAAAGCTGATTTTTTACATCATCATTATCTTTATGATGATTCCCGGACAGCTGGGGTTGTTGGGATTTTACAACCTGATCGCAAAAATGAAACTGGTGGACTCCTATATTCCCCTGATTATTCCCGCTATTGCGGCACCAGGTACCGTGTTTTTCTTAAGGCAGTACATTTTATCCGTTCTGCCTATGTCTCTGCTGGAGGCAGCCAGAATTGATGGGGCAAGAGAGATTTACCTTTTTCATAAGATTGTCTTTCCGATTATGACACCGGGAGTGGCCACTATGGCCATTGGCGCCTTTATCGGCAGCTGGAACTCTTACCTGGTTCCTTTGATTTTACTGAACACACCCAAGAAATTCACTTTACCGGTAATGATTGCATCCTTAAGTTCTTCAAACGACATTACCGCAAACCAGGGGGCCATTTATCTGGCAGTAGCCATTTCTGTTGTGCCCATTCTGATTTTCTTTAGTTTTTGTTCCAAGTATATTATCAGCAGTATTTCTGCAGGCAGTGTAAAAGAATAAGGTGTAGCCCCTGGGCTGTTTTGCAAAAATGAGGTGTAAGGACCCTTCTGTGTCCTTGCACTTCATTTTGTAATTTGATATATTCTGGATAGAAGCAGTGATGAAACAGAGCAGAATTAGACAGGAGAAACATGATAAAAGGGAAAGAAAGCACCGGATGGAATGGAATTAAGAGAGGCTGGATTCTGGTATTATGCGGTGTATGTCTGACAGGTTGTCTGCGTAGCGGAACGGACAGCACTGCCCCACAGACCACAGTGGGCAGTCAGGCAACAGAGAGTGAAGACAATGTGGTGACACTGGACTGGTATATCAATTTCTCCTGGTACGACACCCCATGGGGCGGCAACCTGGTTTCGGATCGGATTACAGAAGAGACAGGGGTATCCGTTCAGTTTCAGACACCCAAAGGGAATACGGAAGAAAAGTTCAATGCACTGATTGCTTCAGGGGATTTGCCGGATATCATCACCCTGGGATGGTGGGAGATCCAGGTAGATGAAATGATTGATCTGGGGCTGGTCTATCCTTTAAATGAGCTGGCAGATGAATATGATGCCTATTTCTGGGAAGTGGCCGATTCGGAGGTGGTGAGCTGGTACACCAGAGAGGATGGGAATCTCTATTGTTATCCCAATTCTTCTTATTCTGCTACCGATTTTGAAGAAAATGACAACATCGGTTCCAACCAGACTTTTCTGGTGAGAAAGGATATTTATGAGGCCATTGGTAGCCCGGATATGTCCACACCGGAGGGCTTCATTGGAGCAGTGGAAATGGCAGCACAGATGTTCCCGGAAATTGACGGCTATCCGTTGATTCCGGTGGGCAGCCATACGTTTGATACGGGGGGATGTGTATCCTTTGATTTATATCTGCAAAATTTTCTGGCCATTCCCTACGAAGTGGATGGAGCGTTTTATGATCGCTATAACGATGAAGAGTATATCCGCTGGCTAAAGGCCTTTCGGCAGTTAGGGGCTGCCGGATATCTGAAGCAGGATATTTTTATTGACCAGAGAGCGCAAATGGAGGAGAAGTTAAGTCGGGGGCAGTACTTCTGTATGATCTTTCAGAGAACGGATATGACCAGTCAGCAGGGGGAACTATATGTCAACGATTCGGACAGCATCTATATTGCGGTGGACGGGCCCAAAAATCTGGCGGGTGATGATCCGGTGCTGCCTGCAGGGGGCATCAACGGCTGGACAGTCACGCTGATTTCCAAAAACTGTGCATATCCGGATAAGGCCATTGCCCTGTTTTCCTATTTGATGAGCGAAGAAGGGCAAATGCTCACCTATCTGGGGGTGGAAGGGGTTACATATGACATGGTGGATGGGACACCCGTGGTAAAGGAAGAGATTAAGACACTTATGAGCGATGACCGGGAACAGTACGATGCTCTGTATGGGGCAGATAATACCTACTGGATGTTTCAGGACAATGCCATGCAGCTGCAGTGGAAGCAGATTCTTTCTCCGGCAGTGGAGCAGCTGGAAACCTGGACCTATCCCTACAGCCAGTATCTGCCCCAGTATGAAATCAGCTTTGAAGCCGGTTCCCAGGTGGGGACCATTGAGTCCAATATCACTAAGTTATGGGGACAGACACTGCCCAGACTTCTGCTGGCCTCTACAGAGGCAGAATTTGATGAAATCTGGGAAGATTTCCTTGCCCAGCGGGAGAACCTGGGCTATGCCTTGCTGAAGGAGGCCTCCACGAAGGCCATTCAGGAAAACAAATACAAACTGGGAATGGAAGAATGGAAAAAATATGGCACTGGCTTGGCGGATTAAAACTGAATATCAAATTCACCATCATCTGTTTGCTGGTGGTGACATTGCCCCTGACCGGGCTGTCCATCTGGCTTTTTCGCAATCTGGAGGACAGCCTGATAGAAGAACGGGAAGGAGCCATGCAGTATAAACTGGGACAGGCCTATGGAGAAGTGGTGCAGAATGTGGAATCCATCAACATGTCCACCCAGTTTTTCCTAAGTGATCAGGGGCTGAAAGATTTTCTGGTGGCACAGAAACAGGGGGAGGACATGGACATTGCCTCTCTCATGGAATTTTACCAGGAAGACATTTCTGCCTTGGAGCGCATGGTAAATAACAACACGGCCCTGTACCAGATCCGGGTTTATGGACAAAATCCGGATATGCCGGAAATGATGCCAATTTTGTATCGGGTAGATCGGATGAGCAGGTTGGACTGGGCCGCAGATGCGTCCCTTTTTGGCTGGAAATTTGGGTATTTGGATAACCTGTTTGAGGATTACGGACAGCTAAGTCAGGATAAACAAATCCTGGGGCTGATTACCGCCATGGAGGCCTATGGCGCCGGAGAAATCGGCATTCTGGAGGTGAGCATGTATATGGAAACCATGTTTCCCATGCTTTACGAATCCGAAGAAACCGAATGGACCTGCTTTGTAGATGCGGCCGGTGAACTCTATTTTTCAGAGGCCATGGACACCCAGGCCCATAGGCAGATGGCCGCCTGGATTCTGGAAAACCAGGGTATTGTCCAGGAAACGGTTACTTTTTTTGATCAGTATGGAGAGGTACCGGTGATTGGGGGCGTTTTGCCGGTTAAGGAACTGGATGGCATCCTTATCAGTGTAAATGCCATTGGACAGGAACTAAATGTCATTCGCAGGCAGGGCTTTTTATTTATTGGTCTGGGTCTTTTGGCACTGATACTGCTGACCATTGTGATCAATCAGGTGGTTAAGGGGGTTTTGAGGCAGTTTTACCGCATTATGCATTCCATTCGTGAGGTGCAAAAGGGAGATCTGGATGTGGTGGTGCCGGAGAATGGCACCGATGAAATGGGGGAGCTGGGAACCCAGATCAACAAAATGCTTACCAGTATCAAGGAGCTGACTGCCAAGAACCTGAACCATGAGCTGCTGGTAAAGGATACGGAAATCCGGGCGCTGCAAAATCAAATCAATGCTCATTTTATTTATAATGTGCTGGAATCCATTAAAATGATGGCGGAAATAGACGAGAAATATGATATTTCCGACGCCATTACCTCGTTAGGCAATATGCTTCGCTACAGCATGCGCTGGACTTCCGGGAATGTGACAGTGGAAGAAGAATTGGCTTACATTAAAAATTATCTGCAGCTGATCAACCTGCGCTTTGACTATGAAATCACCCTCTCCCTGAATATGCCGGAAGTTCTCAGCAGGCAGGAAATCCCCAAAATGTCCCTGCAGCCCATTGTAGAAAATGCCATTTACCATGGCATTGAGCAAATGGCTGAGGACACCAATATCTACATCAAGGGACTGGTAGGGGTACAGGATTGTGTCATTGAAATTACGGATGCAGGGCGGGGAATGAGCGAGGAAGAAGTGGAAATTCTTTATAAGAAAATCAATGGAGAGCTTCCCGGCGCCGGTACGTCCGGCAATGGCATTGGTTTAAAAAATGTGCAGGATCGGATTCGCATGAGTTTTGGAGAGACCTATGGTCTGGAAATATCCTCAATGCTGGGATGTTATACAAAAGTACGGGTCAAGCTGCCACTGGCACTACGGCCCCTTGAAGAACAGTCATAATGGGAACGGAAAGGGAGCAGGAAGTTGCATACACTACTAATTGTGGAAGACGAAAAAATGATACGCCAGGGCATAAAAGCCATGGTACAGCGCTCGGGAGTGCCAGTGGATAATATTCTGGAGTGCAACAACGGGGAGATGGCCCTGGAGATATTAAAAATGCAAAAGATTGATGTGATGTTTACGGATATTCGTATGCCAAAGCTGGATGGCATCGGGCTGGTAAGAGAGGCCGTTTTGCTAAAGCATGTGCCGCTGATTGTTGCCGTCAGTGGATATGACGATTTTTCCTATGCGGTGGAAATGCTGCGGATGGGGGTGAGGGAATACATCCTGAAGCCCGTAGACAGGGAGAAGGTGCGTCAGGTTTTGGAAAAGCTGAATCGGGAGCTGCAAAAAGAACACGAAAGCGAGAAAAAGGACCGCAGTCTGAGCAAAAAGCAATTAAAATATGCCTTGCTAAGCGAAAACCCACTTCCGGAAGAAATGTCCTATCTTCAGCAGACCTATACGGCAGACCTATTCTCCCAACCTTTTCACGTCATCTGCACAGCGGCAAAGGCAGAAGCCTTGTTTGCAGATGGGGAGGAGCCACCCTTTCTATATCTGAATCATCTGGAGCAAAGTGATTTGTATATTACCACGGCGAAATATCTGCCTGTTCTGCAAAAACGGCAGCTGGATGCGGCTTTTGCAGGCATCAGTGGGGAGCACATTGGAATGGGAGAATTAAAGACGGCCTACCGGGAAGCCCTTTCGGCCAGAAAGAGGGCATTTTATCTGAATCGGGAAGAGGGACTCTTTTTCAGCCAGGAGCTCCTTAGGGAGGATGGACATCATCTGGAGGATGGAACAGCGGCTCAGCTGGTACAGCTTCTGGGCACAGATAAATTTGAGGATGCACTCAGACAAATGGAGCGCATATTTGGGGCAGCAGGGCGCGGGAGCTTTGAACCGGAGGAGGTGGAACGGGAAATCGAGGCTTTTATGGGTCAGCTGGAAGAAATATATGCAGATGTAAAACCCATTTCGACGGAAGAGAGGGGAAAATTCCTGGAGCCTTATCGATATCCCTGCCTGCAGGCCTACCAGAAGGATTTTATGACATGGATCAGAGGGTATGGAGAACAGCTGAACCTGCGGTTGGACGACTACAAGAATCGCCAGAAAATTCAGATGGCGGTGCAATATATCCAGGAAAACTACAACAGGGATTTAAACATGGCGGTGGTTTCCAATCATATTTCCATGAATTATTCGTTGTTTTCTTTTGTGTTCAAGCAATATACCGGAAATAATTTTGTGAACTATTTAAAACAGATCCGGATTGAGGAGGCCAAAAGGCTTTTGCAAAATTCGGATATGAAAATCCTGGAAATCAGCAAAAGGGTGGGATATGAAAATGAAAAACATTTTATGAAAACTTTTAAGGCAATCTGTGGAGTTTCCCCCACAGAATACCGAAGAAATATGCAGCTTAAGGGGTAGCTGCGGCCCTTAATGGTTCAGAAAACCCATGGAGGCAGTCGCTTCTTCATACAGCGTATCCAGGTCGGCTTTGTTTTTCAGACGGCGCATAGAAAAGCCGAAGCGGGCCAGTATGGCATAGGATTTGGTGTTGAGCCGATTATAATTTTCCAGATATTTTCGTATTTTGTGCATGATGCGCCCCTCATTTTCCAGGGTGGCATCCGTGGAAAGCAGATGGAAACGGCAGATGTCCTGCCTGCAAAGCAGATCCCCAGGAGAAAGGGCACTTTCCATGGCATGGGCAAGGACTTGCAGGGCAAAGCTACTTTCTTCAGGGCCATAGGTATCGTTGATGCGTGAAAAATCCTGCAGATCACATACAATGGCCAGAATCGGGGCGCCACTGGCCAGGGCTTTGCGCAACGGGTGGACCAGTGCCAGATGGAATCCCTGACGGTTCAGCAGACCGGTAAGTTCGTCCCTGCTATGAAGGTACTCCAGCCGTTCCACCATCAAATCCAGATTTCGGCTTTCGTTTAAATCCTTCAGCATGGTGCTCACATTCATCAGCCAGGGGATAAAGGTGAGGGGATAACCGGTCTCCCCCTGCCGGGAAGAGAGGGCAATGTAACCAAAACATTTTCTGGAAAAAAACAGAGCGCTGTAGATGTAGCAGGACGAGAAACTTTCCAATAAAAAATCCGGCAGAATATGTGGCTTTCGGAATGTGCATTCCGGAAGTCTTTTTCCCCCCTTCATAGCCAGCTTCAAAAAAACCTGGTCGGTTTGAAAGGGTGCATCGTCTGTCTGGGTCAGAGTACTGATATGGCTTGGCACCTCATACCAGTTTTCATACAGACAGATGAAAATATCCATACCCTCTGGAAGCATGGAGGTAAACTGGGTAAGAATCTGCATGCCCTGATCCAGGTCCTTAATGCCCTGGAGACTGGCAGACATGTGCATGTTCATCAGCAGATTTTTTTCCAGAGAGGCAATGTGAGTGTCCAGCTCTCTGCAGTAAAAATAAGAGGACGGGGGCTTTGGCGTCTCACACCCGCAGGAAGTGCCAAAGCTGATGGAGGCCGTAACCACGGTAAGAGGGGGTATGGGCAATCCCTGGAAAGCCAGAGAAAGCAGGTAAATGGCATTTTGTCCAATTTCCTCAATCGGAAATGTGATGGAGGTAAGAGTGGGAGATATTTTCTGGCCGAAATCCAAAGTGTCACAGCCGGTTACGGCTACGTCCCGGGGAATCTGGCACCCCATCTCCTTCAGACAGATAATGACCAGCGTGGCGATCTTGTCATTGTAGCAGACAAAGGCATCCGGCTTTTGGGGTGAGGTCATCAGCGCCTGCAGGGCGGTCCTCAACTGAGGTGTATCTTCATTATAGAAAAGCCGTTGGGGATTGGCTTTCGGGTTCACTTGACGGAGCCCGTCACAAAAAGACTGAAACCGCAGTGCATCATAATCATGTTCTTTCTGATAGCTGATATAGTAGATCTGCCGGCAATTGTGCCGGGAATGGAGATGAATGACCAAATCCTTTACCGGGGAATTGTTTTCCAGCATGATGCGGGGAAAGGAAGAGTCCTGCTGTGTTATTTCGATAACAGGGCAGGAGAAGCGGGTGTTGAGGCTGGTGCGGATTTCATCCTTAAGAGAAGAAAGGAGATAGGTGTCCGAGGCGAAGACCACTCCTGCATAGGAGGCAGGATTTGGAATTTGCAATATGCTGTGCTCTCCGGTACCGTATTCTCCCAGGTTTTCCCCATCGTTTGAGGTGAAAATATCTACCCGGCAGTCATATTCTGCTGCTTTCTTCACAAGTCCTCTGCATAATTTTTTCTGGTAGTCCCCATACACATGGGAAACAAACACTGCAATATTTTTCTTGTACATCGTTGTGTGCTCCCGTTCCAACAAGATCTGATTAGATATATTTTATCTTTATTGGCGTAGAAATGCAACTTATTCCCAAATAAATGGAAATGAACAAAGAGGTATGTTACGATTAGTTCGTCAGAGGAGAGCCTGGCAGAAGTTGCAGGCTGCCCATTATGGAGGAGGAGATCTTTGAAAAAAACAAATCGGACGCTGAACTATTATGAATTCTACGCAGAGACATATGCCCTGAACACGTCCAAGGCAAATCTGGAACTTATTTACGACAGATTTACTGCATATCTGTGCGAGGGAGCAAATGTTCTGGATGCAGGATGCGGTAGCGGCAGGGATACGTTGGTATTTCGTAAAAAGGGCTATCATGTGACCGCTATGGATGGTGCAGAGGCCATGTGCCTGGCTGCAGAAAAAAATATAGGAGCCCCTGTGTTGCATCTGTCGTTTTCAGAAATGGAATTTGAAAGGACATTTGACGGCGTATGGGCCTGCGCCTCTTTGCTGCATCTGAGCGAGACACAGCTGGGCGATGTTTTGCAAAGAATGTTCAGAGCTCTTAAAGAGCGGGGAGTTTTGTATGCCTCCTGGAAATATGGATGGGAGGAACGCTGGGAGGGGGAGCGGTTTTTTTGCGATTTTACCGAGGAAAAGCTTTACCGCTTTTTAAAGGGTAATAAAAACTGGGCTGTTTCGGATTGCTGGACCAGCGAAGATGGCAGTGGATCTGGCAGGAAGCAAAAGTGGCTAAATGTGATTTTAAGAAAGGGATAGGAAGGGAGCCTCTAAAAGGGTTCCTTTTTATGTTCATTGCAGTGCAATCTGAAAATGGAGAGGAATGCCAGTCTATGGGCGGTATACGGGGCGCACGCAAAGGTCAATATTTGAATAAAATGTAAGTATTCGTATAAAAACATTGACAAATGATGTGGGGGGGATTACACTATGGTTGGTTAGGGATTGCTAACCTTTTTTTCGAATACTCAGTTAGTATTATCTAATTTTTTTATATAAGGGGGTCCCCTATGTTGCCTTTAACTTTAGCAAATGTTGGTGATGAAAACACCATCAAAAAAGTCAGTGGAAGTGCAAGCGTCAAAAAGCATCTGGAAGATCTGGGGTTCGTTACTGGCGGCAACGTTAAGGTCATTGCCACCATCAGCGGAAATGTGATTGTCAATATTAAAGAGTCACGCCTTGCCATCAGCAAGGAAATGGCATCTAAAATAATGATATAAAATTAACAGGAGGAAAGGATAATGAGGACGCTTAGAGAGGCAAAGGTTGGAGAGACTGCAAAAGTTGTCAAACTCCATGGTGAGGGAGCAATTAAGAAGCGGATTATGGATATGGGCATCACCAAAGGGGTGGATGTTTATATCCGAAAGGTGGCACCACTGGGTGATCCGGTGGAAGTGACTGTCCGCGGCTATGAGCTTTCTATTCGTAAGGCGGATGCAGAAATTATTGAAATTGCCTGATTTCTATAAAATTTCTAAAGAAACTGCTTATGAACAAACACAGGGAGGATAAAAATTAATGGATATCAGAATTGCTTTGGCAGGAAATCCAAATAGCGGGAAGACAACGTTGTTTAATGCATTGACCGGTTCTAACCAATACGTGGGTAACTGGCCGGGTGTAACAGTGGAAAAGAAGGAAGGAAAACTGAAAGGCCATAAGGATGTGACTATCGTGGATCTTCCAGGCATATATTCTCTTTCTCCTTATACTTTGGAGGAAGTGGTTGCCCGGAATTATCTGATCGGAGAAAAACCGGAAGCCATCCTGAATATTGTGGATGGAACGAACCTGGAACGAAATCTGTATCTGACCACACAGCTGACAGAACTTGGCATTCCCGTGGTGGTAGCCATTAACATGATGGACATCGTTGGGAAGAACGGGGACGTGATCAATATTAAGGCACTGTCCAAATCTCTTGGTTGCCAGATCGTGGAAATATCAGCCTTAAAAGGAACTGGTATAAAGGAAGCGGCAGAGGCTGCTTTGCAGGCTGCAAAAACCACCCAAACTCTGCCACAGCACACATTTAGTGAGCCTGTGGAAGATGCGCTCTCTCATATTGAGGAACTGATGCTTGGTAATGTACCTCAGGCTCAGCAGCGGTGGTTTGCCATAAAAGTTTTTGAGAGGGACGAAAAGGCCATTGCACAGCTGAATCCGGATAAAGGTCTTCTGGCTCAGGCGGAAAAAGAGATTAAGGGTGTGGAGGAAGCGCTGGATGATGATGCAGAGTCCATCATCACCAATGAAAGATATAATTATATTACGGCTACCATTCAGCATTCTTACAAGAAGAAAAATGTAGGGAAACTTTCCACTTCAGATAAGATTGATCAGGTTGTGACCAACCGGATCCTTGCCCTTCCTATTTTTGTGGTCATTATGTTCCTGGTATACTATATTTCTGTTTCTACGTTAGGCGGCATTGTAACAGACTGGACAAACGACACCCTGTTTGGCACCTGGATTCAGCCGGGAGTAGAGTCATTCCTCGTCAGTGTAGGAGCGGCAGACTGGCTGGTATCCCTGATTGTTGATGGTATTATTGGCGGACTGGCTGCCCCCATTGGCTTTGCACCCCAGATGGCCATTGTGTTCTTCTTCCTCTCCATTCTGGAAGACTGTGGGTATATGGCTCGCGTGGCTTTCATCATGGATAGAATTTTCCGTAAATTTGGTCTTTCAGGAAAGAGCTTTATTTCCTTTATGATTTCTTCCGGATGCGGTGTGCCCGGTATTATGGCCAGCCGTACCATTGAAAATGAAAAAGACCGTCGTATGACCATGATCACCACCACATTTATTCCCTGCGGGGCAAAATTACCAGTCATTGCTTTGATTGGCGGATTCCTGATGGGCGGTGCGTGGTGGATGGCACCTGTCATGTATTTCTCCGGAATTATCATCGTAATTATCTCCAGCATTATGCTGAAGAAAATGAGAGTTTTTTCAGGGGATCCCGCTCCTTTTGTTATGGAGCTGCCCCAGTACCATTTCCCTTCCATAAAAGGCGTATTGCTACATGTTTGGGAACGGGTATGGGCATTCCTGAAAAAAGCAGGAACAATCCTTTTCCTTTGCTGTGCGGTAATGTGGTTCCTCGGCAGTTTTGGTATTCAGGACGGTGCCTTTGGCCTTGTAGATACCGAGAATTCCATGCTGGCTGCAATTGGCGGTGCCATCGCCTGGATTTTTGCTCCTCTTGGATTTGGTACCTGGCAGGCAGTGGCTTCCAGTTTGAGTGGATTTGTAGCTAAAGAGGGTATTGTTTCCACTATGGGGGTTTTGTCAGGCCTGGGAGAAATTGAAGAATACGCTGTTTCCATGCATGACAAATTTGCAGCATTCTTCCCCACCGGGTTGGCAGCTGTCTCTTTCCTGTATTTTAATCTGTTTGATTCCCCCTGCCTGGCGGCTATTTCTACCATGGCCAAGGAAATGGGGTCCAGAAAGATGTTCTGGTTTGCCCTGTTGTTCCAGAATGTTTTGTCCTATTGCATTTCCCTGATGATTTATCAGATCGGAGGGTTGATTTTAGGGATTGTGTCCTTCAATCCCGCTACAGTAGCCGCATTTATTGTGTTGGGCATTTTCCTGTACCTGTTGTTCAGACCGGATCATCACTCTAAAAAAGTGGTAAAAACGTCCAGACAGGTGGCAGCATAAAATGAGAATCAATTTAACACTGGGACCGGCAGATATTGTGATTTTACTGATCCTGGGTATTTTGATGGTGCTTGCGGTGATTGTGGTGATTGGCTTTTTTAAAAAGGACAAATAAGACATAAGGAGGTCTTTTCCATGTTAAGTTGGATGATGGCAAATTTGGTGACGATGATCATTAGCCTTATGTTACTCTTGGTTACCGCCCTTATTGTGATTCACCTGGTAAAAGAGAAAAAGAAAGGCCATCGCTCTTGTGGATATAATTGCAGCGGTTGCAGCGGAAACTGCTCTGGCCATACTGACACCAGCGGCAAACAGTAGGTTAGCCATGAACAATTTGCAGTAAGTCTCGTCTGCCGGCAGTGCATGCCGGCAGATTTTTTGCAGAAAAGGAGGGAATATGGGAAACGGGAATGTGGTTGTCACCATAGTGGTGTGTGGGATTATTGGCTTGATTTGTGTGTTTGCAGTGATGCATTATCGGAAAGTAATGGCCCAGGGGTGCTGTGGCACCGGAGATCGGGAAAAGGTGAAGAAGGTCAGGGTCAAAGATAAAAATCCAGCGCATTATCCTTTTCAATATAGGCTGGCCATCGATGGCATGGTCTGCA
Source organism: uncultured Cuneatibacter sp. (assembly GCA_964426655.1). Lineage (GTDB taxonomy): Bacteria > Bacillota > Clostridia > Lachnospirales > Lachnospiraceae > RGIG8306. The sequence continues at coordinate 8,208 of CAYRQT010000030.1, read as the reverse complement.
GTGCCTGTGCTTCTAAGGTGGAGGCTTCCATAAACGGACTGGAAGGTGTCTGGGCAAAGGTGGATTTATCGGGGAAGTCGGCATTGGTCAGGAGCAAAGGCCCTCTGGAAGAAGCAGAAATTCGGGAAAAAGTGAATGGCCTTGGCGGCTATACCGTTATGGGCGTGGAGAATGTGACAGCGAGTGAATAAACAGGGCATATAAGCCGGTATTTGAAGCATAAAAAAGAGAAGGGGAACTGGTCGGATTAAAACGACGCCCCTTCTCTTTTTTTATGACAATTTGCAGCAGATGATATGGTTTCCAACTTCTGCTTTTCTTTTCCTCTTGTTCTTTAGGAGGCGGGGGCAGTGATCCGGTTTATTTTTTCTGTGCCAAGCAACATGGCAACCCAGAAAAGGAGAAGCGCCAGGGGAAAAAAGGCAATCTGGATATGCTCAGCCACAAGGCCGAACAGTGGGGGCATAAAGGTGGCCCCGATGTAGGCACAGGCCATCTGTACACCCATGATGGAGGTGGCGTGATAAGCGCCAAAATGCGTGGGGGTGGCATGGAGCAGGCTGGGATAAATGGGGGCGCAGCCCAGACCTGTCAGAATGAGACCGGCAGGAATGGTGTAATCGGAAGGAATAAAGAGGAAGAGGATGCCAATGGCGATAATTCCCTCTCCAATCCGGACCATGGTCCTGTCCCCTAGTCGATCAGAAACAAAACCACCCAGAAAACGTCCGGCGGTAATGCCAATGTAAAAAAAGGAGGCAAAACGAGCAGCCATCACTTTGTCCATTCCCTGGAAAAAAACCATATAGCTGGCGGCCCAAAGGCCGGCAGTGGCTTCCAGCGCACAGTAGCAGAAAAACGCCGTCAACACGGATTTTGCACCGGGAAGCTGAAGAATTTTTGCGATAGGAAGGCTTTTTCCGGAGGAGGAAGGGGGAGGATTCGGAGGCATTGCCGGTTTTCTTCCATAAAGGGAGGGATAGCAGGAAGAGCAGCGCAATGCAGATCTGAACGCTTCCTACAATCCGATAACCGGTGTTCCAGCTAGCACCAGCTGTCAGTCCGGCACTCATGATAAAGGGCCCCACTGTAGCACCGACGCCCCAGAAGCTGTGCAGCCAGCTCATGTGTCTGGATTTGTAGTGGAGGGCAACAAAATTATTTAAAGCCACATCCACACTGCCCGCACCAAGCCCATAGGGGATGGCCCATAGGCATAAATGCCAGAACTGATTGGAAATGGAAAAACCAAATAAGGCAAGGGCGGTTAAAAAAATACTGAAAAGGGTTACTAAAAAAGTGCCGAAACGACGAATCCATCTTTCACTGAGCAGGCTGGAAAGAATGGTCCCACCGGCAATGATCATGGTAATTAGTCCGGCATAGGAAATGGAAACCTGAAGATTTTCGTACATGGAAGGCCAGGCGGACCCTAAAAGAGAATCAGGCAGACCAAGACTGATGAAGGCCAAATAAATAATGGGCAAAATAAGCTGTAGCATAAGGAATCCTGCTTTCTTATAGAAATATTTTGAGACGGAGCGGTCTTTCTGCACTCGAGAGCAGCATGAAAATAGTATAACAGCAGGATGCCTGCTTTGTATATGGAAGATTATAAGGTGCATCAGAAAATCTTAAAGGGATTTCCGGCGGATGATGTTGGTGCCCACTTCAATCTTTATGGGATAATCTTCTCCAAACCTAAGTCGTTCTGCCAGACGTTTCACTGCTAATTTTCCAATGTAATGGGCAGGAACATTTATGGAAGTGATGGCCGGGGTGGTGTGGGTGCAGATGGGGGTGTTGTCAAAACCAATAACACCCACATCTTCCGGTACAACATATCCGGCTTCTTTCAGAGCCTGAATGGCACCGGCGGCAATCAGATCATTGTCTGCGAAAAAACAGCGGGCAGGTTTTTCACCGTTTTTCAGCAAACTTAGCATGTCATGGTAGGCACCGTTTACAGAGGGCGTCAGGTAAAAAACCTGGGACTGAGAAGCGCAAAGACCATTGTCCCGGATGGATTTGTAAAACCCATCTGCTCTTTCCTCAAAATTACCGATGGGATAAGAAGAGCGCAGATATCCGGGCTGGGCATTGGTCTTACGGATAATGTAATTGGTAGCCTGATAGGCACCCTGAAAATTATTGATCAGCACACAGTCACATTTTAGGTTTTCATAGTAGGTATCCACCACCACCATGGGGATGTGCATGGCATAAAATGGCTGGAAATCCATGAAACGCATTTCTGTGGCCAGTAAAATAAAACCATTGCAAAAAGGCAGCTTTTTAATCTGGGCTTCAACGAATTCGGTTTTGTTTTCATAAATATATTGAATTTGAAGGGCGTAATGGTTCTCTTTTGCACCCCGATAAATGCCTTCGGCCAGTTGGTCAAAGAAAGGTGTATCGGAAACCACTGCCCCATGTTTTTTGTACAGGATAAAGGAAATGGTGCCCTGTAAAACGGGGGGGGATTCAGCACTTCGCCGCTGACGTCCTGCAAAATCATACCCCTGTTCACGGGCTACGGTCATCACCTGCTGCCTGGTGGCAGTGCTGACCCCGGGTTTGTTATTCAGGGCCATGGAAACTGCTGCCTCGGATAGCCCCATGATTTGTGCGATTTTTTTTGCTGTTACGGCCATAATGAACAAAGTCCTCCTTAATTATTCAATGTTCTTAAGTTGGTAAAACAAAAAGATGGAGATATTAGGAATGAATACTAATTGTGCATATTGCTTAAACACAAACGTCATACGTCTTTGGAAATTATGCTGTAGGCACAAAATACATCTGATGAGAACAGTATATGAAATTTAGTGAATTAAGTCAAACTCTTTTTGATTTCACTAAATAATCTATGTAAATTAAGTAGGTTACGTGATACGCTTGGATTGTAAAAAAACATTTTGATGGCCGGGAGGTATTTTGGTATGGATAGAATTGTCATTGGCTTTGCCCCTACGAGGAGAAGTATTTTCAGCGCACCGGATGCGGTGAAGTATGCCAATCTGACCAGAGAGAAATTAAAAGAATTGCAAGTGGAATTTGTAGATATTGATGATATTGCAGAAGATGGGCTGTTGCACGATGACCAGGATCGGATCCGCATTGAAGCTAAATTCAAGGCGGCGGGTGTGAATGGTGTGTTTTTCCCCCATGGGAATTTCGGTACAGAGTATGAGGTGGCCAGACTGGCCAAGGCGCTGAATGTGCCGGTTCTTTTATGGGGACCCCGGGATGAAAGGCCGGATGAGCATGGCATTCGCTTAAGAGACAGCCAGTGTGGATTGTTTGCCACGGGAAAGGTGTTGCGCCGGTTCCGCGTGCCGTTTACGTATATGACCAACTGCAGACTGGAGGATCCGGAATTTGAGCGGGGAATCCGCACCTTTCTTGCAGTGTGTAATGTAGTTAAGGTGTTTAGAAACACCAGAGTCCTCCAGATTGGGCCGCGCCCCTTTGACTTTTGGTCCACCATGTGCAATGAAGGGGAGCTGCTGGAAAAATTCAATATTCAGCTGTCCCCCATTCCTCTTCCAGAGCTTACCCAGGAAGTAAAACGCATACTGGCAAAAAAGGAAGAACAGGAGGTGGTTACCTACTGTGAAAATTGCTTTAATATTGCCATTAAACCGGAAGAACTCAATAAGGTGGCAGCTATGAAAGTTGCCATGAAAAGTCTGGCACAAAAATATGGATGTAATGCCATCGCCATCCAATGTTGGAATGCCCTGCAGGATGAACTGGGAATCATGCCCTGTGCAGCCAACTCTCTCCTGAATGAGGAGGGAATACCGGTAGTCTGTGAAACGGATATTCACGGCGCCATTACGGCACTCATGGTGGAAGCGGCAGGCATGGGATTGAATAGAAGTTTCTTTGCAGATTGGACCGTGCGGCATCCAGACAACGATAATGGGGAACTGCTGCAGCATTGCGGCCCCTGGCCCATATCCGTGGCAAAAGAAAAGCCTACGATTGGCTATCCGCTGGCTTTTGATCACCCGGGGTCTGTGGCAGCACTGGCTAAGCCTGGAGAAATGACACTGTGCCGTTTTGACGGGGATGGAGGAGAGTATTCCCTTTTATTAGGAAACGCCCGGGGAATTGACGGCCCATATACCAAAGGGACGTATGTGTGGGTTGAGGTGGATAACCTGAAACGACTGGAAGCCAAAATCGTGGAGGGCCCCTACATTCATCACTGTGTGGGCATACATCAGGATGTAGTCCCTGTTTTGTATGAAGCCTGTAAATATATTGGCGTGAAGCCGGATCTGTATGATCCGGTGGAAGAGAATGTAAAAGCTTTTTTAAGGGGAGAATGAACCTTAAACAGGAAAAGGAGTTGCACAGATGAATTATAATGCGTTTTCATATGATCTGAGAAAAAACGTAGTTGATATGATCGTAGCAGGGGGAGGAGGCCATATTGGGGGCGACATGAGCGTGATGGACACACTGATTGCCCTGTACTTCAGAGAAATGAACATTTCCCCTGCAAATATGGATGATCCCGACAGGGATTATTTCGTCATGAGCAAGGGGCATTGCGTGGAAGCACTTTATACAGTCCTTGCGGCTAAGGGCTTTTTCCCCATAGAAAAGGTCATTGCAGAGTTTTCCCGTTTTGGCAGCTCTTTTATTGGACATCCCAACAACAAATTGCCAGGAATAGAGATGAATTCGGGTTCTCTTGGGCATGGATTGCCAGTGAGCGTTGGAATGGCACTGGCCAATCGCATGGATGAGAGAAACAACCGGGTTTATGTGGTGATGGGAGACGGAGAGCTGGCAGAGGGATCCATCTGGGAAGGCGCTATGGCGGCCAGTATGTTCCATTTGGACAACCTGTGTGCGGTAATTGATAGAAACGGACTTCAGATATCGGGAAGGACAGAGGATGTGATGGCCCATGAGAATCTCCGGGATCGCTTTAGTGCTTTTGGATGGCATGTGATTCAGGTGGAAAAGGGCAATGATAGCGACAGCCTGTATCATGCCTTCCGGGAGGCGAGAACTGTCAAGGGGCAGCCGACACTGGTGATTGCGCATACTGTGAAAGGGTATGGGTCAGGGGTGATGGCCAATAAAGCCAACTGGCACCATCGGGTACCTACACAAGAGGAGTATGCGCAGATTATGGCGGATTTTAAAGCCGGAAAGGAGGCCGCTTCTCATGAATAAAATTCCAAACAGAGCAGCAATCTGTCAGACTTTAATGGAAAAGGCGAAAGAAGACAAGGACATTGTGGTTTTGTGTAGCGATTCCAGAGGTAGCGCTTCTCTGGCACCTTTTGCAGAAGCCTTCCCGCAGCAATTTGTGGAGGTGGGCATTGCAGAACAGAATCTGGTGAGCATTTCTGCGGGTATGGCAAAATGTGGGAAAAAAGCCTTTGCGGCTTCTCCGGCTTGTTTTTTGTCTACCAGGAGTTATGAACAGGCCAAAATTGATGTGGCCTATTCCAATACAAATGTAAAACTGATTGGCATTAGCGGTGGCATCAGCTATGGGGCTCTTGGGATGAGTCACCATTCTGCACAGGACATTGCGGCTATGTCAGCGGTGCCTAATATGCGGGTCTACATTCCCAGCGACAGATTTCAGACGGCCAGACTTATGGAGGCCCTTTTGCAGGATCAAAAACCTGCCTATATCCGGGTGGGGCGCAATCCGGTGGAGGATGTTTATTCCGAAGACGCAGTTCCCTTTACACTGAACAAAGCCACTGTTTTGGCAGAGGGTTCGGACATAGGGATCATTGCCTGTGGAGAGATGGTATATGAAGCGCTGCAGGCGGTTAAGGCTCTTCGGGAGGCTGGGATTCAGGCTTCTCTGTTGGACATGTACTGCCTGAAGCCGGCGGATGAGGAGGCTGTTATTCGTATGGCAGAACGGTGTCCCTGCATTTTGACAGTGGAGGAGCATTCTCCATATGGAGGGCTGGGGGCCATTGTCAGCCAGATTGTCAGCAGACATTGTCCGCGAAAGGTGGTTCAGCTGGCGTTACCGGATGCCCCGGTCATTACCGGAACCTCTAAAGAGGTATTTGCACATTACGGGCTGCATGCAGAGGGAATATGCAAAACGGCGAAGGAGGCAATAGGGTGGCACGATACATCATCAGTATAGACCAGAGTACACAGGGGACAAAGGCCCTGCTCTTTAATGAGGGGGCCTGCCTGCAGGCCAGAGCGGATCGGCCCCATCGGCAGATCATCAGTGAGGAAGGATATATTTCCCATGACCCGGAAGAAATTTATCGAAATGTGCTGCTTGTGGTGAAGCAGGTGCTGGATGAAACAGGGGTCTCTCCGGATGAGGTGGCATGTCTTGGCATCAGCAATCAGAGGGAGACCACTGTGGCCTGGAACAGAAGAACCGGAAAGCCTCTTTGCCACGCCATTGTATGGCAGTGTGCAAGGGCAAAGGGAATCTGTGCAGAGTTTGAGGAAAGCGTCAGAGCGTGTATACACAGGCATACAGGCATCCCTCTTTCACCATATTTTCCTGGAGCAAAGGGAGCCTGGATTCTACAGAATGTGGAAGGGGCAAAAACTGCGATGCAGAGGGGGGAACTGTGCATCGGGACAATAGATAGCTGGCTCCTGTACAAGCTGACAAATCATAAAATCTTTAAAACAGATTATTCCAACGCATCCAGAACCCAGTTGTTCAATATCCATACGCTGGAATGGGATCGGGTAATTTGTGGGGCCTTTGGTATCCCCCTGGAAACCCTTCCGCAGGTATGTGATTCCAACAGTTGCTTTGGTTATACTACAATGGGTGGTGTTTTTTCGACAGGTGTGCCGATACACGCCATGATAGGAGACTCACATGGAGCCCTTTTTGGACAGGGCTGTCATCAGAAGGGCATGGTAAAGGCCACGTATGGAACGGGGTCTTCTCTGATGATGCAGGTAGGAGATGTCTGCATTCAGAGCAGCCATGGGCTGATGTCTTCCTTGGCCTGGGGCATGGATGGAAAAGTGCAGTATGTGCTGGAAGGAAATCTAAACTATACGGGCGCGGTCATTACCTGGCTGAAGGAAGATTTAGGCCTGATATCTTCGGCGGCAGAAAGCCAGACACTGGCAGCTTCTGCGAATCCGGAAGATGGCACATATCTGGTGCCGGCTTTTAGCGGACTGGGCGCTCCCTACTGGAAAAGCGATGCGAAGGCTATGTTTTATGGAATGGGCAGAACTACGGGAAGAGCAGAATTGGTCAGGGCGGCATTGGAGAGCATTGCCTATCAGATTACAGATCTGGTGAGAGCCATGGAGGAAGATAGTGGTATGAAAATTGCCCATTTGCGTGTGGATGGGGGTCCCACAAGAAATGCGTATCTGATGCAGCTGCAAAGCGATTTAATGGATGGGGCGGTGGATGTGCCGAACCAGGAAGAGCTCTCCGGCATAGGGGCGGCCTATATGGCGGGCATTACCACAGGTCTTTTTTTAAAGGAAACCGCTTTTGGCAGCCTGCGGTATACAACGTATCGGAGACAAATGGATGAAGAGACAAGGCAAAGGAAATATGCCGGATGGCTGGAAGCGGTGAAAATGCTTTTGGGGTAAAGTAGATGTAAAATGAACAAAATCAAAAAAATGAGAAGGTATATCCCTCTCTACCTGATGTTTTTGCCAGGGGCGATCTATTTACTGATCAACAACTATATTCCCATGAGCGGGCTGGTGGTAGCTTTCAAACAGTATAAAGTGAAGGGCGGCATCTGGGGCAGCCCGTGGAATGGATTAAAAAACTTTGAATTCCTCTTTTCCACACCGGATGCCTGGGTCATTACCCGGAACACCATTTTATACAACCTGGTCTTTATTGTGCTGAATACAGTGCTGGGCATCATTTTTGCGATCTTTATCTGTGACACCATTCACAAAAAGCTGAAAAAAGTTTACCAGAGCGCCATCTTGTTCCCTTATCTGATGTCGGCCGTGATTGTGGGCTACATTGTATTTGCCTTCCTCAGCCAGTCCACAGGTATTATGAACAACACCATTTTGCCGGCCCTGGGAATCGATTCCGTTAACTGGTATTCGGAAGCCAAATACTGGCCGATTATTCTGACCTTTGTAAACACCTGGAAAGGGGTAGGCTATGGATGCCTGATTTACATTGTATTTTAACTACCATGAAGAGGGTGGAATCTCCACGACCAATGTATCCTTTTT
>CAYRQT010000029.1:0-25105 GCA_964426655.1 uncultured Cuneatibacter sp. | reverse complement strand
AATAATATGTCGTGTTAGTGTTGCCGGAAGCTATGAGAATTTGACGCATGACATTTGAAGTATTTGGTAAGAATGTTATCCATACGCATTTTATTGATAGTAATCCCTATGGACATTTGGCCTGGGGCTTGGGAAATCGTAACTTAAAAGAATATTTAGAGGCATTAAATAGACACAACTATACAGGGTGTTTGGGGCAGGAACTTACAGAATTTGATTATTTTAAGGATCCAAAATCTATAGATAAACAGTTGATGTCTGCGTTTCAACCCTTTTTTTAAGGCCAAAGCCTCATTCTAAAGATTGCCTTGTATAGAGAACATTATATTGGTATAATAAAGGCCATATGATGACTTTTTAAGGTGGTAGCCTATGGATTTAGAGAAAAACTCAAAACTTCCCTTGTATGTACAGGTTATGAAAGATATTAAGAATCAGATTCACAGTGGAAAATTTAAGGAGGGAGATCAGATTCCTACAGAGGGGGAATTGTCAAAAATTTACGGCGTGAGTCGTATAACCGTTAGGAGAACGATTGAAGAGCTTTGCAAACAAGGCTATCTGATCAAGATGCAGGGAAAAGGAACTTTTGTTGAAACACCTAAAATTTATCGCAAACTTGAACAGAATAATACGATGAGTTTTACGGAAGCGTGCCATGTTAATGGTAGGAAGCCATCATCTCACGTTATTTCGGCAGAAATGGTACCGGCAAAGAAAAAAACAGCGGATTTCCTGGGAATGGAGGAAAATGCACCTATTCTGCAAATTCAAAGGGTCTTATCAGCAGATGATCTTCCGGTGATTTTTGAGACGATTTATTTGCCGGGAGTGGAGTTTGCTCATTTTCCCATATATAAGCTTGAAAATGGATCACTGACGCAGCTGTTACATGAAGAGTATAAGGTTGAAAAAGCAGTGAAGGGTAGGAGCATTATTGAGGTTGGTACAGTTATGCAGGATGTGGCTGATTATTTGCATATTGCAGCGGGAGAACCTGTTATGTTGATGAAGAACTATTTGTACGATGAAAATGATGCCCCTTTGTATGTCAGCTATGAGGTCATTGTGGGGACAAGATATCAGATTTCTGTATAAGAAAGGTTATAGTTATTTTATAAAATTCATCATTTTTTTTAAAAGAAGGAAGCTTATTCCGATATTTATAAGCTTTCTTCTTTTTTTTGCCCCCTTTTATTGTGCATAATAAACAATTTATAAAGATAAAACTTAAGCAAAACGTCAAAAATAACAACAGCAGATAAGGTTATATTGAAATGATACATCATATAACATTATAATATCAATAGAAAGAGAGGAGGCGTGATAAATTGAAAAAGTATTCTATAGTCATTTCGGCCAGATATATCTTTGATAGTTTAAATGACTGCACATTTCAGGGGGGAGTGTGTATTACCGGAAATAAGATCGTGAAGATAATCAGAGGAGAGGTGCCTCGGGAAATTTTAGATGCTGCAGAGCAGGTTTATGTATTTGAAGAGGAAATGGTAATGCCGGGCATTGTGGATACCCATACATTCTTTACAGGATATGCGGTGTTTCATCTGGGAGCCAATTTTTCTGAGGTTAAAGATAATCTGGAAGCATTTGACATACTTAGAAAAGAATATGAATCCAGGAGGGAGTCTCAGGTAATATTTGGACATGGTTGGAATCCGGAGAACTGGAAAAAAGAAGAAGGGGAAGCACTATTGGAGTCAGAATTTCCTAATACACCGGTTATTCTTTTCTCGGCTGACAGATCAAATTGTTTAATGAATCAAAAAGCAAAGGACATTTATCAGTTTACCGGAGATAGTTGTTATCCGGAATCCTATTACAGAATTATGCGAGAGTATTTAAATGATCGTGAGTTCATAAACAAGGCGTTTTCCCGGTATATGGAAATGCTCAATTCTCGTGGAGTTACTACTGTAAAGGAAATGGGATTTGATGACTTCTATGGGTTTACAAATTTTCTAAAAGAGATAGAAAATTCTCCAGATTTAAATATCCGCTTTTTCTTTATGTCACAGCCTGTGGGAGAAAAAATGAATCTGGAGTTTGCCAGAAAAATGAAAAAAACATTTACAGGGGGAAAGATTCGCTTTAGTGGATTTAATCGGATGACGGATGGTACCATAGCAAATTATTGTGGAGACCTTAAACTGCCTTATGAGAATGAAAATTTTACATGCAAAATATCTGTGCCATATGAGCAGATTGAAAAGGATGTTTTACAGGCAGATGCAGAGGGATTTCGCTGGTCTTTGCATGCCCAGGGAGATGGTGCCGTCAAGAAAATTGCAGATATTTATGAAAAATGCCAATTGGAAAATGGGAAATTAAAAAATCATCACGCTATTACAGATTTAGAGTTTTCCTGTCCGAAAGATTTGGAGAGACTGGGAAGAATTGGCGCATATGGAGAAATATATTTTCAAATCATGTCTTTAGATTCAGGGGACGTTATTTTGAAAAATATTCAGAGAACAATTGGAAAAGAGCGGGGTAAATATTACTGGAATCGCAGGAAAATGCTGGAAGAAGGAATGCATTTGTCCGGTGCAACAGATTTACCTTTAATGATAACCAGTATTCCGGATTCCATATACTACTCCAAAGGAGGATATCTGGATGGATTAGAGGAGCCTTTCCAAATACAGAATACAATTTCTGCTGCGGAAATTTTAAAAGCCTGGACAATAGGTGGACAGAAAAATTTAGGAATGGAGGAAGTATTAGGAACATTACAAGAAGGGAAAATTGCGGATATTGCAGTATTTAACAGGAATCTGTTAGATGAGGATTTAAAAAAGGTTAGGGGAGCAAAAACTATAATGACCATTATGGATGGAAAAATAACATATATGAGAGGGTAAAGAAATGGGAGAATTAGGAAAAAGAAGAAAATTGCATATGCCACATGCATACACATTGATTTTTATGTTGATTGTGATAGTGGCAATATTGACATGGATTATCCCAAGCGGAGAGTTCCAAAGGACAATTGTTGAAACGTCCACAGGTGAACGTGAAGTTGTTGTTGCGGGGACATATGAGGAAGTAGCTAAGGTTGCAGAGGATGGAACAAGTTTGAGGCAGGGAATTGTTCAGATCCTCATGGCCCCCGCCCTGGGAATTCAGAATGCAGTTGAAGTATTAGCATTTGTTTTTATCATTGGTGGTGTGTTTCAGATTATGGCTAAAACAAATGCATAAAATATGGGAATAAGAAAAGTAATCGAAAAACTGGGGGCCAGGTAGGTTATGATTATTCCGATTTTGATGCTCCTTTTTGGTCTGGGAGGGACTACATTTGGAATGTCAGATGAGCTTGTTCCTTTTTATTTGCTTATCATGCCCATTATTTTTGCCATGGGATATGAGACGATATATGGGTGTAGTAGAATATTGAGAGGTTTAAATATGAGCAAATATAAAGTGAATATATTAGGATTTGGAGATAACGTTGTTGACCAGTATGAACATTTGAAGACAATGTATCCTGGTGGCAATTGTGTTAATGTTTGTGCTTATGCACTTCGCTTTGGGGCTGAGAGATCGGCCTACATGGGATATTTTGGAAATGATAGAAATGCAGAATACGTCATTAGTATCCTGGAAAAAATAGGAATAGAAATGCAAAAGTGCAAGCAACTTGAGGGAGAAAATGGTTGGGCACGTGTAAATCTGGTAGATGGAGACAGGGTTTTTATCGGGTGGAATGATGGAGGGATCAGAGGAAAAACACCATATGTTTTAGATCGCTTTGATATAGAGTACATTAAGCAGTTTGATGTGGTCCACTCTGGGAATTATTGCTTTACAGAAGACGAGCTTCCAAAGATTAAAAATGCTGGAGTAAAAGTTTCTTTTGATTTTTCGGATGACTCTACGGAAGAATATTACAGCAGAATACTACCATACGTAGATTATGCATTTTGCTCATTTGATGGGGATGAAGAGGCATTAAAAAAACATCTTCAAATGGTGATTGATGGTGGGGCAACATTTATCATTGTTCCACAAGCAACAAAAAACATATTACCGGCCATGGGAAATGAGTTTATCCAGTTGATAAAAGAAACATCTATCCTAGGTTATGTGGGCATTTTGGATTTAACAAAAGCTTCCAGCTATGTATCTTCCCGAACATACCAGATGTTTATACCGCTTGCCGCAGCGGGATTAATGTATTATTTGATTGTGAAGGGCCTTTCTATATTGCTTGGGCGTTTTGAAAGGAGTCTGAAAAAAAGTGATTAAGGTAGAGAACTTAAAAAAGGCTTTTGGGAATAATGAAGTTCTGACAGGAGTACAGATGCAGGTAGAAAAAGGAGAGTGTATTTGCATCATCGGGCCATCCGGTTCAGGGAAATCCACATTTTTAAGGTGTTTAAACTTATTAGAAAGCCCTGATTCGGGGGATATCATTGTGGATGGAGAGCATATTTTAAACGGAAAAATAAATATTAATAAATACAGAGAAAAAGTGGGAATGGTTTTTCAACAGTTTAATTTATTTCCTAATATGACTGTGCTTAAAAATATTACGCTAGCGCCTGTAAGGCTTAAGCGTTGGAAGGCAGAGGAGGCAGAAGAAAAGGCGAGGACGTTGCTTAGACGAGTTGGTATGGAGCATAAAGTAGAAGAATATCCCAATAAACTTTCCAGTGGGCAAAAGCAAAGAGTGGCAATAGCCAGAGCTTTGGCAATGAATCCTGAAGTTTTGCTGTTTGATGAGCCTACTTCCGCCTTGGATCCTGAAATGGTAGGAGAAGTTTTGGATGTCATTCGAAAACTGGCTGTAGAAGGGATGACAATGCTGGTCGTTACGCATGAAATGGGATTTGCACGTGAAGTGAGTGACAGGGTATTGTTTTTTGACCATGGTGTAATATTAGAAGAAAATACTCCGGAAAAAATATTTGGTTGCCCTCAACATCAACGAACGAAAACATTTTTATCAAAAGTGCTTCAGGCATAGCTAAATCATTAAAATATCCTCTGTCCTATATGGAACAGGGGATATTTTACATTTTGAAAATTCGGCATTCTGTGCTACAATGGCTCTGTCATGTGAATCATAGGTGTTTTTTTTCTTTTTGGGGAAATGGGAAATGATTTTGCCAAAAACGGGAGGGTATTTAATTGGAGAAAAGAAATATTATCGTGGGTCAGTCTGGTGGGCCCACTGCTGTCATTAACAGCAGCTTGTACGGGGTGTTGGCAGAGGGCCTTACCCATGCAGCGCAGATCGGGGTTGTTTATGGCATGGTGAATGGAATCCAGGGCTTTCTGGAAGATAAATATATGGATCTGGGTCAGGTGTTGCAGAGCAGGGAAAAGGAAGCCCTTACCTATACCCCCGGTGCATATCTGGGGTCCTGCAGATATAAACTGCCGGAAGACCTTACAAATCCGGTGTATGGGCAACTGTTTCAAAAGCTGGAAGAATTGCAAATCGGATACTTTTTCTATATTGGGGGCAATGATTCCATGGACACGGTGAGCAAGTTGTCCCGTTATGCGGAACAGGTGAACAGCCCGATCCGTTTTATTGGGATTCCCAAAACCATTGATAATGATCTGGTGCTTACAGATCATACCCCGGGGTTTGGAAGTGCTGCCCGTTATGTGGCAACGGTGGTCCGGGAAATTGTGACGGATGCGGAAGTGTATGACACCAAGTCTGTAACCATTGTGGAAATCATGGGGCGCCATGCAGGATGGCTGACAGCAGCCAGTGTATTGGCCAGACGGTTTAAAGGAGATAACCCGGTGCTGGTATACCTGCCGGAAGTGGCTTTTGATCTGGAAGCTTTTTTACAAAATGTAACCACGGCCTTGGATAAAAGGAAGAATCTTGTGGTCTGTGTTTCAGAAGGCATTCATGATGGGAAGGGTAAGTTTATCTGTGAATACGACACGGCAGTAGGAACAGATACCTTTGGACACAAGATGCTTTCCGGCAGTGGAAAGTTTTTGGAAAACCTCATTCGCCAGAGACTGGGGGTAAAGGTACGCTCCGTAGAATTAAATGTGGCCCAAAGGTGTTCATCAGGGCATATATCCAGAACAGATCGGGATGAAGCCATTTTGGCCGGGCGATTTGGCGTTCAGGCTGCGCTGCAGAAAAAAACGGGAAAAATGGTGGCCTTTCAAAGAGAAGACGGGCCGGATTACCGCATTTCCTGTAGCCTGAAGGATGTCAATGCGGTTTGTAATCAGGAAAAAAAGGTGCCCCGGGACTGGATCCTGGATGGCTGTGACATGTCAGAGGCCTTTGTGGCCTATGGAGCCCCTCTGATTCAGGGGGCGGTAACAGATCATTTGGACGAGGGAGATCTTCCGGCTTTTGTGTACAGGGAGAATTCCCGGAAAGACTAAATAACACATACTGGTGTGGAGAGAAGATGCAGAACGAGAATGAACCCAAGGTCAAATCTTTGTATAAGGCATTAAAACTGCTGGAGTATTTTGATGACAGGCATAAAGAAGCAGGTGTTACGGAACTGGCGGAATACAGCGGGCTTTTAAAAAGTTCCGTGCACAATATTTTACAGACCTTCGAATTGTGTGGGTACGTGACCCAGAATTCGGACAGCAGTAAATATATGCTGGGAGGCGCAGCCGTTTCCCTGTTTTCCAGATATAAGGAGACCCGTAAAATTGATTATCGGATTACGGAATATCTGCAGCATCTGCGCAGTCAGTTTGATGCCAATGTGTATTTCGGAGAAAAAGACCAGGATACGGCAGTGTACCTGTGTGCTGAGCAGGCCTTTTATGCAAAAGGGAATTATCTGTCCAAAGAAGGGGCAAGAGTACCTCTGCATTGTACCAGCATAGGAAAAATTCTGCTGGGCTTTTCCACCGTAGAAGAGAAGGAAAAATTCTATCAAAAACCATTAAAACAGTACACCCCCAATACCATAACCGATCCGGAGAAGCTGCGGGAGGAGATGGACCGCATCATATATGATGGGTATGCATTGACCAACAGCGAATACCAGGAAGGGATGTATTGCATTGCGGTGCCGGTTATGATGGGAGATGCACCGGTTCGATATGCCATTGCCATCGGAACAAGGGAGCCCATCTCTCATTACATGCACAATTTGTATTTATCGGAGCTGAAACATGTGAGTCGGGAAATCGGCGGCATTCTCTCCAGTTAAGAATAAAAAGTATAGTTCAAAAAAAGATGACAATCTGAAAGTTAGATTGTCTTTTTTTTTGCAAAGCACAGTTGTTCATTATTAATGAACGAAAATAAAGAAAACAATTGACGAGAAGATGACAGAGTGGTATATTGTGTTCAACATAGATGAAAACTAAAGGCAAAGGGGCCATAAAAGGCAACTTTGCCTTTTTCTATGGAAATATCTAAAGCATAAGACGGAAATGTCTAAAGTATAAGGAGGATAAAAATGAGCAAAAAAGTGGAGCCTTATCTGATGTCCGTACTGTCAAGCCGGCTGTACAGCATCGGACTGGAAATGACGAACACCCTGATGAGAACAGCCAGATCCCAGCTGATGAGCGTATGCCATGATCTGTCAACGGCCATTTGTGACAGAAACGGAAAGGTCATTGCGCTGGCAGAAAGTATTCCTGTCCATTGCGCCAACATGGGACTGACAGTGGAACCCTGTTTTGATCATCCGGAAGGGATTCAGCCGGGAGATCTGTTCTTAAATAATTCGCCTTATCACGGCAATACCCATCATGCAGACTACACCTTTATCGCACCGGTGTTCCATGATGGAGAGCTGATGTTTTTTGCAGTTACCAAAGGGCACCAGGCGGATATTGGCAATACCATTCCCAGTACTTATGCACCCACGGCAAAAGATATGTTTGAGGAAGGGGCCATTGACTGGCCATGCGTAAAAATCCAGAAAGACTATAAGGATGTGGCGGATATCATTAAAATTGCCATGATGCGTAATCGGGTGCCGGATATGTGGTATGGAGACTATCTGGCCTGTGTAGGTTCATCACGCGTGGGAGAAAAGAGACTGATAGCTCTTTGTGAGGAGTATGGCAATGATCTGGTGAAGGATTTCTGCGAAGCCTACCAGGATTACGGTGCAAAACGAATGATGGAAGAAATCAGACAGCTGCCCAAAGGGCATTTTACCTACGATATTAAAGCCGACAAAATCGAGGGCGTGGTTCATGAAATCAATATTCATATCATTTGTGACACAAAGCCGGAGGAAGGGATTATTGATTTTGATATGACGGAAAATGAAGACTCCCTGCCCTGTGGGCTGAACATGTGTGAGGCCACCACACTGGCCAGCGTGGTGACGGGGGTACTGAACCGGATGCCTTGTGACATTCCCTGTAACGATGGGGCCATGAGCCGGATTCGGGTGAAAATGCGGGAAGGATGTGTCGTTGGAAAGGCAAAGCGGCCATTCTCTTCCTCCATGGCCACCACGAACCTGGCTGATCGGGTGGTGTCCGGTGTACAGGCCCTGATGAATCAGATTACCCGGGAAAGAGGTATGGCAGAAGGGGGGGCCACCCAGTGCCCGGCAGTGGCCGTGGTTTCTGGCACAGACTGGAGAAAAGACAATGAGCCCTATGTGAACCAGATTTTCTGTGGAATGACGGGAGGACCGGCGGTGAATGGGCATGATGGATGGCTTACCTATCAGTATCCGGTTACAGGCGGGGCCATGAACTGGAATTCCACAGAAGTGCTGGAGCAGCAATATCCTTTCCAAATCCTGGAGGAGGAAATTCTGCCGGATTCCGTTGGGGCAGGGGAATATGATTCGGCCCCCTCCTGAAATTTGTGATGACAGCCAGAAATACACCGGTGGTGTGTGCCTATTCCTGTGACGGCATAGACAACCCTCCCAAGGGAGCCTGTGGTGGAAAAGAGGGACACCCATCGGCAGCCTGGAAATATGTCAGGGCAAAGGGAGAAGTTTCAAGAGTGGAGCTGCCTGCCTTTGCAGAACCCTCTATTGCAGTGGGAGAAGCCATTGTTTCAGAATGTTCCAGTGGCGGCGGGTATGGGGATCCTTTGGACAGGGATGCCAGACTGGTCTGCCACAGAGTGCGGGAAGGCTGGATTACCAAGGCATTTGCAGAAAAAATCTATGGGGTTATTGTGGATGATTCCAAAGAAATTTTTGTGCCGAACGAAGAAGCGACCAGAAAATGCCGGGAAGCCATGAGAAAGGCAAGAGGATAAAGAAGGCGGAGAACAGGAAAGAACGGAGGGCAATGATATGTCGAAATATGCTTGTGTAGATGTGGGCGGGACCTTTACAGATGCGGCGGTGATGGATGAGAAAGGGGAAGTCAATGTTTTCAAATCTCCTACCACGCCCCATGACTGGACGGAAGGCATTCTGGGGGCTTTAAAAGTGGCTTCTGAATATTATGAGCAGGATTTTCATGCATTTTTAAAAGATATCAGTGTGGTCAATGGGGGGCTTTTTACCCATGGTTCCACCATATCCACCAACGCCATTGTGGAAAAAAAGTGCGGGAAGGTAGGCATCCTCTGTACAAAGGGCTTTCGGGATGTGTTTTTATTTCGGGAAGGGCCAAATAAGAATCCCTTTGATATGTTTCTGGATTATCCGGAGCCCTTTGTGCCCCGTTATCTGACCCTTTCCGTGGAGGAACGGATCAATGCCGAAGGGGGCGTGGAAATCCCCCTGAATGAGGAGGAGGTGCGGTTGCAGACTCGGCAGTTAAAGGCGTATCATGTGGAGGCCATTGCCGTCTGTTTCCTGTGGTCTACCATGAATGCCAGTCATGAAAAAAAAGCGGCAGAAATCATAAAAGAAGAATGGCCGGAGGTAACGGTGGTATTAAGTGCAGAAGTCAACCCCAGCAGTCGGGAATACCGGCGGTGGATTTCTGCGGCCATGGATGCTTCCCTTAGAAGACTGATCTCCACATATGCCAACAATCTGAACAATCGTCTCAATGAGGAGGGATTTATCGGAAAGGTGGGCATGCTGAATTCTTCCGGTGGGGTTATGAGCACCACGGAAATTGTAGAACGGCCCCTGTATTCCGTGGATTCCGGCCCCTCTATGGCCCCGGTATCCGGCAGAAAATATGCTCTGAAGGATCTGGAAGAAGAAAATGTAGTGGTTCTGGACATGGGGGGCACCACCTTTGATGTGAGCTGCGTCATTAACGGCAATATTTCCGTTTCCAAGGAGGCGATCATCGGAGATGAAATTCCAGGCATTTCCAGAGTCAACGTCCACAGTATCGGTGCAGGCGGCGGCAGCATTGCCTGGGTGGACAATGGGGGAATGGTGCGTGTGGGCCCTCGCAGTGCCGGCTCCGTTCCTGGCCCGGCCTGTTATAACAGGGGCGGCACTTTGCCCACCGTTACAGATGCCAACTGCGTGCTGGGCTACCTGAATCCGGACTTCTTTAATGACGGCAGAATGAAGCTGTATCCGGAACTGGCCAAAGAGGCCATTCGCAAGCATGTGGCAGAGCCTCTGGGGGTCAGTGTGATGGAGGCGGCCTATGCCATCTGGGCCACAGTAAATGTAAATATGATCACAGCCATTAAGGACATCACCATCTGGCAGGGCATTGACCCCAGAGCGTATGCCATGGTGGCTGGCGGAGGCGCCTGCGGGCTGCATGCCATCGCTCTGGCAGAGGGATTGGAAATGGATAAACTTCTGATTCCCAGAACGGCAGGGGGACTGAGTGCAGTGGGAGGGATTTTCTCTGATATTGTCTCTGAATACAATGGCAGTCTGTACACCTCCACCCATCATTTTCAGTTTGCAGAAACCAATGCCCTGATTCAGGACCTGAAGAAAAAGGCAGAAACGTTCTTTGCCCGAAATAATATTCGAAAAGAAAATCAGAAGATAGAAGTGTATATGGAAGCCCATTACCCCTTCCAGGTATATGAGCTGGCTGTCAATATCACAGATTTTCTGAATGAGAATTTTGAAATCACCCCCGACAGCATTCCACTGATGGAGGAAGCATTCAACAATGAGCATGAGAGAACCTTCTCCATAAAAGATAATACTTATCTAGAATGTGTTTACTGGCGTATAAAAGCAATTGGAAAGCATGAGCGGGAAGTGGTCATCCCGGAACAGCATTATAATAAAGGGGATCTGGCCTATGAACCAGCCAAAAACAGCGGCAGCAGAAAGGTGTACTTTAAAGAATTTGAGGACATTAAAGTAACGCCGGTGTTTGAAGGAAGAGCTTTAAATTACGGAGATGTGGTCCATGGACCAGCCATACTGGAAGAACCCACCACCACAATTGTCATTTTGCCTGGGTACTGTGCAAAGGTCACCAGACACAATAACTATTGCATAGAAAAAGAAGTCCTTCATAACGTCAGAAAGAAATAACAGGAGAGGGAAAATGAAATTAAAGGATATAGGTCTGACAAAACAGGATATTGTGGACAAAGTACAGAAATATATGATCGAAACTTATGAACGGTTTGATTTTCTGGCAGAAACTGCCAGAGAACAATATCTTTATGATGAGAAGGGAACAGCTTACCTGGATTTTTATGCAGGCATAGCAGTAAACTCTGCAGGAAATTGCAATGAGAAGGTGGTGGCGGCAGTCATTGACCAGGTGCAGGATATCATGCATACCTTCAATTATCCTTATACGATTCCCCAGGCGCTGCTGGCGGAAAAAATATGCACAACGTTGAAAATGGATAAAATCTTTTTTCAGAACTCAGGGACAGAGGCTAACGAGGCCATGATCAAAATGGCCAGAAAATACGGGGTGGAAAAATACGGACCCCGCAAATACCATATCGTAACAGCCAGAAAAGGCTTTCATGGGAGAACCTTCGGGGCCATGTCTGCCACAGGTCAGCCGGATAATGGCTGTCAGATTGGGTTTGGGCCGATGACAGAAGGGTTTTCTTATGCACCTTATAATGATCTGGAGGCCTTTAAGGCGGCCTGTACCGAAGACACCATTGCCATTATGGTGGAACCTGTGCAGGGAGAAGGGGGCGTGGTGCCTGCCTCAAAAGCCTTCCTGCAGGGATTGCAGGAATTTTGCAGGGAGAAAGATATGCTGTTGCTTCTGGATGAGGTACAGACCGGCTGGTGCAGGACGGGCAGTGTAATGGCCTATATGCAATATGACGTGAAACCGGACATTGTGTCCATGGCAAAGGCACTGGGAGGAGGAATGCCCATAGGGGCCATCTGTGCTTCTGCTGAGGTATCCAGCGCCTTTACACCTGGTTCTCACGGCACTACTTTTGGAGGGAACCCTGTCTGCTGTGCTGCCGCATTGGCAGAAGTGGAGGAATTGCTAAGCAGAAATCTGGCAGGGCAGGCAGAAAAAATGGGAAAATATTTTATGGAAAAGCTGGAAACCTTACCCCATGTGAAGGAGGTGCGGGGCAAGGGGCTTCTGGTAGGCGTGGAGTTTGAAGATGGGATCGATGCTGTTGAAGTGAAGCACAGCTGTGTGAAAAGGCAGCTGCTGATTACTGCCATCGGCGGACATATCATCCGCATGATTCCGCCCCTGATTATTCAGAAGGAGGACTGTGACCAGGCAGTGGATATCCTGCGGGCGGCCATCACAGAGGCTGCAGAAAAAAATAAATAAGCGTGTTTGGACGGGGCATTTTCCCCGTCCTTTTTTTGCGTTCATTCTGCACAAAAGATCCGCTTATCTTTTGGCACTTTCCTTTCTTGCGGGGGGATGGTTTTCCGTGATACAATGATGGAAACTAGAATGTTAAAAAAAGTTTCCATGCGGGCGGACAGAAGGGAAAAAAATGACATTAAGAGAAAATCTGATGCAGGCTACCATGGAGGTATTTAACGAAAAAGGCCTGAAATTTACCATGGATGATCTGGCGGAAAAATGTGGCATCAGCAAAAAGACCATTTATCAGGTATTTGAGAGCAAGGAAGCTCTTTTCCTTTGTATGGTGGATTATATTTTTGATGGCATTAAGGAAGAGGAGCAGGCCATTTTACAGAACAATACCCTGGAACTGGGAGAAAAAATCAGGAAGGTTTTAGGGGCTATGCCGGGAGGCTATCAAAAGGTGGATTTTTCCCGGCTTCATGAGCTGAAAAAAAAATATCCCCGCATTTACCGGCAGGTGGAAAAGCGACTGGAAACAGGGTGGGAAAACACATTAACATTGCTGCAGCAGGGCATGGAAGCGGGGGTGATCAGACAGGTGCACTTATCCATTTTTCAGCTGATGTTTGAAGCCGCACTGGAGCAGTTTTTTCAAAGGGATATTCTGCAAAAGAACCATTTGCGCTATGATGCCGCCCTGCAGGAGGTAGTGGATATCCTGATGAATGGCATTTCAATTGAAAAAAGAGGTGACATATGAGAGACAGAAGGTATTTGAATGATGACTGGAAATTCAGCCCCCTGTGGCAGCCTGCCATGGCCAAGGCCAATTGGCCTGAAACGGACATGGAGGATGTGCGCCTTCCCCACACCTGCAGGGAAGTGCCCCTTCATTATTTCGATGAAGGGGCATATCAGATGGTCAGCGGGTATCGCAGGCATGTATATGGAGAAAAAGAATGGGAGGGAAAAGCGGTTTACCTGACACTGGAAGGGGCGGCCCATGAAAGTCAGATTTACGTTAACGGAACCTGGGCAGGGGCTCATAGCTGTGGGTACACGGCCTGCACCCTGGAAATCGGCCGATTTTTGCATTATGGAAAGGACAATGTGATTTCCATTTGCCTGGACAGCCGGGAAAGCCTGAATGTGCCGCCCTTTGGGCATGTCATTGACTATATGACATTTGGAGGGCTGTATCGGGATGTTTATGTGGAGGTGATGTCCCCCCTGCATATGGAGAGCCTTTTTTTAAAACCGGATCCGGGGCTGGAGAAGCAGCAGGGAAATCTGGCTACGGAAGTGGTGCTGTCAGATATGGCACCGGGTCTGGCGCTGACCCAGTTTATGAGAAAAAAAGGAGAAAAAGAGGAAACAGAGCTTGGCACATACCATCCGGCAGAAGGAAAAAAGACCTGTCAGATGACTTTTCCAGTGCACCGGCCCGCCCTGTGGAGTCCACAGCAGCCATCCCTGTATGAGGTGAGGACGGTTTTAAAGGTGAATGGAGAACCTGTGGATGAGCAGCGCCATGTTATAGGGTTCCGGGAAGGGGTGTTCCGGGCGGATGGCTTCTATTTAAATGGGAAGCGACTCACCATTCGGGGACTCAACCGTCATCAAAGCTACCCTTATGTGGGGTATGCCATGCCGGATGCCATACAGAAGCTGGATGCAGATATTCTTAAAAAAGAGCTGGGGCTTAATGCTGTACGGACCTCTCATTATCCCCAGTCCCAGGCTTTTTTGGATCGGTGTGATGAAATTGGTCTCCTGGTCTTTACGGAGATGCCAGGCTGGCAGCATATAGGGGATGAAAAGTGGAAGGCACAGGCCGTACAAAATACAGAGGATATGGTGGTTCAGTACAGAAATCATCCCTCCATTATTCTTTGGGGCGTGCGGATCAATGAATCCCTGGATGATGATGCCTTTTATGAGAAGACCAATGCAGTTGCACACAGTCTGGATCCTACCAGGCCGACAGGTGGGGTGCGGGTTATAAAGAAAAGCCATTTACTAGAGGATGTCTACACCTACAATGACTTTGTTCATAACGGCAAAAACCGGGGCTGTGACCCCAAAAAGAAGGTGACCCCTGCACCGGATCAGCCCTATCTGATCAGCGAATATAACGGTCATATGTTTCCCACGAAGGCCTTTGATGACGAAGAACACCGGATGGATCATGCCATGCGCCACGCCCGGGTGCTGGAGGATGTGGCAAGAGCAGCTGGAGTGGCCGGCAGTTTTGGATGGTGTATGGCAGATTACAACACCCATAAAGATTTTGGCAGTGGGGACAGAATCTGTTACCATGGTGTGATGGATATTTTCCGCAATCCCAAGCAGGCAGCTGCAGTATATGCCAGTCAGCAGGAGGAACAGCCGGTGCTGGAGGTGAGTTCCTCCATGGATATCGGGGAGCATCCGGGTGGAAACCGGGGTGAAATATGGGTGTACACCAATATGGATCAGGTGCGTATGTATAAAAACGGGCGTCTTTTGGTGACTGTGGATAAGGGAAAATCCCCTTTTCATACCCTGGCCCATGGGCCCATTCCCATTGATGATTTTGTGGGAGAGAGTATATACCAGGAAAAGAACTTTACCCGGCGGCAGGCCAGACTGGTGAAGAAACTGCTGAACCTGGTTTCCCGAAAGGGGCTGACGGGTCTGCCGTTGCGGGCCTATTGGACCGCAGCACAGCTGGTGCTGTTTTACGGCATGAGGATGCCTCAGGCAGTGGATTTGTACAATCGCTACATCGGCGACTGGGGAGGAACTGCCACGGTCTATCGGTTCGAGGGGGTAAAAAAAGGGAAGGTTCTTTGTGAACAGGTGAAGGCACCCATGACGAAGGTCCGGCCTCGCTTTCGGGTCAGCAGCCTTGTTCTGACGGAGACCAAAGGCTATGATGTGGCCGCCATTCGTATACAGGCAGTGGATGAGTGGGGCAATGTACTGTCTTACTTTCAGGAGCCGGTGCAGTTGGAGACAGAAGGCGCCATTGCACTCATTGGGCCTGCCCTGATCAGTCTTCATGGTGGTATGGGGGGAACTTATGTAAAGTCTATGGGCGTGCCGGGAGAAGGCATATTACGACTGAAAAATTCTCAGTGGGGCGCAGAAGAACTTCAGTTCTCGGTTAACATTGAAAAACAATAAAGCGTCATGGGCAAAAAGGGTGCAGCATGATTTGATAAAAGGAGAAGGTTTATGAAATTATCCAAAAAAGAAAAAGCAGCCTATGGTCTTGGGGCTATGGGCAAGGATATGGTGTATATGCTCTCTGCCAGTTATATCCTCTATTATTATCAGGATGTGCTGGGAGTAAGTGCCATTGCCATGGGCATTATTTTGCTGGCTGCCCGGGTATTTGATGCGTTTAATGATCCCATTATGGGGGTCATTGTGGCAAAGACCAGGACTCCCTGGGGAAAGTTCAGGCCCTGGCTTATGATTGGGACACTCACCAATGGGGTGATCCTGTACCTGATGTTTGCCGCACCACCCGCTCTGCAGGGAGATGGCCTTGTGGCCTATGCCGCCATCACCTACGTTCTCTGGGGCGTGACCTATACCATGATGGATATTCCCTTCTGGTCCATGATTCCGGCATTTACGGAGGGGGGGAAGGAAAGAGAAAATCTTTCCACTTTGGGCCGCTCCTGTGCCGGCGTAGGCTCTGCACTGGTGACCATCCTCACTATGAAATGCGTGTATATGCTGGGCCAGGGCAATGAGCGCACCGGTTTTATGTGGTTTGCCCTCATCATTGCCGTGCTGTTCATTTTGTTCATCTCTGTCACCTGTATCAGCATTCGGGAAAAATCCACTGTAGATGTGGAATCCCCTTCCATCAGACAGATGTTTAAAGCTTTGCTCCAAAATGATCAGGCCATGACCATTGTGGTAACCATTGTACTGATCAACTGTGCCTTGTACATCACTTCCAATCTGCTGATTTATTTTTTTAAATATGATTTTGGAGGAGAGGGCTGGTATAACAGCTATACCCTTTTTAATACCTTTGGCGGGGCCATCCAGATTTTATCCATGATGGTTTTCTTTCCGCTGATGCGGCGGTTTTTCAGCGCCATTCAGGTGTTTTATATCAGCTTTGGTCTGGCTCTGGCTGGATATGGCATTCTATTGTTGCTGTTCTTTGTCAATATGTCCAGTGTATTGCTTTTGTTCATTCCCGGTTTTCTGATCTTTCTGGCTTTTGGCATGCTGACTGTTCTGACCACGATCTTTTTGGCGAATACCGTGGATTATGGAGAATGGAAAAATCATCGGCGGGATGAAAGCGTTATTTTCTCCATGCAGACTTTTGTGGTAAAACTGGCTTCCGGCGTTGCCGCCCTGGCCGCTTCCATTTGCCTGACCATCACGAATCTGAACACGGATACCACAGCGGGGGCACAGGCTGCCGAACCGGCCACATCCTCTTTGATGATTTTGAGACTGACCATGGCGGGGCTGCCCATTCTGGGTTTCCTGACAGCCATATTCTTCTTTAAAAAGAGATATATTCTTACGGATGTAAAAGTAAATGAGATGACAGAGGCGCTGAAAAAAAGCGCTTCCTAATGCAAAGGAGGGCCGGATGATAAGAAAAATTGGACAGTTCATGGTGCTGGATACTGCACGGACCAGCTACTGCATGGGAATATTGCCCACCGGACATGTGGAACATCTTTATTATGGGAAGAAAATCAGATTGGAAACAGAGGGGGATTTTGCCGGATTGCAGGAAAAACATGTTTTCCCTCCAGGCAATACCAACGCCTATTCTCCGGAGCACAGCCGCTATTCTCTGGAAGATATGCGCCTGGAAGTTTCTTCCTACGGTCGGGGAGACATTCGGGAGCCTTTTGTAGAAGTCGTCTTGCCGGATGGCAGTACGAGCCTGGATTTTGTGTATCTGAAAGAAGATATCACAAAAGGGAAAAGAGAAATTCCCGGCCTTCCCGGATCTTATGGCACGGAGGAAGAGGTGGAGCAGCTGTGTCTGACACTGGTGGATGTGAGAGCGCAGCTCACCCTGGAACTCTACTACTATGTATATCCTCAAAAGGATGTAATCTGCCGCAATGCCAGGATCGTAAATGGAGCAAATAGTCCTGTTCAGCTGAAACGCATGATGAGTCTCCAACTGGATCTGGACCCGAATCCATACGCCTGGACCACATTCCAAGGGGCCTGGGCCCGGGAAATGAAGCGGACAACACAGGCCCTTAAAAGCGGGAAGGCGGTCAATGCGTCCTTTACAGGGACGTCCTCCAACAGGGCAAATCCATTTATCATTTTACACCAGACCGATACCCGGGAAAGTGCAGGGGACTGCTATGGCCTGCATCTGATTTACAGCGGCAATCATTATGAGGCGGCAGAAGTCAGCAGCTATGGGAAACTTCGCCTGGTGGCAGGCATCAATCCCCAGAATTTCACCTGGATACTGGAATCTGGAGAAGCATTTGAGGCACCGGAGGTGGTGATGACCTTTTCGGACCGGGGCTTTGGAGAAATGAGCCGCAGGCTGCATGCCTTTATCCGCCATCACATCGTACGGGGAGAGTGGCAGTTTAAAGATCGCCCCGTGCTGCTTAACAGTTGGGAAGCCGCTTATTTTGACATAAATGAGAAAAAACTTCTGCAGCTGGCAAAAGAGGGAAAAGAGGCAGGGGTTGAGCTGTTTGTAGTGGATGACGGATGGTTTGGGGAAAGAAATGATGACACCACTTCCTTGGGAGACTGGGAGCCAAATCCCAAAAAGCTGCCCAATGGGATTAAAGGATTAGCTGAAAAGATCAAGGCCCTTGGCCTGGATTTTGGCATCTGGGTGGAACCGGAAATGGTGAATGTCAAAAGTCACTTATATGAAGCCCATCCGGACTGGGCCATCCAGATACCTGGAGCGGCGCACTCTGAAGGCAGAAACCAGAGGATTCTGGATCTGACCAGAGAAGAGGTGCAGACCTTTGTGATTGAAAGCATGAGCCGTGTCTTTTCTGCAGGAGACATCACCTATGTAAAATGGGATATGAACCGTATTTTTACAGATTATTTTTCCACGGCACTTCCCCCCGAAAGGCAGGGAGAGGTGGGACACCGGTATGTTTTAGGGCTGTATCGCTGTATGAGAGAACTGACGGAACGCTTCCCCCACATTCTGTTTGAAGGCTGTGCTTCAGGCGGAAACCGCTTTGACCTGGGGATTCTCTGCTATTTTCCCCAGATCTGGGCCAGCGATAACACGGATGCCCTTTGTCGGGCGGAAATGCAGTATAATTATAGCTTTGGATATCCCATGTCCGTGGTAAGTGCCCATGTTTCTGCCTGCCCCAACCATCAGACCCTGCGCAACACCCCCCTGGAAACCCGTTTTCAGACCGCCTGCTTTGGGATTTTTGGGTATGAGTGTAATTTGGGAGAGCTGTCCGGTGAAGAACGGGAGGCCATTCGGATTCAGGTGCAGTTGTATAAAGACTGGAGAAGGGTGTTGCAGTGGGGCACATTCTACAGAGGAAAAGGCTTTGGAGGGGACACAGGCGGGGACTCGGTACTTCAGGACGGTCCCGGCAATCAAATCAGCTGGACCTGTGTGGCAGAGGATCAGAAAAATGCAGTGGGATATATGCTGCAAAAGCTGACAATTCCCAATACCCAGATGCAGATTTTCACTCCTGCGGGTCTGCGGGAAGATTGGAGATATGGCTTTTCCAACAGGGAGATGCGGTATAACATCAAAGCTTTTGGCAATCTGGTGAATACGGTGTCACCCATTCATATCCGTCAGGATTCCCTGCTGCACAACCTGGCCTCAAAGTTTATTAAACTGGACGGTGAGACCGAGCAGGTTTCTGCGTATGGGGATGCTTTGATGCAGGGCGGCATACACCTGCAGCCTGCCTTTGGGGGAACGGGTTATAACAAAGAAGTGCGGTTCTATCCGGATTTTGGCTCCAGGATCTATTTTATGGAGGCGGAGAAATGAATAAGAAAAAAGCTGCAGTCATCGGCATAAGCACCGTATTGGCTGTAGCAGGGGTTTTACTGGCGATTGTCCTTGCTCTTGAGGCAGTAAATCAGGCTGCCAGAGAAAATTGCTTTTCTCAGCTTAAAGGAGCTACCAGACAGCTGGCAGCAGATTTTTCCGACAGCCTGCTTTCTGACCGCAGTCTGCTGCGGGCAATTTCCTATATGCTTTCGGAAAATGCCTTCCTTTTGCAGGAACAGGGAGAAAATTTCATGAAAGAAATGCCCTATGTGACATACCTGGCCCTGCTTACACCGGATGGTATTCTGACAAAGCAGGACGGTACCACTGCCAGTGCAGTGGGAAAACTGGATTTTCAGGAAGAGGTGCAGAAGGGCACCTATATTTCCGGAGCGAAAGAAGATGTTTTTGACGGAGAGACAATGGTTTTGCTTAATGGAGTGCCTGTTGTTCAAAACGGAGAAACGGTGGCTATGCTATACAGTGTCATTGCCCTGGATCAGCTTGCCCAGACATATACCACCGATATTTATGACGGGCAGGCCCATGTATATCTGGAAGATGGAGATACTGGGGAATTCCTGTTGGACACATGGCACTGCACGCTGGGGAACATATATATGCTGGAAGAAAGAAAGTTGCTTAAAGGATATGAGGTGAACACCATTTTACAGGATCTGCAGGAGGGAAGGGAAGGAGAATTTGGATTTGTTTCAAAAACCACAGGACAAATTCTCTACATGCAATATGCTCCGGTGGGCATCAACAACTGGAATGTGCTGGTGACGGTGGATCAGGATTCCGCCATGGCCTTTGCACAGAAGCTCAGTGGATATTTGTATAGGATGGCAGCGGCTGTGGGGGGCATTTTACTGCTTTATATGTTGTCTGCGGTGATTGTAATTTTCCATGCCTATAGGCGGGCCTATATTAAGGGCCGGAAAGACCAGAGTACGGGGCTGTATAACAGAAATGCCTTTGAAGAGTATCTGGAAAAGACGAAGAATATCCTTTTTCAGCAGGTAACATGTTGCTACCTGGACTTAAATGGCCTGCACCAGCTCAATAATCTGGAAGGGCATGCGGCAGGGGACAAAATGATTCTGACGCTGAGTTGTCTTTTAAGAAAAGCTTTCCCGCAAGGCAGGATTTTTCGAATAGGAGGGGATGAGTTTCTGGTCATACATGAGAAAATAGCCGATACTGCCCATTTAAAGCAAGGGGCTCAATGGGTCAGTGAAGAGATGGAAAAAGAAGGGTATACCGTTTCCATGGGCATGGCAGCCAGGGAAAAGAGCATTGGTATATCAGCTCTGGTAAAAGAGGCAGATGAAGAGATGCTCAGACAAAAGAAGCGGTATTACGAAACGTATGCCAAAATATAAAAATAGCTTCTGAAAAAGAAGAAACAGGCGCATGGATACCAGAGAAGGGAAGGCCATGCGCCTGTTTTTATGGATTTGTGCAGAATGCCTTTTAAAGGAAGTTGATGAACAAGGTGACGATAATGCTGTTGATAAAGTCGGCGAACAGACTTCCAATCAGAGGGACCAGAAGATAGGCTTTTACAGAGGGGCCGAATTTATCGCAGATGGCCTGCATATTGGCCATGGCATTGGGCGTGGCCCCCATACCAAATCCACAGGTGCCGGCGGTAAGAACGGCGGCATCGTAATCTTTTCCCATGACTCTGAAAACAACAAACTGAGCATAGAAAACCATCAGAAGGGTCTGCCCTGTGAGAAGAACCATAAGGGGCAGGGCAAGGGAGGATAGCTGCCATAGCTTCAGGGTGATCATGGCGATTCCCAGGAACAGAGAGAGAGAAATATCTCCAATTTCGTTAATTTCCTGCATGTGGACCGTGAATTTTCCGGAATATTCGCTGAGGTTACGAATCAGCGCAGCAGCAATCATGGCACCAATATAAATGGGGAAAGTCATGCCGGTCTTGGTCAGAAGGAAGGAGAACAGTGTGCCAAGTCCAATGGCCAGTGCCAGCTGATATACAGCCTCGGAAAACATGGCCAGGTGATGCTTCTTTGTTTCTTTTTCTACTTCACCGCTGAAATCTCCGGAAAGGGGACTGGCCAGATGATTTTTTAAAATTAGCCGACGGGAAATAGGCCCGCCGATCAGGCTGCCGGCCACAAGGCCGAAAGTGGCGGCAGCGGAACAAAGGGTAGAGGCTCCTTCAATACCAAAATCTTCCATAACCGGGCCAAAGGCGCCGGCTGTACCATGCCCCCCCACCATGGGAATGGAACCGGTACAAAGCCCCAGAAGGGCATCCATGTGTAAAACAGAAGCCAGCCCCACAGCCACAAGGTTCTGGCTGGTAATAAGAAGAATGACCAGAATCAGGAAGATGATGAGGCCTTTTCCGCCGCTTCGAAGCACTTTCAGATTGGCCTGAAAGCCTACCGAGGTAAAAAAGAGCACCATACACACTTCTTTTAAAGTATCATCAAAACTGATTTCCAGTAAACCCGTGGCATAGAGCAGACAGGAAAAGAGGGCAAACACCAGGCCCCCTACCACAGGGGCCGGAATGCAGAACGTCTCCAGCAATTGGATTTTCTTTTTTAAATATTTGCCAAGCATCAGCATTAAAACAGCCAGTGCAAGGGTCTGATACATGTCCAGCTCCATGCTCTTAGTCCTCCGTTTCTACTGTAATGCCCAGGCTGCTGTAATAGGCGGCGGCGCCGGGATGAAAGGGAATGGGAATGCCATCCACTGCATAGTCAGGGGTCAGCCAAAGTTCGGTGGATACGCCCCCCTGAAGGTTGTCTTTTTCTGCAAAAAGAACCTTTGTAATGGTCTGCACCTTGCTTTCGGATATCTGATCACTGGCCAGCAGCACCGCTTTTACCCCAAGGGTCAGGACATCGCCGGTCTGCCCGGTATACGTGTTGGCAGGAATGGTGCATGAGGAAAAATAGGGATAGGTATCCGTCATCCTCTGTATGATGGTACTGTCCAGAGAAAGAAGCCGGATGGCTGTACGGGAATCCAGCGCAGATATTTCAGCGGTAGGGGCACCGGCAGTGCAGAAGAAGGCAGCAATTTCTTCCTGCTCCAGTGCCACAGTAGCCTGGCTGTAGGTCATGTACACCGTCTGCACCATGTCTGTGGTAAGCCCATAAGCCTGCAGAATCTGCAGGGCATTTTCTGCAGTACCGGATTCCGCCTCTCCAATGGCCACCACGCTTCCTTCCAGATCCTCAACAGAGCTGATGGAAGAGTCATCCCGCACCACAATCTGACAGGCCTCTGTATAAAGGGCGGCAATGGCCAGATATCCCTGATAGGAATTTCCCTCAAACGTACCTGTTCCAAAATAGGCATCCTGCATCAGGTCTGTCTGGGAGATGGCCAGCTGCAGATAGCCTTCAGAAAGAAGGCGCAGATTGGCGGCAGATCCAGCTGTGGATTTCACCTCAAATGAAAAAGAGGAAAGAGAGGAAAGGGCACTTAAGGCATTGCCAAACTGGTAATAGGTCCCTCCCACATCCCCTGTTCCCAGGCGAATACGCTGTTGCATCAGGCTGCACCCGGTCAGCAAAAGCAGCACGGAGAAAAGAGCCAGGATTTTTTTCTTCATTGATTTGATGACCTCCTATGGAATCATTGGGCGTGCTTATAAAAATACCTTGCCATTTGTCTTGATTTTAGTGTTGCCAATGCATATTGTCAATACAATACAGAAAATAAACAAGGAACCCGGTTTTTTCTCAAAAGAAAACAGGGTTCCCTGCCGCTATATCAGATTATGGATGGCTTCATGAATCTTTCCTGCAATATAGGGGTTGTTCATGGTATACAGATGAATGCCGTCCACGCCATGGGTGATGAGGTCTACAATTTGGTCCACAGCGTAGGCAATGCCCGCATCCCGCATGGCCAGAGGATGATTTTCATAGCGGTCCATCATGGCAGCAAACTTCGGAGGTACAGTGGCCCCGCAAAGGCTGGCCATGCGCCGGATCTGCTTTTTGTTAATGACAGGCATGATGCCTGCTTCTATGGGGACATGAATACCGGCCAGTTCGCACCTTTCCCGAAAAGTGTAAAAATAGGCATTGTCAAAGAAAAGTTGAGTAATCAGCTGATTGGCCCCTGCATCCACCTTGGCCTTCAGATGGCGGATGTCCGCCACAATGCCTGGAGATTCCACATGCCCCTCCGGGTAGCATGCCGCCAGAATGTTGAAATCCCATCGGGAGTGGATAAAGGCAATCAGGTCGGAAGCATGGGAAAACGCTCCCGCCGGGACAGTCCCTTCCGGCAGATCTCCCCGAAGGGCAAGAATGTTTTCAATGCCCATCTCGTTTAAACGGTCCAGTATTTTGGCAACAGCCTCCCGGGAGAGCCCCACACAGGGGAGATGGACCACGCCGGGGATGCCATAGCTTTTGATGGTGGAAGCGATGGAAAAGGTCTCTTGGTTATTAGAGGTTCCCCCGGCGCCGTAGGTCACACTGATAAAATCTGGCTGCAGAGTGCGGATGCTCTCCAGGGTTTGATAGATGGTGTCTACGGGCGCAGAGGACCGGGGAGAAAATACTTCGTAGGAAAGTACTGTTTTCCGGGGAAAAAGTTCATTAATTTTCATGGCGTAAAGCTTTTGCGGCCGCAACCAGATGTTGCAGACTGGCGGTGGTCTCTGTCTCTCCCCTGGTTTTTAATCCACAGTCCGGATTTACCCACAATTTTTCCGGTGAGAGCTTTTTTAGCATTTTATGAAGCGCATCCAGAATTTCTTCTGTGGAAGGAACCCGGGGAGAGTGAATGTCATAAACACCGGGTCCCACTTCCGTGCGAAAATGATTTTCATTTAAGGCGTCCAGAATCTGCAGGTCAGAACGGGAGGCTTCAAAGGTAATGACATCCGCATCCATGTTATCTATGGCTGGGATAATGTCTGTAAATTCACTGTAGCACATATGGGTGTGAATCTGGGTTCCTTCCTTTACGCCACTATGGACCAAACGGAAAGCGGGAATGGCCCAGTCCAGATACTCCCTGTACCAGTCGCTTTTTCTAAGGGGAAGTTTTTCCCGCAAAGCTGCTTCATCCACCTGAATGATGGATATGCCATTTTTTTCCAGGTCCAGCACTTCATCACGAATGGCCAGCGCAATTTGAAAAACACTTTCCTTCTGGGAAATGTCCTCCCGGGGAAAAGACCAGTTTAAAATGGTCACAGGTCCGGTGAGCATGCCCTTTAAGGGTTTCTTTGTGAGACGCTGGGCGTAGGTTGACCAAGAAACGGTAAGAGGATGGCTGCGGGAAACATCTCCCCAGATGATGGGGGGCTTGACACAGCGTGTGCCATAGGACTGCACCCAGGCTTTTTCCGTAAATAAAAACCCGTCCAGCTGCTCCCCAAAATATTCTACCATATCATTTCGTTCATATTCGCCGTGGACCAGCACATCCAGACCGATTTCCTCCTGCAGGGCAATACAGCGGGAAATT
>CAYRQT010000028.1:0-26535 GCA_964426655.1 uncultured Cuneatibacter sp. | reverse complement strand
ACTGCTGCCCATTCTTTGCCTGGCTTCCATGACCGGCCTTGTCGCATTTGGCTGGCAGAAAAAGTCCAGAACAAAGTAAAAAAGTACAACGCATTAAGTAATAAGCAATAAGGAGAAAAAGTCCCATGGGACCGTCCCTCCACAGTCGGAAAACCGGCTGTGGAGGGACGGTCCTTCTCCCGTAAAGAGAGAAACTGCATAAGTGAAAACGCAAAATGTCATATTGCACAAAGAATGGGGCCCTGTTATAATTCTGTTGTAAGTCAGACAATAAAAAGGAGATAAAAGAGGAAAAGGAGAAGAGAAATGGATTTTATTTTGAATCTGGGCCCTTTTCTGTTGGCGGTTGTTGCCGTCATCATAAATGGTGTCCCTCAGCTACTCTATGCCCAATCCAGAGGATTTGCCATTAAACCGGCAGGATTTGCCTACCTGGTGGGGGCTTTTGGCAACCTGTTTACAGGTTCTGTGACCCCGATTTCAGCACAGGCAGAAACCATTACGGTAGCCAGTGTAAAAAAGAACATGCGCAACAATGTCAGTTCCATCCTGCTGGCTGCCCTGTTAATGATGGGGTTATCCTGCTTTGGCGGGGTTACCAAAATTTCGGATTTTGCAGGAGAAGCCATCCTTGCAGGGATGATGAGCGGGGTTGGTCTGATTTTGGCAGGTGTGTCCTGGGATATGCTCCAGCAGGAACGGCGTACAGCTCTGGTTTCCATTGTCAGTGCCGTCCTGGCTTATGCCTTCTTCCTGAATAGTGCCAACAAAGTGGTGTGGACCATCTTTATTTCCGTAGCAGTTTCTACTGCCGATTTCCTGCTTTTGCAAAAAAGACGGGTGGATGTGAAGAAAATGCTGGCAGAACAGGATGTTAAAACCGACAGTGGAACAGAATGGCGTTTTTGGAAGAAGGCTTACTGGCAGGATTTTAAAATGATCAAACCCACCCTGAATATTACCGTATTGCTGGGAGCCTTAAGTCTGGTGATGCTGAATATCGGCGCAAATATTTCTTTTGGTGCTGTAACAGCCAGCATTGCAGGCACCACACAGAACTATGATCATCTGTCCTTTATCAATTCTCTGGCAGACATTCCCAGTGCATTGTTTGGTGGACCGCCCATTGAAGCAATAATTTCCGGCACGGCAGGGGCGCCCTGGCCGGTAGCCTGCGGCATTGTATTTATGCTTGCCATGGGGATTTTAATTCTGACCGGCGTAATTGGGAAACTTGGAAAATATCTGCCCAGCCAAAGCATTGCCGGATTTCTTCTGGTTATTGGTTTTGCCCTGACCTTTGCCCCTAATCTTTCCACGGTATCCTCTTCGGAACAGCCGATGAGCGGCTATATCGCTTTGGGCGTTACTGCCTGGTCCAAAAATCCATTTTTGGGGATGGTGGCAGGCCTGGCCATCCGCTTTTTAGGAAGATATGTAGGACTTGTATAAGAAACAGGAGGAAAAAATGGAACAGAAAATTTGGCCCGATTCCTGGACCGTATATCTGGGAGAGGATTATCCGGTGAAATTGCCCCGGATGGAGCTGGGAGATGGATTTTATATCTATTCCTTTGATATGACAGGGGAGTCTCAGTGGAACCGGCATGCGGCCGCAGCTTTACAGCAGAAACTGGCCCCTTATGATTTTGATGGATTTGTGACTGTGCAGACCAAATCCTCCGGTCTGTGTCAGGAGTTGGCCAGGGAGATGCCTTCTTACCTGGAACTGAGAAAAGCAAGAAAAGACTTTATGAAAAATCCCAGGCATGTCAGTGCACGTTCCATTACCACCCAGGGACAGCAGGAGCTGTGGATCGGCCAGGAGAAATATGAGCAATTTAAAGGGAAGAAGCTTTGCTTTGTAGACGATGTGGTCTCTACTGGAGGAACCCTGGAGGCAGTGCTCTTAATGGCAAAAGAAATTGGATTTGAAATTACGGTCATAGCCTGCGTACTGACAGAAGGAGAGGAGAGGACCCATTACAGGGATATACCCCTCATTTCCCTTGGCAATATTCCGTTGCCCGGGCACATTGCTGAAAATGAAAACTAAAACTTTTGTAAAATATTCTGCCCTCACAGCATGGAAGAGTTCCCTGCTGTGAGGGCATTTTTTTATAAAAATGAATGTTACATAAAAAAGTTGCTTTTGGGTTGTAAAAATAATTTGGATATGTTATAGTTATATCCTCACTCGTACGAGAGAAGCGGAAGGCACAGGAAACAACTGAAGCAATTGAAAAACAAAAGAAGCCGGATATGGCCTCTTTTCTTTTCGTGTTTTAGAAGATAAAACGTTTTATCGTTGAAGCAAAGGGGAATGGATATGGATCGACTTTACGGTACAATAATTGGCTGGGGCATTGTCCTGGTTTTCGCACTCATCCTGCTGTTAGCGGGCATTATATTAAACAGGCATCACCCTCAGGTGGTTTCCTTTCACAAAGGAAAAAACAGCAGAACCATTCATAATAAACCATTGAAACAAAAAAGGGCAAAGCATATGCCCCTTCTTTCCCTGGTAATCGTCTGTCTTGTTGCAGCCTTGATTTTATATCATATTCATAGGCTGGAACAGGCTATGTTTATCACAGGTCCCATTATTTTTCTATCTTTTGTTTACATGGTCATTCAGCTGTTCTGGTCCTTTCGATACGGTAGCATTGAGGGAGAGGCCCCTGCTTTAAAGACCATGGTCATGATTCCAAGTTATAATGAGGATGTAAATACAACTAGAGCAGTGTTGGAAGCGTTGGCAGTTCAGACCAGGAAACCGGATCTGATTTATATTGTAGATGACGGTTCCAAAAGGGAACACAGAAGTGAAAAAGTGGTAGAAGCGTTCCGCGAAGAACATCCGGAACTTCCCATACGATATAAGTATATCAACAATTCCGGAAAAAGAAGAGCACAGTATGCTGCTTTTGATGACGTGAATTCTGGAGAGTACGACATATATATTACCATTGATTCGGATACAGTTCTGGATGAAAAGGCAATTGAAAATGGACTGAAGCCCTTTCAGGATGAAGAGGTGATGTCAGTGGCCGGGCTGCTCTTTGCACAAAATCGGACCAATCTGCTCACCAGAATTCTTGGAGTAAGTTTTACCAGTGCCTTTACCACCGGACGTGCCTCCTGGTCCTATCTGAATTCTGTGGCTGTTTCCTGTGGAGGACTTGCCTTTTACAGAAGGCAGATTATTGAAAAATATAGGGAAGCCTATCTAAATCAGATTGTATTTGGGCAGGAAGCGAACTATGGAGATGATCGGATGATGACCCAGTTTGCTTCCATGGAAGGCAAGACACTTTACCAGGAAACATCTTTTGCATACACTTTGGTACCGGAAAATCTCAGCCACCTGACCAGACAGAGAACTCTTTGGTGGAAAAGTTTCTGGTGGGGTATCCTATGGGTGCTGAAGAATCAGGACAAAAAAAGACCAATATGGTGGTTGTGCCTGTCCCAGTATTATACTTTTGCACTTTACGGTGTGGTATTGCCCGTAACCTTTGTGATCTTACCCATTCTGACCGGGAAGTTTCCCTGGGAAGCGATCATATACATGCTTCTCCTTTCTTATGTGCGGATGTTGTCCACGCTGAGGACAACCAGATGTGACGTCACTAAAAAACAACAGATTCTGGAGTTCGTGGTATATGCCCCTCTGGCGGTATTGCTGAACATGTATATCTGCACCATTTTACAGTACCATTCTCTTCTGACGCTCAGGCAGGTAAGAGAATGGGGAACCAGGGAAAGTCTGGAATGTCGTATTCGACTGGACTCGGAATCGGAAATGGATGACTAAATAGTTGTTTCCAGATAGAATAGAGTTAAGGAAAAACCAGCTTTGTTTGCATGAAGAGTGATTCTCTTTGGTATGCAGACAGAGCTGTTTTTTGTTGTTCTGTCCTGATGAGGCTTGTCAGGACAGATGGCTGTAAGACTGGGGCGTGGCAGAAAGCCTTAACCCTAAAGAGGAATTTTTTTGATCCAAAAGAATAATTTGCTTTCTTTACACTAAAAAAAACCATGTTATCATTAATTAATATCATATGCAAATCTTTTTAGTTGACAATAATAACAAACCAAATATAATAAGACTAGCATGTGTGTGCAGATAAACACATAAGAATGGATTTTCATAACCCATTCCCAACATGCGGGGGGCTTTTCTTCTGATTCATTTCAAAGAACTGTGGAGCCAAACAAGATTCACGGAAAAATGTTTTCGAATGGGCCATATAATAAATAGAGGAAAAATCAGATTCGGGAAATGTGGGACAAATAATGAAAAAGCAGCATAGAGAATGCATGAATCGAAGCAATTCTTTTATATAATATAATCCCTTTGCAAGGTAATAAACTTTTGCAGCGGGAGCATTTTTCTCTTTTGCAGACAGTGGTGTATTGTTTGTAAAATGGGACACTGTCTTTTAACATTTCCTTCAGCTTTTTATCCGATATGATCTTTCTTTTCATAAACATGACCATTCCTGCTTAGTTAAGGATAACTAAGAAATTCTCCGAAACTGATCCAAATAAAACAAAATGCGGGGGCTGTTGTTTTGAGCCATCAAGGAGGAATCCTGCTGGAAACACCCCTGGATCTATAACAGATGGCACCGTGAAAACGGAGCGTTGGATATAAGGGAGGCATGTCTTTGAAAAAGCTGGTGTATATATTTTTGCTAATTATTGTCGGCGCCGGGGCTGCATTGACTTTCTTTTCACCGGACACCCTCTCCAGAGTGATTGTCTTTTGTATTACACTCTTAGGCATTGTGGGAATTGTTTCCTGCCTGTTTCCTATGCTGCTTTTTATCACTGCCTTTGATCAGGCAAGGAAAAAAATGAGGAGGGCAGAAGATACTTCCTCTGAAGTGGCCTGGGTTTCCGTCCTTGGTACGGAAAAATATTTTGAACAGAAAAAACTGGATAAAATCTTTGGGGATTACAGGGAAAAAATAAAGGCACAGCGAGATGCAGGGCAGGTCATGACCGATATTGAAGAATACATCAATGAGGATGTGCTGGCGCTGTTAAGCTGGCAGGGGGTAGCTGCGCAGATTCCAGGCACCATGACGAGTCTGGGGTTGCTGGGAACTTTTGTAGGCCTGTTGTACAGTTTGCAGCAGATTGGACTCAGCAATATTGATGAAATACTGGAAAGTATAGAAACCATACTTCTTGGAATAAATGTTGCATTTTATACATCCATTTCCGGAATCATTTTGTCCATAATATTCAATATTTCCTATAATATCATTAAAAACACTTTAAGTAGGGAAGCAGGAATGTTTATGGAGGATTTTCATAAATACATTGTTCCTGCCACGGATGAGCAGACAAGATATATGGAGTGGACGGAAGTCAGAAATATTGTGAAACTCCTGGAACGCCTGCCCAGAAATGGAGGTTATTCTCTGGCTGGAGGTGGAGAGGGAAATGGAAAAGGGGGGCATAACAGAAATGAGCAGATTCTGATGCCCCAGATTCTGGATGGGCTGAAAAACAGGGAATTCATCTTTTTTCTTCAGCCTCGTTATGAGCTTAGCACAAAAAAAATCGTGGGTGCAGAGGCTCTTGTCAGGTGGAACCATGGCTCTTTAGGCCTGATTTCTCCAGCAGTTTTTATTCCACTGCTGGAAAGCAATGGGTACATAACAAAACTGGATCAATATATCTGGGAAGAGGTCTGTAAAACCATCCGAAAGTGGCTGGAGGAGGGGTACAGGCCTATTCCTCTTTCTGTCAATGTGACAAAAACAGACATTCTGGCATTGGATGTGGGCAGCTTTTTTGAGGAAATGCTGGATAAGTACGATATTCCGCCCAAGTATCTGGATATTGAAATATCAGAAAATGCTTATCTGCAGTCCCAGGGACTCGTCAATGAACTGGAAGAGCATCTGATGAAAGCCGGCTTTAAAGTGGTTATGGACGGGTTTAACGGCGATTATGTTGCCTTTAATTTTGTGGACAGAACTGGCATAAATGCCGGTGTATTAAAGCTGGATTTGAGATATTTTGAGGAAGAAAACAATTTGAACGGGCTGATGGAGCTGTTTGAAAGAGCACGAAAACAGAATATTACCATCATGGCAGAGGGTATAGAAAATATGGAGCAGCTGAATGCGCTCAGAAAGGCAGGATGTACAGAAGGGCAGGGATTTTACTTTTCAAAACCTTTATCCCTTGAGGAATTTGATAAAGTTGTCAAGGGGGAATCACTATGAAAAAAAAATCTTATAAAAAGAAAGTGGATGGTGAGGGAAATAACCTGTGGCAACCGGCCACGGACCTGATGACGGGTCTTGTCTTTGTGCTGATCATGCTGTTGATTCTTTTGGGGCTGTATTTTACCTATGAACCAGACACGAAAAGCGTCTCGCTGGAATCGGAATCTTCTGCTGAATCGGGAACTACTGTGGCAGAAACCACGGTGGAGCAGGAGACCAGGGGGGGGCAGGAAACAGAAGAGAATGAAGGCGGCGGAGGCGGTGAAGAGGATGATGAAGAAAAATCTGCAGTGCTGATTGTGCTGGTGGATGCAGAGACCGGCAATGTTATTCAGATTGGAGATGTTTATTTTAATCTGTATGAAAAATCTGGCACTTTACAGATATTGAATACCTATTATCCGGAAAAGATTTCATATAAGAATTTTGCCACCACAGAAGATGGGACCTTTTACCTTCCCGAAAAAATATATGATGGCACCTATTTTTTGCGGCAGATCTCGGATGTGGAAGGATATGGCTGGGCGGAGGATCAGTATTTTGAAATAGAGGAATATCATGACTGGTCAGATCCCTATGTGGTCAAAGTGCCCCTTGATGCAGAAAAAGGGATCATTCAGGTACAACTTACGGATCAGGATTCAGGCACTGAGGTTGGAAATGGCAGTTTTGATATTTATGCAGATGGAGATGTGGTAACTGGAGATGGCACCGTTCGTTATACAGATGGGGAAAAGGTGGGCAGCATTGACTGCGATGCAGACGGATATGGAAAAAGCGACGCCTTGTATCTGGGCAGTTACAGCTTAAAGCAGACACAGTATCCGGAATATTATGCCGGGGTTAAAGAGGACCTTTCCGTAACACTGGACCAGGAAGGGGAGGCATCAGAACCAGTTCAGATTTCCTTGGAGAAAACAGAAATTTTCCTGAACCTTTCAGACGAACTGTATACCACCACAGGCCTGGAGGGGGCTGCTTTTGAAGTGGAGCACGGGGATGTCACAGAGGAAGTCTATACAGATGGTAATGGAAACATCACCCTTTCTGACATAGAGAAAAACACCACCTATAGTATCCGCCAGCTGACTGCCCTGGAAAATTATCTGACGGATGAGGAAACCTTTTCATTTGTTGTTTCTGCAGACGGAAGAATAGAGGGTGAGGCACAGAAGACATTGCAGCTGACCAACAGAATGCTTAGGGTATCCATTGCGGCAATTGATTATATCAGCAGAAACAATGTATCCAATCTGACCCTTTCCCTGTACAACAGTAGCGGTATTTTGGTGGATACCTGGAAAACCGGAAGTGCCCCGAAGTCATTTTATACCCTTGCGGAAGGGGATTATTATGTGGTGAGAGGGGATGGAGAAAAGCAGTTTGCTTTTACGGTGGAAAATACGGTAGATATTCAGATCTGGAAGGTGCCTGTGTTCACATTCATGAGTGTATTGATGATCATTGGTGCAGTTTTTGTGGCAATTTTGCTCATTACTTTTATAGTGGTTCTCATACATCTTTTTCGCACAAGGAAGAAGAGGAGACGGTCAGGAGATTAAAAGATGAATGGTATTCAGATACGGCTGGGGGATATACTGTATGCCCTTTTAAAAAGATGGGCTCTGATCGTGGTGCTGACGTTACTGGGGTTTTTCTTTGCCCTGGGCATTAATGTACTGAATTATATCCGGGGAGAAATTAAAAATTATGAAATCTCCTGTTCCATTGCAGTGACGGCTCAGTCTTCCACGGGGAATTTCACAGGCAATTCCGCCTATCTTAATCCAAATGATTTTTACCTGGCCCAGGACATGGTGGATGCAGTGACCTATGTGATGAAAAGTGACCGGGTTCTGGAAGAAGCCATAACATTGGCCGATCTGCAGCTGGTTTCTGCATCAGATTTATCAGACAGTCTGAGCTTAAGCCGGTATAATGAAACACAGATTATCGAAATTACTTTGGACTGGAGCAGCGATGAAGAGGGCATCTTGTTGATGAATGCCATTCTGGAAGCGGCAGGAGAAATCCTTCCGGAAACGCTGATGATCGGAAATGTGGCCACCATCGATCAGCCCACAGCTAAATATTTTGTGGTGGGAAGCGGATACGGCAACCTGTGGGGATTCATGATTGCCCTGGGCTTTCTTTCCGGCGTGGGCATTGCCGTATTGGATCTGATTTTAAAACCCACATTGCTGAATCTGAACGATGTGGAAAATGTTCTGGGAATGGACCGAATTGGCAGCATCCCTCATAATGAGGCCTTTTTCCATGCAAAACCGAAGCTGCTTCCGGTGGAAGGCCCAACCTCTAAAATTGAACAGAATTTTTCCTCCTCAGCTTATATCATTAGAAATCTTCTGGGGAGCAAAGGCAAACAGCATATTTTTTACGTTACATCCACAGAAGAGGGAGAGGGAAAATCCAGTGTGGCAGCCAATGTGGCCCTCCAATTGTCTTTTATGGAGAATAAAGTTCTTCTGCTTGATCTGGATATGAAAAACCCGGCTCTTGGCAGACGTTTTCTGGAAGACATTGACTATAGTCATTCTTTGAACTCCCTGTACAAGGGAGAAGTAACTGCTTCGGAGGCCATAATTCCCCTGAATGCGTTCCTGTACCTTCTGCCCACAGTTCTGGAGAGAAATGCAGTACAGGTGGACCAGACTTTATTCGATTTTATCAGGGAAATTGCAGAAGGATTTGACTATGTGATTCTGGATGCCCCCTCCCTGGGACAGGAATCCTACACTTTGAGTCTGGGTCAGCTGGCCGATGCTGCAGTTTTTGTTATTCGCTTTGATACTGTTTCCATGCACGAAATTCAGCGGGCAGTTGAGAAAATGGATAAGTCAGGTACCAGGGTATTGGGTTGTATCGTTAATGATGTTAAATCCATGGGAAAAATGAATTTTATGACAGGAGGAGAAACCGGCGGGACAGTGTCTGGAACAGGGAGAAGAAATCCCCAGTATCCCTTCACAAACAATCCGCCAGGAGGAAATGCAGACAATAAGGACAGTGTGAAGAATTCAGAAAAAGGAAAACCGGGTTTAATCACACCGGCGGATATCCTGAAGCAATCTTCTGAAAGCGGGGCATCCTA
This sequence comes from uncultured Cuneatibacter sp., assembly GCA_964426655.1. Taxonomy (GTDB): domain Bacteria; phylum Bacillota; class Clostridia; order Lachnospirales; family Lachnospiraceae; genus RGIG8306. The sequence goes on along the minus strand of CAYRQT010000028.1, from coordinate 17,172 downwards.
CTCCGATGAGGATGCATTGGAGTCCCTGATGAAAATGGGGCTGGATGGCAGCTGGAAAACCGATACTTCTGAAAATGCGAGGAAAGATGGTACAGACAAACCGGAAACGGATGATAAACAGTGACACAATAGGAAGTAGAAAAGAAACCCTCTTAATACTGGCCTTTTCCTACATCATTCTAGTCAGCCTGGGATTTCCGGGGAAACTGGCAGATGTATATGGTAGGTTTTTGGAGACTTTTGCGGAATACAGTTCCTTTGGACTGCAAATCCTGCTCATGTGTCTTGGAGGGGGTAAAGGAAGCCAGAACGTGCTGGAAATCCAGTTGCTGAATCTGCAGGCCAGGTACCAGTATGTCTACCTGATGCTGGCAGCCTTTTTTGGCTTTTCCATGCTGGTTACCCTGTACCCCCAGGAGCAGGTGATTAGCTGTATGCGCTTTTCCGTAACGGCATTGTTTGCACTATGGGCAGTAGATCAATACCAGACAAAACAGATTTTAAATGCCATTATTTTTGCGCAGGCCCTGTTTGTTTTGGTTGCCTTATATTTTACATTGGCATACCCTGCCCTGGCCTTCTCTTCCGAGTCTGGGGGAAGCGATTTTACAGGTTTTTTGGAGACCAAAAATAATGCAGCGGCAGAACTGTCCTGCCTGATTCTTTTGCAGCTGGTGCTTCTTAAGGCAAAAGTAGGGAAAGAAAAGGTGAGCAGGGGTTTTATTCTGCTTCTGGCAGTACAGATTGCCCTGTTGTTTTTATGCAATGCCACAGGGGCCCGTATTCAGTTGCTGATTCCTGCTGTTTACCTGCTGTTAATGGACAGAAAAAAAGCAAAGGGATTTCGGGTGCATCCAGGCGTTATATATATTGTGGGCAGTGTGGGGTTTATCATATTTGCCCTCACCATTCTCCCATATTTTGAATCTTTGTTTGAGTTTCTGGGAAAGGATGTGACCTTGACCGGACGGGTCCCCCTTTGGCGGCAGGTTATTAAAGTGATGTCGGAAGACCATACCTTTCTGGGCTATGGCTACGGCATGTTCTGGCGAAACAGCAGTGCAGTGGCCCTGCTACACACCGCCTTCTACAGCAATTCCTTCAGGGGAAGTATGCTGACAGGTGCCCATAATGTGCTGTTGGAATTATGGCTGAATGTGGGATTGGTGGGCATCTTTTTCTTCTTTTTGGTTCTTCTTTTGTCCATGAACACCTTCCGCTGGATGGAGGCCCTGGAATATCATTTTTGCGCAATGTATATAATATGGTTCATGTTGTTTGGATTAACGGAACGGGCATTTACTACGTACAAGTATGATATCCTGTTTTTGTTTCTGGTCATTGGGACCGGATTTAAGATAAAAAGGCCACAGAGCTTTGGACAGCGGAGGAAGAGAGCAAATGTCGGTTTACAGGTCCATTAGCGTGGTATTTCTGGTCATTTTTTTGTTTCTGGGATATCTGGCCACGTTGGAAGTGCATGTCAGGAGAAAAGTGCGGAAGGAAGCTTTTGGAGCTGCGGCAGTGGTTTTGCTGATGCTTTTTGCTTTCCTGGGCATTTTTTTGTTTTTGGTGTTCAGCATGTTGCAGAATCCGTTACAGGTCATATTTTTCTGCATCGTTTTTTTTTCTATACTGGCATTTGTCTATGCCAGTGCTTACATAGTGCGGAATCACGCAAAAATGAATATATCAGCACTGGTGCTGTGCCTGGTGTATGTGGGCTGTGTGCTGTACATCACTTTGTTCTCCAGAGAGGCGGGCAACGGACAGACCATCCACATATATGCGTTTTCCTCTTTTCAGTCTGCCCTGAAAGAACAGTCCCTGGTGCCTCTTTGGCACCTGTTTCTGAATTTTGTGCTATTTATCCCCTTAGGAGCGCTGGCCTCTGCAGCGGTCCATCCGGGGGTGAAAACCATATTGTTTCCCCTGGCTGCAGGCATGATGCTCTCTTCTGTAATCGAGATCATTCAGCTGATGTATCAGCTGGGGCAGTGCGACATTGAGGATATGCTGGGAAATGGTGCAGGGGCAGTAGCAGGTTTCCTGCTTTTCAGGCTATATGCAGGAGGTGGAAAATGAGAGTGTTGATGACAGATTTATTTTTGCCAAACAGCCTGTATACGGTGGAGCTTGGCAGGGCGCTTTCTGCGTATGTGGAACTGACCATATTCTGCAAAAAAAAGGCGGCCAGAAAAGAGGAAAGAAACATACAGTGGGTGGATGGCTTTTACGAGGATGGCAAGCCTCTTTTGATGGCCATTCCGGCCTATTTTGCAGGGCTTTGCCGGCTGATGCGGACCATTCAACAGGGACATTATGATGTGGTGCATGTGCAGACTTTTAAATATGCCAAAGTTGAGATGAGCGTATATCGGGTTATGAAGAAGCGTTGCAAAATGCTGGTGTATACGGTGCATAATTTACTGCCGCACGAGGCAGGAAGCGGAGACAGGAAACGGTATGGGGGTTTTTATCACCTCTGTGATCTACTGGTGGTGCATAATCAATATTGTAAAAGCCTGCTGATGGAAACGTATGCCGTGCCGGAGGAGAGGATCTGCGTAATGCCCCATGGGGCATACAGTGAAATTGTGCCAAAGAAAATAACAAAAAAACGGCAGAAAATTACTTTCCTGCAGTTTGGGGTATTCAGACAGTATAAAGGCATTGACATCCTTCTGGAAGCCATAGCCCTTCTGACACCGGATGAGAGAGCACATGTGCAGGTAATCATTGTGGGCGCCCGCTTTGAAAAGCTGGATAACAGGGATTATGAAGGGATGGCTAAGCGGCTGGGCATAGAGGATGTAGTGACCATTAAGGTGGGACATATTCCGGATGAAGAACTGGAAGCACTTTTTGAAAAGGCGGACATCTGCCTTTTCCCCTACAGGAATATCTATGGCAGTGGGGCCCTTCTGATGGCCTATAGTTTTCAGAAACCAGTCATTGCCAGTGATATTGAAGCGTTTAAAGAAGAAACGAACGATGGGGAAACAGGACTTTTGTTTGAACGTGGGAATCCGGAGGCCTTAAAACAGGGCATCATGCAGGCCGTTGCCTGGACAGAGGCAGATTATGAAAAGAGGGAAAAGGCCATAGCGCATCTGGTAGAAGAAAAGTACAACTGGACAGTTTCGGCCAAAATCCTTTCGGAGGCATATAGGAAGATATGGAAGAAAAAAAACACGCCATCATTTTGAACATGATCTGGTCAGTACTGGCCGTATGCATTAATTATCTGATGAATTTTCTGCTGGCGCCCTATGTGACCAATCGGATTGGCGTGGAGGCCTATGGATATGTTTCCCTGGCCTATACCTTTATCACCTATATTGACTTATTTTCCATCAGCATAAATGCCTTTGCAGGCAGATTTATTTCAGTGGCTTACCATAAAGGGGATAAAGAAAAGGCGAACTGGTATTTTTATTCTACCATTATTGCAGATCTGAGCCTGTCCATACTGGTACTGCTTCTGAGTGCCGGTATCATCTGGAAACTGGAGGATATTCTTCACATTCCGGCAGCCCTTACGACAGATGTGAAGCTGCTCTTTGGCATGGTCCTGATCAAATATCTGTTTTCCGTGGTACGCACCGCCTTTGATACATCTACTTTTATACTCAACCGGTTGGATCTGGCAGAAAAAAGGCAGAGTGCTGCCTATTTTATTCAGGCCGGTGTGTTGTTTGCCATGGCACTTTTACTGCCTGCCCGGGTCTGGTATGTGGGATTTGCAGCGGCAGTATCCGGCGCCTACCTGCTTGTTGCTAATATGCGGCTCTCCAGAAAGCTGACACCGGATTTAAAATGCGAAAAAAAGAACTGGTCCGTGAGAGCAGTAAAAGAAATATGCCTGACAGGTCTGTGGACTTCCCTGAATAATATGGGAAATGTACTCAACAGCGGATTAGACCTGCTCTTTGTCAACCAGATGCTCAATGCCACACTGCTGGGGGAAATATCCATTGCCAAAAACATTGCCTCTATTTGCTATACGATTGTGCTGAAACTGGGGGGAGCCTATAAGCCTAAATTATTACTGCTCTATGCCGAAGAGGATAAGGATAGATTACTGCAAATGTTAAAAAGAGGCATGAAAACTACCGGAACCTTCTGTCTGGTGGTCATCTGCAGTTTTTTTGTGTGTGGATACGATTTTCTGCAGCTCTGGCTGCCGGGGCAGAATACCGTTTTTCTTTTTAGGGCGACCATCATCGTGCTACTGGGGGATATAGCCATTGGGGTGGTCAGTCCCCTTTATTATGTCTTTACCCTGACCAAAAAGGTTAAACTTCCCAGTGTAATCACCATTCTGATGGGCGTTACCAATGTGACATCCATGTATATGCTGATCCGGTTTACCGCTTTGGGAGGATATGCGGTCATACTGACCACACTGGTCATCAATTGCGTACACTTTATAGATACCCCTTTGTATGCAGCATACACGTTGAAAAGTCGTTTCTTCACTTTTTATCCGGTAATTTTCAGGTATTTGCTCCTTGGCGGTTTGGGGATGGCCATCGGAGTGGGATTTAGACACCTTCTTCCGGAAGCTGGCTCCTGGTTGGCCCTGCTGGGGAAGGGATTGCTGACAGGGCTGTTTTATCTGGGGATGATGGGGCTGGGCATGTTTTGGGAATGGGGAGGAAAAAGGAGAAGAGTATGAGACTGGGGATATTGTGCACCATGATCAATGGTTTTGGAAGAAAAGGGTTTTATAACAGCCAGGAACTGGGGCTTGCCAGAGCACTTGCCCGTCAGGGGCATATGGTCTGTATATATAAAGGGGTTTCCAGAAGGGAAACAGAGGAAACCATTCTGACAGAGGAGGGCATAACCCTGAAATACATGCCCATGAAATCCATAGGGGCAAACGGGATATTTGTCTGCTCCAGGCTGGAGCTTCCCCTGGAGGGCCTATTCTGCTTTGCAGATCAGCAGCTTTTTTTGCCCCATGTGTATCGGTTTTGTGCCAGGCATCATATCTGCTTTGTGCCATATGTGGGGACGGCTCACAGTTTATATGGAACGCTGAAAGGGAGAATTACAAATTTTCTGTTTTCCCGGGGAACCCTGCAGATTTATCGAAACATACCTGTAGTGGCAAAAACCGATGCTGCGGCAAAAGAGTTACAGACATTAGGGGTGATGCAGACGGTGGTGGCCAACGTGGGGCTGGATGCCACACCTCTTCATAAGTCCTTTGAGAAGAAGGATAAAGTGGCCCTCAAAAAACAGTTTGGCTTTCAGGAAGAAGATGTGCTCATATGCAATGTTTCCCGCCTCGTGCCGGAGAAACGGCCGTTAGATATGATTGCGCTGTTCCTGAAAATCAGGGGAAAGAAACCATTTAAGCTGGTGATGGTGGGGAAAGGGCCCTTGCAGGCAGAGCTGAAAGCCCTGATTAGTCTTCATGACCTTGACAGGGAAGTCCTGTTGCTGGAAGAGGTGCCCTATGAAGACATGTGGAAAATTTATGGGATGTCAGCGTATTATGTCAATCTAAACAAAGGAGAAATCTTTGGTATGTCCATTATGGAAGCGGTATATTACCAGGTTTCCGTGGCAGCCATTGAAGCACCCGGGCCCACTACCACACTCCTGGGGCTGCCGGGCCACATACTCTGTAAAAGTGATGAGGAGATTGCCGAATGGCTGATTGGACCCTATCCACCCATGAGTGCTCTGGAGGAAAGCGCCGGAAAAATCCTGGGCCGGTTTACCTGGAAGAACTGTGCGGATGCTTTTTTAGAAATTGTGAAGAAAGAAAAGGGAAAATTAAGGGTTTGACGAAACTGCACTATTTGACGATGGAGAGAATGATGAGCATGGATTGCTCCAGAGCGCATGACCTTTCAGTATTGTTCAAATAGTGGGTTTTTTGTTGCAGCCTTTCATCGCCAACACAGAAGCCCCATATATCTGGCACTTTAAAGAGGCATATCCAAAGGATGAAAAAAGGGATTCCCCATCATAAGAACTGATACGGGAAGTGGCAATAACAAGCCGTTCAAGGTGACGGCGGATATATTTTATTTAATGGTGATATTTAAAGGGCAGGGAATAGGGTTGGCCCGAACAAAAAACTATTCATTTGGTTGCGGCAGGTGGAATTTTTCATTCTTCTGAAAGTCGTGCCAGGGATTTTTGCCATATGTTCAGGAAGGCCTTTTCTAAAGGAATGAAAGGGACGTTTCAGAAGATTTCTATAAGGAAAAAATCCGAAGCTTTTCGGGAATGGCGAACACACAAGAAAGATATTGGCAGGAAATAAGCTTACAGGACATAGAAAAAGAAGGGGGAGGTTGTACATGTTACCACAGAAAGGGCAGAAACGACTTTGCAGTGGAAGACAACTAATTTAAGCTCACTGCAAGGAAAACAGCGTTTTACGGAAAAAACCGCAAAACCACCTGAAGGTGGTTCTGCGGTTTTTTTATATGGTCAAAAGTGTGTCAAAATGTTTCTGAATCCGGGCAATGAGCGCCTGGTCTGCCACCGGATCCAGACCCTTGTACAATCCCTTATGGTATTCTCCCCCATAGGTCAGCACGCCGGCTATACTGCCCTCTTTTTCGTAGAGGGCCTTTACCTGCTGCTGCTCCGGATCAGACAAAAGTCCCTCTTTCAGGCAGCAGAGAATGGCGCAGGCGGCAGCAAACTCCAGGCCGTCCGTGGAAAACTGATAGGGGGCCGCTTTTTCTATGGCACCTATGATGCGTTCCCCTCTCTGCAGTTTCCTAAGCACATCCCTGCCCACCCGGCTGCATTTATCTTTAAAGGAATTGCGGCATCTTTTGATAAAACTGCCGATAAATTCCTGCATATACCGCTGGTGTTCAGGGTGTTTTTTCATAAGGGTGGGGGCAATTTCTGCCTGCATGATCTGCCGGGCCAGGCCTTCCACCCGAGGATCACCAATGCCCTGCCCGATGGTCTTGTATCCCAGCAGTAAAGAATACCAGGCAATGGCTGCATGAGGGCCGTTGGAAAGTTTGTTTTTTATCTCCTGCAATGTTTTAATGTCATCCACAGCGACCACCTGGCGTAACCTTCTGACGGTGGGGTTCCCGCTGGCTACATAAAGGGGCATATCCGGTTCTGCACTAAAAAGGGTGATGGTGACTTCGTTAATGGCCTCGGAGAGCTGATGCAAAACGCTGAGGCCTTCCGATACACTGACGGGACTGCTCTGTGTGCCGGAGATCTGCCTGGATTTTCTGCGTCCGGTGGGTCCCTCTGCAAACCCTTTTAAATTTTGCTCCATTCCCTGGGTATATTCAAATATATTTCCAAGTGAGGTTCTGAGTAAAGAGAGATTCTGCTGAAATTTGGAAAGAATAAAATCTTCGGAAATGGGCATGACCATGCGATTGACCACTGTTTCTACAAAATCAACGGTTTCCAGCACCTGATTTGTGCGGGCGGGGTCTGTTAAATTCAGCAAGGCAGTGCGAACGTGTTTTTTCACATACCGGGCTGCTCCGGGCTTGTTCATGGCAATGAGAAGGGGGAGTTTTTGGGGATTTTTTTCCATACGGGAAAGGAGATGGCGGGCAATGGCCCTGGCCTGGGATGGGATGGCCCCTTCCGGAAGGGCAAGGCCCATCAGATCTGCAGAAACATACATTTCCTCCATGGCCTGCTCATCTTCCGTGGAAATCAGTTCCACATGTTCAATGGTCTGAAAATAGGCCTGGCTTTCATAACGAACCCTGTATTTTCCAAGGGCATTGACCATCTGAATGGTCAATGGATTTCGAAGGGCACCAATAAGCTTATGGGGTCTTGTATACCCGTCCCAGTGCAAAAAGATGGGGGCAAAATAACCGCCACCGATGGCGCCAAAACCGTGAATACCTGCAATTACAGCATCTTCACTTTGGGGGAAGGGCTCATTGAGCTGGGGCATGGGGAGCTTGGGCGTGAACCGGGTCAGATCCTCCACAAAGTCCATCATGGAGTCATAGGAACGAAAGGCCATGGCCTTTACCTTTGGATCCGGATCCTTCATATCTTTGATATAAATGGGAATACCGCCCGCTGCAGCGGCGGCCAGCAGGCCATTTTGGGAATCTTCAAAAATGAGACAGGAGGAAGTGGGACACATCAGTTCCCGGGAGGCTTTTAAAAAGATGTCCGGATGTGGTTTGCCATTTTCCACATCATCGCCGCAGACCAGAATATTAAAATAGCGATACACCTTTGCCTGGATCAGGTACTCTGTGGCAATTTCCCGTCTGCTGGATGTGGCAAGTGCAATGAAAATGTCATTTTTTTTCAAGCGTTCCAGCAGATTATATAACCCGCTTTTCACAGGAACCCCGTGAAGGCGAATGTGCTCCCGTTCCAGCTGATCTGCCAAAGTACGAATTTCTTTATAGGGGTAGCTTTCCCCATAAATAGATTTGGCCAGGGCCTCTGCCGCTACAGCACTTAGTCCCAGACAATCCATTAAATACTGGTCAGAGATTTCTTCGTGAAACAGTTGTCCGGAGGCCTGCTTTAGCATTTTCATTCGCAGACGTTCTGTGTCAAACATGGTGCCATCCATATCAAAGATGGCTGCCGTAAATTCCTTTTCAAACAAATGCATGGCATACTCCTTTCCATTAAAAAAAAGACCCCTGGAAGAGGGGTTTAAACAATATTAAGTATAAATATGCGTTTAGTCTAACATAAATAAAGGGGGGATGTCAAATCCGGAAAAAATCAGTGGTTTCAATGAGAGCAAATTTTGACTGGTTTTGGACGGGCAGATAAAATCATTTTCATTAATGATATACAGATTAGGAAAAAAGTGATAAAAGACTGGGGAAGAAGAAAAATTATCAATCATCAATTGGAGGAAGGGAAGAATATATTATATGCGAAATCCCAAAAAAATTAATAAGTTTGTAAGCCTGTTCATAGCTTTTACCTGCATGCTTCTCATTGGCATTATGTGCTTTTGTCTGCATAAAGAAGAACCGGTCTTTCTCTGGCTTTTGTCTGTCAATTTTCTCTACTTGGCTTTCAAAGTATTTCTATCTATTTTCTATAAACCGGCAGTGGGAGTGGCGCCCAATGAGATGACAATCACTGCTATTTTGCCCTGTTATAATGAAAATCCTGACAATTTGAAGAAAGCCATTGCTTCCCTGGAAAAGCAGACACATCCAGTGGATGAGTTGATTTTTGTGGATGATGGAAGCACCTCCCTGGACTGTTGGAAGTATATGGGGGAATATGGGCATACTTCTTTTCAAGTGACAATCCATCGTTTTGAAAAAAACAGAGGAAAGAGAGAAGCACTGGCCTGGGCCATTTCCCATGCCAGGGGAGAGCTGCTGTTGATGATGGACTCGGATGGGGAACTGAAAAAGAATGCGGTAGAGGAATTGTGCAAGCCTTTTTCCAACGAAAAAACGGGCAGTGTATGCGGGAGGATTATGGTGAAAAATCACAAATCTTCATTTTTGACCCACATGCAGGAAGTGCTATATTTCAATTCCTTTGAAGTGGGACGGGCGGCCCAGAGTCTGTTCCAGGATGTGATTGTGGCTTCCGGGGCCTTAAGTATGCACAGAAAGGCAATCTTCACGGAGAGTGGTGTCATCCCAAAATTTCTGAAAAGCAATTTCTGGGGCATTCAGTGCATTTCAGGAGATGACAGGATGATGACAGATTTGTCCAGAGAAAAGGGATATGCCACAGTGTATCAGAACACAGCCCTTTGCTATACACTGGTGCCGGAGACCTTCACGGCCTATTGCAGGCAGCAGATAAGATGGATTCGCTCTGCACTGGTGTACTCCCTGGTTTCCCTAAAACATGCCTGGAAGAAACCGATGTATCTGCTTTTTCAGATATTGGAATCCTATTTGTGGCTGGGGAATCTTGTAACTTTTTTGATCCTGGTCTTTACAAAAGGATATCCGTAACACCGGTACTGGTTCTTGCCTGGGTCATCTACTATGGACTGGTATCCATGTTTAATCTGCTTCAGATTAGACAACTTGGTTATGCCATGTATTTCTCATCTCTTGTATACAGTTTTGCCTATGGTCTGCTGTTAATTCCTCTGCGCATATATACTTTTTTAACCATTTGGGTTAAGTCGGGATGGATGACCAGGTAGGAAGGATCAATAGGATATATGAGAGAAAAACTGGAGATACTTATGCAGCGAAAGGAAATCAAAATGGGGGTTCTTGGCCTTGGGTATGTGGGACTGCCCCTGGCATTGTCCGCAGCTAAAAATGGTTTTTGTACAAGGGGATTTGATCCGGATGGAGAAAGAATTGAAAAACTTAAAGTGTTGGAGAGCTATGTGGAGGATGTCACATCACAGGACATAAGGTTTGCAACAGAGGCCGGAAGTTTTCAGGCTTCCACAGATTTTTCAGGAATAGCAGATATGGACATTTTATTTATCTGTGTTCCCACACCCCTGGACCGGAACGGGCAGCCAGATACAGGCTGTATTGAAAGCGCAGCGAAAGCCATTGCTACCCATATGAAGGGGCAGACCCTGGTCATTCTGGAATCCACCACATATCCGGGCACCACAAGAGAATTGCTTATGCCCATTCTGGAGGAAAAAGGCCGGGTATGCGGACAGGACTTTTACCTGGGCTTTTCACCGGAAAGGGTGGACGTGGGCAATTCCACCTACCACGCCGGCAATACTCCTAAAATTGTAGGGGGAATGACAGGGGAGACCACGGAGAAAATGGCCAGCGTATACAAAGCCATCTGGGGCTGTCCTGTTCATCAGGTGTCCTCCCCGGAGGTGGCAGAAATGGCAAAACTTTTGGAAAACACCTACAGAAATATTAACATAGGCCTTATCAACGAAATTGCCATTTTTTGTGACAAAATACAGGTCAGCATATGGGAAGTGATTGAAGCGGCCAAAACAAAACCCTATGGATTTCAGGCATTTTACCCTGGAACAGGCCTGGGAGGGCACTGTATCCCTCTGGATCCGGGGTATCTGGCCTGGAAAGCCAGAGAATACAGGCTGCACATGTCCATGATCGAGACCTCCATGAAAATCAATGAGGCCATGCCGGAATATTCCCTGCACAGAATATTCCGGATTCTGAACAGCCGGGAAAAGCCCTTTGCAAATCCATCATTTTACTGCTGGGAGTGGCCTTTAAGCCGGATATTTCCGATTACAGGGAAAGCCCGGCTCTGAAGATTTTGGAAAGACTAAAGAAGGAAATGGCACAGGTACAATACTATGATCCATATATTCCGGTGTGTGAAAAAGGAGGAGAAATCTTTAGAAGCCTTGATGAATTAACGGCCAGGGAGCTAGAAGAGTATGACCTGGTGGTCATTACCACAGCCCACACCCGGCTGGATTATGCCTATGTGCAGCAGCATGCCAGATTTATTTTTGACACCAGAAATGCCACAAAGGCAGTGAAAAATAAAGAAAAAATAGAAATGCTGTAAAAACAGCCGCCTCTGAGGGACCTAAATGAAATGTCCCCCTTTACCGGATAAAACCAGTAAAGGGGGACATTTCATTCCCAAGAGGGCTGTTATGTAATATGAATATACAGCATTATTTATGTTTTTGTTTCTTTTCCCTGTAACGAATACCAATGGAAGTGGCCAGCCCTGTGGAAACAAAGAGAAAATCCACAAAAGACTGGGAAGTGTGAGCGGGTTCTCCTCCGGCGGCAAGCACATTCATTTCCCCCGCTGAAAAAATGCTCAGCAAAACAAAAAAAATCATCAGAATAACGGACATTCGCCCCCAAAGCAACCCCTTTTTCTTTCTCATGTTTTTTCTCCCTCCATATGACGTGCCAGCCTGCCGTGAAGGCCCTAAAGAGAGTGTACATTACAACGGGTGGTGTGCAGAAAATAAAGTGTGAAATGCAGGCTCTGCGGTGCGAAATGTCATAAATGGGGGGGCATACATTGGAACTGATCAGTCGTCCTTGACCTTTTCGACATTCTCCTATATGATTGAGTTATAAAAAAGTTATAAAAAGGAGAGACGAAGATGAAGAAAATGAAAGCTCTATGCATTATTGCCTGCCTATTCTGCCTTTTTCTCGTTGCCTCTGGATATGCTGCAGAGACAACGCCGGATGGAGAAAGAGGGGATGTGACAGACACCACCTATCAGATCACCAATGCAGATCTGTATGTGGAACCTTCGGTTGACCTGAACGATTTAAACAACACCAACATGTACTATGTGTATGAGGCAGATACCCTGAAAATATTTTCAGGGTATCAGGTGGAATACCAGGGAGCAGAGTATACCTGCATTGCCATTGGGGCCCCCACCCTGGATGATCTAAAAATAAATGGAAAGAGCATTTTTGCAGCGGATACCACCATTTTTTTTGCGCCGGGAAATTACACGGATAACCTTTCCTATACTGCATTTAATTTCAGAAATCTGACACTGGTGGGTCTGGAAACCCTTTCTGACGGTACCCCCTCTGCCACCATCTCCAGAATTCCCATTAGCCAGAATCATCCCGAGAAGCTGGAAAGAAAAATTCTGAGTGCCGAAAACATTCATCTGGAAAACCTGGTTTTTTCCGGTTCTGGTTATGATATGGCCTACAATAAGGAGGGGAATGCAGGTAGTTCCCGTGGAGAATACTTTTTTGTGGTAGGCAGCGGGGCGAAAAACTTTCTTATGCGGGATGTGATCATTGAAAATGTTGGCGCATCCACTGAGGGAAAGGTTTTTTTTCCTAAGAAAAATGTGGCCATCAATGTTCTGTATGCCTGTGCCGAGCAGGGTTCCGGACAGAAAAATTTTGAGAATGTGATCATCCGAAATAATAAGACCATGGCAGGCTATGGTACCCTGTCCACAAACCAGAGCGATATGTGTTATTTTAAGAATCTGACAGTGGACAATGCCCAGGCTTCTGCCATCTCCTATTCGGTGAAAATTGAACACTCCAGCACTGCACAGCAAACAGATGTGACCAAAAATGCCGTTTGTTTTTCCGGCACCACCACCCTTTCCGATGGCATGATCTACATTCAGGATTACCGCTATGCCACCGTTTCCATGCCATACACAGAAGGGGAAAAGGGCTACCGGTATGTGATGTATCGGACAAGTAACGGTTCGACGAACAGTGTGGCCATGATGCTTTGTGATTTCCTGCCCGAATACCAGGTAAACAGCTATAATACCTTTGCCATTCTGGACAGAGCAGACAATTACTGGGTGGTGAGAGAGGATAATGCCACATCGGTCAATGACCAGCTGACTTATATTCAGAAGGTAGAAGCTACCCTTTCCAGCCTGTATACCGGCAGCGATAGAAATATTCCGCCAGTGAACATTAAGCTGATTGCCGGGGAGACAGTAGATGGCTTTATATTACCGGATTTTGGAGAAAATACGCCGGTGAATATTGTGGCCTTGGCGGATCTTGAAAAAACAAAGGACGAAAAGGCCCCGGTGTATGTCAGTGAGGAAGCCGTATTCTCACTGGGCGCTTCTGGCCCATGGACCACCCTGTTCAATTTTGACTTCCACACCCTGGCCGGATGGACCTATCACCAGGCCGTACTGGGGCTGGACGCCAGTGTCACCCCCCAGGATCCCTGCGAGTCGCTTTATGCAACGGAAACGTGTCTGGCTTACTGTGATTACAGTAAAACTGCAGATGCGCCCATTACCGGCACAGGCCTTTGCAGTACCACTTTTTCCAATTGCGTGTTTACCCAGCTGGCTGAAAGCCTTTCCATGTGCACAGTGCCGGGAGAAGTGGAGGGATTATCCACTTTCCGCGTGAAAGCCACCATTGACAGCTTTTATTGTGCCCCCGCCGGAACGCTGACCCAGACCACCACCGATGCCAGAAGGGACACACGCATTATGTACAGCTCCTCTGACCCTACCGTTGCCACGGTGGATGCAAACACCGGAGAGGTAACAAGGCAGGGAAGCGGTACAGTAACCATTTATGCAAAGGCTGTGGATTTCCTGAATCAGGGAGAAATTGAGAAGCCCTTTGCAGCCATGACTTTCACCCTTCCGGCAGAGTATGGGGTTGATTTTCGGTTTATCAGTGAGACAGACGGTTATGCCTTGCCGGAGGAAGTGTTAAAGCTGTTGCCCACAGATACCCGGACCTACACCACAGGCACCAAAGTGGATGCCCTCTCTCCTGAGGAAACAGAGGTGGCAGTGGCAGATGGCACCTGGACCTTTACAGGATGGGATAGAACCAGTGCTGTGATGGAAGAAGAAAATCTGCTCTTTACAGGCAGCTGGGCTTTTGTGCCGAATACCACCCCCCCGGAGGAAAGCACGGAAGCAGAAACCACGCCGGAAGAAAGCACGGAAGCAGAAACCACATCAGTAGAAAGCGACACAGAAGAGGGAACAACAGGAACGCCGTCCGATGAGGCCCCTTCCACCGGGAGCGGGGCACCCATGGCCCTTTTGTTTGCCGGGATGCTCTGTGGGACAGGGCTGTGCCTTCTTTCCATGAAAGGCAGAAGAAAGAGTCACTAGGGAAATCACGGAATAGATTGACAATTCATGGACACTCCCCTATAAATAGAGAATGGGGAGAGCATGGGCGTTTGCTTAGACTCTTTTCGAAAAAGACGTATGATAAAGCGACTGAAGAGAGGACAGAAAATGAGTAAGACAGAGAAACGTATAATAGGTGCCATATTGATGGTGTTGTTAGTGGCAGGAAGTGTTGCCGATTTAACCATTTCGAAATGGCTATATCAGCCGGACACCTGGTTCACCAGCTTTTTTGCCCGGGTGGGCATGCTGCCCTGTTACGGCATTGCAGGATTTTCCTTTGCAGTGCTTTGGTTTACCAGAACAAAAGACAATCGCAGGAAAAACCTGACAGGCGGTATTCTCTATCTGCTCTTTGTGGTCTATTGTGGGTTTATTTCTTCCCTGACCATCATGCCGGAGGCAAAACTGCTCTATACCCTTGTGTTTACCTGTGTGGCCATGCTTTTGGGATATCTGGTCAGAGAGCAGAACAGAAAGCAGCTGCGCTATTTTGCAGTGGTCAGCCTGATCACGGCATTTGTGGAGTTTTATCTGATTCAGATTGTGAAGCTGCTCTGGGGGCGCCAGCGTTTTTACAGCATTCTGGATGATTTTTCCCTGTTTAAACCCTGGTATGCGCCGCTGGGGAAGGTGTTGGATGATACCTATAAATCTTTTCCATCCGGGCACTCCGGAGATGCAGCCGTCCTTCTCTGTCTGTTGAATCTGCCCCTGCTGGTGACGGCAGCCAAAGGAAAACAGAAGATTTGGGGCAGGGCCCTGATTTATGGATGGATCATTTGTGTCATGCTTTCCAGAGTAATGGCGGGGGCACATTATGTTACAGATGTTACCATTGGCGCAGGTATCACCTATGTGATCTTCCTGCTTGCTGATGGGTATATGACAAAAAGGCAGAATGCAAAAGCAGAAGTACAAAAAGAGGCATGACAAAACCAGCGGCTGTCCCAATCCCATCCTATGGATGGGGGCGGGACAGCTTTTTTGCTCTTTTTTATTGAGGCAGGCTGGTCTGATGTTGAAGGTGGGCCTTGCGATATTCCAGGGGCAATATTCCCTTGGATATTCGAAACAAATCGGCAAAATGCCCTGCAGCTGTATAGCCCACTGCTTTAGCCACTTCTCCAATGGGAAGATCCGTATAGGAGAGCAGATGCTCGGCCTGATCAACGCGTACCTGCTGAATATAATCTGCAGGGGTGCATCCAAAATAGGCTTTGAAACAGCGCTTAAGTTTGGTGGTTCCCATGCAGGATATCCTGGCCAGATGCTCTACTGTAAGGGAATCGGCATAATGGGCCCCAATATAGGCGGCCAGACTTTGCAGCATTTCCTGGTCCGTTTTGGAGAGAGAAAGACCTTTTTGTGCATTCAGCCTTTGATGCCGCCCAGAAGAAATGGCCCACAGAGTAGAAGAAACGGCCATTGAGCTGCAAATGGAAGCGTTAGGAGGGAGAAGTATTTTTACGCTCTCCGGTGGAGAAAAGCAGCGTCTGGCAGTGGCGGTCAGTGTGATGTGTGATAAAGAGATCCTGGTATTTGATGAGCTCACCAGCGGTCTGGATTATGAAGGCATGGTGCAGGTGGCGGCTTTAATGGAGGCACTGGCAAAGAAGGGGCACATTGTATTTGTGGTGACCCATGACTATGAGCTACTCTGTCAGAGCTGTACCTGGGTGCTTCAGCTGGCAGAGGGAAGTGTGAAAGCGGACATCCCCATTTCTTTGGAAAACCTGGAGAAGGTGCGGGGGCTTTTGACATAAAGTAAAAAGGATCCCAGCTTTGACAGTTTGTTAACCCAAAATCCCCTATAGCCATTATATGATATGGGCTATAGGGGATTTTCTGGTTTTAATGCATGTCGCTATTTTTCTTTTTGGTCTGGTTATCTGTTTTCACAAAGCCTTATGGCATGATGATGCCGCCGTTAGGAGAAATGACCTGTCCGGTCAGATAGGTAGCCTTAATGATATATTCCATACATCCGGAAATATCGGACACATCGCCAATGTAGCCCAGGGGAATGGTGCCGGCCAGAGCGTTAAGCTCATCCTGATTTACGCCCCGGAGCATGTCGGTCATGATCATGCCAGGTGCAATGGCATTGACCCGGACCTTACGGGAAGCAAATTCCAGGGCCAGTGCACGGGTCAGGCCGATGACGCCGGATTTTGCTGCACAGTAATCTCCCTGGTTGGCCACGCCCATCAGCCCGCCGATGGAGGAAGTGTTCACGATGCTTGCCCCTTCTTCCAGGTCTACCATGTAGGGAAGGGACAGATGACACATATGTAAGAAGCTCATCAGGTTGGTGTTGATAACGTTGGTATAGGCTTCCTCGGTTAAATCAATAAAATTACAGTTGTCCTAGATTATTCATCTAGTTGTTTTTAACAGTGCGAAGCACAGCATTATTACTGGTTTTGTTCCGATTTCTACTTTCACTTAAAAAGTGAAATAAAACTGCATAGAAAAAGAGCTCCTTCTTTTGTATAATGAAGTTACGACACTAACAAAATACGAAAGGAAAAGCCCTTATGCATAGTGTAGAGGAACTTCGCTTAGAAAGCAATAAGCAGATTAAAATAAATTTCAATGGAGGCGATTTATCCTCCGATGCTGGACTAATT
>CAYRQT010000027.1:18437-26776 GCA_964426655.1 uncultured Cuneatibacter sp. | reverse complement strand
ATCTCTCCGGTGGAGGCATTTACCTGCACCACATCCTGGCCTGCTGTCACTTCGTAGGTAATCCATCCTGTGCTTTCCCCTGGCTGAATTCCCGGGGTAAAGGGAGCGTCTCCATAGGTTTTTTCTATCTCCTCCGCCGTAAATCCAACTCCAGGCTGAGCCGCCTTTCCTACAACGATGTCAATGGAATCTACACTTTCCAGGTAGTTATCATCTCCTGCCTGGGTTGCGGTAATGGTGGCCGTGCCCCCTTTCAGAATGGTGATCTCTCCGGTGGAGGCATTTACCTGCACCACATCCTGGCCTGCTGTCAATTCATAGCTAACCTGCCCTGTGCTTTCTCCCAGGTTCAGTTGTGCCGTTGCCGGCGCAGACCCATAGGTCATCTCAAATGTATCCTGGGCAAAACCAAAACTGGTCTGCTCCGCTTTTTCCACTGTAATTTCCAGGACGTCCGTACTCTCCAGGTAATTTTCATCCCCTGCCTGTGTGGCCGTAACACTTGCCGTTCCTCCTTTCAGAATGGTAATTTCTCCGGAAGAGGCATTCACCTGCACCACATCCTGGCCTGCTGTCACTTCATAAGTAACCTGCCCTGTGCTCTCTCCTGTGTGGATTTCCGGTGTAAATGCCCCGTCTCCATAGGTTTTTTCCACTTCTTCTTCGGTAAAACCAAAACCGGTCTGCGTCGCCTTTTGCACCGCAATGGTGATGGTGTCTTCTGCTGATTTGTACATGGCATCCTCAGCCTTTACAGCAGTGACAATGGCTGTACCGCTTTTCAGGACGGTGATTTCTCCGGTGGAAGCATTCACCTGTACCACATCCTGTCCCTGGGTCACCTCATAGGCGACGTTGCCCGATCCTAAACCGCCCGAAGCCGCCACTGTGAATGGCCCATCTCCATAGGTTTTCTCTACTTCCTCCTCTGTAAAGCCAAAACCGGTCTGCTCTTTTTTATTTACCTGGTAAGCCGAAAGGCTTCCTGCATTCCCTGCGCTGTAATCGTCAGAAGCTGCGGGAACGTATTCTGCGGTGAGCTGATAGGTCCCTGCCGTTGGCTGCCAGATATAGCCGGCTGTATATGTCCCGTTCTTCAACGTAACTGGCAGGTTATGTGCCACAATCGTTGTTCCGTTCTGAATGGTAATGGTACCGGAAGGCAAAACAGGAATGCCATTTGTTCCGCTAAGAGTAATCTGAAGGTTTACTGTATTGCCCACATATGTGGAAGATGCCGGCAGTGCCGTCAACGTGGTGCTTAGGGACGCTGCTGTAATGTTAAAGGTTTTTGTAACAGTCCCGGTATAATCCCCTATGCCTGTAATGGTTGCCGTTGCTGTGCCCACATGGATATTCTGGCTGTAAGCCACCGTATAATCCGTATTTTCCGTTAGTATCTTTCCTGTATCCGGATCTTTTACTTCCACTGCAGGTTTTATTTCACTTCCGGTATAGGTTATCCCCCCGGAAATATTCTTCAGTGCGACGGCCGTTCCTGCCAGGGCCTTATCCGCCACCGACTGGCTTTTTCCCTGGGTGGTTTGAGAAGCAAGGAAATTGCCGCTGCCGCTAAAAGTTGCCGTAACCACATATTCTCCTGTGTGAGGCAAGATATAGGAAGTGGTGGCAAGGCCGCCGGAACCCACAGTTGCACTCACCGTCTTTGCCGGATCTTCCGGCCGGGATGTGTTGACCAGGGTGAAGGTTACCGTGCCGCCGGAGGGATTCTGTTTATTCCCGCTGACTCCAAAAGCTTCAGATACCAGGGCGGAGAGGGTAAAGGTTCCAAAGGCTGTTTGGGAAACGGTCTGGTTATACACCAGCCCCACCGCCACGGTGGTGGCCATTTCCTCCCCCACATTAAGGGTTGCCGCACTGGAATAAAGGGTACGTACCTTTTTATTCACCATCTGACGAATGAGGCATCGGTATCTGGTTCCGTCATTTTCAGCCTCTCCATATACGGAATAGGTGCTTTGCCGGGCACTTTTTCCGCTAATGTTTGTCCATTCCCCATCATCCAGAACCTGCCACTGATATTGCACCGTTCCGCCCCCTTCAACGCCCTGGACTTCAACGGAAAACTCAGCGGTGGCCCCGTCCCGTACGGACAGATCCGGGGGCTGGGTCAGAATAACGGGTATGTCGTCTCCCTGCGGGTTGGTCTTACCGCTGACCACCGCACTGTATGGTCCTGTGGTTTCCACCCCACCAATGGATTTTACGGCCTGCAGAGAATAGCTGTATGTGGTATCCGGTTCACATTCCGTATCCGTAAAGGCTGTTTCATCGTTACCCACTGTGCCGATCAGATAGTAGCCGTCATCCTCCACCCGGAAAATATTCAAGCTGTCATATTCTTCCGCATCCGAAGGGTCCCAGTTCAGTGTCAGGCTTTCACTGCCCACATCCCGGATATAAATGCCGTCCGGTGGATCCGGCAGGGAAGTGACATCCTTTACCAGATATTCCAGAACCAGGAATTCCTGGGGAGACTCTTCCGTTCCCAGATTGCCTTTCCAGACCCCAAAGGTCCAGTTAAAATCGTATTCCTCCGGTGCATCCGTTGGAATCAGGGCAACCGATCCGGAAAAGGTCTGTCCGGTGAAGGTGGTCTTGCTGCTGGAGCCGTTGTATTCCAGATCGAACCCGAACCCCCTCTTGCTGGTCACGAATGTAAATGTGGTCATGACGCCTACGGATGCCCCCCAGTTTACCGTATTGGTACTGCTGTTTTCTGCGTCCAGGCTTAAGGTAATGGAGCTGCCTGGATATCCCCGCCCCACATTGACAAATCCATCGGTACTTAAGAGGTTTGTATTTGCGGCGCTGGTCCATCCATCCAGTCCTGTAGAGCTGCTTCTGTAGGTGTAAGGATCTCCCGGCGTGCTGGTCAGTATATTTCCCCGGATGGTCTCCCATCCCGAATCTTCTGCCACACTGTCATACTGGTCCACCGTAACCTGGGTTACCCTGGATTCCTGGGGCATATCCACATACATGGTATACCATTCCTGCCCGTCCGGATCCCATACCTCATACGTGTATCGGATGTAGGGGGACATGGCCAGAGCCACGCTATCTGTTTTCGCCGTGTTAAAGCTGACACTCCTGGAAACCGTACTGGATTCGGAAAACCCTCCCCCTACGGATAAGGACAGGCTCAACTCCAGACTGAAACTGGCCACGGAAAAGGGAATGGCATCAAATTCAAACCCCAGCATGGCGCTGAATGTGGCCAGGAAATCCGTGCTTAGCTCTGAAGAACTGCCTGAGGTCTGGGAATACCCCGTCATACCCGCTGCCAGATAATTATCCTCATCCACAAAGGAGTCAAAGTAAGGGGCCGCCTGCAGCACGGCAATGATTTCCGGCTCTGAAAAATATAGCTGCTTGTTGTTGTCCTTTAAACGCATCAGTGTCGTCTCATCGGTGTCTGTGGCCGAAAGGCTGATGGCACAGGAACCGCTCTGGGCACTGCCTTTTTCGGAAAGGATGGAGGCATTGAAGGTATGGGTATCGGAATCGTTATTCTGGAAATAATCATCATCAAAGGATACCTCTGTTTCTCCCACATTGCTTTCCTTCTGTCCGAATACCACCAGTACATAGGAGTATGTGCCGGCATCCTCCGTTTTGCAGGCGTATATGAAAGCCACCTGTTCCATGCCCAGATCATTTTTATCAAAATTTCCGGCTATTGCAGAGCCGATCCATCTGTTATGGGCATCCAGGTACCCGTCCAGTGTAGCGCCCTCCGGGATAAAATCATTTCCTTCTATTAAACTGTTGTCCACCACCAGGTTGTTGATGGGCACTGCGTAGGCCGGTGCCAGGTACTGGCTGCCAAAATTTGCTGCTGCGTTGTTATTGCGCAAAACCGTATCCGGGGCATCCGTGGGCAAATCCTCTGAATCCGTACTCAGCCGCACCACAAATCCGTTGATGAATACGGAGTCGGCATATCCGGCCCCCAGTTCTGCAAATCCTACCACCTCCAGAGGGGCCTGGGTGTAATCCGTACCATTGGCATTGTTATAAATGCCCTCCTCCATGTTGATGGAATCATCGTAATCTTCGTCATCACAGGTAAACCACTGAGGTGCAATGGACATGCTGTAGGTTTTGGTATCCTGGTCATATTCAAACGCCGCCACATCATACCAGTCCAGATCCAGCTTCCAGGCATCGGAGGCCTTTGTATAGCCATAGGCTTCATTGTCCAGCCGGAAACCGGAAACCACCACCTCCTGGGTGCCATCCCCGTCAATATCCGCACCGTCTACACCACAAAACATCATGGTCTCCATGGAGGTGCTGCCTGCAATTCCATAAATATCTGCCCAGGAGAAGGCCATATGCTGTACAGTGATCACCGGATTGGTGGACAGTGGGTCCGCCCAGAAAATGATATTGGATGCCCCTTCCGATCCCACATACAGGTTGTCCTCATTTGCCGACCTGGAATACCGGGGAAGGCTGGCACTGATAATCAGATCATCCGCTTCATTGGCTCCCTGGGTCACCACCGCCAGATCCACCACCGGTACAATGGTCCTCATCTGGGTCTTATCACTCATTGAGGCATAGGTGGCTGCATAATCATACCCCATATTGGTAGTCTGGCGCAGATCATAGGAGGTCACAGGTGCAAAAACATGACTGGTGAAGCTGAATGGCCCGCTCAGGTTTACAGCGGTCAGTTCATAGATCTGCACTTTGGGCACGAAATCGGAAAAGGTATATATGGCAATTTCATCTTCATATCCATCTCCGTCAAAATCTCCTGCCGTAATGGCCATATAGCCGTCGCTTTGAGAGGGCTGCACGTCAAAGGAGACCTCCCCAATGCTGCCAAGTAAATATTCCGCCCCAAAAATATCCGCTTCCTGGTCTTCATTTACATAGGCCAGATAAAAGGAGGTAACCCCTGTGGAATCATCGTAGTAAGCATATACCTGGGCTGTGGATTCCCGCAAACCGTCCTGATCTGCATCCAAAGCCACCTCCTGGCTATATTTGGGGGTTGCGCTATAGCTGCCCTGGGTTCCCGAGGAAAGATTCACCGCCTCCCCTGCTCCATTGATCAGCAAACTGCCGGAAGAAGAATCCAGGCCGTAGGTATAGCCGCCTTTTGTCAGTCTCAGGGCATTTTTGGTGATCAGGCGCGTCACCCCTGTGCCATAGGGCGTCAGCGCATCCTCTTCCAATTTATCTGAAAAACCGCTGATATCCGTATCAAACCCTAATGCTGCCAGGGTTTCCGCAGAAACCGAACCATCTACCAGCTCCACATCCAGGGTGCTCTCCTCTTCTGCAGATTCAGCGGCCGAGGTGCTCACCGACGAAAAGGGAATTCCCGTTAAAACCATGGCAACGGCCAGAATGCCGCTGAGTGCACGTTTTTTTAGTGCCTTTTTCATATCCTTTCCTCCATCCCAGATTCTTCTGTTTTGCATAATAAAACAAAAAGCCCTATACTTTATAAAGTATAGGGGAAATGAAAATAAAAGGGTATCGGCCAAATGGCTATTTTTTAACGACGTCTGCCGGTTTTTAGAGTATTCTGGCCTCTCTAGCCTTTTGCACTGCGCTGATTTTATTGTTGACGCTCAATTTACTGTAAATGCCTGCCAGATGGGTCTTGATGCTGGAAACAGACAGATAGAGTCTTTCTGCCATTTCCTTCTGGGTCAGCCCCTGGGATAGGAGGACCAGCACTTCCATCTCCCTGGGAGACAGGGGCTGGATGTTTTTCACACCCGAAGTTTCTTTTTCCTGCACATTCCACAGGGGAAGAATGCGCTGTGCATAGCTGCTGCGGGCATTGCGCTCCAGCTCCTGGCGCATTTTATCCGCCGTCTTTTCAAACCGCTCCACTTTTATGGGTTTCATAACATAATCCAGCGCATTAAGCTCAAAGGCTCTGACCGCATATTGGTTCCAACTGGTGATAAAGGCAAAAAGCACCCCTGGATTTTGCTCCACCAGACGCTCTGCAAAAGTCATTCCATCCATTTCTGGCATTTCTATGTCAATCAATGCCACCTGGGGCTTTAGCCTGGATGCCTCCTCCAATGCCATCAGCGGATTCATATAGCGACCTACCACCTGCATAAATCCGGTGTGCTCTGCCAATGTGCATATTTCCTCCAGATTATACCATTCATCGTCCAGAACAATTGTGGAAATCATTTCTCTCTCCTTTCTCTTTTCCCGGAACGCAAAATGAAACGACGGTGCCTGCACCAGGTACGCTCTTTATGGACAGGCCCCTTCCGTAATGCATTCGCAACCGTTTATGAATATTGGATATGCCTATGCTGTGCTCTTTTCCTTCCTGGCCCAAAATGGCCCGGATGGTTTCTCTGGACATGCCCACGCCGTCATCTCTTACGGAAAAACACACACAATTCCCTTTTTTCTCAATGGACAAGGTCACATATCCCTTTCCGCTTTTCTTTAAAATGCCATGCCGGATGGCGTTTTCCACCAGAGGCTCCAGAACCAGCCGGGGAATCTGCATATCCGGAATTTCCCCGCACTCCAGCCTGTATCCGATTCTTTCCCTGAACCGGGCCTGCTCAATGTTGACATAGGTCTGCACACTTTCCAGCTCTTTTTCCAGTGCCGTCATGGGCGATGTGCTGTCAAAATAATAGCAGTTGGCCAGATGCTCCCCCAGCTCAGCAATGAGAGCTCTGGCTTCCAGTGGATTTCTGGTGATCATGGCACCGATCACACTCAGGGTGTTGTTTAAAAAATGGGGTTTGATCTGGGCCTGCAGAAAGGACAGCTCACTGGTCTTTGCCTCTTCCCTGGCCGTGGTCACGGCATCCTCCAGATTTTTCTGATGTTCCACCAGAAGTGTCACATCTGTTACGGTCAGAATTTCTCCCATTTTTTTCCCGTTGGATGCATACAGGGCTGAAATTCCCGCTCTGTAGAACCGGCAGTTCTGCTGGAGCCATTTTTCAAAAATCAGCTCCTCTTTCTGCATTTTCTGTTTATCCAGCTCCGGATGCTGCGAAAGAAAATCCTCCAGCATTTTTCTTTTTGTTCCTCCCTTCAGCTCCGGAAATAACTGGCAGAAACTGGGATTGACATCCACAATGCGTCCGGTAATATCTGTCAGCAAAATCCCTTCCGGAGACCTCTGAAAGATTTTTTCATAGGCAATGGGCATAAACTGAAACATGCGAAAGCGAAGCACGCTGACCACATACAAAATGGCGGAGATAACTGCCGCCACCGGCAGATAGTCCAGTCGAAGGGTATTGAACCTGGAGGCGGTAAAATACACGGCAAACCAGGGGGGAAGGAGAGTAAGCAGAAGGGTGAGAACCCCAATGCGATGCTCCCGGGGGGAAGCAAAGTAGTAATACAGATAGACCACCACGCAGAAAATACAGATCATGGTGCCGGAAACCACCATTCCCCAGAACAAAATTCCCTTTTGTGTGACCCAGACATAAAAATACCCATTATACCGAAAGGCCGAAGAGGTCACATACGCTTTATGCAGTGGATTTGTATAAAAGATCAGCATATACAAAATCGGATGGTACAGGGCAATCCATTCTGCCTTTTTCATGAATTTCCTGTCCACTTCCAAATATTCCAGGGTCATCATCAGCCAGAGATAGGGCTGAAAGGGAATGACCAGGTATTGCACATAGTACCAGATTCTGGCCTGCTGGGCACTGGCCGCATTGATCTGCATCAGGTAGCCAAATGTATACAGGATGGATGTCATGACCAGCACAAAAAAGTAGCGGGTGGCCAGCAATTGTCTTTGTCTTAATGTATAGGCCAGCAACAGCACTGCGCATAGTAAGGAAATCACCAATACAGCGCAGACTATCGCCTGAATCATATTCATTCTATCTCCCCGTCCTTTCTCTGTTCATGATTTACCGTTAGCATAGCACAAAAATCAGCGTTTGACATCACTTATCAGCGTTTGACATCCCCCCTTCCCTGATGAAGTTCTTCCTAATAATAATATATAAAAAAGCCATGCATCTCTGCATGGCAAACTCTTTCCGGTATTCTGTTTTATAAATGAAACATCTTGTATGAAAAATGTGCCTGAAGGGATTCGAACCCCCGACCCACGGCTTAGAAGGCCGTTGCTCTATCCAACTGAGCTACGAACACAGAAATCATTACGAAGAAAACATTCTGTATATATACAAAGCATCGGGGTGACAGGATTCGAACCTGCGACCTCCTGGTCCCAAACCAGGCGCTCTAGCCAAGCTGAGCTACACCCCGCTTGTAGCCGCATAAAATCGGCTGCAAAGACGCCGGGATTCTACCGGATCAGATGCCAA
>CAYRQT010000027.1:0-18427 GCA_964426655.1 uncultured Cuneatibacter sp. | reverse complement strand
CTTAGAAGGCCGTTGCTCTATCCAACTGAGCTACAGACACATAAATGCCAAAGACAGCACCCCCTGCAGATACAGCCGGGCAAAAATGTCTTTGGCAAATCGGGGCGACAGGATTCGAACCTGCGACCTCTCGGTCCCTAACCGAACGCTCTACCAAACTGAGCCACGCTCCGAATTTCACATGGAAAAAACTTTCCATGTCAGCTCCCCGAGTAGGACTCGAACCTACGACCCAACGGTTAACAGCCGTTTGCTCTACCGACTGAGCTATCGAGGAATATACGGTCTTCAAAAACGTACGTGTAGGATTATAACCTGTCCCGGCATTTTTGTCAAGCAGGAGAAACCATTTTTTCAGCAGTTTTCAAAGACCGTCTATCGGTCATTTAGGCGATTTTGGACTTTGCCAATTCGGCCAGCTGTGCAAAAGCTGCCGCATCATTTACAGCCATATCTGCCAGGATCTTACGGTTTACCTGTACATCTGCCTGCTTTAAACCATACATAAATTTGCTGTAAGACAACCCATTCAGACGGGCAGCTGCATTGATTCTGGCAATCCAGAGCTGTCTGAACTGTCTCTTTCTTTCTTTTCTGCCGGAATAGGAATTGGTCAGGGCACGCATTACAGACTGCTTTGCCACACGATACTGCTTACTTCTTGCGCCTCTATATCCTTTTGCCAGCTTCAACACACGATTATGCTTTTTCTTTGCGTTTAATCCGCCTTTAACTCTTGCCATCTCAGTAATCCTCCTGTTCTATTAAATATAAGGTAAAATCTTCTTCATGTTTGCTACATTGGTAGCATCCGTAAGGGTGGACTTTCTGAGATTTCTTTTTCTCTTGGTGGATTTCTTTGTAAGGATGTGGCTCTTATTGGCTTTCATTCTCACCAGTTTTCCTGTCCCGGTTACTTTAAAACGCTTTGCTGCAGCGCGGCTTGTTTTTAACTTTGGCATTGATATGTCCTCCTTATTCCTTATCTACCGTTTTTCGGTTAATACCAGACTCATATTACGGCCTTCCACCTTTGCGGGCTTTTCCACCACACTGATATCCTTTAAGGCATCGGCAAAATCATCCAGAATGTGTCTGGCACTTGCCATATGTGCCATTTCCCTTCCACGGAACCGCAGAGTGATTTTCACCTTATTGCCCTTTTCCAAAAATTTTCTGGCACTGCCAATTTTGGTATTCAGGTCGTTGGTGTCAATGTTCGGCGTCATGCGAATTTCTTTAATTTCTACAATTTTCTGCTTTTTGCGGGCTTCCTTTTCCCGCCGAATCTGCTCATAACGGAATTTTCCATAATCGATGATCTTGCACACAGGCGGCTTGGCTGTTGGTGCAATATTTACCAGGTCTAATTCAGCTTCTCTGGCCATGCGCAAAGCTTCCTTTGTAGAAATGATCCCCAGCTGGGCACCATCTTCTCCGATTAAACGGACTTCTTTTTCCCGAATTTGTTCGTTAATTAAATATTCGCTAATGTTTAGCACCTCCATCTTACACTGTACGGTATCTATTTGCGGGCAACAAAAAAGTGGATAGCGCATAACTATCCACTTCATCAATCTGTTTGAACATGCTTGATTATTAAGACCATTAGTCACGCGTTTGTGCTAAGGTGAGAGTGGATACTCTGCTTGAACGATGAGAGTTCCGTGCATCTGCACAGAATGCCCATAACGCACGTTATGATACCATGTCTTTTCTTATTTGTCAACTGCTTTTTGATTAATATAGTTCAATAATCCTTCTGCCTCTATGATCCGCTGCATAAAGGGGGGGAATTTCTGTCCCATAAACTGCGTTCCCCTGGTCTTGTTATAAATAATGCCCTCATCAAAATTCACTTCCACCTCATCCCCCTCTTCTATGCCATCATAAGCATCCTGGCATTCAATAATGGGAAGGCCGATATTAATGGCATTTCTGTAGAAAATGCGGGCAAAAGTCTGGGCAATGATGCAGCTTATGCCGGATGCTTTAATGGCAATGGGTGCATGCTCTCTGGAAGAACCGCAGCCAAAATTCTTTCCGGCTACCATTACATCTCCCTTATGTACCCGGTCCACAAAAGTTTTGTCAATGTCTTCCATGCAGTGCTTTGCCAGTTCTGCCGGATCGGAGGAATTCAGGTACCGGGCCGGTATGATCACATCCGTATCCACATTGTCGTTATATTTAAATACAGTTCCCTGTGCTTTCATCGGTTTCCTCCTATAATCCCAAATCTTCCGGTGCGGAAATGACACCCGTCACTGCAGTTGCCGCTGCCACTGCGGGACTGGCCAGATAAATTTCCGATTCCACGTGCCCCATTCTCCCCACAAAGTTCCGGTTGGTGGTGGAAAGACATTTCTCTCCCGCTCCCAAAACGCCCATATGTCCTCCCAGACAGGGGCCGCAGGTCGGTGTACTGAAAATGGCCCCTGCTTTGATAAAGGTGGTCACAAGGCCTTCTTCTATAGACTGCAGGTAGATTTCCTGGGTGGCCGGCACGATGATGCAGCGAACCCCTTTTTTCACCTTATGTCCCTCCAGAATTTTTGCAGCAACCCGCATATCGGAAATATGCCCGTTAGTGCAGGAGCCAATCATCACCTGATCCACATGGATTTCAGGCATTTCTTCCATGGTGTGGGTGTTCTCCGGCAAATGGGGAAAAGCCACGGTATAATCCAAAGCAGACAAATCTATCACGTAAGTTTCGTCATACTCCGCATCCGGGTCTGCCTCATATATGGTGTATGGTTTCTGCCCATGGGTCTTCAAATATTCTACGGTAAGCTCATCTACGGGGAAAATGCCGTTCTTTCCGCCTGCCTCAATGGCCATATTGGCAATGGTGAACCGATCATCCATGGTCAGATGCTTCAGCCCCTCTCCCGTAAATTCCATAGACCGGTACAGGGCGCCGTCCACCCCAATCAGCCCGATGATGTGTAAAATCACGTCTTTTCCGCAAATCCAGGGTTTTGGGGTGCCCACCAGCTCGAAGCGGATGGCGGAGGGCACCTTAAACCAGGCTCTTCCTGTAATCATACCTGCTGCCATATCGGTGCTGCCCACGCCGGTGGAAAACGCCCCCAAAGCTCCATAGGTGCAGGTATGGGAATCTGCTCCAATGACCACATCTCCCGCTGTTACCAGTCCCTTTTCCGGAAGGAGGGCATGCTCAATGCCCATCTCTCCCACATCAAAAAAGTTGGGAATGTCGTGTGCATTGGCAAAATTTCTCACACAACGGCAGTGTTCCGCCGATTTAATATCTTTGTTGGGGACAAAATGATCCAGTACCAGTGCGATTTTATCTTTGTCAAAAACCTGGGTCCGTTTTGCCTTTTCCATTTCCTTAATGGCCACCGGGGACGTGATATCATTGCCCAGCACCAGATCCAGATTGGCTTCAATCAGCTGTCCTGCTTCCACATGGTCCAATCCGGCTGCATGTGCCAATATTTTCTGGGTCATTGTCATTCCCATGGTAATACCTCCTCTTACGTTTTGAAATTCTACTTGCTATGATAGCATGGGTGTGATTATAATGAAAATACAAAAAAAGTATACATCCTATAACTGCTGGTTATCAGAAAGGGGTGCCATGGAACAAAATCTTTCACTTTACCGCATATTTTACACAGTCGCTAATGCCGGCAATATTTCCCGTGCTGCCAGAGAGTTGTTTATCAGCCAGCCGGCCATCAGCAAATCCATCAGCAAGCTGGAGGAGAGTCTGTCCACCACCCTGTTCATCCGCAACTCCCGGGGCGTTACCCTGACTGAGGAGGGTACCCTCCTTTACCAGCATGTAAAAACTGCTTTTTCCGAAATTCAGGAAGCGGAGCAGGAGCTGACGCGCATACAGACGCTGGGCATTGGCCATTTGCGCATTGGGGTCAGCATCACTCTATGCAAATACATCCTGCTCCCCTATCTGGAGAAGTTCATTACTTCTCATCCTCACATCAAGATTACCATCCAAAATCAGGCCTCTGCCCAGACACTGGCTCTGATTGAACAGCAGCATCTGGACATTGGCCTGGTGGCAAAACCCAGAATGCAAAAGAACATCCAGTTTTACCCGGTGGTGGAAATTCAAGATGCCTTTGTCTGTAGTCCCTCTTATCTAAAGAACTTTTACCTTCGGGAGGGAAAGGATGCGGACCTGTTCCAGCTGGGCAACATCATGCTTCTGGATAGCACAAACATGACCAGACACCATGTAGATGCCTTCCTTCATGAAAACCAGATTGTGATCCACCATTTGCTGGAAGTCAGTACCATGGACCTTCTGATCGAATTTGCCAAAATCGGCATTGGTGTGGGCTGCTGCATCCGGGAATGTGTGCAAAAAGAGCTGGACGAGGGCATTCTGGTGGAAATTCCCCTGGGCCTCTCCATTCCCCACAGAACCCTTGGTTTTGCCACATCCACTCAGGTTCCCCTTAATCCATCGGCCCAGAGCTTTCTCTCTTTTATTACAGCTAACAGCCGCTTTTAGTCTTTTCCCTCTTCTCCAAACACAAAAAAGCCGCCCTGGGAGGTGATCACCTTCCCTGAGCGGCATTTCTTTCTGAAATGGTTTTAGTTTTCCAGAAGTTTCTTCTTGCTGGTCCAGCTCATCAGGCCACGCAGCTCCTTGCCCACCTTCTCCAAAGGATGGTCTGCATTCCTTCTTCTGAGGGCATTGAAATTGGGGCACCCTATCTGATTTTCCAGCAGCCAGTTCTTGGCAAAAACCCCTTCCTGAATATCTTTCAGCACCTTACGCATGGCATTCTTTGTGTCTTCTGTAATGATCTTAGGACCAGTGATATAATCTCCATATTCAGCTGTATTGGAAATGGAATACCGCATCCCTGCAAAGCCGTCTTCATTGATCAGATCCACGATCAGTTTCATTTCATGGATGCATTCAAAATAGGCAGATTCCGGTTCATATCCTGCTTCCACCAGCACTTCAAATCCACACTTCATT
The DNA here is from genome assembly GCA_964426655.1 of uncultured Cuneatibacter sp. Taxonomy (GTDB): domain Bacteria; phylum Bacillota; class Clostridia; order Lachnospirales; family Lachnospiraceae; genus RGIG8306. The sequence goes on along the minus strand of CAYRQT010000027.1, from coordinate 13,440 downwards.
AATTCGGTCACTCCACCGCAAAGCACGGCCTGCTCGCCAAACAGGTCTGTCTCGGTTTCTTCCCGGAATGTGGTTTGCAGCACCCCAGCTCTTGCTCCACCAATGGCCAGTGCATAGGCCAGTGCCAGATCATGCGCTTTTCCGGTAGCATCCTGTGCCACAGCGATCAGGCAGGGCACACCCTGACCTTCCTGATACTGACTTCTTACAGTATGACCGGGACCCTTGGGAGCGATCATGGTCACATCCACGTCCTTAGGCGGTACGATCTGTCCGAAATGAATAGCAAAGCCATGAGCAAACATCAGCATCTTTCCAGCTGTCAGGTTGGGAGCAATGCTTTCCCTGTACATTTTGGCCTGCTTCTCATCGTTAATGAGAACCATAATAATATCTGCTTTTGCTGCAGCTTCAGAAGCTGTATATACCTCAAATCCGGCTGCCTCTGCCTTAGCCCAGGAACGGCTGCCCTCATATAAACCAATGATGACATGGCATCCTGACTCTTTTGCATTTAACGCATGGGCATGTCCCTGGCTGCCATAACCAATGACAGCAATGGTCTTTCCATCCAGCAGGGATAAATCACAATCTTTCTGATAGTAAATCTTTGCCATTTTTATTTCCTCCAAATGTATTATTATAGGATGCCGGAAAACCGCCACCTCTATTTTGCCTAATCATTCCTCAAGGCCGTCTTCCCCGTCTTCTGCCTCGGCTTCTTCTGCTGCCTGGTCCGTTGCGCCCCGGGTAAGCCCCGTCACGCCAGTTCGCACCAGCTGTTTGATATGGAAATCCTTTAACAGGTCAATGAAGGCTTTGATTTTCTCTCCGTTTCCTGTCATTTCAATCATAACAGATTTTTCAGCCACATCTACAATTTTAGCCCGGAAAATATCAGCCACCGCAATGACATTCTGCCGCTGGGAGGCATCCACCCCAACTTTGACCAGTACCAGTTCCCTGGTGACGGAATCTCCCCTGTGCAGCCGGGTAATTTCCACCACGTCCACCAGCTTGGCCAGCTGACGTTCGATCTGATCCAGCTCCTCTTTTTCTCCCCTGGCCACCACCGTCATACGGGAAAAAGAAGGATTTTCTGTTTCTCCCACTGTCAGACTGTCAATATTGTACCCTCTGCGACTGAACAGCCCGGCAATCCGGCTCAGTACTCCGGCCTGATTATCCACTAATAACGAAAATACCATTCTTTTCATAGGCGTCTCCTTTGCCTGCCAGTTTTACTACTTGTTCTTCATCATATCAATGATGAAATTGTTTGTCAATCTTTAGGCCCCATTGGGGCATATCTATTTGGTAGTACTGGCTATAACTTCAAGTTATGCACCCACCGTAGTTTCCTTTCCGTCGGCTATGCCCTCCTTCTCCATTTTCAATGCCTCTGCTTTGCGCAGCACGACATGCCGCCCTGCCATTGTCAGTACAAAACCAATGACAAACCCCAGACACATGGACAGAATAAAGGCCCAAAATCCCTGCCCCCAATACACCAGTGCTGTCAGAAAACTGGGAGAAGCCACTGCCAGGGCCCTGGATCCGCTGACACCCGCCAATGCACCGCCTGCCGCACCGCCAATACATCCGCACAAAAAGGGGAATCCCAGCACCAGATTGGTTCCAAACAATGCCGGCTCCGTTACTCCCAGAAAAGCTGCAAAACTTCCGGAAAAAGCCAGATGCTTCTGGTCCGGCTTCTTAACAATCAGGCCCGTAGCCAGGGCAGCGCCGCACTGGGCCATTACCGCTCCGCCCATCAATGGTTGTATGGTGTCATACCCATACCGGGCAATGTTTTCCACGATTACCGGTGTTAATGCCCAATGTGCCCCTATGGAAACCATGGGCTGCATGAAAAAGCCCAAAAAAGCACCAGCCAGTCCCGGGTTCGCCTTATAAATTGCGAGAAATACTTGGGCAAGGCTGCTGCCAATCCAGGTTCCCAAGGGCCCCGCTATCAGGAAAACCAAGGGGACTAGAATCACCAGACTTAAAAGGGGCTTCATAAAATGCTTCACTGCCCGGGGCAGCCATTTTTCCAGGGGAAGTTCCACAAAATGTAAAAGAGCCACTGACAGGACCACCGGAATAATGCCTGACTCATAATTGGCCTCCAGCAGGGGAAGTCCAGCTACGGTCAGACTGTCACCGCTTTCCATCCACGCTGTCAGGTCCGGGTAGAGCATGGTGCAGGCAATGGTCACAGCCGTCAGGGATGAAGCATGAAATACCTTTGAGGAAGTGTAGGCCACAAAAACGGGCAAAAAATAAAAAAAAGCTGAAGCTGCTCCATATAAAAGCTGATACAGACCAGATTTTTCCTGCAAAGCCCCCAGATTGACCAACAAAAGCAAAATTCCCTTCAAAATAGCCGTTGCCATCAGCATGGGAATCAGCGGCATAAAAATGTCCTGTACGCCTTTCATTAATCGATTCCCTTCCCGCTTTTCTTCCCTATTCTCCTCGGCATCCATTTATAGACCTCTTTCTCCTATTATAAACAAAAAGATTTTATTTATGAATGGATACTACTCTCCCGTTTTCTTTTCGTCAATTGGTTTATTTTAGTAAATATGCACACCTGCATCTTTTTTTCAAAACGTCTCCCTCTTCCTGCCCTCCCGGTCTTCTTTAGAATTGATTTTGCCTGATGTTCAGATTATAATGAGGGCAGAAGACAGTTCTATTTCGGGAGGTTTCATGCTACTTAAACACAGGAAAAGGCGACTAAAATCCAATCATGAAAAAATTATTGTCAGCGGCTACCTTCTGATTATTTTGCTGGGGGCTTTTTTGTTATCCCTTCCCATCTCCTCCAATGCCCACATCTGGACTTCCTTTGAAGATGCCCTTTTCACGTCCACTTCCGCCACATGTATTACGGGCCTGATTTTATATGACAATTACTTGTACTGGTCCCTGTTCGGCCAGATTGTGCTGCTGGTGCTCATCCAAGTGGGCGGCCTTGGCTTTATGACTTTTATTGCCATGTTCTATGTCTTTTTGCGCAGAAATATCGGTCTTTCCCAGCGTCTTTTGCTTGTGCAGACCGCCGGGAGTCTAAAGGTGAGCGGCATTGTCCGGCTGGTTATTCACATCAGCATCTTCACTTTCGTGATGGAAGCCATTGGCACACTTCTTCTATCCATCCGTTTCATTCCTGAAATGGGGCTGGCACAAGGATTATACAACGCTTTGTTTTTATCTGTTTCCGCCTTTTGCAATGCCGGATTTGATCTGATGGGCAGATACGCTCCCTTTTCTTCCCTGCAGCATTTTGAAGGGGATGTGCTGGTCTATGTGACTGTTATGGCACTTACCGTGATAGGGGGCCTTGGATTTATTGTCTGGAATGATATTGCCACCCACAAATGGCATTTGTCCCGTTATTACCTCCACTCCAAAATTGTCCTGACTGTCACATTCCTCCTTACAGTCATTCCCACATTTTTATTCCTGCTTTTTGAACGAAATGCCAGCCTGAGCGGGCTGTCTTTCTTTGATCAGTTCTGGGGAGCTCTTTTCCAGGCCATCACCCCCCGTACAGCAGGATTTAACACCGAAAAAGTGACCCATTTGTCCCAGAGCGGTCTGCTTTTGACTATGATTCTGATGTTTATCGGGGGGAATCCGGGCTCCACATCAGGAGGCATTAAAACCACCACTTTTTTTGTGCTTGTAATGGGTGCCTATTATGCTTCCAGAAAACAGAACCATATTCAGGCATTCAAGCGCCGGCTGGATGAAGAATCTGTAAAGGAGGCCAATGCCATTTTTGTGCTGTATATGTCTGCTATTCTGGTCAGTACATTGCTACTGTGCCTTTTCCAACCCTTTTCATTAAAAGATGCCCTGTTTGAAGTGGTTTCTGCCTCCAGCACCGTTGGGTTGACCACAGGCATTACCACTTCCCTGAACGGGCTTTCTAAAATGTTAATTGTCCTCCTGATGTTTACAGGCCGGGTGGGTGGATTAACTTTTGCCCTTTTCCTGGCAGAACGGAATCGGCACGCCAATGTTGAGCGACCTGTCGAACGGATTTTAATTGGTTGAAAGGAGATTCTAATATATGAAATCAGTACTTGTCATTGGAATGGGAAGATTTGGACGGCATGTGGCAGAAAAGATGATGCTGCTGGACAACGAGGTTATGATTGTGGACATTCAGGAGGAAATCATCGAAGAACTTGCCCCCGGATTCACCGATGCCCACATTGGAGATTGTACATCGCCTGCCATTTTGAAGAATTTTGGAGTACGCAATTTTGATCTGATTTTTGTTGCCATTGGCAGCAATTTCCAATCCTCACTGGAAATCACCTCCTTGTTAAAGGAATTGGGTGCCCCTCATGTCATTTCTAAAGCCGGAAGCACTGTACAGGCGAAATTGCTAAAAAAAATAGGTGCGGATGAAGTGGTATACCCGGAGCAGGAAATTGCTGAAAAAGTGGCCATTCGCCATAATGCGGACAATATATTCGACTTTATTGAACTGACAGATGAATATTCCATTTTTGAAATTCCCATTCTTCCCGGATGGGTTGGGAAGACCATTTCCCGCCTGGATCTACGCAATACCTGCCATGTAAATATTCTGGCCATAAAGCAAGGCGAAACGCTTGACCCCCTCCCCACTGGACAATATGTGTTTCAGGGGGAGGAGCATATCGTTGTCCTGGGCAGACCCAGAGATGTGTTTAAAATTGCCTCTAAAAAACGTTAGCCCATTATAAAAAAAGAGCCTGAAGGAAAACCATTTGAACTGCCCCATATGTCGGACCTGAAAGTCCGGCTTATGGGAGGTCAGTTCTTTTTTATTTTCCTCAGGCTCTTATTAACTGCTTTAGAATTTTCCTGCGTTAGCGGCTTCTTCAATCCCAACGGCTATGGCAACTGTGGCCCCAACCATGGGGTTGTTACCCATACCAATCAGACCCATCATTTCCACATGAGCGGGAACGGAGGAGGAACCTGCAAACTGTGCATCGGAATGCATACGACCCATGGTATCTGTCATGCCATAGGAAGCAGGACCTGCAGCCATGTTGTCCGGATGAAGGGTACGGCCTGTTCCACCGCCGGAAGCTACGGAAAAGTATTTTTTGCCCGCTTCCAGACGTTCTTTTTTGTAGGTACCGGCTACCGGATGCTGAAATCTGGTGGGGTTAGTAGAATTACCGGTGATGGACACATCCACCCCTTCCTTCCACATGATGGCCACGCCCTCTGTCACATCATTGGCACCGTAGCAGTTTACCTTTGCCCTAAGACCGTTGGAGTAGGATTTTCTAAACACTTCCTTTACTTCTCCGGTGTAATAATCCATCTGGGTTTCCACAAATGTAAAGCCATTGATTCTGGAAATGACCTGTGCCGCATCTTTGCCAAGGCCATTCAGAATAACACGAAGGGGTTTCTTACGCACCTTATTGGCCTTTTCTGCAATACCGATGGCTCCCTCTGCTGCTGCAAAGGATTCATGACCGGCCAGGAAGCAGAAGCACTCTGTCTCTTCTTCTAACAGCATTTTCCCCAGATTTCCATGGCCAAGGCCAACTTTTCTCTGATCAGCAACAGATCCGGGAATACAGAATGCCTGGAGTCCCTCACCAATGGCTGCCGCTGCATCTGCAGCCTTACGGCAATCCTTTTTAATGGCAATAGCCGCTCCCACAAGATAGGCCCAGCAGGCATTTTCAAAGCAGATGGGCTGGATTTTCTTCACCTGCTCATAGACATCCAGTCCGGCGGCTTTGGTGATTTGCTCTGCCTCTTCCAGACCGGAAATGCCATAGCTGTTTAATACAGCATTGATTTTATCTATTCTGCGTTCATATGATTCAAATAAAGCCACGATTTTTCCCTCCTATTATTCTTTTCTCGGATCAATGATCTTCACTGCATCTTCTACACGTCCATACTGACCCTTTGCTTTCTCCCAGGCCGTATTGGGATCATCTCCCTTTTTGATGAAGTCAGTCATTTTACCCAAAGAAACGAACTGATAACCAATAATCTGGTCATCTTCGTCCAGAGCGATACCGGTTACATATCCTTCCGCCATTTCCAGATACCGGGGGCCTTTTTTCAATGTGCCATACATGGTTCCCACCTGTGAGCGAAGTCCCTTGCCCAGATCTTCCAGCCCTGCCCCAATGGGAAGTCCGTCTTCAGAAAAGGCACTCTGGCTTCTGCCATAGGCAATCTGCAGAAATAACTCTCTCATGGCTGTATTGATGGCATCACATACCAGATCCGTGTTCAATGCTTCCAGCACGGTACGTCCTGGTAAAATTTCTGCTGCCATAGCAGCAGAATGGGTCATTCCCGAGCATCCTACTGTTTCTACCAGTGCCTCCTGAATAATGCCCTCTTTCACGTTCAGGGTCAGTTTACAGGCCCCCTGCTGGGGTGCACACCAGCCCACACCGTGTGTCAGACCGGAAATATCCTTTACTTCTTTGGCCTGCACCCATTTTGCTTCCTGCGGAATGGGTGCGGCGCCATGACAGACACCCTGTGCCACTTTGCACATTGTTTCTACTTCATGTGAATAAATCATGTTAAGACTCCTTTCAAGTTATATCTTCTGGGCGAAGGCCGGACTACGCCATACACCGTGTCCATTGTCGCACAAAGGTTCAGAATAGTCCAGCACTTTTTTGCTATAATGTGATTTTTTTATCAAACAAAGGCATAAAGAAAGAGCCCCTCTCCTTTTGGAAAAGGGCCCCTTCTTTTTTCCGGTTTGTCACAGCTGACCAGAAGGCCAGCCTACGCTGCTGCCCGGAACTGACAGAGCAGCTTTTCAAATTCTTCGTTCTCCATGTGCCATGTGCACATCAGAGGCTTACTTAAATCCAGGCTCAAGACGCCCAAAATGGATTTGGCATCCACAACGATTCTATTGTAACCAAGATCAATGTCAAAATCAAACTTACTGGCTGCCTCCACAAAACGCATGGCATCCTGAATGCTCTGGATTCGTATGGAACGTTGGTACATTTTTATCACTCCTCACTCCAACCAACATACAACCTAAAGGTACCCACATGATATAGCACACCCGTTCTGTTTTGTCAAGTTTTTACCCCCATTACTGTTATTTCGAAAGCAAAAGACTCTTTCCTGTCATTTCTTTCGGTTGAGGAATTCCAAGCAAATCCAGTAATGTGGGGGCAATATCTGCTAGGTTTCCCCCCTCTCGCAGTTGCATTCCTGCAGGGCCGTTTACCAGGATAAAAGGCACCGGATTGGTGGTATGGGCAGTAAAAGGGCCTTTCGTATCATAATCTACCAACTGTTCCGCATTTCCATGGTCTGCACAGATAAACATCACACTACCCGTTTCTTTAACGGCCTCAGCAGCCTTTCCCACGCATACATCCACTGTTTCTATTGCTTTAACTGCAGCCTCCATCACTCCGGTATGGCCTACCATGTCCGGATTGGCAAAGTTTACGATTACCACATCGTATTTTCCGGAACGAATGGCATTTACCAGATTATCACACACCTCGTTGGCGCTCATTTCCGGTTGCAGGTCATATGTCGCCACTTTAGGAGATTTTACCAGGAACCGATCCTCTCCCGGATAAGGCTCTTCTTTCCCGCCGTTAAAGAAAAAGGTGACATGCGCATATTTTTCAGTCTCTGCCATACGGGCCTGAGTCATATTTAAATTGGACAAATATTCACCCAGGGTGTTTTTAATCTCCACCTTGTGGAAAGCCACTGTTTTTCCAGGAATGGTGGCATCATATTCTGTAAAACAGACATAGGTTGTCTTTGGTGTTTTGCTTCTTTCAAATCCTGAAAAATCAGGATCGCAGAACGCTCTGGTCATTTCTCTGGCCCGATCCGGCCGGAAATTATAAAAAATAATAGAATCCTTATCCTCTATAACCGCTGTTGGCTTCCCATCTTTCACGATTACTGTGGGCAACACAAATTCATCCGTTTTACCTTCTTCATAAGATTTCTGAATGGCAGCCTGTGCCTCTTTTGCCACTTCTCCTTTGCCCAGGGTCATGGCATCATAAGCCTGCTGTACTCTGTCCCAGCGATTATCCCGATCCATGGCATAATATCTGCCGGAAACGGTAGCCACTTCTCCAACGCCCAGCTCATGCATTTTGTCCTGCAGTGCTTTGACAAAGGCAAGCCCTGAGGTAGGCGCCGTATCCCTTCCGTCCAGAAAAGCATGAACATACACCTTTTCCATTCCTTCTCTTTTTGCCAGCTCCAACAGACCAAAGACATGCTCAAGGTGGCTGTGTACCCCGCCATCAGACAACAGGCCCATCAGATGCAGTGCAGAATGATTTTCCTTGCAGTTTTGAACTGCCGCCAATAATGCCTGATTTTCAAAGAAATCCCCATCTTCAATTTCCTTGGAAATACGTGTCAATTCCTGATAGATGATACGGCCGGCTCCCATATTTAGATGCCCGACCTCAGAATTCCCCATTTGTCCGTCCGGAAGCCCCACTGCCATGCCGCTGGCATAGCCCATGACATAGGGGCAGGTGTCCATCAGATGCTGAATATGAGGCATCTTTGCCCCTGCCACTGCGTTTCCCTCTTTCCGGTCATTTATGCCAAATCCATCCATGATCAGTAACACGGCTGTTTTTTTACTCATACTAACTCCTGTTCTTTCCATATAAAGTGAAAGCGCCTCCACAAAAAACTGACCTCCCATATGGCAGACGCTTCGTTCTGTCATACAGGGGTCAGTTCAGCGCCTCTGCGTTTTTCTTTGCTGAATTATTTGTAATTAACGATCTTTCCAAAATCCGGCTTTAGAGAAGCACCGCCTACAAGGCCTCCGTCAATATCCGGCTGTGCAAATAATTCTGCTGCACTAGATGCCGATACACTGCCGCCATACTGAATGCGAATCGCTGCAGCAGTATCTGTTCCGTATAATTCGGCGATGCAGGCCCGAATGCCTGCACACACTTCCTGTGCCTGTGCAGTAGTGGCCACTTTTCCTGTGCCGATGGCCCAGATGGGTTCATAGGCAATAACTGCTTTAACTGCATCTTCTGCAGACACTTCATAGAAAGCAATTTTAATCTGCTGGCGAATAAAATCCAGGGTCACGCCCTGCTCTCTCTGGGTAAGACTTTCTCCACAGCAAACAATGGGTGTCAAGCCGTGGGCAAATGCCTTCTTAACTTTTTTGTTGACGGTCTCATCTGTTTCTGCAAAATACTCTCTGCGCTCAGAATGACCGATGATCACATATTCTACGCCTGCATCAGTAAGCATGGCCGGGGAAATTTCGCCGGTATAAGCACCGCTCTCCTCAAAATACATGTTTTCCGCACCGATCTTAATATTGCTGCCCTTTGCCGCTTCTACTGCCGGAATAATGTCAATAGCCGGGACACAAAATACCACATCCACTTCCTCATTGACCACAAGGGGCTTTAATTCGTTTACCAGGGCAATTGCCTGGGAAGGGGTCATGTTCATCTTCCAGTTGCCTGCAATTATTTTTTTACGCATTGTTTTTCCTCTCTGTGCCATTTATCGCTCTCACGGCTTCTTATTTGTCATTTGCTGCTGCCACACCGGGAAGTTCCTTGCCTTCCAGGAATTCCAGGCTTGCGCCACCGCCCGTGGAGATATGTGTCATTTTATCTCCAAAGCCTAAGGTGTTTACTGCTGCTGCAGAATCACCGCCGCCAATAATAGTCACAGCATCCAGATCAGCAAGAGCTTCTGCCACCGCAATGGTTCCCTTGGCAAAATTGGGCATTTCAAAAACTCCCATGGGTCCGTTCCAAACAACGGTTTTGGCATCCTTTAAGGCATCTTTGTACAGCTGGCAGGTCTTGGGCCCAATGTCCAGACCCATTTCATCCGGTTCCATGTCCCCTTCAACCACGCGATAGGAAGCATCGTTGCTGAATTCTTTTGCGGCCACTGTATCAATGGGCAAAAGCAGGTTGACCCCATTTTCCTTTGCCTTTTCCACCATCTCATTGGCGTAGGAAAGATAGTCATCCTCTACGAGGGATTTTCCCACTGCCTTTCCTGCTGCCTTATCAAAGGTAAAGCTCATTCCGCCTCCAATGATCAGGGTATCCACTTTATCCAGCAGGTTGTTAATTACAGAGATTTTAGAAGAAACCTTGGAGCCACCCAGAATGGCCACAAAAGGTCTGGCCGGGTTATTGACTGCATTTCCCAGGAAATCAATTTCCTTCTGCATCAGGTAACCCACTACAGCCGTCTTGACAAATTTTGTCACGCCCACATTGGAGCAGTGTGCACGGTGAGCCGTACCAAAAGCATCGTCTACATATACATCACAAAGGGAAGCCAGTTCCTTGCTGAACGCTTCGCCATTCTTTGTTTCTTCTGCACGGTATCTGGTGTTCTCCAGCAGTACCACATCGCCATCTTTCATGTTGGCCACAGCCGCCTTTGCATTTTCTCCCACAACATTGGAGTCTGCTGCAAAAAGAACGGGCTGTCCCAGTAACTCAGCAAGACGTACGGCTACCGGTGCAAGAGACAGCTCCGGCTTAGGCTCTCCCTTGGGCTTGCCCAGATGAGAGCAGAGGATGACTTTTCCGCCATCATTGATCAGCTTTTTGATGGTGGGCAGTGCAGCCACCAGACGGTTCTCATCTGTGATTTTTCCGTCTTTTAACGGCACGTTGAAGTCGCAGCGAACCAGGACCCGCTGGCCCTTTACATTAATATCATCTACAGATTTCTTGTTCAGCATAAGGAAATGCTCCTTTCGTTTTGAAAAATATGGCAGGTTTTCCCTGCATAAAAAAGGGATCCGGTCCTAAGGACCGGACCCGCATGAGTCATTTTTCTTTTTAACAGATTACAGCTCAGCAAAATACTTAATGGTACGAACCATCTGGCTGGTGTAAGAGTTTTCATTGTCATACCAGGAAACAACCTGAACCTGATACAGACCATCTTCAATCTTGGTTACCATGGTCTGGGTGGAATCGAACAGAGAACCATAGGTAATCCCTACGATATCAGAGGATACCAGCTCCTCTTCTGTGTAGCCAAAGGATGCACTGGAAGCAGCTTTCATTGCAGCATTGATGCCTTCCTTGGTTACATTTTCGCCCTTAACAACAGCTACAAGAATAGTGGTAGATCCGGTGGGAACGGGCACACGCTGTGCAGAACCGATCAGTTTGCCATTCAGTTCCGGAATAACCAGGCCGATAGCCTTTGCAGCACCGGTAGAGTTGGGAACGATATTGACAGCGGCTGCACGTGCTCTTCTCAGATCACCCTTGCGATGAGGGCCATCCAATACCATCTGATCTCCTGTGTATGCATGAACAGTGGTCATGATACCGGACTGGATGGGTGCATAATCATTTAATGTCTTTGCCATAGGTGCAAGACAGTTCGTGGTACAGGATGCTGCGGAAATGATGGTATCTTCCTTGGTCAGGGTATTCTCATTTACGCTGTATACGATAGTAGGCAGATCATTGCCGGCGGGTGCGGAAATAACAACCTTCTTTGCACCAGCATCGATATGAGCCTGTGCCTTTGCTTTAGATACATAGAAGCCGGTGCATTCCAGAACAACGTCTACACCCAGCTCGCCCCAAGGCAGTTCAGCTGCATTTGCCTTTGCATAAATGGTGATCTTCTTACCATCTACCACGATGTAGTCTTCTCCTACCTCTACGGTATCACCCAATGCATATCTTCCCTGTGCAGAATCATACTTTAACAAATGCGCCAGCATTTTGGGACTGGTTAAATCATTGATGGCTACCACTTCATAGCCCTCAGCACCGAACATCTGTCTGAACGCAAGACGACCGATACGGCCAAATCCGTTGATTGCAACTTTTACTGCCATGTTTAATTCCTCCTAGAATATATTGTTAAATTATAATCAACCCCATTTATTCTACTCTCTCCTATTCTAAAAGGCAAGCGTTTTTTTCGCAATTCACCCTTTTTTCATAAGGAAATGCAGGATGGGGGTAATTCCGTTTTTCGCAGAATTCTTAACTGAAAATCAATCCTGCATTCTGCAGCCTTTGCACCCGCCGCAACCTGTTCCCGGCGTTACATCATAAGAAGAAACATCTGTCATTTCATACAAAAGGGCCACGGCCTGAGCGGAAATGCCCTCCCCGGAACCGGTAAATCCCAGCCCTTCTTCTGTTGTCATTTTAATGTTGACCTGGTTTTTTTCCGCCTGCAGAATATCTGCCAGTCTGTCCCTGATTTCTTCCCGAAAGGGGGAAAGTTTTGGCTTCTGGGCTATGATGGTGGCATCGATATTTCCCAGAACATATCCTTTTTCCTCCAAAAGGCCAACAACATGTTTCAGCAGCTCCAAACTGGAACAGTCTTTAAAAGCAGGGTCTGTGTCCGGAAAATGCTGGCCAATGTCTCCCAGAGCTGCTGCCCCCAACAGGGCATCCATCACTGCATGTGTCAGGACGTCCGCATCTGAATGGCCGAGAAGCCCTTTTTCATAGGGGACGGTAACGCCTCCCAGAATCAAGGGTCGGTCATGCACCAGCCGATGGACGTCATATCCCATTCCGATTCTCATGTCTTCCTTTCTATATGGCAACGCCCCTGTTTTCATCGATTTCTTCAGAAAACCCTAGCGTATAATCCAACGAATCTGTTTGTGCCGGCATATCCCGGAAAGTGCATTCTGGGAATAAAAAGATTCCCCGTCAGTGTGAGCTGCCATAGGCCTTTCTGCTTCCAGTCGAAAGCTTTGGGTTCGCACCATAGTGACCCCTTTTGCCTTTGTATGCTTTCCAAAAATAGACAGCACCAGAATGCCTGCAAATTTCCATGCAGAAACCCCGGAAACTGCACAAATGTCAAAATAACCGTCATCCACGCTTGCTGCAGGAGCAAAACAGAAACCGCCCCCTTCAAAAGGCTGATTATGGATGGAAATAAACCGGGTCCGCAAAAGGGGATAGGACTTCCCTGCTGCATCCCACAAGGTGAGATTCACCGGTTTTGAATGAACGATTTGATAAATACCGGAAAACACATAGCTCAACCGATCCAGATGCCAGCGTCTTAGTTTTTTTCTGAAATCCGTTTTCTGAAGCTGGTGGCAAACAGCTGCATCAAACCCCATACCTGCACTGACCAGAAACCGTAGGGTCTTCCCCTGGGCCGTTACCTCTCCCACATCCAGCATGCGAAAAGCCCGGGGATGTAAAATACGTGCCAGTCCTCTGGCCGCATCTGTTTCCAGATGCAGTGCTCTGCAAAAATCATTGCCGGTTCCCGCCGGAATATAGCCCATGGAAAATCCATTCCCGGGGGTACAGGCATTGAGAACACCGTTCAGTGTGCCGTCTCCTCCCACCACTGTAAGTGTGATTTCCTCCTGGGGGTGCGTCCGGGCAAAAGATTCAATCCGATGCA
>CAYRQT010000026.1:25240-28727 GCA_964426655.1 uncultured Cuneatibacter sp. | reverse complement strand
CAGGAGAAACTTCCGTGGCAGGTGCTCTTCGGGAACTGAAAGAAGAAACCGGCCTCATACTGAAGGAAGAGGATCTGCAGTTCATGGGCCAGGATATATACGAAAAAAAACACTATTTATGTGATGTGTACCTGGCAGAGGCATCCGTATCCCTGCAGCAACTGATCCTTCAGCCGGATGAGGTGGTGGAGGCTAGAAAGGTTACTTATGGTGAACTGGAGAAGCTACTGGCGGAAGGGGTGGTTTCCTGTTCCGCAGACCGGCGTCTGCACAGGTGGATTCTGCCAGCCTGGAGAAAAAGACGGCAGGAAAATCAGTCTCCCAGCAGCTGAACAATTTCCTGAAAAGCTTTTTTCCCTTCTGGAAAGAAGGGCATTAAGGCATAGCAGTGAAACATGCCCCGCCCTATGGTCATCTGAAAAGGGACATCGTATTTTTGACAGGCCTCTGCAAAGGGGCCTGCTTCTGCATACAAAATTTCATCTGTGCCATAGTAAAAATAAATTTTGGGGAGCCCAGTAAAATCTCCGGTGACACCGGATACCATATAAGAAGGGGTGGACGCTCCCTTTTCCAACAGAGCCTGTACCGTCTCCATAAAGGCGGCAGTCACCATCACGTCCTTTTTGTCCAGAATGGACATTTTTTCCCTCTCCACAGAGGTGAGGGGGACGGCACCTGGAGAGACGGCAATCACCTGCCTGGGCACGGGTAGGGGACGGCCCAGTGCATTATTATGCAGCAAAAGACCAATGGCCAGGGCCGCACCGGAAGAAGCACCCACAAAAGAAATGTTTTCCGGGGCGTAGAAACGAAGCATCTGGCGGTAGCATTCCAGCACCATATCGTAGGTCGTGGCAATGTGCACCTTTGTGCAGAGAGGATAATAGGGAAACCACACATCCGAACCACTTCCTTTTCCCAGTTTTCTGGCGGTGGCAATGTCCATGCCATCCGGGCCCAGGAGATATCCACCCCCGAAGAGAAATAGGATGGCCTTTTCCGCTTTTCTTTCTTCCAGCTGGATGATGAGGCAGTGATCTTGCTGGCCAATCAACAGATCCTCATAGTGGGCTTTTTTGTCTTTGGGCATGCGAAAGCCCCTCTTTTCATTCTCTTTCTGAATTTTCTGATACAACTCTTTTTCCGGCAGGGAGAACATCTTTCGAATGCCCATCAGCCGGATGCTTCCTCTAATCAATTTGTAACGTAAACTCATCTGCATCCCCCTTTTTTTATGGATAGTTCTATTCAATGCCGTAAGTATACCATTAATAAAAAGAAAAAAAAGACGAAAAATACTGTGTTTTCAAGGTGTTTGTGTATGCTGGAAAAGAGATGAGTCTGTATTGACAAAGAATAAACAAAATGATAGTCTTAAAAGACTGGATGGTTAGTTAAATCTAACCATAACCAATAAATTTGGACTCTGATATGGAGAATATATATATTACCATAACAGTCTGCAGGGGGGGAACATCAAAAAAAGGAGGAAAAAATGAAAAACAAGGAACCAAAAAAGGGGTTGTCCAGAATGATGGAGCTGGCCATGACAAAAAAGGGGCTGGTGATTGGGGCCATGATCCTAGCTTCGCTGGCCGCTGTGGCCAGCTTTATTCCCTATCTGGCCATTTATTTTATCATTCGCCGAATTCTGGAAGTTTACCCAAATTTGGAAAATTTAAGCCAAAGCCAGCTCTTTTCCTATGGATGGATGGCTCTTGGAGGCGTGGCAGCCAATATTCTGCTGTATTTTGGTGCATTAATGTGTTCCCATCTGGCGGCCTTTAACACCCTGTATGAGCTAAAGGTTCATTTTCTCTCCCACCTGGCAAAGGTGCCCCTTGGATTTCATGTACTGATAGGTAGCGGAAAATTAAGAAAAATAACAGATGAAAATATTGAGAATATTGAAAAATTCATTGCGCATCAGCTGCCGGATATTGTGGCGGCCATCGTGTCACCTGTTGTTATGATCGTGATTTTGCTTTGGGTGGACTGGCGCATGGGGCTGGCAGCCATTCTGGGCATCCTTCTGGCTTTCCTTTTGCAGATTTATGCCTATGGACGGGACGGGGTCAAAGAGATGATGGACAAATACCAGAATGCCCTTGCCAACATGAACAATGGAGCCGTAGAGTATATTCGGGGAATATCTGTGGTAAAAGCCTTTAAACAGACTGTCTATTCCTTTAGCAGGCTCCACGAGGCCATAAAGGCCTATACCGCCATGGTACTTCCCTACACCTTAAGCTGGGAAAATATCATGTCTCTTTTTACCACGCTGATCAATAATATCTATCTTTTTGTTTTGCCGGTGGGCATTTTGCTGGGCATGTTTGCAGGGGACGACAGAAGCTTTACGGCCCGGTTTATTTTCTATCTGGTCTTTACCCCTTCCATTGCAGGTATTCTGTCCAAACTCATGTACGTAAACTCTGATGCCATGCGTATTTTAAATGGGGTGGAGGCAATGGATCAGGTGCTGGCGGAACCTCCTCTGGTACAGCCTGAGCATTCGGCGTTGCCATCCCAGTTTGATGTGGCCCTGGAAGATGTTTCTTTCTCATATGAAAAGGACAGAAAGAAAATGGCGGTTTCCCATGTGAGTTTTACAGCCCGCCAGGGGGAGGTAACCGCTATTGTAGGCCCCTCAGGCGGTGGGAAAAGCACCATTGCCCACTTGATTCCCCGTTTCTTTGACGTGCAGGAAGGTAGCATTTCCATTGGCGGAGTGGACATTCGGCAAATGAGGAGCGGGGATCTGATGGATCGGGTCAGCTTTGTGTTTCAGGACGTCTTTCTGTTTCACCAGAGTATCCGGGAAAACATCCGCATGGGGAATCCTGGGGCAGATGATGAGCAGATTATTGCTGCGGCTAAAGCGGCACAGTGTCATACTTTCATTATGGAACTGCCAAATGGCTATGATACAGTTTTCGGAGAAAATGGCATCCATTTAAGCGGCGGGGAATGCCAGCGCATTGCCATTGCCAGAGCGATTGTAAAGGATGCCCCCATTGTGGTGCTGGATGAAGCCACTGCTTTTGCAGATCCGGAAAATGAGCATCTGATTCAGAAAGCTTTTGAAAAACTGATGCAGAATAAAACGGTTATTATCATTGCCCATCGCCTGTCCACGGTTCGCCATGCAGACCAGATTGTGGTGATGGACGAAGGTTGTGTTCAGGAGATGGGGACCCATGAAGCCTTGTTGGAAAACGCAGGAAAGTATGGGGCCATGTGGAAAACCTACAACAAAACATCCAGTTGGACCATGGGAAAGGAGTGTGGCATTCATGCATGAGAAAACACCGGCCATTCAGAGAGCACTGATGCTCACAGATAAAGGATATCGGGATCTGAAAAAAGCCATTCTGGCCTGCATCCTGACCAATCTTTCCATGTTTCTGCCGGCTATGGTCATGCTGCAGGTGGTGATGGAATTGCTAAAGCCCTTTACGGGAGGCACCATTTCCTGGGGGCG
>CAYRQT010000026.1:14296-25230 GCA_964426655.1 uncultured Cuneatibacter sp. | reverse complement strand
TGGTGCAGCAAGAATGACTATAAAAAGACATATGTGGCCTCATATATGGAGAGCGAAAACACCCGTGTGGCCCTGGCTGAGCATGTGCGCAAGCTGCCCATGAGTGTGTTCAATTCCAAGAGCCTGTCCGAGCTGACCACCAATCTCATGGGGGATGTGGCCATTTCAGAGCATGTGCTCAGCCATGTCTATCCCCAGCTGGTCTCCAATTTTGTTTCCATCTGCCTGGTGTGCATGATGTTTGCCTTTTATAACTGGCGCATGGCCCTGGCCATTTTTGCCTCTGTGCCAGTGGCTTTTTTCATCATTTTTGCCAGCCGGAAAATACAGGAGAGATTGGGACGAAAACATGCCAGATCCAAACTGGCAGCATCTGAACAGGTGCAGGAATATATTGATGGCATTAAAGTCATCAAAGCCTGCAACATGGATGGAGAAAAGTTCGAAGCACTGGAGAAGGCGCTGCGGACCATGAAAAACCTGGCCATCAAAATGGAGTTTGGGTCCGGTGTATTTGTTACCGGTGCCCAGATGGTGCTGCAATCGGGAATTGGCATTACGGTGTTTGTAGGGACAGCCCTGCTACTTGCAGGAAAAATTGAGCTTGTGCCCATGCTACTTTGTCTGATGATTGTTACCAGAATCTATGGCCCCATTTTAACGGAACTGACCCTTCTTCCAGAGCTGTTCTATCACCAGATCGCCATTGGAAGAATGCGGACACTGATGGACATTGCCCCCATGGAAGGGGATGAGGCAACCCCTGTCACCCATTATGATATCCGGCTGGAGGATGTGAGCTTTCGCTATCATCAGGAGGGGGAGGAAACCATTCAGCATGTGACCACCCATATTCCTGCCGGAAAAATCACTGCACTGGTGGGTCCAAGCGGCAGTGGGAAAAGCACCATTTCCCGTCTGATTGCCCGCTTCTGGGATGTGAATGAAGGACGAATCATCATTGGCGGTGTGGATATCAGTGGGCTGGACCCGGAACATATTATGGAGTATATGTCCTTTGTTTTTCAGGATGTGGTACTGTTCCATGATACAGTGTACAACAACATTCGTATTGGCAATATGAATGCCACCAGAGAACAGGTGATGGCGGCAGCAAAGGCGGCCAGATGTGATGTGTTTATTGACAAAATGCCAAAAGGATATGATACCCTGCTGGGAGAAAATGGCAGCACCCTTTCGGGGGGGGAACGCCAGCGCCTTTCCATTGCCAGAGCATTGTTAAAAGATGCGCCTATTGTGCTACTGGATGAGGCCACTGCCAGTCTGGATCCGGAGAGTGAGGCATATATTCAGCAGGCCATCGGCCAGCTGATCCAGAATAAAACAGTGGTGGTCATTGCCCATCGCCTCAGGACCATTGCCAGTGCAGATAAAATCATTGTGCTGGAGAAGGGAAGAATAAAGGAAGAGGGGACACACGCCTCTTTGATGGAGAAAGAAGGGCTGTATAAAAAATTATACAGTATTCAGCAGGAGAGTATGGGCTGGAGTGTTTAAGCAGTCGGATCCCATTGTTTCCCAAAAGAAAAAGGGCAGTCCCGGCTTTGAAGTCGGGATCTGCCCTTTTTCAGGGGAAATTGGATCAGAAGAAATTATTTCTTCTCACGTTTAAAACACATGAACCAGTCCAGACAGTATTGGTCATCACTCTGGTTGTCCATTCTTTCTTTGGCCGTGCCGCAGGAACCGGCAGTGGGTACAATCACATCCTCACCGGGGCGCCAGTCTGCAGGCGTGGCCACATTTTCAGTATCTGCTTTTTGCAGGGCCAGAATGATTCGCTTAATCTCATCAAAATTCCGGCCTGTGGAAAGAGGATAGTACAGGATAGTACGAATTTTTCCTTCCGGATCTACCACGAAAACGGCCCGCACGGCCTGGGTGTTGGACTGGCCGGGCTGAATCATGCCATATTTTTTGGCCACCTCCATCCGGATATCTTCAATGAGGGGGAATTTGACTTCCACATTCTTTTTGCCATTCCATTCCAGATCCTGGATTTTTCTCAGCCAGGCAATATGGGCGTAAAGAGAATCCACGGACAGCCCCACCAGTTCTGTGTTCAGGGCTTTGAATTCATCTGCCATGGAGGCAAAGGTCATAAATTCTGTGGTGCATACGGGGGTAAAATCTGCGGGATGGGAAAACAGGATGACCCATTTTCCTTTATAGTCTCCGGGAAAATGAATCTCTCCCTGGGTGGTTACGGCGGTAAACGAAGGGGCCTGATCCCCAATTAACGGCATTCTTGTTGTCTGCATTTCTTCCATTACATTTCTCCTTTCGTGTTTGCATTTGTTTTATGAGGGAAGTATAGCAGAGAAATACAGGGAATTCTGTAATCAGGTTACAAAGTAATCTGCAGGCCTTTCCTGTGGCACAGGGTTCAAAGCAGCCCCAGAAGATGCTGCATCAGTAGGCTGACGCCGGTAATGCCTGCCCAGCAGCCAAGACCGATCAGCAGCGGCTTCCCGCCGGTTTTGATTAGTTTGATGATGTTGGTGTTCAGACCGATGGCCCCCATGGCCATGACAATAAAAAATTTACTCAGAGTTTTCAATGGGGTAAAAACAGAGGCAGAAACACCCACGTAGGGGAGCAGGGTGGTCAGGACGGAAGCCAGAATGAACCACAGAATAAAAAAAGGAAAAATTTGCCGGATGCGAATCTTTTCACCGTTTTTGCCTGTGCCATTTTTCTTTACCCTGTAAAAAGCCAGAGCCAGTGTGATGGGAATGATGGCCAGCGTCCGGGTCAGCTTAACCGTTACGGCCGTGTCCAGTGTGGATGAGCCCAGATGATACAGGCTGTCCCAGGTAGAGGCGGCAGCGGTTACGGAAGAGGTGTCATTGATGGCGGTTCCGGCAAAGATGCCGAAGGCATTTCCGCTGGTGGTGTCAAAGCCTAATAGACTGCCCCAGGAGGGGAACAGGATGGCGGCCAGCACGTTAAAGAAAAAGATGACGGACATGGCCTGGGCAATTTCCTCATCATCGGCCTCAATGACAGGAGCAGTGGCGGCGATGGCGGACCCGCCGCAGATGGAGGATCCCACGCCAATCAGAACAGAAATTTTTCCGGGAACCTTTAGCAGACGGTGGAGCAGCCAGGCCAGCAGCAGGGAAATGGTGATGGTGCTGATAATAATGGGAAGAGACTGTTTTCCTACCTGGACAATGGTGGTAAGATTCAGGCCGAATCCCAGCAAAATAACGGCATATTGTAAAATCTTTTTGGAAGTAAAGCGCAGCCCTGCCTCAAAACAGTCTCGTTTCTGCCCCAGTGCTGCAAGGAGCATGCCAATCAGAATGGCCAGTACCGGGCCGCCGATGACCGGAAAGACGTGGCCAAGCATCCAGGCGACAAGGGCAATAAGTAAACTGATCAGCACACCTGGTACATATTTTTTAAGCATCATAATCTTCTCCCTGTTGTTTCATTTAAATTCCTATTGATTTTAAAACCATAAGAACTTAAAATCAAATTATAAAAAATACAGTTATTATAATTTAAAATAATAAAAGGAGGAGGGAGGATGATTGATTTTCGCCACAAAAGCTTTCTGGCCGTGTATCAGATCGGCAGCTTTACAAAAGCGGCCGAAACATTGTGCATTACCCAGTCCGCAGTATCCCAGCACATAAAATTTCTGGAAAAAGAGTATGGAGGGAAATTGTTTACAAGAGAGGAAGGCAGTCTTCGTCCCACATTACGGGGAAAGGCACTCTATGCTTTTGTCAGCCGGGTCAATGCGGACAGCATTCATCTGCTGCATACGCTAGAGCATCTGCAGGCCCCTTATACGGATATGCACTTTGGAGCCACCTTAAGCATTGGGGAATATGTGATGCCTTCCGTTCTGGAGCAGCTCCTTAGTATGTCTCCTAAGGCCCGTTTGCACATGCAGATTCATAACACTAGGGTGCTGCTGGAAAAATTACAGGAAGGGGAGATTGCCTTTGCCTTAATTGAGGGGTTTTTTGATAAGGAAAAATATGGCTGGGAATTGTTTTCAGAAGAGCCTTTTTTGGCGGTCTGCAGCCCCCGGTCTCCCCTGGCCCAAAAGAAGGTGGACTGGAGCCGTTTATTTCAGGAAAGGCTGTTGCTTCGGGAAGAGGGATCCGGTACACGGGAAATTCTGGAACAGATTTTAAGGGAAAATCACCATTCTGCTGAGAGCTTTCAGAATGTATGTGTCATCGGAAATATGAATGTGATTAAGAAACTGACGGAGGATAATCTGGGCATTGCTTTTTTGTACCGGGTGGTGGCGGAAAAAGAGCTGGCGGCCGGGAGATTAGAGGCAGTGCAGATGCAGGATTTTCAGGCAAAAAGGGCATTCCATTTTGTGTATCTGAAAGGGAGTCAGCATGCAGAAGCGTATTTGGAGTGGTACCATCTGATGATGAAAATAAGGATAGCGCTGAAAAATGATGATTAGGGCTTTTAATATAAAGTGGAATATTTATGAAATAAATTGACAAAAAATCAATTTAAAGTGACAATATGTTTGTTTTGGACCAATATGAACCTAGGTTGGTACAATGATACATTTTAAGTGGAATGCAATGATGCAGGGAGAGTATATCCTTGCATTTTTTGTATAATGATCATTGTATACATGAGAAATCAAGCTGCTGTAAATCCTAAAGCAGAATCATCATGAGGAGGACAGAGATGAGATGAAAAAAAAGAGTATTAGCCCTGCTGCTCATTTGTGCAATGACGGTGACCGTCCTGGCCGGCTGTAACACCTATACAAATGATGACAGTAAAACAGAAGAAGCGTCAGGAGGAGAAGAAACTTCGGCAACAGGAGAAACTGCAGAGGATACCATTCGTGTTGCAGGAGGGATTGCCCTTACCTTTAACCAGTTTGCCTCTCAGGCCACCAATGATCAGGATGCCATGTATCTGGTCATGAGTGCACTGGTCAGATACTATGACGGTGCTGTGGAAAATGATGCCACCGCATCCTATACTGTTTCGGAAGATGGCAAAACCTATACCTTTACATTACGGGATGGGCTTACCTATTCGGATGGTACTGCAATTTCTGCAGAGGATTTTGCCTATGCCATGCTAAAGTACATTGGTCCGGATACCGGTGCAGCTGATTACACTAATTATCTGGGCATTCAGGGGGCTGAAGCTTATAATGCAGGAGAAGGCAGTGCAGATGAAGTAGGGATCAAGGCATTGGATGAGAGTACCTTGGAAATTACGCTGGCTGAGGCGGATTCTGCTTTTATCACCAAGCTGGCCCTGTATCCGGTCTATCCTGTCACACAGGAATTTTACGAAAAATGTGGGGAGACCTATGGCACGACCCCTGAAAGCACCTTATATTCAGGGCCCTATACGCTTACGGAATACACAGTAGAGACCAGCATGACTTTTGAGAAAAATGACAACTGGTGGAATGCAGAAGATGAGTTCCCGATGAAAACCATTATGGTTTACCAGATTGATTCTGCCAATACCAAGGTAAGCATGTTTGAAAATGGGGAGTTGGATATACTGAGTAAAGTGGATACGAACTATGTCAGCACCATCAGTGACTATGTGGACACCTATGAATCCAATAATGAGATGTTCCTTTGGATGAAAGAAGGGGGAGCTACAGAAGAAACCGCGGAGGTGATGAGCAATGCAAACTTTAGAAAAGCTTTAACCTATGCACTGGACAGAGAAGCCATCGGAAGTGCAGTCAGCAGTGGGTTTGTAGGAACAAACCGGGCTGTCAGCTCAAATTATCCGGGGACGACGGGAAAATACATTGAAGACTATACCATCGACACAGCCCCCATTCAAGGAGATGTAACTTTGGCTAAGGAATATTTGAGCAAAGCACTGGAAGAGTTGGGATACAGTGATGTTTCTGAGCTTCCGCAAATGACTTATATTTCATTTGAGAGAGATGATATGAAGCTGCTGGGAGAGACCATTGTGGACACATGGAAACAGGTCCTTGGCATAACCAGCATTCAGTTTGCCCAGTATCCCATTGCAACAGCCATTCAGAGATTTTATACAGGCGAGTATGATTTCTTTATGATTTCTCTGGGATGCTCTGTAACGCCACTGGATATTATCAGGTCCTTTACGCCGGATGGAGACTATGGTTTCTTTACCGAAGGATGGACAACAGATATTTCAACTCTCCTGGAGGATGCAGAGTCAGAGGATTTCCAGTCTGTTGCTTATTATGAAAAGGTGGCAAAGGTGGAAGAGGCGCTGTTAAACGAATATGCGTTTGTTCCGTTGTATAATGAAACCTGCATGGATTGGAGATGGAAAATATTTTGGGGCCAAAATACTGGATGCCTGCAAATATAATGCAGGAACCCCTTACCATTCCCATGCCGGTTATGTTATGATATTTGATGCAGTGCATGGTGTGCCCCTGGGACTGGCAGATGCCATGAGCATTACAAAAATCCGAACCGGGGCTGTAAGCGGTGTTGCTACAGATTTGCTTGCCCTTAAAGGGGCAAAACATTTGGCGTTAATTGGAGCGGGTGCCCAGGCCTATTCCCACATGGAGGCCATAGCTCTTGTTCGAAAGCTGGAGCTGGTTACTGTGTATGATACTGTTTTATCTCATGCAGAAGACTTTAAACAGTGGGCAGAAGTTCATTTCCATGTACCAGTCAGGGTATGCGCTAACGTGCAGGATGCAGTTCGGGAAAGTGATATCATCTGTACCCTCACACCCAGCCGGGAGCCTTACCTGGAAGAAGAATGGATTCATCCAGGTTGTCACATTAATGCGGTAGGAGCCTTTACGCCAACCGCCAGAGAACTTACTTCTAAACTGGTGGCTCATAGCGCACTTTTTGCAGATTCTATTGAAGCAATGAAGCAGGAATGCGGTGAATTCTTAATTCCCCGATCGGAGGGACTGATAGAGGATTCACATATTCGGGGAACCTTGGGTATGATTCTGTCCGAAACATGTGACGGAAGAAAAAGCGAGGAGGAAATAACCATATTTGATGCCCTCGGAATGGCCATAGAGGATGTTACCTGTGCTAAGATTTTCTGTGAATAGCGGGGCATGCATCTTTGAAAGGAGAACATTGAAACACCCTATTGAACCCAACACAGTACAGGAAACCCTGGTCATCCCTTTATATGCCAGAAAAATTTGTATGGATCACTATCCGGATCTGTTTGCAGATGAGGCCTGCCAGTCCCTGATTGACAGCATTGATTATGATTTCGAAAAAGGGGGAAGCGGGTGCCCTTGTTTGGCGCTTTGCAGGCCGGCATTCGACAATATGATTTATGCTGCGAGGTAAAGGCATATCTGGCGCCCCATCCACGGGCATGCGTGGTGAACCTGGGCTGCGGGCTGGATACCACTTTTTCCCAAACCGACAATGGAATGGCTTTCGGGTATAATCTGGATTTTCCGGATGTCATTGAGGTGAGAAACCAATTGCTGTCCCCTGGGGAGCGGGAAAAAAATGTACCCTGTGACCTGACAGATCTGTCCTGGTTTGACGAAATTGCTTTTCGTCCGGAAGAGGGCATTGTTTTTGTGGCTGGGGGCGTGTTCTACTACTTTCTGAAGGAACAGGTACAAACCATACTGTGTGCCATGGCTGCCCGTTTTCCCGGAGGGCGGATTGCCTTCGACGCCACAACCCCTCTGGGAATTTGGCTAATGAGCAGAACCTGGCTGAAGGCGGCTAAGATAGACCAGGTGGGCACTTATTTCAGCGTTAAGAAAGGGGAGGCAGAAATAGCCGGCTGGTGCAGAGAATTTAAAAGTGTCAGGCGTAAAAAATACATGGCCGGCTATCGTCCCCTGGATAAACGATGGAGTCCCCTGACCCGGGGCATTTTTCGACTGTATGACCGGAGCCATCTGGCCCAGATCATACAGATCGAGTTTCGGTGAGGCGAAAAAACAACATATATCAGTTTTGTTGTTTCTGATACCAGATTTCCGGCAGTATGATGGGATAGAGGCAGTTGTCATTTTGATTTTCCCATACCACAATGGCACGCACCTTTGCTTTCACAGAAGAATATCCCCTGGAAAGCAGGGCCTTATGCCGTTTGTTGTATTCTGAAGAAAAAATTAATACTCTTTTTTCACCCTCCGGGAAAGGGGCCAGCAGAGCATTTTGAGATACCACAAGCTGATCTCCGCTGCACAGACGGGAAATCTCCGGGCTGACACCTTTAAAATAATCCAGAAAGACATCCCGGTGGCCTAGGAAATGGACCTGTTCATCAGGGGACGGATATAGGGTGTTGTCTGTTTCCAGAGAAATGTCTTCGCTTTTTTCAAAAAGGAAGAACAAATGATTAAAGTGAATACATAGCATTTCTTTGGCCCGGGTCATGCCCACATAGAGGGCACGGCTGGTTTCTGCATCCAGGCGAGTCTGGTTTAGCAGCAGAAAAACAGCGTCAAATTCCCGACCTTTGGCCTTATGAAAAGAAGCGGCAGTGCGGCTGTTTGGAGAAAAGGGATATTTTAACACCAGCAGCAATGACATTGCCCGGGAGGCGGGCGTATCCATCGGGACCTTCTATGCCTATTTTTCAGATAAAAAAGCGGTTTATCTGGAAGCTGTAGAGGAACTGTACCAGGATGTTTTTCAAAAAATAGAAAATCTGACAGTACCAGAAGATTGCCCGCCCCGTCAGCTTCTGGCCATATACATCCGCCTATTGATGAAGGAACACCAGTATCAGAAGGCTTTTCAGAAAGAAATTCATGCCCTTTCGGCCATGGACGATGAATTTTATGTGGCAGAAGAATAAAATCATCAGTTCGTGCAGGCGCGGGTGCTGGTGCTTTTAGAGCCCTATGCCTCCCGGCTGCGCATTAGCAATAAGGAGACAGCGGCCTTTATCATCAGTAGCACCATATAGACCTTTGTACATGAAATGGTTTTTTTGGGATGTGTTTATGATGAGGAAAAGGTAATGGAGGAGCTGACGGATATGATCTGTCGCTACGTGCTACGGGACGAATAATGGGATTTGCAACTCCAGACTGGCAGGTTGCGGGTACCTAATGTAAACAGAAAATGCAGTCCACAAAAAAGAAGAGGGGAACCTCTTTTTTTTGTGGAAAAATCAGGAGTAGTACCTTTTGGGGTACAAAGTGTGGAACACTACCTGCAGGAAAGGAGAAAAAATGGAAAAAGAAGGGGATGAATTGTTGGAAGAGATGGCAGAAAAGGGGATCTTTGACTATGAAGCTGACCCCATTCAGGTGCGCCGTGTGTACCGGGCAGTGGGAGAAACCCTGTACGACGCGCTGAAAGGGGAGGGGGTGTTGTTTAAGTAGGAAGAAGATAACGTCTTTTTTCCCAGCTGGAACACCGCTGTGAATGGCATTGTGCTGGAAACTACCCAGACCAGGAAACTGGCCGTTGCTTTGCGGGCCTGCTCGGTAATAGAGTTTGTGCCGCTCATTAACGGCACCGTTATACGGAATGCCACCATTTATCTGAAAAAGGAGGCGTGAATATGGAAAAATACAGCTGCTTTGAACTGCTAGCGGAGGTGTTGCTGAATGCAAGCCGGTTATTTGGTCCCCAGTATGACTTTGACGGGGAGACTTTTTTGGGAATGGAAGTGTGCTGTCAGGCTGTGGAATCGTTGTTTTACCGTTTTGGCGGAAGGGAATGTGGACAGGGACACCAAGGAAATTGTCCTCTATGTGACCTGCCTGGCCGGGATGGATTTGTCAGACAAAAATGGCCTCTTTTACGCAGCCCAGTTAAAGGCCAAAAAATTCCGGGGGGAAAATATAAAGGAAGAGGAAGAAAAAGTACTGTTTTGGTACGAAAGCCTGTGGGAAAAGGTGCGCTAAGAAAAGAGGGGAGAGAAGGCTTAACGGAAAAACTAGGCACCGGCTCTATTTTCCTCTTTCCCAAATCCTGCAAAATATGGTAAAATACCCCGGTAACAAAGCCGTTAAGTGAAAGATGATTGCAGGAAGATGAGGTATATATGAAACTGGTCTCAACCCCCATTCAGGATGGATACCGGATGCCCGGAGAATACGAACCCCATCAGGGCTGTCTGATGATCTGGCCCTCCCGGCCTGGCTCCTGGCCCTATGGGGCAGTGGCTGCACGAAAAGCCTTTAAGGCTGTTGCAGAGGCCATATCCAAAAGCGAAAAGGTGTACATGCTTGTGGGGCCGGCAGGACTTGAAAGTGCCCGCAGCATGCTGCCGGAAAGGGTGCAGATCCTTGAAATGGAAAGCGATGATGCCTGGGCCAGGGATGTAGGCCCCACCTTTGTGGTAAATCCGTCAGGGGATGTGAGAGGGGTGGACTGGCAGTTCAACGCCTGGGGCGGCACTTATGACGGGCTGTACCCCCATTGGGAGAAGGATGACCAGGTGGCAGCTGCCTTCTGTGCCCGTCTGAGCCTCCCCTGTTATGAGGCCAGACCCTTTGTTTTAGAGGGGGGGGCCATCCACTCGGATGGTGAAGGCACCCTGATGGTGACGAAAGCCTGCCTGTTAAGTCCCGGCAGAAATCCCAAAATGACACAGGCGCAAATTGAAGGAAAGCTAAAGGCCTATACCGGGGCGAAAAAGGTGCTCTGGCTGCCCCATGGCATATATGGCGATGAAACCAATGAGCATGTGGACAATATGTGCGCTTTTGTAAGACCCGGAGAGGTGGTGCTGGCCTGGACAGAGGATGAGACAGACCCCCAGTACGCCTATTGCCAGGCCACCCTGCAGTATTTGGAGGCGGCAGTGGATGCCAGGGGAAGAAGGCTGGTCATTCACAGGCTGCCCATTCCTGCGTCCCCCCTGCTGGTGACCCAGGAAGATGTGCTGGGTTTTGTGTTTGAAGAAGGGGAGGACAGGCGGGAGCCGGGAGAGCGTCTGGCAGGCAGCTATGTGAACTTCTATATATCCAA
>CAYRQT010000026.1:1619-14286 GCA_964426655.1 uncultured Cuneatibacter sp. | reverse complement strand
CATGTGATCGTGCCCCAGTTTGGAGATGTCCATGACAAAAAAGCAGTGGAAATATTGGCAGGGCTGTTTCCAGAAAGGGAGATTACCGGTATTTTGGCCAGGGACATCCTGGTGGGTGGCGGCAATATCCACTGCATCACACAGCAGATCCCAAAAGGAGGAAAAGGTTGAGAAACATCACTTTGGCAGCCATACAAATGCAATGTGCAAAAGAACTGATGCAAAATATTGATAAAGCAGAGAAGATGGTGCGGGAGGCAGCGGCAAAGGGGGCCAATGTCATTCTGTTACCAGAACTGTTTGAACGCCCCTATTTCTGCCAGGAGCGCTGTTACGCTTATTATCACTATGCACAGCCGGCGTTGGAAAATAAGGCAGTTAAGCATTTCATGACTCTGGCAAAGGCGTTGCATGTGGCTCTTCCCATCAGTTTTTATGAGCGGGACGGCCGCAGCCTATTCAATTCCGTGGCCATGATTGATGCGGACGGCACTTTTTTGGGGATATACAGAAAAACCCACATTCCGGATGACCATTTTTATCAGGAAAAATTTTATTTTACCCCTGGAGATACCGGCTTTCGGGTATGGGATACGGCATATGGCCGCATAGGTGTAGGCATCTGCTGGGACCAGTGGTTTCCGGAGACAGCCAGGGCCCTTTCCCTTGCAGGGGCAGAAGTGCTTTTGTATCCCACGGCCATTGGCAGCGAGCCCATTCTTGAGAGGGACAGCATGCCCCATTGGAGAAGGGTGATGCAGGGACATGCTGCCGCCAATATTATGCCGGTGGTGGCGGCAAACCGCATAGGCAAAGAAGTGGTCACTCCCACAGAAGAAAACGGGGGGCAGTCCTCTGCCCTGCAGTTTTACGGCTCCTCCTTTATTGCAGATGAAACAGGGGCCATTGTGGCAGAAGGGGGCAGGGAGGAGGAAAAGGTGGTGCTTGCTGCCTTTGATCTGGATGCCATTGAGGAAATGCGCATGGAATGGGGCATTTACCGGGACAGAAGACCGGAATGCTACAAAATCATCAGTGAAAGATGAAAAGGGAGATAAACAGAATGGAATATCAATAAGGCATGAAGGGGATTTTGGAGAGGGTAATACGATGTTTTCTTATGACAATATTCAGAAGTTTAATGACACTGAAATGGTAATCTACAAATATATTATTGCAAACTTCAATAAAATTCCCTTCATGACCATTCGTGAACTGGCTGGGGATTTAAATGTATCTACTTCTACGGTATTAAGATTCTGCAACAAGGTCGAATGTGATAGCTATTCAGAGTTTAAAGGAAAAATCAAAGAGGCTGTAAAAAAAGAATTCAATATTACACCTAAAAGTGATTTGCAGGAATTACTGCGTTATTTTCAAGGGACCAATACCGGTGCATTTGAATTGAAAATCAGTGAAGGAGCAGATCTCATACGACGTGCAAAAACAGTGGTGTTTGTGGGGCTGGGTTCATCCGGTACGCTGGCCAGATATGGGGCACGATATTTTTCCAATTTGGGCAAGTTCTCTATTGGCCTGGAGGATCCGTACTACCCTGTTGCGGATATGGAAAAGCAGGAAACCGTTCTTATTGTGCTTTCTGTTACAGGGGAAACAAAGGAAGTAATATCGTTTATTAAGGGGTTTCAGGCCACCGGCCACGGAAAAGTCCTTAGCATTACCAATCAGTCAAACTCCACAATATCCAAAATGTCAGACTGGAATATATCTTATTTTACAAAGATTCAACGTGTTAATGGCGGTTACAATGCCACTTCACAGGTCCCGGTATTGTTTTTAATAGAGGCGCTTGCCAGAAGAATATAATCAATGGAAACATCCTGTTACTTGAATGGAAACAGGATGTTTTTTATACTCTGTTAAAAAGGATGGAGGATACTGAGATGACTGAGCTGGAAAAATGTATGAACGGGTCGTATTATAACTGCCATGATAAGGTTTTTCTGGAATATAAAAGGAATGCGCGTGACCTGCTGGCAATGTATAACAGTCTATCTTATGATGACAAAGCCAAAAAAAATAAAATTCTGCAAAAACTCTTTGGGCATATGGGAACGAATGTATCTGTGGGCGTGCCATTTCTCTGTGATTATGGCTGCAACATCTTTATTGGCGAAAATGTGTCCATTAATATGAATTGCACTTTTGTAGATTGCAATACAATTACCATTGGAAATCATGTGCTGATTGCATCCAATGTGCAAATTTATACATCAACACATCCAGTGGAATTAAAGGAGCGGCTGACCCCAGGGTGGATGCCGGAGAGCGATGAATATTTTTGCCGGACGTATGCTTTGCCTGTTCGTATTGGTAATGGGTGCTGGATTGGGGGAGGAGCAATTCTTTTGCCGGGGGTAAATATAGGAGACGGCAGTGTAATAGGGGCTGGAAGTGTGGTCACAAAAAGCATACCTGCAAATTCAGTTGCCGTAGGGAATCCTTGTCGTGTGATCCGGAATATCAATGGAGAAAAAAAGTATGATGAAACTTTTGGCCTTTGATCTGGATGGAACGATTTGCGATTCTATTCCGCTCTGTATCGAAGCGTTTCGTGAGGCCGCCTCGCCTTACATGGATCAGGAACTGACAAAGCAGGAGATAATGGACAGTTTTGGATTAAATGAGGTGGGTATGATGAAGGCGGTCGTAAAAGGTAACTGGGAATTGGCACTGCAGGATTTTTATTGCCATTACAAAAGACTTCATGACATGTGTGCGCATCCATTTCCCGGTATTCGAAAGATATTTGAATGTATGCATGATAACCATATTCCAGTTGTTTTAGTCACTGGAAGGGGGGAAGAGAGCTGTCATATAATTCTGGAAAAGCTCAAATTAGAGGAGGATTTTCATGAAATATATACCGGATCCGAAGAAAAGCCCAATAAGGGGGACCACATTTCGATGCTTTTGCATAAGCATAAAATAAAGGCAGATGAAATGTACTATATCGGTGACACTGTTTCAGATGTAATGGTCTGTAAGACTGCAGAGGTGACATGTTTATCTGCAGCATGGGCTGCGACCGCAAATGTGGAAGAGCTGAAAAAAATAAATTCGCCCTATGTATTTGAGAGCGTCGGTCAACTTGCGGAATTTTTACGAAGTGTTGTTTACAGTTGAAGGGAATATCCCCATACGGAAAGAAGGTATTCCGATGCCGGCATTTTGTTACAGGTTCCCCTCATTCATTTTCAGATGTATATTTAGTATTTTTATCAGAATGGCCAATCACGCTTAGGATCAGCATCAGCCTTTATATCAGTAGTCATCCGTTTGGTCAGCCAGAACCTGGGGAGACAGAAAAATACTTCCACCGGCATTCTGCCTTTTTAAAATTTCCAGTAAATTTTTGTAAGAAGGTATTGACTCCTACGTTACGTTATAGATTATGATGAAGTCACACGAGGAGGAATGCCCAATGAAAACAGTACATGAAGTGAGCAGACTGGCAGGCGTGAGTATACGCACCCTGCAGTATTATGACAAGATCGGCCTTTTGCATCCATATGACGATACAGATTTGGAAAAACTGCAGCAAATTCTCATATTTCGGGAATTGGAATTTCCATTAAAGGACATCAAAGCCATTCTGGAAAGTCCTGCCTTTGACAGAGGGAAGGCCTTGGAGCAGCAGATTACTTTACTGACATTAAAGAAAGCCCATTTGGAGAATCTGATAACCCTTGCTCGTGGAATAAAAGGGATTGGAGTAAAATATATGGATTTTTCAGCGTTTGATACCAGTAGGATAGATGAGTATGCCAGGCAGGCGAAAGCGTCCTGGGGAAATACGCCCCAGTATCAGGAATTTCTGGAAAAAGAGAAGGGCCGCACAAAGGAGCAGGAAAACAGGCTGCGTGCAGAGAAGATGGAGATTTTTTCCGCCATTGGAACAATAAAAGAGGCCGATCCAGCCTCCGAACCTGTCCAGACCCTGGTGAAAAGCTTGTTTGATTTCATTAACACCCATTTTTACACCTGTACCAAAGAAATCTTTCGTACTCTTGGAAAAATGTATGCCGGGGGCGGAGACATCACCGTTAATATTGATCAGGTGGGAGGAGAGGGAACTGCGGCATTTGCCAACAGTGCAATAGAGATCTTCTGTAGCAAATAAACATGCATTTGATCTGGAGGGAATACATATTCCCTCCTTTTTTCGTGCAAAGAGTAGAACATGCAAAGAAAATAGAATACAATTTGCGGCATTTTCCCGTTGCTATGTGAGACCATCGTTGCCCTGTCCAGATTTATGAAGCGGGAAATCAGGTACCCACTAAAAATTTGCGCTGTTTCTTGCAGAAAATGAAAAATCATATTTGCGAAAATAGATAGTCAGCATGATGGGAATACAGTATGATAAATATAAAGCCATACTATGCATTTGAAAAGAAGGATAAGCCTCCTTATATTAATAAAGAGAAAAAATGGTGAATTATGATAGATACAGCACTTCTGTTAAGACATAAAGCGGAGAATAAGGAACCAATGACAGATCAGGAAAAGGAAACATTGTTAGCACAATCAAAAGTAATGCAAAAACTTACAGTCGATTACGAAGAAAACGCCTTTTTCAATCTTTTTCGCTTAGTGTGCCTGTCTGAAATCCCATTTGCGGAACGGTTAACCTATACACAAAATAGAATGGCCTATATATCTAACCATTTATCTTTTCCAGAAGGGTTTTCTTATACGGGAAATGCAAATGATATTGTGCCATGCTACAATGCAATGCTGCTAGAAGCCTTTACCCGATTAGGAAAGGCCACTTCACAGGAAGCACAAAATGCATTGAATTGGATTAAACAGTATCAGGTTTTTGAGCGTAACCAGACTACCTTATGGAAACAGGATGGCATTTGTAAACATGGCGGTTGTATGAAAGCTACGCCCTGCTATATTGGTATTGGCAAAACAGTCCGGGCCTTGATTACATATGCCGAATTTACAAATCATCTGGATAAGACGGTAGATGCGCTTATTGAAAAAGGCACGGAGTATATGCTTCGGCACAATATGTATCAACGTTTATCCAATCATGCACCAATCAGCCCACATATTACAGACATTATGTTTCCGCAGGCATACATGCTTTCTCTTACGGATTTAGTGTATATTGCTGGAAAGGCGAATCTTTGGGAAGACACCCGCACCGAAGCCTTGAAGGAGTTGATAATACAAAGGGCATGTAATCAGAATCAATGGAAAATAGATTATATTTACAACCAAAGAGGGTATAAGGCGTTTGATACGAAAAGGAAAGCATCTGAATGGATTATGTATATATTCAGGTCCTGTCTGGCAGAGAAATAGGCGAAAAAGAATCATTTACATAGGTTTCTTTACCATAATAATGCACTTTTCTTCCCCCATTTTCCCTGAAATGTGGTAAAATATGAAAAGGTCAGAGGCCTGCTGAAATGCTTATAAAATATTGACAACCATAAAGGAAAACAGGTATGAAAGCTATTCTTTTCGTCTGTCACGGCAATATCTGCCGCTCGCCCATGGCCGAGTTCGTGTTAAAAGATATGCTGCAAAAAAGGGGCATATCCGACTGGGTGGTGGAATCTGCAGCCACAAGTACCGAAGAAATCGGCAATCCGGTTCATCGGGGCACCAGAACGGTGCTGGCTGCCCGGGGCATTTCCTGTGAAGGGAAACGGGCCAGGCAGATCACATCAAAGGATTATGACAGGTTTCATTTCCTTATAGGAATGGACCGTTATAATATACAAAATATGCAAAGAGTGTTCAAAGGGGATCAGCAAAAGAGAATCCACAAGCTGCTGGCGTTTGCCGGGGAGGGAAAAGATGTGGCAGATCCCTGGTATACCGGTGATTTTGAAACGACCTATCAGGATGTGGTGCGGGGCTGTGAGGCCTTGTTAGCACAATTGTTGCCCCAGACATCTACGGAGGTGGAAAAAAATGACGACATTGGATAACGCAATTGCACTGGAACAGGATGGTGCAGATTATTACAGAAAACAGGGTGAACTCAATAAGGGAACGGTACTGGAGCCTGTCTGTAACCTGATGGCAGAGGAAGAAGAGAACCACAAGCGGCTTTTAACTGCCCTGGCCGGTAAGAAAACATTCACCCTTCCGGAGGTAAACCTGCAGCAGAAGGTGCGTAAGATCTTCAAAGAGGCATCGGATGTGCGCTGGGGAAAAGATGCCCTGGACCAGGAAACCTTTTATCGGGAAGCCATTGAAAAGGAAGAGGCCAGTATTGCCCTTTACAGCGGATTGCAGGAGAAAAGCGAGGACAAGGAAGAAATGCTTTTGCTGAATTTTCTCATCAAGCAGGAAGAAAAGCACAAAGTGCTGCTGGAGGAACTTTCCAGATTGCTGCGCAACGCAGAAGAATGGGTGGAATCCCCGGAATTCGGCCTTCGGCGAGAGAGCTATTGAGTCGGCTGAAAGTAAAGATTGTTAAGTTAAAAATGTATCAAAACTTTGTTTGTTCAATCTCTGTAAAGGCTATTGACGAATGGGCAAGAAATGCCTATGATACAGAAAGAATAAAGCCAGAAACAGGAGGCAGTTTTTCATGAGAAAGACCAAGATCATATGCACATTGGGCCCTGCAACGGACTCACTGGAAATCGTTAAAAGTCTGATCCAGGAGGGCATGAATGTGGCCCGATTCAATTTTTCCCACGGCACACACGAACAGCATGAGGCCAGATTAAAAACCTTGGTGCAGGCCAGGGAAGAAATGCATCAGTACGTGGCTGCATTGCTGGATACGAAAGGGCCGGAAATTCGAGTGAAGAAATTTGCCCGGGGAAAGATAGAGCTGGAAAAGAACCAGGAATTCACCCTTACCGCCCGTGAAGTAGAAGGAACAAATGAAATTGTCTCCATTACCTTTGGAGATTTATACAAAGATGTAAAGCCGGGAAGTAAAATCCTTATTGATGATGGTCTCATTGAACTGAGAGTGCTCCGCATTATTGACAGGGATATTGTCTGCAAAGTGGAAAATGGAGGGCCGGTATCTGACAGCAAAGGCATCAACGTGCCAGGTACCACTGTCTCCATGCCCTATGTCAGTCCCAAAGACAGGAGCGACATCATTTTTGGCATCAAGCAGGGATTTGATTTTATTGCCGCTTCTTTTGTCAGGGAAGCAGCTGATATTCGTTTGCTGCGTCAGATTTTGGAGGAGAATGGAGGGCAGGACATCCGCATCATTGCCAAGATCGAAAACAGCCAGGGCATCCAGAATATTGATGAAATCATTGAAGCCTCTGACGGCATTATGATTGCCAGAGGGGACATGGGGGTGGAAATTCCCTATGAGGATGTGCCTGCCATTCAGAAAATGATCATTCGCAAGGTGTATGCGGCCGGCAAGATCGTTATTACCGCCACCCAGATGCTGGATTCCATGATCACCCATATTCGCCCCACAAGAGCAGAGGTAACGGATGTGGCCAATGCCATTTATGATGGCACCAGTGCCATTATGCTTTCCGGAGAAACGGCAGCAGGTATGTATCCAGTGGAAGCAGTGCGTACCATGGCCAAAATAGCAGATAAAACAGAAGAAAACATCGACTATAAAACCCGGTTCTTCATGCAGAACAGGCAGGAAAATCCAGACATCACCGATGCCATTTCTCATGCCACCTGCACCACTGCCCATGATTTAAATGCGGCAGCCATCGTTACGGTCACCAAGACCGGAAAATCTGCCCGCATGATTTCCCGTTACAGGCCTCAGTGCAGCATCATTGGCTGTGCCACCAGCGAAAAGGCCTGCAGACAGCTGAATTTGTCCTGGGGCGTTACCCCGGTGCTGTTGGAAGAAAAGAAAGACGTGTTCGAATTGTTCTCCTATGCACTGGATACATCCAAGGAGCAGGGGTATCTTCACGAAGGAGAAGTGGTGGTCATCACTTCCGGGGTGCCCATTGGTATTGCGGGTACCACCAACATGATCAAAGTGGAAGTGGTGCTGTAGTTCACCGCTTGAGTATAAAAACACAAAAAAGGCAGTCCGGAACAATTGTCCGGGCTGCCTTTTGTCGGGAAGAAGGGCAGAAACTGAAACGGGGCGTCAGAATCTGCGGGTGAAAATATCGCTTTCCTCCAACAGACTTTCCACTGTATCATAGCCCAGGCGGTGGAGCAGCTCAATGACATAGGGATTGTCAATGGGGGTTTTGTAAGTGGCTCTCTGGCCATAGGCCTCCACATTGGCTTTCCCCTGTTCTTTGGGAATGATGGCCTTTGGCCCGCCCACACAGCCTCCAGCACAGCCCATGCCTTCATAAAAATTGGCCTGGATGTTGCCTGCAGAGATTTCCTGAATCATTTTGCGGCAGGCGGGAACCCCGTCCGCACATTCTGCTTTCAGAGAAATGGGATGATGGGGCGCAAGGCGTTCCACAGTGGCCTGTACAGCTTCTGCCACGCCTCCGGCGTGGGCGTAAATACGGCCGGCCCGGGAGGAATGGTCTTTATCGCTTTCCTCCACCAATGCCGGATCAATGTCCAGAGCGTCAAAAATGTCCTTAACTTCCTGGAAAGTGAGCACATAGTCAATGGCACCTGCAATATCTTTTTCCCTGGCTTCCGATTTTTTTGCCACGCAGGGGCCAATGAAGACGGTCACGGCTTCCGGTTCCATGTATTTAACAGAGCGGCCTGCGGCAATCATGGGGGAAACAGAACCGGGCATATGAGGCATCAGCTCATGGTACACTTTCCGGATCATGGCAATCCAGATGGGGCAGCAGCAGCTGGTCAGCTGGAAATCTCCCTCCTTCACAATGTGTTCCTTAAACTCCAGGGCTTCTTTCAGGGTGAGAATATCTGCGAATAAGGATACCTCAATCATGCCGGTGAATCCGGCCATTTTTAAAGCGGTCCGTAGCTTTCCTGGCGTTACGGCACTGCTGAACTGGCCAAGAAAGGCCGGGGCCACCAGAGCATAGGAAATGGTGGAAGGTTTGCGAATGGCCATCAGGGCCGGAATAATGTCCTTGCTGGTAGTCAGTTTGTTGGCCTTGCAGTGGGCCATGCAGGCCCCGCAGCCCTTGCAGGCTTCCGGATCGACCTGCATATCTCCAGACTCTGACAAGGATAAAGCATCAAAGGGACAGACAGCCTGACATTTGGCCTTATCTTCAGGGGAACAGCTACAGACACCGGATTTCCACATGGAAGCGTGGATTTCAGGGTGCAGCAGACAGTTAAGCTGGCTTTCGTCAAAAGGATCCATCAGATCCCGGCGGGCATGTTCTGCATCCTTCCCATCAAGTGCAGAGGACAGCAGGGAGCGGTAAAGCTCTTCAAAAGTAATCATACGCCTTCTCCTTTTTCATCATCATACAAAAAGTATAATTCCTAACAGGCAGGATGGCAAGCCCGAAAAAAATGTGGAAAAATAAGAAAAAAATGCTATAATGAAAGGAATAACACTTTAGGAGTCATTCATGGAAGCTGTACGCATGTCTGAAAAATATTATACCGGATGTATGCTGGCGGTGGTGGGCGGCTTTCTGGATGCTCACACCTATATCAGCCGGGGCGGGGTTTTTGCCAATGCCCAGACCGGCAACATGGTGCTTCTTGGCCTGTCCCTGGCAGAAGGGCATTTCCTGCAGGCGGCTTATTACCTGATTCCCATTGGTGCCTTTGTTTTGGGGGTACTGGTGGCGGAAGGGGTAAGAGCAAGACTGCGGGAAAAGGCGTTTTTGCACTGGCGGCAGCAGGTGGTGTTATTGGAGATGCTGGTCCTATGTGTGGTGGCTTTTCTGCCGGCGGGGAGATTTGACCCTTTGGCCAATTGCCTGGTTTCCTTTGCCTGCTCCCTGCAGGTGGAAACCTTTCGAAAGGTACATGGAAAAGCCTATGCCTCCACCATGTGCACCGGCAATCTGCGCAGCGGGACGGAACAGCTCTGTCTTTATCTTGCAGGGAAAAATCCCAGGGGCCTTTTGGATGCCCTCCAGTACTACGGCATCATCCTGATTTTTATTCTGGGGGCCATTCTGGGAACAGTAGTAACAGATTTATGGGGGGAGCAGGCCGTGTTATGCGGTGTGTTGCTATTGTTTATTGTCTGGATGCTTCTATTTGCAGAGCAGGAAAAGCCTGAAAAGCAGGGCAGGGGCGGACAGTGAATATAAAGTACTCAAATACATGAGCAGGAGAAAGCAAATGCGAATCAGTAAGGATAATATTGTTGCAGTTCCCCGCAGGCTGGCAAGGCGTTTCTGGGCACCCATGATTTTGCTTTTGCTGGCACTTATGGCAAGAGCGACGGTGATTCAGCTTTGGCTGGAAAAGATCTACCAGACAAGGCAGGCAGACTATCTCCAGATTTTGCGGTGGGTGGATTTTGGCTATTCCTGGCTGATGCTGGGCCTTTTGACCATTTTGGTGCTGTTCTTTGTGATACCCAGCTATAAAATATTGAAAAACGCCATTTTTACCATCAAGGCTTACCAGAAAAATCTGACGGCATTGTTTCGCATCAGTCATGGGGCACAGATGGTGGTCTATTATG
Organism: uncultured Cuneatibacter sp.; assembly: GCA_964426655.1. GTDB lineage: Bacteria > Bacillota > Clostridia > Lachnospirales > Lachnospiraceae > RGIG8306. The sequence goes on along the minus strand of CAYRQT010000026.1, from coordinate 3,731 downwards.
ATACATATCAGGTGGTGGCCATGAACCTGGAGGCGGAAAAACTGATCAGAAAGACCAAGGCCGGCGAAATCCTGCATTTCCCCTTTGACGGAGAAAAGCAGCGGTTCAATTTTGTGCAGTGGATCAACAGCAGCTTTTCAGAGAGCACATCCCTGACCACATTGCTGGAGCAGGGGCAGGAGATCAGCAACCAGGAACATCGGCTGTATGAGGCAGATGGAGCGGAAAGCAGCATCCTGTTCTCTTCTGTCATGGGCTACTATGAAGGAAAATCCACGCTCCTGGTGAATATCACAGACATTACGCCCCGCAAGCATTCGGAAGAAGAACTGCAGAATATGATTATTCGGGATGAGCTGACGGGGGCATATAACCGTCACTTTATTGATCGGCAGATGGAAAGGGAGATACAAAAAGCGGACCAGTACCGCATTCCCATGGCCATGTTTCTGTTTGATCTGGATCATTTCAAAAAAATCAATGACACCTGGGGGCATCCCATTGGAGATGAAATTTTGCAACAGGCGGCTCATGTGGCCATGGGTTTTTTGCGCAGCACCGACTATCTGATTCGGATGGGAGGCGAAGAATTTGTGATGCTCATTCACCACACCACCATGGCAAAGGCTGTGGAGCTGGCAGAGAATACAAGAGTGGCCATTTCAGAAATCAGGCACCCCCTGGTGGGGCGGTTTACCGCCACGTTTGGCGTGGTCATGCGCCATCCGGGAGAAAGTTTTACGGATATGTACGGCCGGGTGGACAATGCCATGTATGAAGGAAAAAAGGCGGGACGCAATCGGGTGGTCTATCATGATCCCATTGAAGAAGATTCCCATCCCTTTCTGGAATGGCACGAGGAATGGAACAGTGGAGAGGCCACAATCGACTTTCAGCATGAGCAGTTCCTGGAAATTGCCAAGCAGATCGCCTATATATTATCCACAAAAGGAGATGAAGAGCGGGCTTACGCACTGGTGCAGACGCTCCTTACCAGAGTGGAAGAACATTTTAGTTATGAAGAGGATGTGCTGCGGGATATGGGATATCCGGAGGCGGATTTCAGGGAGCATGCAGAAAAACATCAGCAGATGCTGCAGTTTGCCAAGGATAAAGAAAGTGATTATCTGAACGGAAGGCTGGATTTGTCTGTATTCCTGAATTTTATTGTGGATGAGGTGATTACCACCCACTTTATGGAGCAGGATTTAAAATATTTCCCTTTCTTTGAAGAGGAAAGAAAACACCGCAGTGCGGGCAGTCAGGAAGAGAGGATGGGCGCATCATGATGATATCTACCAAGGGCCGGTATGCTCTGCGGGTCATGATAGATCTGGCCCAGCAGGACAGGGAGGGCTTTGTTTCCTTAAAGGAAATTGCGGGCAGGCAGGATATCTCCGTGAAATATCTGGAGGTGATGGCTGCCGCCTTAAGCCGGGCCGGACTCATTGAATCCCAGAGAGGAAAAGAGGGGGGCTACAGGCTGCAAAAGCCGGCAGAGTATTGCAGCATCCGAGAGGTATTGCGGGCAGCTGAAGGGGGCATTGCCCCTGTAGACTGTGTGGGGTGTGTAGATACTGAAAAAGAATGTGAACGGGCAACAGATTGTGTGGCCCGCCCCATGTGGACACGTCTGGATCGAATGATCAATGACTATTTGGACAGTGTCAGTGTAGCAGATTTGTTGAACCAGAAGGTTTAGATAGATAAAACATACCAAAAATGAGGAAAAAGCGATGAAGGTATATGCAGATTACGCAGCCACAACGCCCATGAGCGACACGGCTTTACAGGCCATGCTTCCCTATTTTCAGGGCACCGTTGGCAACCCTTCCAGTCTGCACACACCGGGACAGGAGGCAGCAGATGCACTCCGTGCTGCCAGATTGCAGGTGGCAAAGGCACTGGGGGCAAAGTCCGGAGAAATTTATTTTACGGGGGGCGGCAGCGAAAGCGACAACCAGGCCCTTTTGACAGGGGCTCTGTATGGAGCAAAACAAGGAAAAAAACATATCATTTCTTCCAAATTTGAACACCATGCCATTTTGCACATGCTAAACAAACTGGAAAAACAGGGATTCACCATCACCCTTCTGGATGTACATGAGGATG
>CAYRQT010000026.1:0-1609 GCA_964426655.1 uncultured Cuneatibacter sp. | reverse complement strand
GCTAAAAGCAGCCATCCGTCCGGATACGGCACTGGTCAGCATTATGTACGCCAATAATGAAATCGGCACCATCCAGCCCATTCGGGAAATCGGGGGCATCTGCAGGGAAAAGGGAGTACTCTTTCACACAGATGCAGTACAGGCTGCAGGGCATTTGCCCATCCAGGCAGAAGCAGATTATATTGACATGCTGTCTCTTTCGGCCCATAAATTTCATGGCCCCAAAGGGGTTGGTGCTCTGTATGTGCGAAAAGGCATTCCTGTGCAGTCCCTTATAGAAGGGGGGGCCCAGGAAAGAGGGAAACGGGGGGGCACGGAAAATGTGCCAGGCATTGTGGGCATGGCGGCAGCCCTTCAGGAGGCCATGGCCCATATGGAAGCAGAGAAAGAAGCCCTGACACAGCTTCGGGACCGGCTGATCCAGGGCCTTTTGGAAATTCCCCACACCGTATTAAACGGAGACAGCCGGCACCGCCTGCCGGGAAATGTCAATGTGTGCTTTGAAGGCATTGAAGGAGAGGCCTTGTTGCTGCTTCTGGATGCCAAAGGCATTGCGGCGTCTTCCGGTTCGGCCTGTACCTCCGGTGCCTTAGATCCCAGCCATGTGCTTCTGGCCATTGGCAGACCGCATGAAGTAGCCCATGGTTCGCTTAGACTAACTCTTGGGCGGGAAAATACAATGGAAGAAATTCAATATATATTGCAGGAGATGCCGGGCATTGTGCGCTATCTGCGAAACATGTCCCCCGTATGGGAGGATATGGAAACAGGGAAGCGGGCCCATTTGATTTGACAGAAAGGCAAAACGTTTATGTTATATAGTGAAAAAGTAATGGATCATTTTAGAAATCCCCGGAACATGGGCAAGATGGAAAATGCAGATGGCATTGGGGAAGTGGGCAATGCCAAATGCGGAGACATTATGAAGATCTTTATCCGGGTGGAAAAAGGCATCATCACCGATGCCAAGTTTAACACCTTTGGCTGCGGATCGGCCATTGCATCCAGTTCCATGGCAACAGAAATGATCATTGGCAAACGGGTGGAGGAGGCACTGACCCTCTCCAATAAGGCAGTTATTGAAGCCTTGGATGGTCTGCCAAAAGAAAAGATTCATTGCTCCGTACTGGCAGAGGAAGCCATAAAAGCGGCGGTAAAAGATTATTACGATAGAAATCAGATTGCCTATGACCCCGGGCTTTTTGCAGGACTGGCCCAGTCCAACGCCCATCCCGGGCATGAGAAACAATAGGCATAGAGGAGGCAAAAACACATGGAATCCAATTTGAGTAGAGAAGAAGCCATTGCCCTGTTAAAAAAGTATAACAAGGATCATTTTCATCTGCAGCATGCCCTGACAGTGGAAGGGGTCATGCGCTGGTATGCCAGGGAACTGGGGTACGGAGAGGATGAGGATTTCTGGGGCCTGGTGGGCCTTTTACATGACATCGATTTTGAAATGTTTCCAGAAGCGCACTGCATCAAAGCTCCGGAACTTTTGCGGGAGGGGGGCGCCAGTGAGGCCCTGATTCACGGAGTGTGCAGCCATGGCTATGGCATTACAGTGGATGTAAAGCCATAGCCATGGCTGCACACTCCGTGAATCAGG
>CAYRQT010000025.1:16140-29257 GCA_964426655.1 uncultured Cuneatibacter sp. | reverse complement strand
TGTTTGCTATACCCTTTTTTATTGGCTTACCTCTACTTTTTTGTTTCAAACTTTCCTCCTGTGGTTAATTTCAAAAAATTTATAGAATAACCGGTACCTCCAAGACGGAAATACCAGTCAATTTGCCATTCCATATACACTTGGATAAAAAAAACCGCCTATGTGGCATAGTACCATTATTTGTAAACCATGTCAATGTATTTGCCTGAATTGGTTAATAATTTCACTTACTGAAACAAGGTATGCCGCATTTTTCTTGCACCTTTCTTTTCTTTTTAATATAATATGGCAGATAAGTACAATTGTAGGGAGGCAGACATGAATATATCCCGTAAACGCGCAGTAATTTATCTGGTGATTGCATCGTTGCTATGGAGCATTGGAGGGCTATTTGTAAAGTTGGCAGACTGGAACGCCATGGCTATTTCCGGGTCCAGGAGCGGTATCGCTGCACTTGTCATGCTTCTCTACCTGCGACGTCTGCCAAATCCCCGCCACATTCACCCTCTGACCTGGCTTGGAGCTGTTTTTTATGCCATGCTGGTAACCTTTTTTGTTCTGGCCACGAAATTGACAACCTCTGCCAATGCCATTTTGCTGCAGTTTACCTCTCCCATATGGGTCATGGTCTTTTCCCGCCTAATTTTAAAAAAGAAAGGCAGTTCCCGGGATTATCTGACTATCGCAGCAGTAATTATTGGCATGATTCTTTTTTTCAGCAGTGATCTCTCCTTCTCCCATCTGGCCGGAAATGCTTTTGGTCTGATCAGCGGTATCTGCATGTCCCTTTTCGTGCTTTGTATGCAGCAGGCCCCCGAACAGCCCGCTGTGCTTGTGCCATTTTTAGGGAATATTCTGACATTTCTCATCGCCATTCCTTATTACAAAGGCCCCTTTCCATCTACAAATGGATGGTTTAGCATTGCCATTTTAGGCATTTTCCAGTTGGGCATTGCCTATATTTTCTATACAAAGGCTGTCACCAGTGTCACTTCGTTGGAAGCGTTGCTGATTCCTGTTTTGGAACCTTTGCTAAACCCTGTATGGGTTTTGCTATTTACAGGAGAAAAGCCGGCTCTTCTTTCCCTTGCAGGGGGTGTAATCGTTCTGACAGCTGTTATTGTCCATAATATCCCACACAAAGAAAAAATTCGATCCCATTCGTCCTGAAGCTTTTCCTTCAACTTCTTCAAGAATTGCAGCCCGCAGCGTGTTCTTCTTTTGCGGGCTTTTTTTATTTTTAAAAAGGGCTTGACATTTATGAGTAAATGCATTTTAATAATAGTAACGATTATCATTTTAAAAATAAGGAGGATTTACTTATGTCTTTAATTGGAAAAGTAGTTGAGCCTTTCAAGGCGAATGCGTATCAGAACGGCAAATTCCTGGAGGTTACTGATGAAAGCTTTAAGGGACAGTGGAGCGTGGTTTGCTTCTATCCTGCCGACTTTACATTTGTGTGCCCCACAGAACTGGAAGATTTACAGAGCAATTATAAAGCTTTAAAAGATCTGGGTGTGGAAGTATACTCTGTTTCTACAGACACCCATTTTACCCATAAAGCATGGCATGACACCTCTGAAGCCATCAGCAAAATTGAATACATTATGATTGGGGATCCTGCTCATGTGGTCAGCAAAAACTTCGATGTCCTTATTGAAGAAGATGGTCTGGCTGACCGTGGAACCTTTATCATTGATCCGGACGGTGTGATTCAGTCCATGGAAATCAATGCAGGAAATATTGGCCGGGATGCCAGTATCTTAATCAACAAGATCAAGGCAGCCCAGTATGTACGCAAGAATCCCGGTGAGGTTTGCCCCGCAAAATGGAAAGAAGGTGGCGCAACATTAACTCCCGGTATTGATCTTGTGGGAAAGATCTAAGGTGAAATATGCTGGATGCAACCATTAAGCAACAATTTACAGAATACATGAAACTGCTGGAGCAGGATGTGGTGATTACCGCCAGCCTGGGAGAGGATGCCTCTTCAAAGGAAATGAAGGATTTCCTGGAAGAGATCATTCCCCTCTCCCCCAGACTTACATTAAAAGCCGCTGCTTTGGAGCGCACTCCCAGCTTTATGCTGTCCACTGCTCAGGGAGGCTCTGGTATTGTATTTGCCGGGGTTCCTCTGGGGCATGAATTCTCTTCTTTTGTGCTGGCCTTGTTACAGGTGAGCGGACGGCCTCCCAAAAATGATCCCCAGGTACTGGAGAAGATCCGAAGCATTACCGGAGAATATCATTTTGAAACTTACGTCAGCCTTACCTGCCATAACTGCCCCGAAGTGGTGCAGTCTCTGAACCTGATGAGTGTATTAAATCCTCACATCACCCATACCATGATTGATGGGGCCATGTATCAGGATGAGGTGCAGGCAAAGGACATCATGAATGTGCCCACGGTATACCTGAATGGAGAGCTCTTTGGGGGTGGCCGCATGGAAGTGGAGGACATTCTTAAGAAAATGGGGACATCAGAGGATCCGTCCCTTTTATCCAATAAAGAGCCCTTCGATGTATTGGTCATCGGTGGAGGCCCTGCCGGTGCCAGTGCTGCTATTTACGCCGCCCGTAAGGGCATTCGAACGGGCATCCTAGCGGATACCTTTGGGGGCCAGGTCCGGGACACCCAAGGCATTGAGAACTTTATCAGTGTGAAGGAAACCACGGGCAATGCACTGGCCGACCATCTGGAAGAGCATGTCAAAGTCTATGATGTGGACATTATAAAATCCCAGAAGGCGGTTTCCATTGCCAAAGGAGACCCTTACCTGGAGGTCAAGCTGGAAAACGGAGCTGTGCTGAAAAGCAAAACCCTGATTCTGGCCACCGGTGCCCGTTGGCGGAATGTAAACATTCCAGGGGAAGCCGAATACAAGACCAAAGGGGTGGCCTACTGCCCTCACTGTGATGGTCCCTTTTATAAAGGAAAGGATGTTGCCGTTATTGGCGGCGGCAATTCCGGTATTGAGGCGGCCATTGATCTGGCAGGCATTGTGCGACATGTGACGGTGCTGGAGTTCATGCCCCAGTTAAAAGCCGATGCAGTTTTACAAAAACGCCTCTTCTCCCTTCCCAATGTGACGGTGCATACCAATACTGCTGCCCAGGAAATTACCGGGGATGGCAAGGTAAACGGCATCCTGTATAAGGACCGGGAAACCGGGGAAGTGTCCCGCACCGATCTGGAGGGGGTTTTCGTCCAGATTGGACTTGTCCCCAATACCGAATGGCTAAAGGATACCCTGGAAAGAAATAAAATGGGTGAAATTGTGGTGGATGCCAAAGGGGCCACCAGCCTGGAAGGTGTTTTTGCCGCCGGGGATTGTACCAATAGTCCTTATAAACAGATTATCATCTCCATGGGATCCGGCGCCACTGCCGCCCTGAGTGCTTTTGATTATCTGATTCGTCGAACTTAATTTTGCTTTCTCTATTTTCTCCTCATATATATGAAAAAGGGGCTGTGCCAAACTGGCGCAGCTCCTTTTGATTTTTTAACATCAGACACTTCATTGCCTTTATGATGTTCCGACCTTAAACCAGTTGTTTGGAATAATCGCATCCCATGAGGAATCCGTTGTGTTCTTTTTCCACTTGTTATACCAGTATGTGCCATCATAATACACCAGCGTGCCCGCGGGTAGAATCTTATTTTGAAGTGCTCCATTATTCACATCATCCTCTGAATAAATGCTTGTGCTGGAATCTATCTTAATAAAGGCATTGGAATTGTTATTCAATATTTCGGAAAAGGTTAAAGAATTATCTGAAGCAATCCAAACATAACCAGAACACAAATAATAGTTGCTTCCATCCTGCACGATATACCCTGGTTCAATGTTTTTACCATTAAAGGTATTCAGTGTATAGCTTGCTATTGTGCCTTCATCCACCAGTTCATGCAATCCCTCTCCCAGGCTGGATGAATTACCTGGACTACTACCGCTTCCCGTTGTCTCTTCCGCTTCCGTCGTGGTTTCCTCCACTGTGGTGGTGGGTGTCTCTGTGGTTGTTTCTGCCGCTGTGCTGGTCTCTTCTGCTGTGGTGGTCTCCTTTGCTTCTGTTGTTGCAGATTCCTCAGCAGGCTCCTCTTCTGCAGTCTCTGCCGCCGTAGTGGTTTCCGGCGTTGTGGGCAGTTCCACTACTGTGGTTTCCGCTTCAGTGGTCTCCTCCACTGTAGTGGGAGCCTCAGTTTCTTCAATATCTCCGGGCAGAACCCAGAAAGCCCGCAGGGTGTCTCCATCCACCACAACCTTTACAATTTTCCCCTGTGGAATGCCCTCCGCCTGATCATCCGTCAAATCTTTTGCTGACTGCCCATAGGTGGAAATGGATCTGGCCTCATCTGCATCCCGCACCACTTCCGTGTGGTCTTCATCAAAGTAATAGTAAATAGGGCCTTCCAGATTATAAAAGTCATATTCCGCTTTAGCCAGGGCCATGGCTGAGCTCACATTGGCCTCATCTGCCTTTTCCCTTTTCTTTACCAGCTGTTGCACAAAATTTACGCCAACCACGGACGAAATCACCCCCATGATGGCCACAATAATAATAATCTCCAGATAAGTAAAACCCCTGTTTCCAGAAAACAAAGGTATTTTCTTCTTTTTCATATTCATATTCACCTCCCCCTTCTCCTTCCGAGGGATACTCCCATACGCATAGCTTTATTTTAGCACATTTTTATTCTCTGCAACAGCCTGTATTAAGGCAAATTACGGGTATAGAAAAAAGATGCACCGGTTTTTTTATCCGATACATCTTTCCCATAACCAACACCGGAATCAGAGCTTCTCATTTCTCCCTTTATATTTCATCATGGCCTCATCCAGGGTATGCCAGGATAAAACCGCACATTTCACCCGGGCAGGCATATTGGAAATATTCTGTAATGCTCTGGCATCTTCCAGCTTTTTAAGCTGAGCAGGATCTGAAACGGTTTTCTGAATCATGCCCAGGAAAGTAGAGGAAAGGGCCTTTGCCTCCTCCAGGGTCTTCCCTTCGATTAATTCAGCCATCATGGCAGCTGAGGCGGAAGAAATGGCACATCCGGTTCCCTCTATGGAAACATCGGCAATCCGATCCTCTTTAATTTTCAGGGAAAGGGTGATATCATCTCCGCAGCTGGGATTGACGCCCCGCATCTGCACCGTGAAGTCCGGCATTGGCTTGCGATATGCCTTATCCTGACTATATTGTAAAATGACCTCTGTATATAATTCATCAAGATTCATATCCCAGCCACCTCCTGGTATGTTTAAGACTGTCACATAACTGATCAATCTCCTCTTTTGTGTTATACAGGTACACACTGGCCCTGCAGGATGAGGGCACCTGCAAAAATTTATGGAGGGGTTGGGCACAATGATGGCCGGACCGAATGGCAATGCCATCCTGGTTGACAATGGTGGCTACATCATGGGGATGAATCCCTTCCATATTAAAGGCAGCCACACCGATTTTACGTTCCGGGGTCAGAGGACCCAACAGCTTCACGTGGGGAACATTTTGCAGCTTCTCCAGTAAGTACACCGTCAGCTCCTCTTCCAGGTGACAGACCTGTTCCATGCCGATGGCATTTAAATAGTCAATGGCTGCGCCAAGGCCTGCTGCACTGCCAAGATTCTGGGTTCCTGCTTCAAATTTCTGGGGAATGGGGGCATAGGTGGTCTCCTGCTCTTCCACATATTCAATCATATCTCCCCCATACTGATAAGGGGGCATTTCCTCCAGGTGTGCTTTCTTTCCATACAAAACGCCAATGCCCATGGGGGCCAGCATTTTGTGACAGGAAAAAGCATAGAAATCTGCATCAAGGGCAGCCACATCCACCGGCATATGGGGTACGGACTGGGTACCATCCACCACCACTACTGCCCCAACTTTATGCCCTTCTTCAATTGCCACTTCCACAGGATTAATATAGCCTGTCACATTGGAAACATGGCCAATGGCGATGATTTTTGTATGTTCATTAACCTTTTTTCTGATTTCCTCCGGCTCCAGGACCCCTTCCTGCGTCGTATACATGTAACGAAGAATGGCCTTCTTCTCCCGGGTCACCACCTGCCAGGGCACCAGATTGCTGTGATGCTCGGAAATGGCAATGAGGACTTCATCTCCTTCTTTCAGGACAGATCTGCCATAGCTCATGGCCACCAGGTTCAGGCTCTCTGTGGCATTTTTGGTGAAAATCACCTCACCTTGCTCATTACCGTGAATAAAGGCTTTGGTTTTCTGCCGGGTCTCCTCCCAGAGGGTGGTGGCCGCAATGCTTAAATCATAGGAGCCTCTGTGGGGATTGGCATTGGCTTTCTGATAATAAAAGCTCTCTGCCTCCAGCACAGCCCAAGGCTTCTGGGTAGTGGCCGCATTATCCAGATACACCAGGGGCTTCCCACTATTTGTTTTGGTATCCAGAATCGGAAAATCCTTTATATAAGGATTCATGAAGCAGTTCCTCCTTCAATGGATTTTTTCACACCTGCCAAAATCTTTTCTTTTAAATCCTCATCAAACAGGCCCTCTAAAAGCGTGGTAAAGGTAGCTTCTGCTAACAGCATTCTGGCTTCTGTTTCCGATAAGCCCCGGCTCATCAGATAAAGCAAAACCCCTTCATCCGGCCGACCAGAACTGGCTGCATGTTCCCCTTCCACATCTGCCTCCGTACAAAACAGTAACGGGACAGAAATATTGCGGACTTTGGGGCTGAGCATAAGCACGCTCTCTTCTTCCCTCCCTTTGGCCCCTGCAGATCCAGTGACAAAATCCAGGGTATCCCGGAATATTTTCCGGCTGCTACCGGATAAAATACCTTTAGCCCGAATATTGGCAGTGGTATTTTTCCCCTGCAGCAAAATACGGATGGTAAAATCCAGCTTTTTCTCTCCTTCTCCAACATACAGAATGTCCACATCTGCGTTGCTTTCTTTTCCACCCAGAATGATATTCCAGGCCGTGGTAATGGTGCCTGCGCCTATTTCCGGCTGCAACAGGGAGAAATCTCCCCCATCTTCCACATACGCAGCCACATAATCCTTGTGATCTATCCCCTTATCAAATAACTGGGTCTTGATCAGCTTTACCTTTGCACCACTATGAACCATTACTTTTGTAAGCCCCTGATGATGATTCAGCTGCCCCCCTTCTTTGTAATGCAAAAGGATGGTACAGGAGGCATTTTTCTCTGCTTCAATTTGCAGATAATCTCCCAAAAAGCCGCTGTCTCCTCCATCCATGGTAATGACCACCGGGTCTTTGACCTGAATGCCTTCCGGGATACGCAAAGAAAACACTGCATTGGTGTTTTCCTGGAGGGTCTGCTGTAAATCCTCTCCGGCAAAGAAATCCGCCGGGTCAGCGGGCCAATGGATTTCACGGCTCCCTTCCTCAAAAGCAACCCCTGCAGGCAACTGAATAGATACGCCAGGATCTTTTTTATCCCCTTCGGCCGTAAGGAAAGCACTGTCCAGGGTATTCACCTTCAGCCATGTCCAGGTCCTTTCCGGCATCCTTTTTAATGTATATGTTTGTTCTGCCATAGCTTCTCTCCTATCCTACTGTTCCCTCTAACTCCAAGGTAATCAGCCGGTTCATTTCCACCGCATATTCCAACGGCAGTTCCTTTGCAATGGGTTCCGCAAAGCCTCGAACGATCATGGCCTTGGCCTCCTCTTCCGATAATCCTCTGGTCATCAGATAAAAAATGGAAGCGTCACTAATCCGCCCTATTTTGGCTTCATGTCCAATATCTACCTGGTCGTTTCGAATATCCATTACCGGAATGGTATCTGTTCTGGAGTCACTGTCCAACATCAGAGATTCGCAGACAATAGAGGACTTGCTCCCTTTTGCATGGGGAGAAATAACAATAGAACTTCTATAAATAGAGGCCCCTCCATCTTTGGAAATAGATCTGGAATTAATGGTTGATGAGGTATTGGGCGCATTATGGAAAACTTTTGTCCCCGTATCCAGATGCTGTCCGCTGGAGGCAAAGGTAATACCGGTGAATTCAGATTTTGCCCCTTCTCCACGGAGCACGCTGGAGGGATACAGCATAGTCACATGGGAACCAAAGGTGCCGGAAATCCACTCAATGGTGCCATTCTTATCCACGGATGCCCGCTTAGTGTTCAGGTTCATCATATTCTTTGACCAGTTTTCAATGGTAGAATATCTTAGGTGGGCATTTTCCCGCACGTAAAGCTCCACACAACCTGCATGCAGATTTACAAGATTATACTTTGGTGCACTGCACCCTTCAATAAAATGAAGACTGCCACCTTTTTCCACCACAATAAGGGTATGCTCAAATTGGCCGGCTCCCGGCGCATTTAACCGGAAATAAGACTGAATAGGGATAGCCACATGAATCCCTTCCGGTACATATACAAAGGAGCCGCCAGACCAGACAGCGCCATGCAAGGCTGCAAATTTGTGGTCTGTATTTGGTACCAGCCGCATAAACAAGGGTTTGACAATGTCCTCATATTCTTTCACCGCTGTTTCCATATCTGTGTAGATAACCCCCTGGTCCAGAAGTTCCTGCTTTACATTGTGATACACCACTTCTGAATCATATTGAGCGCCAACACCGGCAAGGGCTTCTCTTTCCGCCTTAGGAATACCCAGTCTGGCAAAGGTATCTTTGATATCCTGGGGTATTTCATTCCAGTTGTCAGAGAGCTCTGTATTGGGCCGCACATAAGTGACAATCTGATCCATATTCAGCTCATGCAGGGAAGGCCCCCAGGTGGGCAACGGAATCTGATTATATTTTTCCAGAGAATCCAGCCGCAAGGCCAGCATCCATTCCGGCTCATTTTTCTGAGCGGAAATTTCTCTGACAATTTCCGGTGTCAATCCCTTGTCTGTTTTAAACCGGGCGTTATTCGCATCATCCCGGATATCATATATTTCTCTGGCGATGTCTTCCACCATTGTTTTTTCTCTTGCCATAGCCATCTTCCTTTCTGTCCGGGTTTAGTTTAATACCGCCCCAAAGCCCTCATCAATGATGGTACTGATGATGGATGCATCTGCAGTGCGCACCACCTTTCCTTCAGACATGATGTGTACCACATCCACAGGCAGATCCTGTAATATTTTTGTGATATGTGTAATGATAAGAATCCCATTTTCAGCTGTTTTAAACTGCGCAATGTTTTCGGAAATAATTTTTACAGCATCCACATCCAGTCCTGAATCCGTTTCATCCAAGATAGCCAGCTTGGGATTCAGCATGGCCAGCTGTAAAATCTCACATTTCTTTTTTTCTCCGCCTGAAAAACCTACATTCAGGTATCGTTCCGCATAGCTGTGGTCCATTTTCAAGGCATCCATTTTTTCGTACATTTCTTCCCTGAAATGGAGAATCTTAACTGGCTTTCCGGTAATGGCTGCCCTGGTTGCTCTCAAAAAGTTTTCAAGAGTAATTCCGGGAATTTCTTCCGGATTCTGGAAGGAAAGGAATACACCCTTTCTGGCCCGCACATCTGGTTTCTCCTCCGTGATATCTTCTCCCTCCAGTGCAATGGATCCACTATCTATGGCGTAACGAGGATCTCCCATTATGGCATTGGCCAGTGTAGATTTACCTGCACCGTTAGGCCCCATTATAACATGAACCTCTCCCGGTTTTATATTCAGGTCAACCCCCTTTAATATTTCTTTTCCTTCTACGGACACTTTCAGGTCCTTCACTGTCAGCAGGTTGTTTTGCATTTTTCGCACCTTCCATCCTTATCGTTTTTTAAATAGCAGTCTTTTTCCATTTCAATACTGGTGATCATGGCCTCAAACAGGCCCTGAATTTTTTCCATGGTCATCTGATCCAAAAGCTGCAGGTAGGCCTCCACTCTTCGGTTGATCATGGCATTTCGACGATCATAGCCTCGACAGGCCTGGTGCCCCTCCTCCGTCAGTCGGTAATAAACCTCTTTTTTGTTGCCGGAAAGACGGTAGGATTCCACATATCCCTTTTGCATCAGCTTTCCTGCAAGCTGGGCCACAGCTCCGTTGGTAATCCCTAAAAGCCTGGACAATTCCCCTGCTTTATATTCCTGATTACTTTCAATACATTTCAGGAAAGAGATATCAGAATAGGTTAGCATATGGGACGTGCCATAAGATCGGGGTTCTTTTGTATCGCAAATCATAAGATTGACGGCCTGATGGAATCTGGAGATCAGTTCCATTTTCATTTTTTCTTCGTTTTGCTCCATATTTTTCACCTCAAGGGTATTTTATAGCAACTAAAGAAAATGTGCAAGCATTTTTTAGTTGCTATAAAAAATATCTTTGTATAAAAATAAATACAAAAGAATCCCGGAAGTTTTTATTCTTCCGGGACCCTTTTGACCATATATCTTAATTATTCTTCTGTATAAAGTCCATAAGTTTTGGATACCTGCTGCACATAAATAATACCATGCCCAGGTTTCTCAATGTCCAGCGCCTTACGAATGGATTCCACAATATTCTGTGTCAGATTTTCAGCTGAAATGATGATGACCACTTCCTTTTCCGGCTCAATCTCCATTAAAAATAACTTTGCCGTCTCATGAGTACCTGAACCTCTGCCATTCAGTATGGTCGCTCCTCTGGATCCAGCTTTATTGGCCGCTTCCACAACATCATTGCCTTTCCCTTTATCCACGATGGTGGTAATCACATGATACATGCCCTTTTCCTCCTTTTCTGCAGGGGTCCATCCACTTTGCCGGCAGCTGTTAAGCCCCACCGCCTCACAAAGAGGAAGCGTATAGGCAATCCCGTGATGGGGTTTATATAATTTAAATTCTAAATTGATCTTATCCAGGGCGCTCCTGATTTTCTCTTTTTCGCCTACGCAGAAAAGCACCTCTTTTCTTACATCCGACAATCCCAGATAGCTCCAGATCCTCTGGTATGCCGTTCCGGTCCCCAGCACAACGGTTCCACCGGACAGGCCTTCCCGTTTCAGGACTTTAATAAACTTTGTGGCCATGCCATAATTGATTACAATTCCTGCCAATTCAAGGTCCATCCTATTCTCCTTTCTTTCCGGCTTTCCATTTATACAAAAGGCCAAGTAAAAGCAGTGCCAGGATAGGCGTCATCGCCACAAGTCCAATCATTCCAAAGGCATCTGCCAGAATATCAGCCCCCTCCACTGCATCTGCGCTTCCCTGTGTAAAAGCCAAGATAAAAGTGGCCGACATGGTCCCTGAAGCCACTCCTCCTGCGTCAAACGCCATGCCCACAAATAACTTTGGCACAATATAGGTCAAAGCAATGGCCAACGCATACCCCGGCAGAAGAATCTGCCACAGTTGAAGAGCCGGAATCAGAATCCTGAGCATGGACAATACTACTGCAAGCCCCACTCCAACGGAAAGGAACAAAAACACCACTTTTTTTCGAACATACCCACTGGTGACCGTCTCAATCTGTCTGGTCAGCACGTAAACTGCAGGCTCAGCAAGAATGGCCACGAAACCAAGCACAAACGCTACCAGCAAAAGAACAATGGGATGATAATTGGAGGCTACCTGTTTACCGATGGATTTTCCGACATCCATTAGCCCGCCATTTACTCCCACAAGGAAAAACACCAGCCCGACGAAAGTAAAAACAAGTCCTGCAGATATCCGATGCAGGCTTCTGCGTTTAACATGGAGGAACGCATAATTTGCCCCGTAAAAAACCACTACTATTGGCAAAAGCGCTATGAAGGTTTCTTTGAGCAAAGTAGGAAATACCGAGAAAAAGGGTTCCCAGACGGTATTTTGAATTTCCTTTGGAACCACCTCGCTCAATTCCTGCTTTTTAAAAAAGAAACTCATCAGCATCACTGAAATGACAGCTCCCGTAGAAGCCACGGCGACCAGACCGAAACTATCCTTTTCAGATGCCTTACTGTCTTTTTTCATATGGGAAACACCAATGGAAAGAGCCAGCATAAAAGGCACTGTCAATGCTCCGGTAGTGGCTCCGGATGCGTCAAAAGAAATCGCCAGAAATTCTCTGGAAGTAAAGAGACCCAGTCCCAGGATAATGACGTAAACGATGGTCAGTAATCGATACAGGGGCACATTTCTGACAATCCTCCAGAAACCGACTGCCAGCATAACAGCAATTCCAATGGAAACCACAAAAATTAGGATAAACTTGCCAACTGCACCGTTGGTAATTTCATCTACCTGGCCTGCAAGAATATGTAAATCTGGTTCTGCAACAGTTCCAATAAAACCCAGAACAAGTCCCGCAATAAGAACCACCCACATTTTATTGGATTTGGCAATGGACTCGCCCATTGTATTCCCAATGGGCGTAATGCCGATATCCACACCCACAAGAAAAATGGTAAGTCCCAGCAATACCAGCACAATTCCGATTAAGAACCGGAACAACACTGCCAGCGGAAGGGGCGTAATGGTAAAATGCAAAATCAGGACAATGAGCAACATGGGAAGCACTGCCATCAAAACTTCTTTTCCTTTTTCCCGAAACACGTGCAAGGCAAATTCCTCCCTTCAAATCAGTCTTTAATTTTATCAATTGCCTCTTTTTCTATGGTAATCCCATTTCTGTATCTTTCCATGAACTGTGAAAATCCCAAAACATCTTCTTCCAGGGGATCGCAGGTTTCCCGGGGCACCTCATGAAAGACTCTGTTTTGCAGAAACTGTTCCAAAGACTCCTCCTCACCCTTTTCTCCGGCAAAGGCCGCCAGCAAAGCAATGCCCCAGGCGCCCCCCTCTCCGGCAAAAGAGAGTAGCGTAACAGGTGTCTGTAGGGCCGCTGCTAAGAACCTTTGGGCCACGCCCGGCGTCTTAAATAATCCCCCATGGCCATACAGCGTACGAATGGGCACATCTTCTTCCATCAGCAGGTCCATTCCAATTTTAAGGGTGGCAAAGGCACTATAGATCTGCGTCCTCATAAAATTTCCCAGACTCAAACGGGCTTCCGGCAGACGCACCATTAGGGGACGCCCCTCTGCAGTCTGGGTAATGGGTTCTCCTGAATAATAATTATATGTCAAAAGGCCACCCCCATCTGCATCTCCAGACAATGCTTTTTTAAAAAGCACAGAAAAAAGGTCTCCGGTCTTCACCTTGGCC
>CAYRQT010000025.1:7434-16130 GCA_964426655.1 uncultured Cuneatibacter sp. | reverse complement strand
CCCCATTTCCTCAAACATTTCCTGGAACAACCCCATCCAGGCATTCAGGTCGGAAGTGCAATTATTGGCGTGAACCATGGCCACCGGCTTTCCTGAAGGGGTGGTGACCAGGTCAATTTCCGTGTGCTGTTTTTTCGGATAGTGATCCATCACCACCATAGCAAATATAGAGGTCCCTGCTGACACATTTCCGGTGGCTGTTTCCACGCTATTGGTGGCAACCATACCCGTCCCGGCATCTCCTTCCGGTGGACACAGGGGCACTCCAGCCTTTAAATTCCCGGAGGGATCCAGCAGTTTTGCTCCCTCCTCTGTTAAGTATCCGGCATTTTTCCCCGCCGGAAGCACTTTAGGAAACAATTTGGATAAAAGAAACCTGGCGTCTTTCTTTTCCAGTAAATGTTCCATCTTTTTTATCATTTTCTCCTGATAAGAACCGGTTTTCTCATCTATAGGGAATACACCAGAAGCTTCACCCACACCCAAAACTTTCTCTCCGGTCAGTTTCCAGTGGATATACCCGGCCAGTGTGGTGACAAAATCCAGATTTTTCACATGCGGTTCCTGATTCAGCACAGCCTGATACAGGTGGGCACAGGTCCAGCGTTGTGGAATATTAAACCCAAATTCATCTGAAAGTTTCTCCGCTGCTTTCTCTGTAATGGTATTCCGCCAGGTTCTAAAAGGCACCAGTAGTTTCCCTGTCTTATCAAACGCCATATACCCATGCATCATACCACTAATACCAATGCCATGAAGTTCCCTTAAGGGCTCTCCAAAGCTCTCCTGATATTTCTTGTCCAGATCCCCATAGGCTTTCTGCAGAGCTTTCCAGATCTCCGCCTCATCATAGGTCCAAATTCCCTCCCTGCGTTGATTCTCCCAGTCATAATTGCCGGTGGCAATGACCTGGAACCTTTCATCGATCAACACACTTTTTACTCTCGTGGAACCGAATTCCACACCCAGGTATTTTTTTTGCGTCATACTTCCTCCTGCTTATTTTATATGCTATTGATATCGGATTTAAAATAACCTGTAGGTTCCTGAAAGACTTTCAGATCAAATGCAGAAACCACTGCCAGAATATGGTCAAACAAATCCGACTGAATGCTTTCATAGGCCGCCCAGTCCGTATCATTGGTAAACGCATATATTTCTATGGGCAGGCCCTTCTCTGTGGGAGGGAGCTGCCGTACCAGCTGCATCATTCCTTTGTGGATGCCCGGCTGCTGTTTCAGATATTCCTGTATATATGCCCGGAACACCCCTATATTGGTCATGTGACGGCCATTCACAGGCAGGCCATCCACTTTTTTCTCAGTCTGATTTCGACTATTGTAATCCTGTATTTCTTTTTCCTTTTCCTCTATATAGGCTTGAATCAGCTGGATTTCCTTAAATCTTTCCAGTGTTTCCTGATCCACAAATCGAATGCTCTTAACATCGATGTTTACAGAGCGTTTAATGCGCCTGCCCCCCGCTTCCACCATTCCCCTCCAGTTTTTAAAAGATTCTGAAACAAAAGAATAGGTTGGAATAGTGGCAATGGTCTTATCAAAATTCTGCACCTTAACAATTTGTAAGGTTACTTCCAGCACTTCACCGTCCACACTATATTTGGGGAATTCAATCCAGTCCCCAATTTGAAGCAAATCATTGGAAGTGATCTGAATGCCGCCCACCAGCCCAAGAATGGAATTTTGAAAAATCAGGATCAAAACCGCTGTTGCTGCACCGATCCCGCTTAAAAGCAGCCAGGGCGAACGATTTAAAAGTACACTGAGCATGACAATGATGCCAATAATATAACATAATATTTCACCCAGCTGCAAATACCCTTTAATGGGGCGAACTTTAGACACCTCAAATGTACAGTACACATCATTAACAGCGTCAAAAAAGCGGCCGATTACAAGAAGGGACAGCAGAATGATGCAGCAGAACACAATCCGCTGCATCCATACCGTTCCTGACGGAAGGAGGTCTGTCAAATGGTAAAAAACCGTCAGGGGAATCAAATAACCCAGCCGCTGAAAAACCTTTCGGCCAGCTAGTGCCTGATTCCAAACAGATTTGCTATTCTTTGCCCATCGGGAAACTCTCCTGATAATGATACGTTGAATGATCCATCCCAGAACAATACAGAAGGCTCCGATAGCCAGTATGAGTAAAACATAGCTACCAATATCCTGTAAAACATCTGGAAAATCCATATCCTCCAGAGAAGTGTAGATCCGATTGTAAAATCCATTTGTTGCAGATTCTGCAGTGCCCGCGGACATCATGTCCCCATACCTCCTGTTTAATTCATTTCTGTTTTCTGCATTTTTTATTCCGGGTAGAAAGTACGATACAAATGAATCTTCCTGTCCATCCTAACGGGAAAATCCTGTCTATACTGTACCTCTTCCTCCAAATGCAAATCACCATACACAAGCTTCTCTTCTTCACCCCCATAAGCCAAAGTGGTTCCGTCGTATGAAAGGATGGCACTATCCCCACTGTAGGTCAGGGCTTTCTGTACTCCGGTGCAATTGACCCCTGCCACATAAACCTGGTTTTCTATGGCTCTGGCCCGCAAAAGAGTTTCCCAGTGATGGCGCCGTTTTTCCGGCCAGTTGGCTATAAAAAGTATTACATGGGACCTTTGGGCTGCTGCCAGAACAGGTTCGGGGAAACGCAGATCATAGCAGATGAACAGAGAAAAGGTCATGCCTTTATACTCAAATTCCACCAATTGATTTCCTCCGTCAAAACACAAAGCCTCTTTATGGAATGGATGTATTTTCTGATAATCCGCCAGTATTTTCCCCTCCGGAGAAATGACTGAAGCATGATTTTCCGCCAAAGACATTTCGGGTGTTTTTTTCGTCCAGCCATATACAATGGCAATTCCATGTGTGATGGCCATCTGACGCACAAAATCCCTGGAGGCTTCCTCAAGCTCCCCTGTAAGACCAGTATGCATAGAAAACCCGGTAAAAGACATTTCCGGAAAAGCAATCAGATCGGCCTGTCTGGAAGCCGCTTCTCTTATCATTTCCTCTGCTCTTTTCAGATTTTTTGGAAAATCCTCAAAATGGATGGAAGTCTGTGCCAAAGCAATGCGCATGATTATTCTCCTTTTACTTACATGGCATCATTATACATCATTTTTCCACCTCTTCATAGAGAAATCTCTTTTTATTACGACAAAAAGGGAGACAGCTCATTTCGCTGTCTCCCTTTACACAATCCGGCAGGCCCGGCTTCTCATCACTCTTCGGCAATTCCATATTCCCTTTCTTCTTCGTCAGTTAATGCATCTACATACACATGTCTCAACATTTCTTCCGCGGAACAATTCTGCTCGTAAAACCAATCTCTCACCATTCTCTGTGTCTTTTCTTCACTCTTCTCGCTTTGCTTCACGGGTTTGGGATAGACGGCTTCGAGCCTGCCGGTTTCCTTGTGCCGCAATCCCAGGTACTGTTCATCTTCTGTTTTCAACGGAACCACCGCCTTTCTGATGTTATGGACTTATTGAATCTGGATCACTTTCTTTTCTTCAATAGCCGGTTTCTTTTCAATTTTAGGAATGCCCAGTTTCAATACCCCATCCTCAAAGGACGCCCTCACATCCGCTTCCGTAACTTCTTTACCTACATAGAAGCTTCTCTTGCAAGAGCCGCTGTAACGCTCCCTGCGGATGAACTTACCGTCTTTGTCCTTTTCATCTTTCTCTTCTTTACGTTCTGCCTGAATGGTCAAATACCCATTCTTCAGGGTTGCGTGAATATCTTCTTTCTTGTATCCAGGCAGTTCCAAAGCCAGCTCAAAGCGATCATCAAATTCCTTAACATCGGTATTCATGAATCCTGCTCCAGATTTAACAGGCTGGAAACTAAAAGGCATCGGGAACATATCATCAAAAAAGTCATCTGCGAAATAATTGTAAATTCTAGGTACTAACATTTGTATTGCCTCCTTCTTTCTTTTTGTACTTACACTATACAACACGTTGTTAGCACTGTCAATAGCTGAGTGCTAATTTTATTATAAATATTTTATTAAGATTATTAATAGATTGTTATTGTATTGTTTTTATTAGAATTGTCGCTCTACTCTACTGTTTTTTCCAAAGGACCCAGTTCCATCTTGACTTTCTCCTCTTTCGTCATGATAATGGAGCAATAGGAGGCTTTCCATGAAAAAACAAACTCTGTCCCATCCCATTATGGTCATTTTACTGGCCACTTTTTGCAGCGCCCTATGGGGGAGTGCTTTCCCTTCCATAAAATTAGGGTACAGTCTGTTATCCATTTCTTCCAATGACAGTGCATCTCAAATCCTTTTCGCAGGCTATCGCTTCACCCTTGCAGGGCTTATGGTTATTGCACTTGGCAGTCTGACGGAAAAGAAAATACTGTTTCCCAAAAAGGCAGATCTTCTTCCCATTGTGGTTCTGAGTATATTTCAGACCATTGCCCAGTATGTCTGCTTTTATCTGGGTTTATCCCACGCTTCAGGCGTCAATGCCTCCATTATCAGCAGCACCTCCCATTTTCTGGCATTGCTTTTGTCCAGTCTTCTTTTCCATCAGGAACTTCTGACAGGCCGAAAGACTGGAGGATGTCTTTTGGGTTTTGGCGGCGTCGTACTTTTAAATCTAAGCCAGGGCGGTCTTGGCGGATTCATGCTTCAGGGAGAAGGTTTATTGCTGTTATCCACAGTCAGCAGTGCTTTTTCTGTTGTATTCATCCGCCGTTTCTCCCAACAGCATGATCCGGTAATGGTCAGTGGCTATCAGTTTTTTCTGGGCGGGCTGGTGATGATTGCTTTTGGTAACGGAATGGGTGGTGCCATTTCCGGTTTTTCAACAGTTTCTGTTCTTCTTCTTTTTTACCTGGGTTTTATTTCAGCTGCAGCCTACACACTTTGGAGCCTGCTACTCAAATATAATCCGGTTTCCAAAGTAACTGCTTTTGGCTTTATGACCCCTGTATTCGGTGTTTTCTTATCCTTTTTCCTGTTGCATGAATCCGGAAGTCTTGGAATCGTTCCTTTGCTTTCCCTATTCCTGGTTTCCCTTGGCATTTATCTAGTCAATAAACCCGCCAGAAATAAAGCCTCAAAAGCCCAGCTTCCGGAAAGCAACTGATTTTTATCTATAAAAACAGGACACTATATTATCGTAGATCATGTCCCATTCGGTTCAGAAAAACTCCCTGATGGTTCACATTCCAAGAATAAAGTGTCCTGTTCTTTATTTGAATTTATTATTTTTTTCCGGATTTTCTGGATTTTAAGACAATCAGGTTATCTGCTGCCTCTAACTCTGTTTTTGCATCCAGAACAGCCAATACATTTCCGTTTCTGATAATGGCTATGATGTTGATGCCCTCTGTCTGCCTAAGTTTCAGCTCCTGCAGGTTCTTCCCCACCCATTCCGCCTGTGGACTCATTTCAATGATATCATACTGATCAGAACGATGGATATAATCCATTAAATCATTGGTCATAATACTGTAGGCAATCCGCTCTCCCATCTCTTTTTCCGGCAGGATGACCCGATCCACACCAATAGCCTCCAATATTTGTTTCTGTCTGTGTCCATTCGCTTTTGCCATAATATATGGCACTCCCATTTCTTTGACAATGGTGGCCGTAATGGCTGCCGCCTCAAAATCATCACTAAACGCAATGATCACCACATCAAAATTACTGATTCCGATTTTCTGCAGAGCACTTTTTTCGGAAACATCTGCCACAAACGCATAAGTAGAGTATTCTATCGCATCCTGTGTCAGATGCTCATTTAGATCACAACATAACACATTGTATCCGTTATCAAACAGGCTTCTTGCCACACTTCTGCCAAATTTCCCCAGTCCCAGTACTGCAAACTGTGTATTGGCATCTATTTTGATCTGGTTTTTCATATTACCTCCCTAACCGGCTAACCAATCATAACTTCTTCTTCAGGGTATCCCACTGTGTTGCAGCCGGACACTGCACCCTGGTATAAGGAAATCAGTAACGTTATCGGTCCGATTCTTCCAATAAACATACATAGCATCAGCAACAGCTTCCCACTAATGGATAAATAAGGGGTGATCCCTGTGGATAATCCCACTGTGCCCAGTGCTGAAGAAACCTCAAACATTAAATCCAGTACCGTATGTGGATATGGATTTCCTGATTCGTATACAGAAAGCAAAAGAGTCCCTGTAAGCATGGCCAAAAACATCAGCGTAACAATAGAAAGAGCCTTTTGCAAAGTATATGCAGGGATACAACGATTAAAAACAATATTATCCTTATAACCACGCATGGTGCTCCAGACACTGCTAAGCAGGATGGCCACTGTCAATGTTTTCATTCCTCCGGCCGTGCCCCCGGGCGAGCCCCCAATCAGCATCCAAATACTGGAAAGGACTTTTGATGCATCTGTCAGTGCATTCTGAGAAACAGTCATAAACCCTGCCGTTCGCAGCGTAATGGATTGAAAAAAAACTGCCAGAATTTTATGGGGAAGGGAATATGTGCCGATTGTCCCCTCGTTACTGTATTCGGCACAAAAGAAAAGCAATGCGCCTCCAAATATCAAAATTCCTGTAGTCAGAAGACAAAGTCTGCTCTGCAGGCTCAGCCCCTTGCTTCTGTGCTTCTCTTTATGGAACTGCCTCCCCAAAAAGCGCAAAAGATCCTGCCATACAGTAAAGCCCAACCCACCAAGGAAAATCAAAAGCATGATCACGATATTGATGCCCCATTGCGTGGCATAGGGAATCAAGCTGTTCTCACCCACAATGTCAAATCCGGCATTACAAAAAGCAGATATGCTATGGAAAACGCCCCAGTATACGGCTTTGTTCCAGGGAACACCCTGCCATAAAAAGAACAGGCTCAGAAAAACTGCCCCCAGAGATTCTACAAGAATCGTTCCCTTTATGACAAAAAGTGCTTTTCTAACCGTTCCCCCAAGAGTACTATTGTTCAGAGCCACCTGAATCGCCATCCTCTTTTTCAGGGTGACTTTTTTCCTTGCATTTACCAGAAAAACAGTGGTAACCGTAATCAGGCTTAATCCCCCCACCTGAATCAGGCAGAGAATGATGAGCTGGCCAAAAACATTCCAGCTTTCTGCTGTATTGATCGTAACCAGTCCCGTCACACATACCGCAGAAACAGCCGTAAAGAACGCATCCAGGGGTGATATATCTACACCAGCTGCATGCGTGACAGGCATAAGTAATAAAATACCCCCCGCCAATATAATGCCAAGAAAACTCAGCACAATACTTTGGGCGGAGGTAATGTGATTTTCAAAGGACTGGTAAAAAGATTTTCCTTTTTTTATCCAGTTTTCCGTTTTCTTAATGAAATTCATAAGATTCCTCAGCTCTGATATTCCTGCATTTTAATCAGACGGGTAATACGCTCCCTTTCGCTGTCTTCCAACCGCATTTTGATGAAGCGAATGGTTTCCTGCAAATTAGGAATGGTCATATATTCCAATGCATTTACACGACGCCTGGTTTTTTCGATATCCAGAGCTACAACAGCACACTGCTTTTCCAAAGAGGCCAGTTCCATAAAGCGGGGAAAAAGTTCTTCCATTTTCTGACGACTCTCCTCCAACCCTGGGGAAAGAGAGAGTGGAATGTCTGTTCCCCCGGGAAGGGCCGTATAGATTGGCACCACTACACCCATTTTATTGCGGGTTTCCAGAGAAGCCTCTCTGTCACCACTAAAATAGACAGTACTATCCATCCAGTCTTTTTCAGAAAAAGCTCCTTTTTCAGATACTGTTTTCTGTAATATGTCAGGATACTCGGTCTCCAGCACTTCCCGAAGGGTCTTTGCCTCCCGTACCAGCTGAATAAAATATTTCACCAGTTCATCCTGCTTATCCTTCAACAGTTTATGCCCTCTGACGGATAATTGCAACTGTTTTTTTAAATTTGAAAGTTCCATCCTTGTGGGATTTACATGCAATCTACTCATTGGTTTCCCTCAGATATTTTTCCAGATATTTATCCGGAATTCGTTTCAGCTCACTCTTTGGCAGATCTGCCAGCAATTTCCACCCCAGATCCAGGGTCTCTTCAATGGGGCGATTGGTATAAAAACCCTGACTGATATACTCCCTTTCAAACCGTTCTGCAAATTTTGAAAATTTTAAATCCAATTCAGAAAGAGCCGATTCTCCCAGAACCACTGCCAATTCTTTGGCCTTTTTTCCCTGTGCATAGGCGCTAAATAACTGATTCATGGTAGAGGCGTGATCTTCTCTGGTTTTCCCCTGTCCAATACCTTTATCCTTTAATCGAGAAAGGGACACCAACACGTCAATCGGCGGAACCACTGCTTTATCGTATAATTCCCTGGACAATAATATTTGTCCTTCCGTAATATACCCGGTAAGGTCGGGAATCGGGTGGGTGATATCGCCCTCCGGCATGGTAAGAATGGGAATCTGGGTAACGGAGCCCTTCTTTCCCTTTATTCGGCCAGCTCTTTCATACAGCGTAGAAAGGTTGGTATATAGATACCCAGGATAACCTCGTCTGCCCGGCACCTCTCTTCTGGCTGCAGAAATCTCACGTAAAGCCTCACAATAATTGGTCATATCACTCATAATGACCAGTACATGCATATCTCTTTCAAATGCCAGATATTCATGTACTGGTATTTGAAAGAGAAATGCA
>CAYRQT010000025.1:0-7424 GCA_964426655.1 uncultured Cuneatibacter sp. | reverse complement strand
TATTCTGCTGCGGTCAGTGCCATTTTGGGAGTGGCAATTCGTTCCATGGCCGGATCACTGGCCAGGTTCAGAAACATGACCGTACGATCAAGCGCGCCAGTGCGTCTGAAATCTTCCGTAAAAAAAGCCGCCTCCTCAAAGGTAATGCCAATCGCCGCAAAAACAACCGCAAAAGGTTCTTCTGCTTTCAACACTTTTGCCTGTCTGGCAATCTGTGCCGCCAGATCCTGATGAGGAAGTCCGGAGGCTGAGAATATAGGAAGCTTCTGTCCCCGGACAAGGGTGTTCAGATGATCAATGGCCGAAATACCGGTCTGAATGAATTCATCCGGATAATCTCTTGCAATGGGATTGATTGCCTCCCCATTGATGTCCAGTTCCTTATCTGCAAGTATTGGTCCATAGCCGTCCTTTACACGTCCAAGACCATCAAAGACTCGCCCAATCATGTCCGGAGACACTCCAAGAGTAAAGGGTTTTCCCTGAAAACGCACCTGGGAATCCCGAAGATTCAGGCCTCCTGTCCCTTCAAAGATCTGTACCAACGCTGTATTTCCATTCACCTCCAGGACCTGTCCCTGCCGAACAGTATCATCCTGTAGTTTTACTTCCACCAGTTCATCATATTTTATGCCCTCTACCTGATCCACCAGCATCAGGGGGCCAATTACATTTTGTATGCTTCTGTAGGATTTTATCATCATTGTCTCCTTGTCCATTACCCCTCAAAAAAGCGGCTGATCTGATCCATCAGAGCTTCCATAGATTCCCATTCCTCTTCCGGAAGATACTTGCATTTGGCAATTTGTGTGCGAATTTCCTGGGTGTTCCGGACAATATCATCATAGGTATATCCCTCATCCAGCGCCTTCAGAGATGCCTGCCCATAACGACGAATTACTTCCAGCATACGACACTGCTTACGCAAGGATGTATAGGAGTCCACTTCATCAAATGCATTCTGTTGCAGATAGTCCTCTCGAATGGATTTTGCAATATCCAATGCCATTTTTTCCTTATCCGCCAGAGAGTCCATGCCAATCAGACGAACGACCTCTTCCAGTCTGGCCTCCTCCTGAAGGGCATCCATCACCCACTGCACCATTTCGCTCCAGGGCTGGGACAGGATTTCATTGATTTTTTCTCTTACCTTTGTGGCATACAAGGAATAGGAGGTCAGCCAGTTAATGGAAGGAAAATGCCTCTGCCTGGCCAAAGTTGCATCCAGCCCCCAGAACACTTTAACAACCCTCAACGTATTCTGGGTAACCGGTTCTGCAATATCTCCTCCCGGCGGAGAAACCGCACTGATCGCAGTGATGCTGCCTTCCCTGTGGTCCGAACCAAGGGTCCGAACTCTTCCGGCTCTTTCATAATAACTGGCGATACGGCTCCCAAGGTAGGCCGGGTATCCTTCATCTCCTGGCATTTCCTGGAGACGGCCGGACATCTCTCTAAGTGCTTCCGCCCATCTGGAAGTTGAATCAGCCATTATGGCAACATGCAGCCCCATATCCCGGAAATATTCTGCAATGGTAATACCGGTATAGATAGACGCCTCCCGGGCCGCCACAGGCATATTGGAAGTATTGGCAATGAGAATGGTTCTCTCCATCAGAGAGTTTCCCGTACGAGGGTCCACAAGTTCAGGAAACTCATTCATAACGTCCGTCATTTCGTTTCCCCGTTCCCCACAGCCAACATAGACCACCAGGTCCACATCACTCCATTTTGCAATCTGATGCTGTACAACTGTTTTACCTGCACCAAAGGGCCCAGGTACAGCAGCTGCCCCTCCCTTCATTACCGGAAACAGGGTATCAATTACACGCTGCCCAGTGATGACTGGTCCTTCCGGATACAGTTTTTCTGCTACGGGTCTTGGATACCGCACCGGCCATTTCTGCAGCATGGAAATGGGCTTTACTTTTCCGTCTTCCTTTTCCAGCAAGGCCACCGTATCTTCGATTGTAAATTCTCCTTCCAGTATATCCTGGATTTTTCCCTTTAAGCCAGGGGGGATCATTATCTTATGCGTTATGGAATGGCTTTCCTTTACCGTCCCGATGACATCTCCTGCCTCTACAAGGGTTCCCACTCGTACGATAGGTACAAAATGCCACTTTTTTTGCCGGTCCAGAGACTGCACGTGGGTTCCTTTTTGAAGAAAGGGACTTTGCGCAACCTGCATAAAAGTGTCCAGAGGGCGTTGGATGCCATCAAACATCTGCCCGATCAAGCCGGGCCCCAGCTCCACAGATAACGCTTCCCCTGTAGATTCCAAAGGTTCCCCAGGCCCTATTCCTGAAGTTTCTTCATAAACCTGAACGGAAGCCTCAAAGCCCCGCATTTCAATAATTTCTCCGACAAGCCCCTTTTCACCCACATAACAAACATCCTGAATACTGGCATCTTCCATGCCGGCGGCCGTAACCAGAGGCCCGGACACCTTAACAATGACTCCTGCTTTCAATCTATCACCACCTATTAAATAATTTTTTGTCCGAGTGCCCTTTCCACCAGCTGATCCAACCGTTTGCTGCCCAGTTTCTCCCCCTGCTGTCCCGGAATGGCTACAACGGTTACATAGGGATGTCTGTCAAAATATATCAGAATTTCTTCCTGCAAAAGGGATTCCTCTATATAGAAAATGCCATATCCCTCCTTACTGCAGACATTGATCTGATGAATCAGATTTTCTTCCGGTTTAAAACAGGTCACACCGATTTGCTGAAACGGCAGCTGTGCTGTTCTGCCAATTGCACAAACTTTTCCTTTTTTTTCCATATGTCATTCTCCCTGCAACCCGTGGGTCTGCCATAGCTGGCCTGCCATCCGAATTTCCATGTTTTTTGCAAAAAGCAAAGCAACAAGCGGAAAAAGCCCAAAAGGTCTGAGTCTGGCCTCCCTGCAGCTTTCCAGAAGGGCCTGCTGTCCCTGCTCCTGGCTAAAAGGGGCCTTCCCCTCTTTTGCCTGCCATTCTTTGAATTCCTTTAAAGGCGCGCGGTCCCACATCGGCCCTTCCGTCTTCTCTGGCCGGATAGCCAGTTGTCCTGCCAGGAGTTTTTTCTGAATGTCCACATAGGCTTTCATGAACTGAAGGGTGGAATGATCCTCAAGATCTTCTGCCAGTGCTAAAATTCGATCCAGAGCGTGGAGCTTAAAGGCCAGTTCTGACAGGAAAAAAGACCGCTGCACCACTGACCTGGAGATTTCTTCCCGAACAAGGTCCCTGACCTGTTGCTCCTCTGCATTCAGGTCTCCCTGTCTTTCCTCCAGAAGCGCTTTCAGAAAGGACTGGTTGTATGGGTTCTCCTGCCAGTAATGTGCTGAAAGGTCCCTGTTAAGCACCTTTTCTTTCATATAGACCTGCATGTTGTGGACACTGTCCTCGTAGGAAAATAGCTTCATGATGTGAGGCGTAGGGGAAATTTCCCGTCCCCATGCCAGCCACCCTTCTTTTTCCGCCTGTAGCCATGCCGAAAAAGGGGCCTCCTCCTCCAGCACTGCAAAGGCAAAAAAACCGGAATGCCTTAATTTCTGTCTGTATGCCCCGGCGCTCATGGGCTGCCGCAGCTCTTCCCATTGTCCTGCCGGAAGCAACCTGGTTTCATACATTTTCACCAGAGTATTCATTTTAGGATAAACCAATTCTTCCATGCCCTCACTCCTATCCTATGAGCTTCTGTATGCAGCGTGGGGCTTCCTCATCCTGCACCCTTTCCAGGAGATCTTTTAAAAGGAAACTGTACTCCACTTTCCCCTGTCTAAACAAAAAACCGGCCGAATGTTCAAGTATCGTCTGCTTCCAGACCACACCGTTTTCTCCTGCCAGTGTGAGGAGGCTGTTTTTGTCCTGTTCTGTCATGTTAATCCAGGTAAGCTGTCCCATGCACAGCTCACTTCCTGCCGGAACTTCTTTAACAACTTTTCCCAAAAGAGGTGCCCAGTCTGAAAAACTGCTATCCTTCAGATTCTTTTGCAGCTCATCAAAAAGCTGGCTTACATAAGTCTCTGCTCTTTTCACCTTGTTTCTTTTCCGCAACACTTCCCCATGACGAGCTTCATTTGCCATGCGTTCCTCTGCCTGACGGTCCATGTCTTTCCTCTGTTCCATCAGCCATTGATCCAATTTTTTTCTGGTCTGCTCCACTGCCAGGACGTAGGCCCGTTCACTGTCCTTTAACATGTTCCGGGCTTCCCTGGCTGCTTCGTCTTCAATATATGATAAAAGTTTTGCTGCATCCTGCATATTGGTTTCCTTTGCCTTATGAAAGAATAAATAAAATTGAAATTACAAATCCCAAAATTGCATAGGTTTCAACCATGGCGGCATACATAATGCCCTTAGTAGACGCCTCCGGACGCTTTGCCAGGATCTGAATACCTGCAGTGGAAACCCTGCCCTGAGCAATTGCAGAAAAATAACCGGTTAATGCAATGGGAAGAGCCGCCCCAAGAAGCTGCAGCCCCCCAAGGAAAGTGTCCGCACTGTCAATATTTAGGAAAATAAAGAAGGCAATGATAAAACCATACAGCCCCTGTGTACCAGGCAAAAGCTGCAGCAACAGTGCTTTACCAAATTTTTCCGGCTGTTCGGAAGTCAGGGCAGCCGCTGCCTCACCAGTCATCCCCACACCTTTTGCAGAACCCATGCCAGGCAAAGCTGTGGCAAGAGCCATTCCAGTAATTGCAAAAATCATTCCTAAATTTTCTGTGATAATGCTCATTTTGCATCCTCCGTATTTTGATAAATTCCTGTATCTTTTGTATATATATGTTCCTCTGCCGCTTTAAATGGAGCAAAAGGGCGGCCACCTCCGGTATAGAACTTTCCGAAAAATTCCACATACTGCAATCGAATGCTGTGGACATATGCCCCCAGAAAGGAAAGGAAAATATTCAGTGCATGCAGGGCAATGGCAATGAATATGCCCACTGTCAGTCTTGCGGCCAGCGGCATAGAAGCTATTATGGTATTAAATGCCACTGAAATACTCCCTCCAGCCACGCCTAACGCCATGAGCCGGGTATAACTTACCAAATCACCAATATATCCTGTTGCACCATAAAGGGCATATAAGCCTTTTAAAAACCCTTTAACCGGTTTTTTTCTGCTTTGCAGGACAGGCAGGAAAACAATTCCAGCCACCGCAGTCAGCGATAGAATCACGCCCAAAATAAAGAGAACCTGATTTATCCAGACCATCCGGGAAATCACCAGCAAAGCCAGCCCTGTCAGAAGACTGATCCAGGCTCCCCCCTCCGACATTGCTCCCAAATAGTCTTTTTCTTTCCAATGCAGATAAACGGCTAGCGCCAGACCGGTAATTAACTGAATCCAGCCAAAAATCACGGAAATAATCAGGATGGGAATAATATCCGTTGAGGCTGACAACAGCACAAAGGGCAGCGTCAGCCCAAAGGCCGACCCATAAATAAGCCCCCAGAGCATAACAGAAAAGGACAGGTAATAGAAAAAATCAATAGAGCGCTTCAAAGGTTTATCCAGATGGCAAAAGGTTCGCAGAACAAAAGTAGCTATAAACAGCAAAGCACCATATCCCAGATCTGCCACCATCATCCCAAAAAACAGAAAATAAAATGGGGCGACAACTGGCGTAGGATCTATTTCATTGTATTTGGGATAACTGTACATTTCTGTAAGTGTTTCAAAAGGCTGAATACATTTTCGGTTTTTTAAAAGGACCGGTGTTTTCTCTTTCTCCTTCTCCTCTATAGGGAAAGTTTCCATCGCAAAAAGGCAGTCCGTCACCAGTTCCATTCTTTTTTGAAGCACCTCCGTCTTTTCCGCATCCAGCCAGCCGGAAACTGTAAAGGTATAGCTACCGGAAGGCAACTTTTCTTTCACCTTATCCCGTAAAAGTGCATTCATAAAATACTCTTCTGCATAATATAGAATATTCTGCCGCTCAGCAAGTGCACGCATCTGATTTAGCAGTTTTTCTTCTTCCTCCGCCAGTCGCCTGTCATCTTCTATACAATGACGGACCATTTTGGCCGGTGAAAGCCTTTCTGTATATACAAAAGGTTTCAATCCAAATTTCCTGCACAGTGCATGCAGCCGTTCCTTATATGAAAGAGGAGAGACTATCTGCATACCAGCGGATGCACTTCCTCCGGATTCTGCGGAAACAAACACAGTTTCTGTCAGAGACAGACCATCTGTTTCCACAGAAAGTGCCTGCTGAAAAGCTTCTGCCATATCGTTTGGCAATTCTCCCCATAGAATTTGCACAATTCGGAAGGATTTCTGGACTTTTTCCGGAACAACATCCAATTTTTCCCACAAACCTATGCTTTCCCTCTTTGTCCGCAGGGCTTCTCTTTCCTTTCTTACACCCTTTATCCGTCTGTGCGTATGCCGGAGAGCATCTGCCAGATCTTCCCACTGGTTCTGTGTGGCATAGGCCTCCAGTTCCTGTAAAGACATGACCGGACGACCGTTCCGGTAATACTGCCACCCCTTTTTTTCTTTCAGGCCATATCTTTCCACCAGCGAAATGCCCTTTCGGATTCGGCGCAGCTCCTCTTCCTTCTTTCTGTAATCTGACAAATTCGGCCCCAGAGGATGCTCCGTCTCTTTCACAACTGCCTTTATTTCCAGGCTCTGGAAAGCCTGCAGCGAAGTTAGGACCTCCTCCTGAAGCGTCTGGGGAAATACCATTACCACATTATTCAGTGCTGCAATTGCCATGGGTTCCCATCACCTTTCTTTTATAGGCGTCAAATTGTTCTTTTTTCAACTGATAAAACCGTTCCTGCATACTGATTTCATCCGAACGGATCTGTTTTTCCAGTTCCTTTTCCAATTCCCGGCTTCTCTCCTGCATTTCTTTTTCCTTATCCTGCCGGTACTCTTCTGCAAGGATGCGGTACTGATTTTCCAGATGCCGAATATACTGCTGCTGTTGTTCCGCTTTACTTCTGACCGCCTCAGCCGCCTGATCCAGTAAAACTGCCGCATTTTTCTCAGCAAGTTTAATTTGTTCTAATGTATCGCTCAAGGTCAATCTCCTTTCCCCAAAGTTATTACGAAGGGATTTATATTGTTAAATAAATAACATCAAACCTTTCCTATTATAATATACAAAAAAAGCATCATACTTTAAGAAATGCAGGCTTTTTTCCCCCCAAAAAAGCTGATAACCTTGAAAGCATGATGCAAATCTGCATAACACCCAACGCGAATGTGGACCTATGAAGTTATTTGTCATTCTACCGTAAAACACCTGTTTTTGTCAAGATTAATGCCTTGCCATTAATTATGCAAGTGAAATCCCCTCTCTTCCTGCATATTTTTCATTCTTTTCTTCTTTTACTTAATTTTATTTTGTCGTCATAATTTATCCTGAATTATTCATGAGGGTAAAAAATCATAGATTTATCCATGGAATTATTAC
>CAYRQT010000024.1:18808-29690 GCA_964426655.1 uncultured Cuneatibacter sp. | reverse complement strand
AGCTCAACAATTATCATAGAAGATCTGGTTTTACAGACTTTTATTCACAGTCTCGCAAAAGTATGCCCATACCTTCTTCGTAACGCTGTCATAGATGCGCCAAATCAGGCATGGTCTATTGACATTACCTATATTCCAATCAGACACGGATTCCTATATCTGACTGCTGTAATCGACTGGCACAGCCGTTGCATTGTTGGGTGGGAAGTTGATGATACACTTGATACCAGAATGGTGATTAATGCATTGAAAAAGGCTTTTAAAATAGCTAAGCCTCAAATCCTAAATTCGGACCAGGGATGCCAATTTACAAGTGTACAATATATTGACTTTGTAAAACAAAATGGAATTCGGCAGAGCATGGATGGTAAGAGCCGATGGGCTGATAATATCATGATTGAGCGATGGTTTCGCAGCTTCAAGTATGAGGAAGCCTATCTGACACAGTATAACAATATCAGGGAGGCTAGAGCTGCTATAGGACGGTATATCCACACTTATAATTTTGAGCGACGCCATTCTGCACTTGATTATCAAATACCAGCTGAATGTTACTACCCGGTATTGCTCTTGCCCTATGTAGCTTAATCAGATATATCTTGGGGAGGGGTTCACTATTCTCCCCATGCTATTTGCCACTTATCAACGATATCAGTTCATTATAAAAATCTTAGATTTTTGTCTTGACAACTGAGCCACTATATTTGCTGATGAATACAGCGCCGTGTGTGCTTTGGCAAAGGGCGGTGAGCAGTAATGACTATTCTGAAAAGACTAGTGAATACCAGGGAGATTTTACGGTCCTATGTTGCTGAACAGATGAAAAAAGCCCATGAAAAAGGAACGCCAGTCATCCGTCCATTATTTTATGATTACCCGGAGGATGAGGCTTGCTGGGACATTAGTGATCAGTATATGTTCGGGCCGGATATTCTGGTGGCACCTATTTTATATGAGGGCATGAGATCCCGTATGGTGTATCTGCCAAAAGGCAAAACCTGGAAGGAAGTGGGAACGGATCAGGTGTATGAAGGAGGCATAAGCGTTTCCTGTGATGCACCATTAGATAAAATTCCTGTATTTACAACAAACAATTCTTCCTTCAAGTTTGCTGACGAATAGTTTGAAAAAGTAAAAAAATAGAAGGGGTACTGCAAAGCTGCAGGCCCCTTTTTGGTTTGAAAAAGAAACTGCCCACGTTTGCGTTTGATTTGAAGGCGTCAGATCTGGTGTTTCGCAGACGAATAAGGGGGGGCAGAAAGCATGAAAGGCGGAGCTTATCTTTTGTTCGGAACGAAAGGCTATGCGAATTCCCGGAGGGGGGCAGCCGGAAGCTAGATACCAGCGGGCATGCAGCTACGGCAACCATTGGGATATTCATGGATGCAGTTAATCCGGGTCGGATTTTTCCAATACAATCAGAAAATACAGGGTGGGTTTTGGAGAAAAACCGAAAAAAGGCAGTAAAATCAGAATAAGTGCTGCTTTAAATAGCTTACCGCCTTTTTGCGGAATATGCTATACTAAACGCATGCGGACAAACAGGAATGGGAAAAACCTGCAGTTGTCCTGATGAGATAAAGCAGAAAGGAGATACCCAATGTATTTGCCAGACAGCACATTGGAGGCACTGATTCAGGAAGATGTGCCCTATTTTGATTTGACCACCCACGCCCTTGGCATCTGCAACGAGCCGGGGGAAATCACATTTTTTACCCGACAGGAAACGGTTGTATGCGCCACAGAGGAGGTGTCCCGTATTTTTGCCATGCTGGACATTCGCACCACACAGGCCATCCCGTCAGGAGAACGGGCCGGTAAGGGAATGGACCTGATTGCCGGTAAGGGACCTGCCGGTCAGTTGCTCATAGCCTGGAAGGTCTGCCAGAACCTGTTGGAATATGGCTGCGGCATTGCGGAAAAAGCCCATCAGATGGTGCAGGCAGCCAAGGCGGTAAACCCTAAGGTGGAAGTGGTCTGTACCCGTAAGAATTTCCCGGGAACAAAAGCTATCTGTGTAAATGCGGCCCTGTATGGGGGCGTGTATCCCCATCGGCTGGGCCTTTCGGAAAGCGTGCTGGTCTTTGATCAGCATATGGCTTTCCTTGGCGGCTTTGAAGGGTTTTGTGAAAGAGTGCATGCCCTGCGTGAAAAAGTGAAGGAAAAAGCCCTTGTGGTGGAAGTGAAAAATCTGGCGGATGCCCTGCGGCTGGCAAAGCTGCCTATAGACGGCATTCAGGTGGATAAAATGCCGCCTGCAGAAGTGTCTGTGCTGGTCCGGCAGGTAAAGGAAACCCGCCCGGACATGCTGATTCTGGCAGCAGGGGGCATTCAGCTGCAAAATATTGCCGCTTATGCGGCCACAGGGGCAGATCTTCTGGTCACCACCTCCGTATACAATGCAGGGCCTGCAGATGTGGGCGTGAAGATACAGGCGCTGGATCCTGGTCTTTTTCAGAAAGGAAAGCCATGATACTGCAAAAGGGTCTGGTATATACCCCGGAGTTTACCTTTCGGCAAAAAAATATCCGTATCAGTCAAGATATCATAGAGGCGGTTTCGGAAAAGCCATTGGAGCCGGACAGGGGAGAAGAGGTGATGGATCTGACTGGGGCATACCTCATCCCCGGTCTGACGGACATCCATTTCCATGGCTGCATGGGATATGACACCAATGATGCCACAGATGAGGCGCTGTCTGCCATGGCAAAATATGCTTTGCGGGAGGGCATTGGGGCCATCTGCCCCACCACCATGACGCTGCCCCAATCCCGGATCCGGGAAATCTGCAGGGCAGTTTCCCAACATATCCCGCAGGGAGAGGAAGCGGAGCTGGCAGGCATTCATCTGGAGGGGCCCTTTATTGCCGGAGAGAAGGCAGGGGCTCAGAATCCGGCCTTTGTCCAGCTGCCGGATACCAGGTTTCTGGAGGAATTGCTGGAAAATTCCCGGGGCCTTTTGAAATGGGTTACCATTGCGCCGGAGGTGGAGGGAGCAATAGATTGTATCCGGAACCTTCACGGAAAAATAGGATTTTCCGTGGGGCATACAATGGCATCCTATGAGGAAGCAAAAGTGGCTTTTCAGGCAGGGGCAACCCATCTGACCCATTTGTTCAACGCCATGCCCGGCATACACCATCGCAGTCCCGGCCCTATTGGGGCAGCGGTGGAACAGGGCAATGTGATGGCGGAAATCATCTGTGACGGCATACATGTGCATCCGGCAGCGGTAAGACTGGCCTTTCGCCTGTTCGGCCCGGAGAATATGCTCATTGTCAGCGACAGCATAAGGGCCTGCGGTATGCCGGATGGGGCCTATGAGCTGGGAGAGCAAATGGTCATGAAGGAAAGGGGGGCGGCATGGCTGAATGAATATACCCTGGCGGGCAGCACCACCAATGCTTATACGGGCATGGTGAATACAGTCCGGTTTGGCATCCCCAGGGAAGAAGCCGTGCGGGCGGCCACCTACAATCCGGCCAGGGAAGCGGGCATATTACACACCCATGGCACCATTGAGCCAGGGAAAAAAGCCTGCCTGGTGGTGACCAATGAGAGGCTGGAAAAACAGGGCGTCATTGTGGGAGAAAAGAGGTTTTGAGTGAGGGGGAGAGACATCATTCAGGCTTTAGCAGTTCCCCATAGGCCTCGGTCCTTCTTTCGGAAAGCATGGTATAGTAGTCGGCTTTCATCTTTTTAGGTATTTCGTAATCCACAACCGTATGGATAATGCCTTCCACTTCATTGTCCAGGCTGACAATGGGATGTCCCAGGGGGTCAAGAATCCGGCTGTGTCCGAAAAAACCCAGAGTCTTATCAAAACCGATGCGGTTGCAGCAGACCAGATAGACGGTATTTTCCAGGGCCCGGGCGGTCATAAGGGTATCCATGTCATAGGCATAGGGTTTTTCCCAGTTGGTGGAATTCACCAGAAGATCTGCCCCCTTAAGACTCAGCACCCGGGCGGCTTCCGGGAAAAAGGCGTCATAGCAGATGAACAGGCCCATTTTTCCCAGGACTGTATCAAAGACTTTAAAGGTATCCCCTGCTTTGAACCATTGCTTTTCCCCGTCAAAAAGCTGTACCTTCTGATAGGTTCCCACACATGTACCATGGTCATCAATAAGAATCTGAGAATTATAGATGTCCGGATCACCGGCTTTTTTTCTTTCCGGAAAGCCGTAAATAATATGGACACCGTATTCTGCGGCCTTTCCGGAGAGGCGTCGAATGGAAAAAGCGTTAGGATCAGCAGGAATTTCAGCAAGGGTCTGAAAGGCTTCTCCGCATTCATAACCGGTGGTGGCCAGTTCAGGAAAGACGATTAGCTGAGTCCTGGGGTATAAAAACATGGTCTGGTCTATAAATGCGCACATCCTTTCCACATTCACTGGTTTGTCAGTCAGAAGGGGCTTGGTCTGCACACAGGAGATAGCACATTTCATCGCTTACCCTCCTCTTCCTTCTTTTTCTTTTTGCGCATTTTGACCAGGGCCCGGAAATCTCTGAAGGTGAATACTGCAACAATAGCGGAACCAATAAAAAACCAGATATAAGAGATATAAATATAAATTTCTAAAAAGCCTTTTGTAATCATAACATCCTCCTTATTCGTTGATATGGACCTGGTGATCCGGCACATATTCCTGTAAAAGTGCATAGTTGAAATTGTGTCTGCTAAAGAGAGAACCGATGGCGATGACCAGTGCAGGCACCAGCAAAGAACATAAATTGGCAATAAAGTAGTTGATGTTTTCGTCAGGGATGAGAAAATAGGCAGCAATTCCGGCAGACAGTCCAATCAGGATGGATGCGATGGCAGTTTTGGAAGAAACCTTTTTCCACACCAGGCCGATAATGAAGGGGGCGCATGGTGCAGCAAAAATGATGCCGCTGAAAATGTCGATCTGCAAAATGGACTTTCCTTCAAAAAACATTACCACAACAGCCATAAATAGTCCAATGGCCAGGGTCATCCTTTTTCCAAAGCGGGTCTGTTCTGCCTCAGTGGCTTCTTTTTTGATATATTTCTTGTAAATGTCAATGGTAAAGATGGCCTGCGCCCCTGCAAGAATATCTGCACCGGTAGTAAGACCAGCCATGAAAATCATCAGAGAAAACAGGATACTGCCAAAGCCATTGCCAAAAACCAGTTTAAAAATATAGGGGGCAGCATCGGAGGTGATGGAAAGTTCTCCGCCGGACACGCTGGCGCCTACGCCTAGCGCAGCACTGCCAAACACATTGCCGCTTAGCAGGGGAACCGGAGCCCAGGCCAGAATGGTACCTACCAGAAAAGCAATCAGCAGAGATTTTGTATTGGCAGTCGACACTGCCTTTGAATAATACCCCTGGTCGAGCATAACCTGCCCCATGGCCACCACAAGGGCCACAATACCATAGCGAAAACCGGAGGAAGAAAACAGGTTCAGGGCATCCGGATTGTAATTGGCATTGGCTGTATTGGTGGCGGCGTCTACCATACCGTTGTAGATGGTGTCCATGCCAATGGTCTTTAGAATAATGGGCACGGATATTAACAGAATAATGGAAATGATAAAAAACATGATCACATCATTGACAATGGATCCCTTAAGGCCGGATCTGGATACGTAAAGGGACACAATCACAATGGGGATGGCCGCTGCAAATTTATAGGGCATTCCAAACAGGGCATTAAAAACAATACCAAGACCAATGCCCTGGGAGAGCAGGATATAAAAGGTTAGCATGAGGGCAAAGGAAATATAAATGAGGGACATCTTTTTTCCATAGCGAATGCGAATAAACTCCACAAAGGTGGTGCATCTTGGCATTTTTTTCCTCAGAAGCATGACAAGGGGAATGAAGACAAAGAAGGGAATAAAGGCACCCCAGGAATAGTTGATGCCTCCTGAAATGCCATACACCATACCGGCTTCTGCCGCACCCACAATGGTCATGGTCCAGATCCAGGAAACCATTACACTGGCAGTAATAAAGCCAAAAGGCATGTTGCGGCCTGCCACAATAAATCCATCCACCCCTTCCCCGGCGTATTTTCTGGCAATGAGAGTGGAAATACTTAAGAAAAATACCGCAAAAACAAACATAATAATAAATCCTGTCATTTGATGTCCTCCTTTGAAAATGGGATATGTGTTGTATGCAGTCAGGTCTGTATACATCAGGCAGACCTTGGATTTATGTAAAAAAGACGTACAAAAACCAGAGGCTTTTGTACGTCCTTGTACACGAAAGAGGATTCATTCTTGACAAAACGAAGGGGCGTGTTATACTCGAATAAATCGCGAAGAGGTGCATTTATGCACCTTTTTTGTTTTATAGGGAGGTGAGACTTGTGAAAGCGGCATCAGGTGAGAAAATCTCTTTGCAACAGCCATTCTGGATTATGGAAGCTTCCCAATATGAAGTTCTGCCTTTTATGCAGTATGGAATATCCCATTTTTACTGTTTCATCAATCAGAGGGATATGCAGGTCAGCCCACTGATTGTGTCCGATGTCTGCACGGACATCATATATTGCATGAGCCAGGTGAATCCCCATGCGTTCGTCTGCGGACCGGTGCTTTCTCCCAGGGAGCATCTGAATTTTACGCTAAAGGCTAACCAGTATTATTTCGGCGTGCGGTTCCTGCCAGGGGTATCCCCCAATCCGGCAGTGCCATTTTCAGAATTTGT
The DNA here is from genome assembly GCA_964426655.1 of uncultured Cuneatibacter sp. Classification (GTDB taxonomy): domain Bacteria; phylum Bacillota; class Clostridia; order Lachnospirales; family Lachnospiraceae; genus RGIG8306. The sequence goes on along the minus strand of CAYRQT010000024.1, from coordinate 23,007 downwards.
TGACCGTGAATTCACCACCCTTGAGGTGTTTGGAAAGGCAGATGCCTTTGATGCCGTTGTCTCGGCAAAAGCGTTTCGCAGGCAGATTTCCGCTTTCCTGAAAGGCTATATACCCCTATATGACGCAACCCGGACGGCCAAAAATCATATTGCCAATGTAGGCATTATGCTGCAGGAAATCATGGAAGCCAGGGGAAATGTTTCGGTACAGCAAATTGCATCGAATCATTTCTATTCCGTCAGATACATCAACCAGGAATTTCAAAATATCCTGGGCATGGCTCCAAAGGCCATCTGCAAAACCATCCGGTTTCAAAGCCTGTTGGATATGATTGTTCGTGGCGGCTGCTATAATCTGAATGACCTGGCCGCTTTTTCCGGCTATTTTGATCAGTCCCACATGATTAAAGAATTTAAATTCTATACCGGGATGACCCCCTCCGGCTATATTCAGATTCTGAAAAAATACCAGTACCAAAAGCGGCTTTCCCAGGCGGCAAAGGGAAGCCCGTTCCTTTGATGGGTACAATCTAGCACAGAGAAATCCATCATTCATAGTAAAAACCGGAAGAATGCGCCGGACGGCCCCCCATGAAAGGCATCTGTGCCGATTTTTACAATGGCAAACAGCAAGGCCCCTCAAAACCAGGTTTTGAGGGGCCTTTGATATGTCCGGCTGCTTTATTTGAAAAATGGATTTTCAGTACTTGCAATTTTATTAACACTAATATATAATATTAACAGTGTTAATAATCTGAGGAGAAAGGGAAGATGCAGGACAGAAAAACCATCAGAACAAACCGTATGAAAGCCTATTTTATTGATGCGGCAAAAGCCATTATAGCGGATCAGGGGGTGGAAAAACTTTCCGTTCGCAATGTGGCAGATCAGGCAGGGTTTTCCTATGCCACATTGTATAATTATTATAAAGACCTGGATGGGCTGCTATGGGAAGTGAAAAAATCTTTTACGGAGGATTTAATGCAGTCCTTGGAAAAGGCGGGGAAAGAGGCAGAAAACTGGGATACCCGGAAGGGACTGGAGGCCTATGCAGATTTTTTTCTGGAGCAGCCTGCGTTGTTTCGCTTTTTCTTTCAATGGCCCCTATCTGCCAATCATGATGGGGCAAAAGAAACACTGGCTCTGTTTGGTCAAATCTCCCAAATGTCTGCAAATGGTGCAGGACAGAATTCTCATGAAAATGGGACAGAGACATTTAAGGCCGGACTCTATATTGTGCATGGGCTGCTGCTGTTGTTTTATTCCGGAAACGGCATGGGAAAAGACGCCTTCCGGGAGGAGCTTGGCACCGCTCTGGCACTCATTTTTACCCCATGAACGGGGTACATTCACAAGGAGAGTAGGATGAAAGCATTGTGGAAAAAAGGCAGTATCGTTGCATTGTGTACAGGTATTTTAACCATTTTCACCTTTGGAATTGCGCTGTTTACCCCGCCCATTTCAGGGCCACTGGCCCAAAATCCCATTACCTATCCATATCTGGATATTCTGGACAGATTTCCCAGGGATTATCTGTGGATGTATCCGGCCATGCTGCTGATGCTTTCCTATATGGTGCTGGCGGTCATTCTTTTTTATATGGCTGAGCAGGAGAAAAAAATTTACGCCCACCTGGGGATGCTTTTTTCCGTTGTGGGGGCCGTCTTGTTATTTGTGGATTATTATGTGCAGGTTGCAGTTGTTCAGCCAAGTCTTTTGCTGGGGGAAACCGACGGCATTTCCCTGCTGACCCAGTACAATCCCCATGGGATTTTTGTGGTTCTGGAAGAAATAGGCTATAGCCTGATGATCCTCTCCTTTTTATGGTTTATTCCTCTTTTTTCCAGGAAAGACAAGAGAGATGGGGCCATTCGAGGGGTGTTATGGGCAGATGGCATTCTGAGCATTTTTGCTTTTGTATGCATTACGGTTATTATGGGAATCCAGAGAGAATATCTTTTTGAGGTGGCCATCATTTCCATCCATTTTCTGGCTCTGATTTTATTTTCCTTTTTGGTGGCAGGCAGATTCAGGGCAGAACGGAGATAAACAGGCAGGCTCAGCCTGTTTTGGGGAAAGGGTCCCCGGAGGAGGAGAAGAAGAGAATGCGCAAAAGGACAATGATACTGGTTCACGGCACATGGTGCACCTGCAAAATATGGGGAGATTTTTCAGAAGAGCTTAAGAAGCTGGACATTAACGTATACACCCCGGATCTGCTCTTTCACAATCTGCCTTATGAGGAATGTGAAAAAAAAGTGGGCAACATCAGCATCACCCGGTATGTACAGCAGGTGATTGATCTGGCGGACGCTCTTGAAGAAAAGCCCATTCTTCTGGGGCATTCGCTGGGGTGTCTGATTGTTCAGCTTGCAGCAGTAAAAATTCAGCCTGCAGCCATGATTTTATGCGGGCCGGCTCCGGCCTGGGGTATGTTTCCATTTTACAGGACAGTTTTGAAAACTTTTGGAAAGCATTTTTTGCGCTGGGGGTTCTGGTACAAGGCAATGCCACCCTATGCCAATGAAATCAGAAAGTATGTGATGAATATACAGACACCCGAGGACCAGAACTGGGTGATTCAGAATATGGTGCCTGAATCGGGAAGGACATATGCTCAGATGGGCCTTTGGTTTCTGGACGTTAAGCAGACGACCAGGGTCCGTTACCGGCAAATCCACTGCCCTGTGCTGATTATAGGCGGAACCATGGATTATGCCACGGTATTGCCCTATGCAAAAAAAACCGCAAAGAGATATCCTGAAAGCAGACTGGTTATATTTGAAGGTGCTGATCATATGTATACCATGGGCAGATTCATGCCAAAAACAATAAAAGAGATTCAGAAATTCTGTATAGAAAATACCCTGCTGTAAAGCGCATAACAGCAGAAAAGAGCCGGACCGTTTTCAGGGTTTGGGCTCTTTTTGTGTTTGAAAAACGGGAAGATTCAACTTTCCTGGACGGAGACAATGCGTGTATAACTGCGCAGGGGAAACAGGCCATCATGGGCTTCGCCTGGGGCAATTCCGGACATCTCCAGTCCGTCCGTAATTTTTACAAGGCCTGCCCGTAAAAGCTTTTGGGAAAGCTCTGCATGTTCATCTTTCGTGCAAAGTAAAGCAGCCGTCTGTAAATTTCCTTTATATGTATGTAGTTTCAGGATGCCATCCCGGGAAAGGGGCCTGGCCCAGAGATTTCTGTACATGGTGGAGGGCATCAGCTTCTGGTCGGCACAGGCCCGGATACTGCAGTGCTGCCCCCGGTAGAGCCCGGTGGAAGAGAAGTGTCCCTCCATGCGCTGATGGTATTCCTGCAGGGTCATTTCTGCCTGTATAAACAGGTTGGATAAATCCCCCTCCGGCAGAGGATTTGCCTGGCAGGTCTTTTCCAGAACGGGCAGAAAGGCTGCACAAAATGCATGGACATCGGCCATTTCTTCCGTATCCACGAACACCCCCTGACAGGCACTGCAAAAGAGTTGATTGGTCAGGCAGATATGGAGGGCCAGCTTTTCCAGTGCCTTCTCCTGCATGCCCCCTTTTGTCACGTAGGCAAAGGAGAGCTTATGCCCCCATTCTATGATGCGGGTGTCCGGAGCGGCCATACCACGTACGCTTCGCACTGCTTCATCCCCACCCCAAAGGACAATGCCATCGGCAGCCCTGGCCAGTTTCTCCATGGTGGTCAGATCATAAGAACTAAAGTCAAAGACATAGACATATTCCTGCAGTTGTGGGGCAATCTTGAACAATGCCTCCAGCAGAAAAAGGGTGAAGCCACCCTCGCCGCTGGGGAGTTTTAGCAGATTGATGTTGCCAGTGAGCAGCCCTTCCACCAGACTGAAAAAGGGCAACCCGTCCACATTGCCTGCAGCAATGTGAAACAAAACTCCAAGGGGCATGATATACTGTCGGGCTCTGGCCTGACTTTGGGCATAGGTAAGGGTATGGGGATGGTGGTAGTAGAGTGGACCCAGCTCATGCTGTAGCCGCTGTTCCAGTGCCTCAGCCTGAAACAGGGCCTTTAACTGGGAGCTGTACATCCGAACCAGAGCTTCACTTCCCTTTGGCAGGGGAAGGCAGTCCAATATTCCAGGCCTGTCCAATGTTTGGATTAGCTTGTCACAGGCGGAGATGACCAGACGGGGATCCAAAGGAGGCTTAGCCAGGGTTTTTAACAGCCGGGCCTCCAGATCC
>CAYRQT010000024.1:17101-18768 GCA_964426655.1 uncultured Cuneatibacter sp. | reverse complement strand
TGTAAAGAGTATTCTGTGGATTTTTGTTCATAGGGGCACACTCCTTTCATCCGCAGGCGTTAAGAAGGTGGAAACCGTCTGGGCACAGGTTTTCATCTGGGGCATGCCCACCCTGCCCAAAAGTTCAAAATAAGGGGAAGAGATGCCACAGCCGCAGGTTTCTCCTTCCCGCAAAAGGGCAAGGTCATCTGTGAGAATGCTGCCATAGGGCATGCTGGAGAGCAGGGGCGTCATCAGGTTCAGGATTCCGGGGGTGTCATAGGGAAGGGGGGCAAGGGTCTGCACATCCCGAATCAGCACCCGGCTGTAGGCCGGTATGTGAAAGTGATGATTTTTACAGGAAATATAGTTGATGGGATGCTCGGCGGTGCTGAAGTGATCCTTAAAATTTTCCGGAGAAATACCAAATAGATCCACTGCCATCCGGCAAAGCTGCTCTTTGGAGATTTCTTCCAGGGGAGAAGTTTTCCAGCCGCCCCCCAAAAGGATTTTTGAATCCCTCGGTAAGGGCAGAGACCCTGTCCGTTTTTCCACTTCCTCCAGAAGCCATTTAAAGTATGCCGGAAACCCAATGATGCGCACCGGATTTTTTTGGCGGCTAAAGCGGATAAGAGCCTCTGTCAGGGCCTCCTTTTGCAGATGATATGTCCCCTGGGAAAAGGTCAGGGCATAGACGACCTCTTTTGGAGGTGCAGAAAGGGTGGCCCATTTTAAGGCTTTGGCAGTGGCTGTCTTATTGGCTGCACTGGGCTGATAGCCCAAAATGAGGTAGTTAGCAGGTTTAAGAGAGATCAGTTGGTGATAGCGGCATATATGAAGAAGCATGGAAAGGCCGTTCAGGGCGGAGCTGGTGTCAAAACCACTGGGTGTTTTTTTGCCGCTGGTGCCAGAGGAAGTGGTTTTAATCAGCAATTTCTCATAGGACTTGCTCAGGAGGGGGTGGTTTTTTAAATAAGAAGTGGGTAGTGGAGGAATATGGGACAAATCCTCTATGGTTTTTAAAGGGGCAAAAGAAAACTGCAGGCGCTCTAAAATGTCCCGGTAGGCAGGGCAATGGGTCAGGTGAAAGGCAAGATGCTCTTCCATGGCGCGGACAAAGAGCTGGTCTGTCTGGGCGGGGCAATAGATGGCCTTGGTCATGAACAGCTTTCTTCTATGCTTCACGGTGACCTCCTGTGTATGGGGATGGATAAAGTATACCATTTTTGAAAATGGCAGTAAAGTTGAAGAATGGCAACCCATCTTCAGATTGACATTTATCGATATGAAGAATATGCTATATATATCGATAAATATAGATGTGAGGTGGAAGGATGGAAAATACAGAGGCCTTTTCAAAGATTTTCAAGGCATTGGGAGATTCAAAACGGATGAGGATTCTGGACCTGCTTTCCTGCGGAGAGCGGTGCGCCTGTATGCTTCTGGAAAAAATAGATACGTCTCAGTCTACTTTGTCCCATCATATGAAATTGTTGTGTGAATCCGGGCTGGTAACATGCAGAAACGAAGGGAAATGGACGTATTATGCCATTAATCAGGAGACGATGAAAGAAGCAGTCCATTTTCTGGAGATGCTTTCCGCTCCCGGGGATGACTGTGCCTGTGAAAGCATGACAGGCTGCTGCGAAGGGGGGGAGAACAATGAGTAGAAAAAAGGCTTCCCCTAT
>CAYRQT010000024.1:12394-17067 GCA_964426655.1 uncultured Cuneatibacter sp. | reverse complement strand
CATAGGTTTTTTTGAAAAATACCTTTCCCTGTGGGTGCTTTTATGCATGGGGGCAGGCCTCCTGCTGGGACAGTTCCTGCCGGCCGTACCCGCATTTTTTAACCGCTTTACCTATGCCCGGATTTCTATTCCCATCACCCTGCTCATCTGGGCCATGATTTTCCCCATGATGTTAAAGGTGGATTTCCAAAGCCTTAAAAATGTCACAAAGGAGCCCGGCGGCCTTCTGGTGACATGGGCGGTCAACTGGCTGATCAAGCCCTTCACCATGTATGGTCTGGCTCTCCTGTTCTTTTTTGTATTGTTCAAAGGGCTGATCACGCCGGAGCTGGCATCCGGATATCTGGCGGGTGCTGTTTTGCTGGGCGCTGCCCCCTGTACTGCCATGGTGTTTGTGTGGAGCAGTCTGACAAAGGGGGATCCAGGGTATACAGTGGTGCAGGTGGCCACCAATGATCTGATCATTCTCGTGGCCTATGTGCCCATTGTCCGGCTGCTACTGGGGGTTTCCAGAGTGACAGTGCCCTGGGATACACTGATTTTATCCATTCTTTTGTTTGTGGTGATACCGCTGGCGGGAGGCATTCTGACCCGTTATCTGGTGATTCGGCATAAAGGGGAGCTTTATTTTATAAAGGCCTTTCTCCCACCCTTTGAGAAGGCAACGCATCTTGGGCTGTTGCTGACGCTGGTCCTCCTGTTTTCCTTTCAGGGGAAGGTCATTTTGCAGAACCCCCTGCACATCCTGCTGGTTGCCGTGCCGTTGACCATACAGACTTTTTTCATTTTTTTCCTGGCCTATCTGGCCTGCAGAGTCCTTCGGCTGCCCCACACCATTGCGGCACCTGCAGGGATGATCGGCGCTTCCAATTTCTTTGAACTGGCAGTAGCCGTGGCCATTGCACTGTTTGGTACGGATTCTCCGGCTGCGCTGGCTACGGTGGTAGGCGTGTTGACAGAAGTGCCAGTAATGTTGTTGCTTGTCAGAATTGCCAACGGGACAAAAGGGTGGTTCCCTGAAAAGACTTCCGAAAGGGCATAGGCCGAAAGAAACATTTCAAAGGAGGGCAAAAGGATGCATGAGCAGAAAAAACCTAAGGTCGCCTTTGTCTGTGTGCATAATGCGTGCCGCAGTCAAATGGCGGAGGCGCTGGGAAAACACCTGGCGTGGGATGCGTTTGAAAGCTATTCAGCGGGCACAAAAGCCCAGCCCCAGATCAACCGGGACGGGGTGCGGCTGATGAAGCAGCTTTATGGTATGGATATGGAAAAAAATCAGTATTCCAAGACCCTCTTCCAAATTCCCCAGGTGGATATCGTAATCACAATGGGCTGTAATGTGGAGTGTCCCCATCTGCCCTGCAGATACAGAGAAGATTGGGGACTGGAGGATCCTACAGGGAAGGGAGATGAGGCCTTTCTGGAAATCATTAAAGAAATGGAAGAGAAAATATTGGATTTGAAACAAAGGGTGGAGAGGGGAACTCTATGGTAAGAACAGGAAATTTTCTTGTTTCATGAAACCATGGTTTGCATATAGGTTTCTATTTGCGTAAGCAGTCGCGAAATGTCTTTGGCATCGTGATCCGCAAAAACGGCACAGCGCAAAATACCCGCTTTTCCTGCCCCAATGTAATCGGAATAGAGAATATATATACCCTGTGAAAATAGAAACTGCTGCAGATCAAGCATGGTTTCCCGATTTTTCAGAAAAAAGGAAGCAATGGGAATGTCTTCATTTTCAACAGAAAAACCAAGGGAGGCCAGCCCCTGCTTCAACATCCGGGTTAGTTGGCGTATCTTTAACAGCGGCTCCGGGTGAGTACTGAGAAAGCGAAACGCGGCAGCACTCATTGCAGCCCCTGCAGAAATACCTGCACAGCCGCCCCTGATGGGAGGCGTTAGCCGGAGCTCTTCAATAATGGAAGGGGATGCCAGAATAATGCCGCCATAGGCACCCAGCCCTTTGCTTAGAGAGCCACCATATATGATGTGATGGTCTTTGATGGCGTATTGAGATAATGCGCCCTGTCCTTTGGGACCCATTACCCCAATGGAATGGGACTCGTCTACAATCAGGTAACCGTGAAGTGGCTTTAGCATTTTCCAATACAGATCCAGGGGGGCGATTTCTCCCCGGGTGGAATACAGGGCATCTGTGACAATTGCAGGGGTAACAGATGCAGGAAGCTGGGCAAGCCTGGAGTTCAGATCCATTGCGTCCAGATGGCAAAAGGGCGTGGCCGGGATACCCGCGGCCCGGATGCCGTCTAAAAGATTGTAATGGGAGGCACTGTCATAAAAGATATGATTCACCTTTCCTTTCAGTCCATGCATGACAGCCAAACCAAACAGATATCCGGAGGAGATATACAGGGCGGCTTCAGATTGGAAAAAATCACATGCCGCCTCTTCAGCCAGGCGAACCGGCGGCAGAATAAAGCCATAATGCTGAGGAATTTGAGCGATGGCGCCATAGTCCAGAAGGGCTTTGGCCCCTGCAGAGGTAACGGCAGATAAAGCCCCTAAACCTAAATAGCCTGCCCCTGCAAAGTTCAGATAGGTGGTGTTGTCCAGGGGGATGTGTGCACCGCTAAAACCGTTAATCTCCCTCATATCCTGTATAAGCTCCTTTCTGGGAAACCTTTGCCATGGAAGCATACCGGGTGAGAAGATCCCCGGGGAGAGGAATGTCCTTTAATTGGGCATCCATAAAAGCGAGAATCCAGTCATTCATCAATTTCTGCATGGAAAGAGAATCCACATTGCCCATCAGACCGCTTTTCTTTGAGGATGGCCATACCAGAGGCATATCGCAGAAATCAAGATGGCTGGCAGTTGGGATCGTTAAATGGATATACCCCATCTGGAGGGGGGAAAGGCCGGCAGCTACCTGATTATCTGCAGTGATCAGCAGGAAGGGAGTCTTTGTCTGCCCAGAGGAGAGGTGGCAAAAAAAAGCACCATCCAGGTTTATAAAGCAGGCACACCGGGAATCCTGAAGAGAAAACTCTGCAGCTGCAGCGCCCCCGAAGCTGTGGCCAAAGGTGCCGACTTTTTGAAGATCCAGCTGGTCCGCCCAGGAAGCATTCTCCAGCCAGTTCATTACATAGCGTTGATCCTGGGCCCAGATTACGGCACTTTCCGTCATCTCAGGACAGTGTGTCACCAAGTAACGCATGGACTGTGCGGTGTCAGAGCGGTTCTGGGTGTGAGAGAGGGCGGCTTTCATGGCTTCCGTTCCTCCGGTGTATTTGGGCTGAGGAGGCCAGAAACCTTCACCCCAGTGCCCTATGGAGAACACGGAATAGCCATGGGATGCCAGGCACTCCGCCTGTATGGTGTTCTGTCCGGGAAAGGAACCATATCCATGGTGAAAGAAAACCACTTTATCCAGTGCATCTTTAAGAGGCACTGCGTTTTTGTAACTATTTGTATTGACTTTGGCCATGAAGTTTAAAAGAGAGGGAAGTCCCAGGGCATGGGCAAAGGCTTTTGCCGCGTCTTTGCTCTCCAAAAAAGTGGCAAAAGGCGCATTGCCTGACTGAGCCGGATACCAGATCTGCAGGGGGATTTTCCGTGGGCCTTCCACACCAAGCAGATCCGTCCGGGAATTGTCTGTTAAAATCAGACATTGTGTGCCTACAGGATATGGGCCACCGGGCCTGGGTAAGATACCTGGTTTTGCAGAAATGAGCGCTTCGGAAAAGGATAATAAGCCCTTTAATTTATTCATGGAAAACCTCCTGTGACGATGTTTTGGTGAAAACGTGAAAAAGGGGAAGCCGGTAAATGATGATTCCCATGAACAACAGCGTGGCCCCACAGAAAAGATACACAGGGCCAAGGCCAACCGCATCTGCTGTGGGGCCGGCTACGGACAGGCTGATGGGGGAGGCCAGGGCAAGGAGGCTGTAACTGACGGACATGACACGTCCCTGCACAGAAGGCTCGACCTCAGCGGCAACAATGGAAGCAGCAGAAACATTATACATGGCGGCAAATACGCCCAGTAAGCCGCCGGCAATTAGCAGGCGGGGAAGTATGGGGAGGGCAGGTGTCCAGATTAAGAGGACGGACAAACCTAAGCCTAACTGACTAAAAGCCAGCAGATGTCCAAGGTTTTGCTTCTTCTTAATAATGCTCATGAAAACGGCGGTGAGTGCAAGCCCCAGGACCATCATCACCTGGGCAGCGGCATACAGGTCCGCACTGGCATCTGCAGCGGAAACCACCAGGGGCAGCAGCTGGGAGGGTGGCATGATGAGAAAATTACATAAGGAGCCAATAAGCACAATGGCCAGAAGGGCTTTCCATTTCCAGAGATACCTTAGGCCAAATTGCAGATCCTGCCAGTACGAGGCTGTGGGAGTCTGGGAAGGAACGGGGCGAGGTACACTGGCAAATAAAAGAGGGACAATGGCCAGAAGGGCAATGCCCGCACTTATAAACAAAATGGTGGACATGCCTGTGTACTGGATGAGCACTGCACCTGCCAGGGGACCAATCAGGGAAGGGATGGCGGTAATAATCTGTCCCAGGCTGATCATGCGGGTCAAAGAGGCTTTGGGGACAATCAGGGGAATGCTGGCCTGGAGTGCGGGCACGGCGAAAGCAGAGCATGAGGCAGTAATAAAGACCATGATATACACAAAAATCAGGGGTGCATCTCC
>CAYRQT010000024.1:0-12384 GCA_964426655.1 uncultured Cuneatibacter sp. | reverse complement strand
TCTTGAAACATAAGCCCCAGAATAAAAAAGGTTATGGCGACAATGAAATCCGTTAACATAAGGATTTTTCTCCGGTCAAAACGATCTACCACAACGCCGGCAAAAGGGGATAGGAGTATTTGCGGCAGTTGCGATACCGCAGAAATGGTAGACAGAATGGTGGCGGAGCCGGTCACGTCGGCATAGTACCAGGAAAGGGCAAAATTGGTGATAGATGTTTCAATAAGTTCGAGGGCCTGCCCGATCCATAGACAGGCATAATTTTTTTTCCAGGATACAAAGTCCACTGTATTCACCTCCGTGTGGGATAAATGCATTGCGTAACAATATAAGATATGGTATTCTGTTCCACATATAATGAAAGCTTGTAAAGGAGAAAGAACATTGCCAAAAGGGACATTCCTTCGCTTGCCGGAGCAGCGGAAAAAAGAAATTTTACATGCAGCTGAGGCAGAATTTGCATCACATTCTTTTCATCGTTCAAGTATTAATCGGATCATTGCCACGTCCGGAATGGCAGCAGGCAGTTTTTATCAATATTTTGAAGATAAAAAAGATCTTTATTTATGCGTATTGGACAATGCCCTTATGGATTATCTGGATACTCTGCAGACCTCGGATATCAGTCCGGCACATTTCTTTTATGATAAGGCCATTTCCGGCATTTCCAGAACGGATTACGATGGATTTGTCCGTCCGCAGGCGGCAGCACTGTTTCAGAATTTTGCCGCTGAATCTTCTAAATTGCAAAGAGACTGGATTCTGGACTGTGTCCTCGAAAAAATCCGGGGACTGGACCCGGTGGCAGAGGGATTTTATGATGAATCCATGATCCATCCACGGTATAAGGCTCTTTTACCCCTGTTTCTGTATTTATCCGTGGGCGTTTCACCATTAATTCGTCAGTATACCGGCGGTGATGGTGAGAAAACCAGAGAGTATGCCAGAATATTTCGTGAAGTTATGCTAAAAGGATTAAATCAATAAAGCGGCAGGGAGAAACGACTCCTTTGCCGCTTTTCCCAGTTTAAAAGGCATCTTCCAGTTCCTGTATAACGTGTCCCACCGCCCGTTTTACGCTTTCTGCAGAAAAGGGATTTCTAAGTCCTGCCGCCTGAAGCAGCTCAAAATACCCCATACTTCCTCCGGCTTTACATAAAATCTGATAGGAATGCCATGCCGAATCAGGATTTTCCTTCATTTTTCCATATAATTCAAAGGCACAGGTCTGGGCAAGGGCATAGTCAATGTAATAAAAAGGATGGAGGAAAATATGCAGTTTTTGCATCCAGAATCCTCCCGATTCAAGAAAGGGGTTTCCATCATAATTTCTCCAGGGCATGTATTTCTTTTCCAGGGAGCGCCACAAATGATTGCGTTTTTCAGGAGAAATATGAGGGATTTCATAAATTTTATGCTGGAATTCGTCCACAGCAGCAATATATGGCATAACAGAAAGTGCCTTAAGTAAATGAATGTATCGGGCTTTCTCTGCAGCAGCCTCACCAAAAAACAGATGGTACCAGGGGTAGGCAAAGTGCTCCATGGCCATGGACTGAATTTCGTTTATTTCTGAAGTAGATACAAGGTATGGGAGAAGGGGTTGCGTTCTCATGGCACGAAATCCGGCATAAGCATGCCCTGCTTCATGGGTCAGAACCCCCACATCTGCAGCTGTACCATTAAAATTGGCGAAAATATAAGGGGCTTTCAGAGCAATCAGGGCAGTGCAGTATCCTCCTGACTGCTTATTCAGGCGTGTTTCCAGATCAAAAAGCTGATATTCCTGCATAAAGGAGAAGAACGTATCTGTTTCTGGAGATAGGCCGTGATAAAATTTTGCAGCACTCTGAATGAGCTGGTTCTGGTCGCGGACAGGATTGGCATTGCCTTCCCGAAAAACCAGACTTTCATCATAAAACTGCAAAGTGTCTACGCCCAGTCGTTCACGCTGGACCTGCATCAGCCTGCTGACTGCCGGTACCACATCCCTTAGAATTTGTTCCCTGAAACCCGCAACATCCTCCCTGGTATAATCCATACGGTATTTTTTCAGATAGGCAAGTGCCGTGTAATCTTCAAATCCCAGTTTGTGGGTCATACGAAGACGAACGGATATGAGCTGGTCATACAATTGGTCCAGGTATTTGTGCATTTTTTCATATGTATCTGCCCATGTCAGAAATGCCGCTTTTCGGATGCTCCTGTCCGGATTTTCCATTTGCTGGAGTAAACCATAGAAATTAACAGCACTGTTTTGAAAATCTATTTTTTGCCTGGACACATAGGTTCGATATTGGCGTTTTAAACGGCCCTCTTTGATTTGTTCAAAAATGATTTTACGGGAATAAAGGCGTTGCTGGAGGGAAAACATGCGGATGATCTGTGAACCATATTCTTTTTCAAATGTTTCACTGTAAGGGGAAGCCAGGAATTTATTAATGGCATTTTGTACCAGAGGCATAAGCATGGCCAGGGATTGATCCAGAATTTTCATTTCTTTTGCATAGAAGGAATCCGCTGTATGGAGGGAATTTCGGATATGGGCGATGGTTCCCATAGTATATGCATCGGATAAAAGAGATTCTGCCCGGAAATAGCAGGCTTTCGCTTCTTCATAGCCGGAGGCATTTTGGAAGTTCTGCACTATTTTACGAAGCTGTTTCTTTATCAATTTAAAATCAGGACGGGAATAGGACAACTGTGAAAAAATTTCCATGATAGCCTCCTTGGAATGTGAATAAATTCATATTTGCCTCATTATACCCGAGATGCATCTCTTTTGCAAGGTCTTATGCTAAAAGAGGATATTACTTTATTTTTTTAGGAGTTAGCCCCAAATTCCAGAGAGGAAATGCCAGAAAATGCCATCCTCTTCCTTTAGAATTGCAAAGGGCGGCCACCTCCGTTATAATGAAAATAAGATTTCAGCCAGAAAAGAAACGGAGGCAGTAGATGAAACCATTATCCATAGATTTTAGTCATGTGAAAGAACGTTTTTTACGATATGTGCAAATTGACACCAGGTCCACGCCGGGGACTGATCAGTGTCCCAGTTCTGCCGGTCAATGGGATTTGCTGAAGGTACTGGCACAGGAACTGGAACAAATGGGGGCAGAGGAAGTGGAGTTAAACGACCAGGGTATTCTGATGGCCACCATACCCGCTTCCACGGATGCACCGACAGATGCACCGGTCATCGGCCTGCTGGCCCATGTGGACACAGCGCCGGTCATCAGCGGAAAAGGGGTGAAGCCCCGTTGTATTTCTGCGTACAATGGAGAGGCCATTCCCATGGCACAGGGATTGCCCCTTTCTCCGGAGAATTTTCCGGAATTAAAGCATTACCTGGGGCAGGAAATCATCTGTGCCAGTGGGGATACCCTGCTGGGCGCAGATGACAAGGCGGGGGTGGCTGCCATAATGGAGCTTTCCGCCTGGCTTTTGTTTGCTCCCGGGGTGCGGCATGGAAAAATCAGAGTGGCTTTCACCCCGGATGAAGAAATCGGCACCGGCGTTTCTCATCTGGATGTGGAGGCTTTTGGGGCAGATTTTGGGGTAACCGTGGACGGGGCGGATCTGGGTTCTGTGAACTTTTCCAATTTCAATGCCGCCAATGTGACCGTTGAGATTCAGGGAAAGGACATTCATCCCGGAAGTGCAAAGGGGCGCATGGTTAATGCCCTTTTACTGGGTATAGAGATCCAAAACCAGCTTCCCCCAAAAGAAACCCCTGCAGAGACGGCAGGGGAGGAGGGCTTTTTCCATCTGGAGGCCTTTACCGGCACAACCGCAAAGGCCCGGATGCAATATCTGATTCGGGATTTTGACAGAGGGGCATTTGAGGAAAGAAAAGAGTTTCTGAGGCAGGCCTGTGAAAAAATAAATGCAGCCTATGGGGAAGGAACTGTTCATCTGGAAATCCATGATGTATATTACAATATGGGAGATAAAATCAGCCATGACATCCGAAACCGGATTCTGCTGGCCTATGAAAAAGCAGGGGTTGTCCCCAGAGAGGAAGGGATTCGTGGCGGAACGGATGGGGCACAGCTTTCCTACAGGGGCCTTCCCTGTCCTAATATATGCACAGGGGGACACAATTTCCACAGCGCTTATGAATTTATTCCCGTGGAATCCCTGGAAAAGGTGGTGCACATTCTGAAAAATCTGGTGGTGCTGTAAAAGGCAGTTTCCGTAGAAAGGAGATTTGCTTTTGGATATAGAACGCATTTATCACATAAAGTTTTCTATGATTTATCCCCTATATGTACAAAAAGTGCAGCGAAAAGGGCGCAGCCAGGAAGAGCTGGACCGGGTTCTCTGCTGGTTTACCGGATATACCAGGGAAACCCTTATGGAGCAGGTGGATAAACAGGTCAGCCTGGAAATTTTCTTCCAGGAGGCTCCTAAGATGCACCCTGCCGCCGGACAAATCAAAGGCGTCATCTGCGGCGTCCGGATAGAGGATATAGAAGATCCTCTTATCAAAAGAATTCGCCAGATGGATAAACTGGTGGACGAGCTGGCAAAGGGCAGGGCAATGGAAAAAATATTGAGAAACGGAAAGGGAAAAGAAGCATGAAGCGATTACCCGTTATTTTTACAGGACATGGCAGCCCCATGATTGCCATTGAACACAATGCGTTAACACAGGAAATGGAAAGAATCGGCCAGAAAATACGGACAGAATATGAAAGGCCCAAAGCCATCTTATCTGTTTCGGCCCATTGGTACACCCACGGAACATGGGTGCAGTCTGCACAGGTACCCAAACAGGTCTACGATATGTATGGGTTTCCGGAGGAGCTGTATGCGGTCAAATACCCGGTAAAGGGATATCGCCCCCTGACGGATGAGACCTTAGCCCTTTTGGGAGATCAGGTGCACATCAATGACGACTGGGGGATTGATCATGGAACCTGGTCCGTGCTGGTACACATGTTTCCACAGGCAGATATCCCTGTGGTGCAGCTAAGTGTCAATGGGGACCTGCCGGCCCAGGCTCATTTTGAACTGGGAAAGAAGCTGGCCCCTTTGCGGGAACAGGGGTATCTCATTTTTGCTTCGGGCAATATTGTCCATAATCTCAGGCGGGTGGAGTGGGAAAATCCCCATGGATCCAGACAGGCAGATGCTTTTGATGAATGGATTAAGGCACAGATTCTGGAGAGAAAATTCGAGAATGTGATTCACTATGAGAAAGGACCGGATGCCCACTATGCTGTGCCCATGCCGGATCACTACCTGCCCCTGCTATATGCACTGGCGGCGGGAGAGGAAGATGAAATGACAGTGTTTAACAATGTGAGAAATCTGGGGGCTTTGTCCATGACGGGATATTTTATGGGGTAAAGCCCAAATGGATTTTGGAGAAACATGGTGACGATATATTAAGAAAAGCTTATAATTCAGGGAGAGAGACTGACACCAGCAGGTTCAGCCGCAGACTTTTTGACGAAGGGCAGTTTTAGGCAGATGGCAGAAGTGGTTGCAGGTGCGCAGACATCTGCAGGGTTGTGCCATCTGCTTTTTCATTCTACTGAAAATGTGGGGGTTTGGCATTGAAAAAATGAAAACAGGGGCAGCAAGGTATGCATGAAAAGAAGTTTATGGGAAAAATAGAAACAGAAGAAAATGTGGTGGCCGAAGGTCTGCCGCCCCAGGCCATTACGGGAGATCAGGATATCAGCCGATTTTTGCTGTATCAGCTGCGCCTGAGTATGCTGAAGGCAAAGGGGATAGACATGGTGGTTTCCTTTTTGATGGAATCCGGGGTCAGAATTCTTCTGGACGACCTGAAGGAAGCCATTGACCGGGGGGTACAGGTGCGCATCCTCACGGGCAACTACCTTGGCATTACCCAGCCCTCTGCCCTGTATCTGATCAAACATGCGCTCCATGATGCTGTGGATCTGCGTTTCTACAGTGATCAGACCCGGTCGTTTCACGCCAAATCCTATATTTTTCATTATGAGAAAACCAGCGATATTTATATTGGATCCTCCAATATCTCCAAAAGTGCACTGACCTCCGGCATTGAATGGAACTACCGTTTTAACAGCGGAATGGACCCGGATAATTTTCATTTATTTTACAGTACTTTTGAAGAGCTGTTTCATGAGCATGCCATCCGGATTACAGACGAAGAGCTGAGGCGATACGCCAAAGGCTGGCATCGCCCCGCTGTGGCAGGAGATCTTGAAAAATACGAAAGCATTGACAATCAAAGAGAAAACATCCGAAAACGGATAGAACCTCGGGGCGCACAGATCGAAGCCCTTTGTGCTCTGGAGGACTGCAGAAAGGAAGGGGCCAGGAAGGCCCTGGTGCAGGCAGCTACCGGTGTGGGAAAGACCTATCTGGCAGCCTTTGATTCCAAATCTTATGGCCGGGTGCTGTTTGTCGCCCATCGGGAGGAGATTTTAAAGCAGGCAGCCCAGTCCTTTCATCAGGTGAGACCGGAAGATTCTTACGGCTTTTTTACGGGAAATGCCAAATGTACGGACCGGCAGCTGATTTTTGCCTCGGTGGCATCCCTGGGGAAAGAAGCTTGTTTATCCCCTTCGTATTTTGCGCCGGATGCCTTTGATTATCTTGTGATTGATGCCTATGAGATAATAGGACTAAATCAGAAAAGCCTGATAAATCAAGGGCTTGACTGGCTTAGGCCTATTTTTTTGACCCAAAAAGAGGCAATGAAAATGTCAATAAGGAGGTTTTATGAGCAAAGGCGCAAAAGTGCTGCGTAATCTGGTGCTGCCGGTTGTGCTGGCTGCACTCTTGGCTTTACTGTTTCGCCCAGTCTATATGAGTGACGGGCAATGCGATTTCTTTCTGATGTGGATTTTGATTGGTTGTCCTTTCGGTATCCGCCGGATGTGCATGTGGCTGGTTCCCTTCAACTTTGGTCTTGCCGGTACGGTTGGCGTGTTTGCGTTCAATCTGATCATCGGTGGAATCATCGGAGGGTTCGTGTTGGTGTTCACAGTGTTGAAAGGAATTGTCAATCTGATTCAATGCTTTTTCTGATGTGAAAGGAGGCCGCTCATGGCCGAAATAATTGCAATCGCAAATCAAAAAGGCGGTGTGGGTAAAACCACTACTACCCTCAATCTGGCTTATAGCCTGCATCAGCTTGGGAAGAGAGTTCTCACTGTGGATTTTGACAGTCAGGCAAATCTGACCAGCTGCTATGGGATTGAAAATCCCAATGCTATTGAACCGAACATATCCCATC
The DNA here is from genome assembly GCA_964426655.1 of uncultured Cuneatibacter sp. Lineage (GTDB taxonomy): Bacteria > Bacillota > Clostridia > Lachnospirales > Lachnospiraceae > RGIG8306. The sequence goes on along the minus strand of CAYRQT010000024.1, from coordinate 5,144 downwards.
TGATGATGGCACGAATGGAAGAAGACGAGCTGCCAGATAAAGCGGCCTACATCAAAACGGCCAATGGTGTTGACTTCATTCCTTCCAGCATTTCTCTTTCCGTGGTGGATGCGTCCCTCCGGCTGGAGATGGGCAGTGAGATGATGCTGGCCGGGATTTTAGAAGGCCTTCGGGATGACTACGATTATATTCTGATTGATACATGCCCTTCCCTTGGCTCTCTGACCATCAATGCGCTGGCCGCTGCGGATAAGGTGATCATCACTGTTAATCCTCAGCTTCTTGCCATGATGGGGTTGCAGGATTGGATGTGCCGCAGGAAGCTGGTGCCAAAGACCAGATGCAGAAAAACCACCTTGCTAAGGTGGAAGAGATGGTCGAAGATGACTACGGCATGATTGACGGGATCATAAACAACGGCTCCAAAGCACAGGAGGAAGAAAAGTCCGAAGGCAAAAAGCCGTCTGTAATGGAGAAGTTACAAGAGAAAAAGGCAGAAGTGGAGAAGGCCGATAAGGCAGCTCCGGAGGTTAAACGTCCCAAGTCCAAGGACATTGACCTGAGCTAAATAATAGCCCGGTGTGGGTTGTCACGATGATGTGGCAGCCTGCACCGGGCTTTTTTTATTGCATGTACTACTGTTATCGTTCTTTCTTTGCTTCCTGTGTTGTAGACAAATCGCTACCGAGGATGCTCTGAACATTGGTGTGAATGGTCTGTAGCTCCCTACTCTTTGCCCTTGCAAAGGAATAGGTCTCATAGAGATCATTCTTCTTCTGAACCAGCTCTTCTTTTTCCGCTTTCAACATTTTCATGGAAGGCAGCTTCCCGTCTCCCTGCGCTTCCTTCAGCGCAGCCTTTGCCGCTTCAAAGAGCATAATTTCGGCACGGTGTTCTTCCAGAAAAGCAGCTTTATCTTTCGCCTTTCTGTATTGGTCATAGACTTTCTTGTTTCCGAAGTATTGTCCAGTGTTTTTGATCTGCATGTTCACCGCTTTCAGCCGCTTTTCGGTTGCCATGAGCTGATCATGTGTGGTGCTGGTTAGGGTGCTGGCTTCACTGAGAACTGCCTGTAATTCTTCAATGGTGCCAATGCCATTTTCCTGCAAGAAAGCCACGGTCTTTGCCATCAGCTGGAGGTTCCCAACCTTCACCTTCTGCGCATAGAATCGGTTCTCCTGTGCTTTGATGCAATTCTGTAAATCGGTGATCAAGCGGATGGAGTTTTGCGGCTTTGTAATCGCTCTCTGGCCTTTGGACATTTTCGGTTTCTTGGCCTTTGGCTCTTGAGTGTGGAACAGATCAAACTGCTGTGGCTTGTGGGTGGAGATGTATTGTTCTATATACTCTTTTCCAAAGTCTGTGCCAAGTTGCCGGGAGGTAATTGGCTTGCTGTGGTCGGGGTGAAGATAGCTGAATCGGCCACGGCTCTCCTTGACTTCAATGCCATATTGTTGGAAGAGGATGTTCTGGAATTCTTCCAAGGTTTTGCTCTGGAGCATGGCTTGGGTAATGGCCTTGCGGAGCGTGTCTTTTTGCGTTTCAAATACTGTAGTTTTTGGAGTGAGACCAGCTGCTTCAATCTGCTCATTCTTTTCATCCAGCTTGGCCTGCCCTTTGCGTCTTGCCCAGTATTCCTTCTCGGACACATGCACTTTAGCAGGAGATAAAAGGTCAACCTGATACAGGTTTTCCCTTTGGCATAAATCCATTGTCTCCTGCTTCAAGTATTTCAGATAATCTCGTGACAAGTGATGCTTGTTACCGGCTCGGCTATCGCTTGGCCTTTCCATAAAATCCTGCCGTTCCACATCCAGCTTTCTTAGGCTGTTGATGACAATGTGGACGTGGATATTCCCAGAGATGTTGTGACCATCCGGATGGGTACAGACAATGGCCTGATGGCCGGGAAAATTCTTGGCGGCAAACTCCATTCCCATCTGCTGCGCTCGTTCCGGGGTCAGATCGTTTTCGTCCCGGTCACGGGGATCAAAGCTGATGATGTAATGGTGAGATTTGATTTCTTCTCTGGTGTTGTTTTTGCGGTATGCCTGATTGAGCTTCATACACTCCAACGCATAGGTATCCGGTGTACAATGGATGCCTTCAATCAGGTAGTTGTCCCGAAGTATCCTTCTCCCGTTCTCGTCCAAAATCTCCTTATGCGTGAATTCATCATGCTGGTAAATCAGATAGCGCTCAGCATCTCCATAGTCTGCGTTTTTGCTGGCGATATGTTTAATGATTGCCATAGGATTCCCCCACGATCTTTAGGATGTCATACTTCAAGTCATCCAGATCCAAAATGGCTGTGCGTACATCGGTGATAATGTCCGGTGTGGCAGCTCCGCCGCTGTTGAGATGACGGGCAATCTGATTCAGGTTGCTGCCTATCTTTCCGTATTCGGCAATCAGCCTTTCGAGCTGTTCTATGGAACATTCCGATTGAAGTTTGATGACAATTTTGCTGTGAAAAATGGCATGACGAACGAAGTCGGATTGTGAAAGCCCCGATGCGGTAACACGGTCATCAAAATCTGCTCGCTCTTCATCAGTGAGCATGGTTTTGACGTAGTGGTTACGCTTAGGGGTGTTATATTTTTTTCGCATATCATTCTCCTTCCAGTGAAAAAAATATGTGTCCGGAGGGCACCAAGCAGGGTTTGGGGAAGGCACTCCCCAACAAGTTATGCCCGGAGACCAAAATTGAGAAAATCGAAATTCGGGTCATAGGGCGAAACTTGCTCTTTGTTTGTTGAGTAAAAGCCCTTTACGTTAAAGTGGGGACGCAAACGGAGGAAGATGACGCAGAAAGTGATGAAATATACGAGATGGGGCTTTTACGAATTGTTCAGCCTGCGGAGGATGGCGGCGAAGCGCCATTCTCTAAAGGGCTGAGCAACATTGTTCAAAAGCGAAAAGATTTTGAACAAAAGCGTCGAGAACTTGAATAATTTGCTTTCAATTATGCCGGGAAAATGGTATACTGGACGCAGAGTGTTTTTTAATCGGTTTCCCAATGATGCAGAGAAGGAGCGGGCAATTATGGATGTATGTTACAACAAATTATTTAAGCTGTTAATTGATAAAGGCATGAAGCGGTCTGAGCTAAAAAGACAAGTTGGCCTCAGCCAAGGAACTCTCGCCAAACTCTCAAAAAATGAAACGGTCTCGATGGATGTTATCGTGAGAATCTGCCGGACACTGGATTGTACAGTAGATGAAATTCTTGATATTGTTCCGAGTCCGGATAATGGGACAGCTGATGATGTGCAATCATAAGGGAAGGTAGGACAATGAAGAGAAAAGAATACAGCGCCGGTGCTGTAAAACTGTCCTTCTGGTTCATGGAATTCCGCAAGGTGGTCAGCCTCCTGAGTGAGGGAAAGCAACCAGAAGAAATCAAACAGATGAATAAAACTGAGAATATCTTCGGTGCGCCTACAAAGGATCGGGCTGAGATGATATATAACACGGTGGCCGCAAGAATCAGCTGCCTGCCGCCTTCGTTCTACTCCATTTTTATGGAGAGTGACATAGCCACACAGAAGCTCTTTGCGTTGGCAGCGGCTATGGCAAACGACACGCTGTTTTTCGATTTTGTGTATGAGGTCATCCGGGAAAAGATGATCCTTGGAAGCAATGAGTATGCGGACAGTGATGTGCGGATTTTCTTTAAGAACAAACAGGTGCAGGACGAGAAAGTGGCCGGTTGGACAGAAGCAACCATCAAGCGCCTTGGCACTTGCTATAAAACGATGCTTTTTGAAGCGGGCATGACGGATAAAGGAAAGACGGTTCGGGCAATTAAGCAGCCAATACTGGATCCGGTCTTTTCCCATTGGCTCATGGACAATGGAATGGAGCTGATTGCCAAAGCGATAGCGGGGGTGAGATAATGGCAGATTTAGAAGAACGCCTTGACCAGCTGGAAGCGGAAATTAAAAAGCCGTCACTCCGCCAGAACAAGGGCAAGGCCAATGAAGTGAATTACTGGGTATTTGATTATCCGCCGGAGCGGGAGCTGGATGTCCGTGAGCGGATTGCCTATATGAAGAACAAAAACTCCAAGGGCAGTGATGGATTTGAGTTAGTGGTCTTTGATCTGTATGACCTGATCATGGATCATCTGGAGAGCAAAAACTTCATCAAGAAATGCGAGGACTTTGAGCAGCAGAAGGGATTTGCCCGTGTGGCAGCTGCTGTGCAGCGCACTCTGAAAATCACGGATAAGGATAATCTGATTGTGAGCTACATTGCAGAGCATATCCCGGAGAATGCAGTGGTGTTCCTGACCGGCATTGGCAAGTGCTATCCTCTGCTGCAAGCGCCGGAGGTTTTCAATAAGGTTCTCTACAACATGCCGCAGGAATACACAGCGGTTCCGATGGTGCTTTTTTATCCCGGCACCTATACCGAGCAGGAGCTGGTTGTGTTCAATGAATTAAAAGAAGATAACTACTATCGGGCATTCCGCATAGTACGCTAAGGAGGATAAAGAGATGCTGATTCGAGATATGTTTGCCAAGCCCATTGACCGTGAAATTCAGGGTGTCATCATTGTTGGGCAGGATGAAAATGCAAACGTCCAGCAGGAGCTGGAAGAGTACGTTGTTACCAGAGAGCTGCAAAAGCACTTTGCAGATTTCTTCGCTTCGTACAAGAAAGGGATCGTGGGAACCACGCCGAAGATGGGCGTATGGATCTCCGGTTTCTTTGGAAGTGGTAAATCTCATTTCCTGAAAATTCTCTCCTACCTGCTGGAGAACCGTGAAGTTGGCGGCAAGCAGGCTATTGATTACTTCATTGAAGATAAGAAAATCGTGGATCCTATGGTGCTGGCGGATATGCAGTTGGCGGCCAATACTTCCACGGATGTGGTGCTGTTCAATATTGACTCCAAGAGTGATTCCAATGGCAAAGCCAACAAGGATGCCATTGTCAATGTGTTCTTGAAAGTCTTCAACGAGATGCAGGGCTTCTGTGGTTCTATGCCCTTCCTTGCCGATCTGGAGCGCCGCCTTACCGAGGATGGCCGGTATGAGGAATTCAAAGCAAAATTTGAGGAAGCCTATGGGGACAGCTGGGCAGACTCCCGGCAGGACTTTGACTTCATTCAGGATACCATCGTGGAGGTTCTGGAG
>CAYRQT010000023.1:31063-31392 GCA_964426655.1 uncultured Cuneatibacter sp. | reverse complement strand
CCAGCAGGGAGAATATCGCTGCCGGCGTTGCCGATAACATGGCACCGGTCACCCCACCTGTGATGAATACTGCTGCGGCAAAGAGGCTGGTCATAAAAAACCGAAGAGCGCCTTCTCCTGCAAAACCCAGGATTCCTCTGAGCATACCCCGGGTGATCATATTACACATGGCTGTATTTAATTCCACACTCCCCACAATAAGCACAGCCCCAATGGCAACGGGCAGAGGTATAATGCCTGTAACGGCCATGGGAAGCACCATACAGATTCCCCTCAGGAGACTTTTGTACAAATCCAGCAGGTTACTGTACCACATTTTTCGCATGGGG
>CAYRQT010000023.1:26057-31011 GCA_964426655.1 uncultured Cuneatibacter sp. | reverse complement strand
TCCTTCCGTTTCCCATCCCATGGAAAAGCGGGAAAACACAGAGGTAGCATACCAGTACAGTCCGGCTGGTATAATCACCAGTATACCCGCAGGAAAAGTCAGTTTACCCAATATATGGAGGAAACAAAATCCCGTACTTAACGCAAACAGCACCCCGGAAGTGATGATAAAAAAAGCCATGGATTTTTTCTTCATTTCCAGATACTGTCTGTAAAAAAGTGCAGCAGCGTATTTTCCCCGGTATTTTACACCTGCCGTTCTCATTCTTTCTTTTTTATCCCCATCTTTTTGCTGTCGAATGATGCCGATTTTCCCCTTTTTACTTTTTTCCAGGGCCAGCCGGTAGTCATTGGCAAAGGAGGACGCCTCTTCATAATACTGGCCTGTGCAACGGACCTTTCCCGCCCCCCATACAAGCAGAACAATACTGACCAGGTGCAGACAGCTGCCAAGGAGTACGGACCAGCTGAAAGCACCGAAAAAAAGCTGCACAAAAGCAATCTTCCATCCGACCAGAGGAATCAGATGCAGCGCAGGATGGTTTAGCAGCTGATTGACCAGCCCCATGTGCAGGCCCTGGGTCAGCCCCAGATAAACCAGAAGGGCTGCTACAGCCCCCAGAGAAAGCAGCAGACTTCGCCGGATCCAAAGTAGCCGCTTTTCCGGAATGTTTTCATTGGCATATAAAAGCAGGGCAAGGGAAGAATCCCAAAAAATCTGCAGCAGAAAATTGACAATAACATATAAAAACGCCAGACCCATATTCCCCTGCAACAGATATACCGTATATAGAATCAAAAGAACCTCCATGCCCAGAACAGACAGGAGAGAACGGTTTTTCCCATACAGCAGATTCAGCTTTGGAGAAAGGGGGGAAGTAAACAGGAAGACCGTATCCGCCGGAAAAAAGACAATGCCCTTTTTTTGGCTATATTGCCACAAAGTAGTGGGCATATTGAGCAGTACCAGTGCCGAAAGCAAAAGCCCAAGGCCCTGATTCCCCTGTAAAACAGGGGTTTTTTCCAATATGTCTTCAGAAGAGAAGGCAAAGAAAATCAAATATACCACTACAACAGCCAGCCCAAAATAGGTTACAGGTTTTCGCAATGCTTTTTTTACTCTGTTTTTCAGCTGAGAACGAACCAAAAGCCATATACTTTCCATCGCCCCTCCCCTAGATCTCTTCTTCAGTGATGGTAAAATACATGTCCTCCATGGTGGAACCTGTTTCTTTTACCTGCGCTTCACTGTAGGACCCGGCAATCTTTCCTTTTTTCATCACAAAGACCACATCCCACATCTCTTCTACCATATCCAGCATATGGGTGCTGATGAGGATGGTACAGCCCTCTTCTTTCAGCCGCTGGATTTCCTGCCGCAAAACCTTTATGGCTTTAGGGTCCAGTCCAACCATGGGCTCATCCAGTAAAATCACCTGGGGCTGGATCATCAGACCACAGATGATACTCACCTTCTGCATCATGCCCTTGGAAAGCTCATCTCCCAGTTTATTCTGCTTATCGGCCAAATCGAACAATGTGATCCAGTGTTCCAGCGGTTCCGTGTAATGGGTCAGCCCGTAGGCTTTGGCAATAAACTCAAAATGCTCCCGCACCGTAAGCAAAGGGTATAAGCCTGGTATTTCCGGAATGTAGGCAAATTGTTTTCTGGCTTCAACAGATTCTGCGGCCAGCCCATTGATGCGCACCTGCCCGTCATAGCGAAGCAGCCCAGAGATGCATTTGATGATGGTGGACTTCCCTGCGCCGTTTGGACCCAGCAATATCCCCACCTGTCCTGGCTTTACCATAAAGCTGATATCATCCACAGCCAGCGTTTTCCGGTACTTCTTACTTAAGTGAATTACTTCAAGCATGATGCCCTCCATCCCTATTTTCATCCATTCGTTCTACGATTTCACCCAGATTTTTATATATACAATGGGCCGAAATTACACCACGCACACTGGAAAGGGGATAAATCTGTGTATATGCCCCCACGATACTTCCGGGATTTAAAACGCTTCCGCATCCCACCTCCACATGGTCTCCCAGAATGGCCCCCATTTTTTTCAGGCCTGTGGGAATGACTTCATCTGCTGTTTTCACACAAACCAGGGTTTTATCCGACTTAACATTGGAAGTTATGGACCCGGCACCCATATGGGATTTATATCCCAGAATGGAATCTCCGACATAATTGTAATGAGGTACCTGTACGCCGTCAAACAGCCAGACATTTTTCAGCTCCGTGGAATTGCCCACAACACAGCCTTCTCCTACCAGTGCATTTCCCCGGATAAAGGCACAATGCCGCACTTCTGTCCCCGGGCCGATAATACATGGCCCTGTAATGGAAGCACTGGGGGCAATTTTGGCGCTTTTTGCAATCCATACTGTTTCAGAAGGGTGGTCATACATGTCTTCCGGCAAAAGGGCCCCAAGCTGGAGAATACCTGCGCCGATATGGGGCAAAACTTCCCAAGGATACCGGTAATTTCCAAGAATAGGCCAGCCCATGCTTTTCTGTGCAGGGAACAGATTTTCCATTGAATAGATTTGCATTATTTATCTTTATCCTTTCCCTTTCCTTTTCGATAAAAACTGCTTACATACCTGAACCGGGCCTGCAGCTGGGGAGTCGGCCCCAGACGTTTTACACCGGCAGTTCTGCGGCGGATAAAATCCGTGAGTTTTTCCATATATGCCTCTTCTGTCAAAGTTCCCTCTGCCACATAGGAAAGCCCCTTCTCCCAGCTTGCTGTCAGGTGAGGATTGAGCATCTGGGGCATGGAACCATTGACCACTTCATAGACCAGTTCTCCCAGCTCGGTAGGCGTGATGATCTGGGTTTTGGCATTTAACTGCAGATACCGAATGGTCACCAGTTTTTTTAATATTTCTGCCCTGGTGGCACTTGTTCCAATGCCACTGCCTTTAATCTGAGCCCGAAGCTCTTCCTCTTCGATGAACTGACCCGCATTTTCCATGGCCAGAATCAGAGATCCGGAATTATAACGACTGGGGGGTTTGGTTTCCCCTTCCTTTATAAGGTAGTCATCTATGGGAATGACCTGTCCTTTCCTGTATGCGGACAGTTTTTTGGCCAGGGCCTCCCCACCGGTCACTTCTTCCTCATCCCCATCCTTTTTTTCCTCTTGCCCTTCCTTTTTCCACAAAATCAGATAGCCTTCCTCCTGCGGAATACGAAAAGAAGTATGGAAGTTTTCCAGGTAAGGCACATCCTTCACGGTGACCACCATGGTGATTTTTTTGAATCGGGCGGGGGGGAAGAAAATGCTTAAAAACCGACGAACAATCAAATCATACACCTGTCCCAGCGCCCCGCCAAGGGAAGCGGCATTACCTGTATTCTGCCCTGTGGGTATGATGGCGTAGTGGTCTGTGACCTGACTGTCATTGGTGTATTTTGTTTTCTCAATATTTTTGTAACTGCCTGTTTGTAAAATTTGCTGAGAAAATTCGGCACAGGGCGCATATCCCTGCAGTCCCCTGATATTTTTTTCGATTTCCCGGGCTACTGCACTGGAAAGTACTCTGGCATCTGTTCGGGGATAGGTGACCATCTTTTTTTCATATAAAGTCTGTACCATTTTCAGTGTCTCATCCGGATTCATTTTCAATCGTCTGGAACACTCATTTTGCAACTCGGCAAGGTTGTATAAAAGGGGGGCGTTTTTCTTTTCCGTCTTTTTTTCCAGAACGGTAATTTCCCCCTCCCTGGGATCAAGGCTTTTGAGGCGGTCACACAGTTCCTGTGCGTATTCCCTTTTGGTAAAACCATTGTCTTTGTATAGGGAGGGATGCAGATTGAAGCGACTTTCTGCTGCAACACGCCATTCTGCCGAAAAGATTTCTCCCTCAAGGCACAAAGAGGCCTGAACCTTATAGAAAGAAGTTTTTACAAATTCACGGATTTCCCTCTCCCGGCGAACCACCATGCCAAGAACACAGGTCATCACTCTGCCAATGGAAAGGACCGTGTATTTACTGGAAAGATACTGGGAAATGGCAGGTCCATATCGAAGGGTCAAAAGGCGGGAAAAGTTAATGCCCATCAGATAATCTTCTTTAGCTCTCAGATAAGCAGAGGCACTCAGTGCATCATAGGTAGAAAGCGACTTCGCCTCCCGTATTCCTCTTAAGATTTCTTCTTCTGTCTGAGAATCGATCCACACCCGCTTTCTGTTTTTCGTTTTTGGTACGCCGGCTAACTGTTCCACCAACCTGTAAATATATTCCCCTTCCCGTCCTGCATCCGTGCAGACATAGATGGTGTCAACATCTTCCCGGTTTAATATTTTGCTTACGATTTCAAACTGCTTTCTGACCCCTGGAATCACTTCATAGAGAAAATGTTCAGGAATGAAGGGGAGGGTATCCATACGCCAGCTTTTCAGGGCCGGATCATAGACCTCCGGATAGCTCATGGTGACAAGATGTCCCACACACCAGGTCACCACTGCATCATCCGATTCTAAAAAGCCATCTCCCCGGGTTCCCCGTATGCCAAGTACCCTGGCAAATTCCTGGGCCACACTTGGTTTTTCTGCAATATATACTTTTTTCATCATTTTTTCCTGTTCTGCGTACTGTGGCCAGTATAACAAATCCCCTTTGGATGTGCAACAGCTCTGCCCTTTCCCCTTTCTTACGATTTTTTAAAAAAGGGCAGAAAAAAAGCCCGAAAATCCATAGAAAGATTCTCAGGCTTCGCCCCTGCCAAGGAGTGCGGACAGAGGGACTCGAACCCTCACGCCCTCGCGAGCGGCAGATTTTGAGTCTGCTGCGTCTGCCATTCCGCCACGTCCGCATGTGTTTAGCAACGCTATGTAATATACCATATCTGCACGCATTTGGCAAGTATTTTTTTGGATGGGGAAAAAGGGTTTGACTATGGTATTTGATTGATTTAGAATAAGGGAAGAAAAAAC
>CAYRQT010000023.1:22454-25975 GCA_964426655.1 uncultured Cuneatibacter sp. | reverse complement strand
TATCCATGCTGCGGGATGAACGGACCGGCACCAATGAATTCCGCAAACTGATTGAGGAAATTGCCATGCTGATGGGATATGAAGCCCTGCGGGATCTTCCCACGGAACTGGTGGAAGTGACAACGCCCATTGAAGCCTGTATGACACCCATGATTTCCGGAAAGAAACTGGCCATCGTGCCCATTCTTCGTGCAGGCCTTGGTATGGTAAACGGTATTCTGGCCCTTACGCCCACTGCAAAGGTGGGGCATATCGGCCTGTATAGGGACGAACAGACCCACGAACCCCATGAGTACTACTGTAAATTGCCCCACCCCATTGACCAGCGGACCATTGTGGTCACGGATCCCATGCTGGCCACCGGTGGCTCGGCAGTGGCTGCCATTGACTTTATAAAAGACCACGGCGGCCGCACCATCAAATTCATGTCCATTATTGCAGCTCCGGAAGGGTTGGCGCGTTTGACAAAAGCCCATCCAGATGTACAGATTTATGTGGGACACCTGGACCGGGGCTTAAATGAAAATGCCTACATCTGCCCAGGCCTGGGTGATGCAGGAGATCGTATTTTCGGGACCAAATAAGGAGGGATTCATGCCTGCATTTTTAGAGAACTATGAACGTTTCAGGGGAAAGAACATCAAAAACGAAAAAGGACAGGATCTGGATGCATTTCTGGAGGCTTACCACCCCGGTGACTGGGAAACACCTGCGGTCACTGCAGATGTGATTGTTGTCCGTCTTCCGGCCTTTGCTCCTTCCCTGGAGCAGGCTTCCGTCCTTCTTGTTAAACGGCGCAACCACCCCTGCATTGGAGAATGGGCACTTCCGGGCGGATTTGTCAACATACGGGAGGATGTACTGACCGCTGCAAAAAGAGAGCTGGAAGAAGAAACCGGCATTATGGATCTTCCGCTGGTTCAGATGCACACCTGGGGAGAATATGACCGGGATCCCCGTTCCCGCATTGTCACAGTCTCCCACCTGGCTGTTATCCAGCAGGACATTTCGTTTCAGGCTGGTGATGATGCTGCCGACGCTGCGTTCTTTCATGTGGATTTGACTCTGCTTGGCCGGGAACAGGAAGATTTTTACAGCAACCGCATCTACCAGCTTACCCTGACACATGAAGAAGAAACGGTTTCAGCAGAGGTACTGGTAAAAGAACGGACAGATGGGCTTCTCCATCCGGTCTCCTACCATATGCAAAAAACATCTGGTCTGGCCTTTGATCACGGACGCATTTTGGTACAGGGGCTTTTATATTTGCAGAACAATCTGGAAAAATAAACTCGTAAAAAGCAGCAGCACATACTCTCTTTCCACTGTGGATGAGTCAGATGCGCTGCTTTTTTTATTGTATTTTTACCAATACACCCCCTCCTCTTTCCTCTTTTTTTATTGATTTTGCCTCTGAAAGAAGGTATAATGAAGAAGTTGGTTAAGTTATTAACATAACAAGAAAGGAGCGGATGAACCGTGGCAAGATTTACATTACCAAGAGACATTTATCATGGAAAAGGAACCCTGGCAGAATTAAAAAATTTAAAAGGGAAAAAAGCTATCCTTGTAGTGGGTGGAAGTTCAATGAAGAAGCAGGGCTTTTTAGCCAAAGCTGTATCCTATCTGGAAGAGGCCGGCATGGAAGTGCAGCTATTTGAAGGCGTTGAACCAGACCCTTCCGTTGAAACGGTTATGAAGGGAGCAAAAGCCATGCAGGCATTCCAGCCGGACTGGATCGTGTCCATGGGCGGCGGATCTCCCATTGATGCAGCAAAAGCCATGTGGGCTTTTTATGAGTATCCTGAAACTACTTTTGAAGATCTGATTACCCCTTTTAGTTTCCCGGAATTACGCCAGAAAGCGAAATTTGCAGCTATTCCCTCCACCTCCGGTACAGCAACTGAGGTAACTGCTTTTTCTGTTATTACAGACTATGAAAAAGGAATCAAGTATCCGTTGGCTGATTTCAACATTACCCCTGACGTAGCCATTGTTGATCCGGATCTTGTAGCTGCACTGCCTGTGACACAGGTGGCTTATACCGGTATGGACGCATTGACCCATGCCATTGAAGCCTATGTATCTACGCTGCACAGCCCCTTTACAGATCCCCTGGCCATTGAGGCCATTCAGATGGTCTTCACCTATCTGCTGAATTCCTACAAATGTGACATGGTAGCCAGAGAACAGATGCATTATGCTCAATGTCTTGCAGGTATGGCTTTCTCCAATGCCCTGTTGGGAATTGTCCATTCTATGGCTCATAAAACAGGTGCTGCATTCTCCACCGGGCATATCACCCATGGTTTAGCCAATGCCATGTATCTGCCCTATGTCATCAAGTATAACGCAAAGGAGCCGGAAGCTGCAGCCCGGTACGCAAACATTGCCAGATCCATTGGTCTTGCAGGCGGAACAGAAGCGGCTCTGATCAACGGTCTTTGTGACAAGATTCGGGAATATAATGTAAAAATGAACATTCCTAATACCCTGAAAGACTTTGGTATTCTGGAGGATGAATTTAAAGAAAAAATAGCTTCCATTGCAGAACTGGCTGTTGGTGATGCCTGTACAGGCTCCAATCCCCGTGCCATTGATCCTGCCACAATGGAAAAACTGTTCACCTACATCTATGAAGGTAAAGAAGTAGATTTCTAATACGTTTTCTGTAGCTTAGGAAAAAATCCCCATTAAACACCTGAATTTATAAAAGGCCCTTCGGCTGTCAGCATTTATCTTCTGACAACGGAAGGGCCTTTTCTTTGAACAAGATGGTTTAACTCATATCAAATTGATCAAACAATGACAGCTGATTAGATTCGGACATCCCTTTTAAAAGCCCCAGCTGGTCCAGTGTCTCAATGAGCGTTTTACTCAGTTTTGCCCTGTTCCTTAAATCTTCTTTAGAAAGGAACGGCCCTTGCTTTGCAGCTTCTTCCAGAGAAAGGGCGGCCTTCTCTCCCATTCCATCAACGGAACTGAAGGAAGGCATGATTTTTCCATCGATAATCTGAAAGCGTGTGGCTTTCGCCTTGTAAAAGTCCAAGGGCCAGAACGAAAATCCTCTGGCATACATTTCCTGTACCAGTCGCATATCTTTTAAAGTGTCCTGTTCTTTGTTGCTTAGCGGATCCGTCTTGGAATCTGCTCTCTTCTTATACAGGTCCAGATAATACTGAAGCTTTTCTTTTCCCTGGCACATCAGTTCATAGGAAAATCCCGTAGCCCGAATACTGAAATAGGCTGCATAAAAGGCCAAGGGATAATACACCTTACAATAGGCAATACGCCAGGCCATCATCACATAGGCCGCCGCATGGGCTTTGGGGAACATGTATTTGATTTTCTTACAGGACCAGATGTACCAGTCCGGTACACCGCACTCTGTCATATGGGCTTCCCATTCCGGCTTAAGGCCCTTTCCTTTTCGTACACTTTCCATAATGGTAAAAGATTCTTCACTGTCCAGCCCTTTTCCAATAAGATAGATCATAATATCATCTCTTGTACATATAGCC
>CAYRQT010000023.1:0-22444 GCA_964426655.1 uncultured Cuneatibacter sp. | reverse complement strand
GAATGGTGGCCTTCTTCTCTTTCAAGAGCGTCTGTGCATTGCCCAGCCAAACATCTGTGCCGTGAGAAAGACCTGAAATGCGGACTAGGTCAGAAAAATACCGGGGCTGGGTATCTATAAGCATCTGCATGGCAAAATCCGTACCAAATTCAGGAATCCCCAGAGCACCAAGCTGTGTCCCCCCAATGTCCTCCGGTCGAATCCCCAGGGCCTCCGTACTTTTAAATAGCGACATGACTTTGGAATCATCCAAAGGGAATTTTACCGGATCTTCTCCTGTAAGATCCTGCAGCATACGAATCATGGTGGGATCATCATGCCCTAGAATATCCAGCTTCAACAGGTTATGGTCAATGGAATGGTAATCAAAATGTGTGGTCACAATGTTGGTGGTTGTATCATTTGCCGGATGCTGCACCGGCGTAAAAGAGTAAATTTCCTCTCCATGTGGGAGCACGATGATTCCGCCAGGATGTTGCCCTGTAGAGCGGCGCACCCCGGTGCACCCTTGTGCCAGACGCTCCATTTCACAATTCCGTTTTACAATATTACGTTCTTTATAGTAGTTATACACATAGCCATAAGCGGTTTTATCGGCTAAAGTACCCACCGTGCCGGCTCGAAAAGTCTGGCCGGCTCCAAAAATTACCTCTGTATAGGCATGTGCCTTACTTTGATATTCACCGGAGAAATTCAGATCAATATCCGGTTCTTTGTTTCCTTTAAATCCCAGGAAGGTTTCAAAGGGGATGTCAAACCCATCTTTTATCAGTTTGGTACCGCAAACCGGACAATCCCGATCCGGCATATCACAGCCGGCACTCCCTGCAAACGCTTTGACCTCTGGGGAATCAAAGTCACTGTAATGGCATTTTGGGCATCGATAGTGGGGACTTAGGGGATTGACCTCTGTGATATCTGCCATTGTGGCCACAAAAGAGGAACCGACGGAACCTCTGGAACCTACAAGATAGCCGTCTGCATTGGATTTTGTTACCAGTTTCTGGGCGATGATGTACATTACCGCGAAACCGTTGCTGATAATGGAATTTAGCTCTCTTTCCAGCCGCTCCTGCACAATTTCCGGCAGAGGCTCTCCATACCAGGCTTTGGCTTTTGCATAACACATATTGCGCAAATCTCTGTCAGAATTTTCAATGACCGGAGGGCATTTATCCGGACGAACGGGAGAAATTTCTTCAATACGATCATTGATTTTATTTGGATTTGTGATGACCACTTCATAGGCCTTATCACTTCCCAGATAAGAAAATTCCTGCAGCATCTCATCCGTAGTGCGCAGATACAACGGCATGGACACATCCGCATCCCCATACCCTTTGCCAGCCAGAATCATTCGCCTGTAGATTTCATCTTCTGGTTGAATAAAATGGGCATCACAGGTGGCCACCACTGGTTTATCCAGGGTTTCTCCCAATTGCACCACTTTACGGTTCAGATTGCGCAGATCTTCTTCTGAACGGAAAGCAGAATCCTCCTTATCCAGCAGGAAACGGTTGTTGGCCAGGGGTTGAATTTCCAGGTAATCATAGAAACCTGCAATGCGCAGCACATCCTCTTCCGGCTCTTCCCGAATAATGGCCTGCATCAGCTCTCCTGCCTCACAGGCAGATCCTAGAATCAAGCCCTCTCTGTATTTTCGAAGGACACTTTTGGGGATTCTTGGCCGTCTGGCAAAGTACTGCAGATGAGACATGGACACCAGGCGATACAGATTAATCCGTCCGGTTTCATTGGCTGCCAGTATAATGATGTGATAGGTGGGAAGTTTTTTCACCCCTTCCCCGTCGATTTTGGAAAAGGCCTGCAGGGCAGTCAGATCTCCTACGCCCTGGTCTTCATATTTTTCCAAAAGGCGCAGAAAAATCTGGGCAGTGCATTCTGCATCATCCACAGCTCTGTGATGGTTATCCAGACGAATACCAAGATCCTTAGCCACTGTATCCAGTTTATACCTATGCAGGTGGGGCAGCATCGACCTGGCCATGCCAAGCGTATCCACATAAGTGAAAGGAAAAGGAAATCCCATGATCTTTGCATTGTGCCGGATAAAACTGACATCAAAATCTGCATTATGAGCAACAAGTACAGTCCCCTCACAAAATGCCATAAATTTGGGGAAAATGGCTTCGATGGTACCTTTGTCAAGAACCATCAGATCATTGATGCCAGTCAGATTTTCAATACGTAGCGGAATAGGGACTTCCGGATTAATCAGCTCACTGAATCGATCCAGAATCTGACCATTTTGAACTTTTACCGCGCCAATTTCGATAATCTTATTTTTCACGGGACTAAAGCCGGTGGTTTCTATATCAAAAACCACAAATACAGTATCATGTAAAGACTGTCCCTGACTATTTGTTACTGTATTTTTTTCATCATCTACCAGATAGCCTTCCAAGCCGTAAATCACTTTTAACGGGTCATTTTTTTCTCGGGCATGGAGCGCTTCCGTAAAAGCCTGTACACAACCATGATCGGTTATGGCTATGGCCGGATGACCCCAGCTTCTGGCTGTATCCAACAGTTGTTTCACATCTGCCACTGCGTCCAGCTCACTCATTTTCGTGTGGCAATGCAGTTCAACCCGTTTTTCTACTGCAAGATCTCTGCGCTTTGGCCTGAAATCCTCCCCCTTGCGCATACCGGTGATGGAGGTGATGCCCAGTTCTTTGTCATAAGTGTCATAGAGGCAGACCCCCTTAATCTCCACAAAAAGATTGTCTTTAAAATCTGCCAGAAAGCTGTCTTTATGTTCTGCGGCTAAAAAAAGTTTGCAGCGAATGCTGTCTGTAAAATCTGTTAAGGCAAAAGTGACGATCGCCTTTTTACCATCCCGCAGTTCCCTGTAGTTAAGACCATAGACCTGGCCCCGAATAACGACCTCTCCGCTTCCTTCATCTAACTGTTCAATGGGTGTGATGCTACCTTCAAAATCTCTGCCAAAAAGGGCCCCGGGATGATCGCTGCGCTTATATGGCCGCACATTTCCGTCTCCATCTCCCCGGGAAGCTTTCCCTGCTTTAATCTGCTTCCGGTTTCCCACAGCATCATGCTCCCTCTTTTCAGGTGCTGAAGAAACCGCATTTGTCTGTTTTGCAGACTTTTCCAATGGCTGTGCAATAACTTTTCCTGTTGCAGTTTCTTCCGGCACTTCCTGTGCGTTTAAATATCCCTCCTGGTGATTCTGACGCAGAACAGCCCGCACTTCCATAACCTCCTGATTTTTGCGAACCTTCTCTCTTTTTGAATGATCAGAAGAGATGTAATCCAAAGAAGCCGTTATGGAAAATCCACAACGGTCCTGAAAAATATGACAAATGTATCCTACAATTTTGTCTGCCTTCTGCTTTAGGATGGGGCTCTCCGGCAAAGAAATCACAAGATGATCCTCGCCAGTAAAGTTCCAGTCGGCCTGATGCAGTAGGCTGTAAAGCAAACTGCTTTCCTGCTTGAAGTCCAAAAGGATGCTTTCTCTGTAAACATCCAACAGCTTTCGGGGCGTGTACTGAGCAGAAAGGTTGTATTGTTCCACCAGTCTCACCTGCACACTGCCATCTGGAAACAGAGTTTCTGCCAAAAGCTTCTCCATGTGAAGGATATCTTTTTTATCAATCAGATTGTTGGAACGGATAAAGACACGCAGGCGGGTCTGATGCTGGCCCAGCATCATATTGTACACCTCTACACGAGAAAAAATATCATATAACTCCCCTGTAATCTTTAACTGATAAAAAACCTGATGAAATGGTTTATAAAACAATGCCTTCACCTCAATTCAAATCTTCACTCCTGCCAGTGGTCCAGCTCCTCTTTTAATGCTGTGAGCAGATCCTGTTCAGGTACTTTTCTGACGACCTGTCCTTTTTTCATCAACAGGCCCACACCGTTTCCACCCGCAATGCCAAGATCCGCCTCTCTGGCTTCCCCGGGGCCATTGACTGCACATCCCATAACAGCCACTTTAATGGAATAGGGATACCCTGCCACCATAGTTTCAACTTTATTGGCCAGGCCGATCAGATCAATCTGTGTCCGTCCACAGGTGGGACAGGACACCACTTCAATGCCACCCTTTCTAAGTCCCAGTGTGCGCAGAATCAGTTTGGCGCTTTTAATCTCTTCCACAGGATCTCCCGTAAGAGAAACCCGGATAGTATCTCCAATACCCTGATGAAGAATAAGGCCTAAGCCAATGGCAGATTTGATGTTCCCACTGATGAGTGTTCCGGCTTCCGTAATGCCAACATGCAAAGGATAAGGTGTTAAAGGCGCCAGTATTTCATGGGCCTTTACACACATCAGCACATCTGATGATTTAATGCTGATGACAATATCCGTAAAATCAAGCGCTTCCAGCATGTGCACTTTATCCAGAGCACTTTCCACCAGCCCTTCTGCAGTTACACCTCCATACTTTTCCAAAAGAGGCTTCTCAAGAGAACCGCTGTTTACACCTACACGAATGGGAATAGTATAGGTTTTCGCCTTTTCCACTACCAGTCGCACCCGTTCTTCACTGCCAATATTCCCCGGATTAATCCGGATTTTGTCAGCCCCATGATCCATTGCCAACAAGGCCATACGGTAATCGAAATGAATATCTGCCACAAGCGGGATATGGATGTGCTGTTTGATTATTTCCAGAGCCTTTGCGGCCTTTTCTGTAGGCACCGTGCATCGAACGATTTCACACCCTGCCTCTTCCAGCCGAAGAATCTGATCAATTGTTGCCTGTGCATCTTCTGTTTTGGTATTGGTCATGGATTGTATCAAAATGGGGTTCCCCCCGCCAATCAGTCGATCCCCAATCCGCACCGCTTTCTGACTTCCCATATCTGCCTCTTTCTATTTATCCGGTTATGACACGGCGTATGTCATTAAACATCACAAAAATCATTAAAAGGAAGAGTAAAATTATGCCGGCCATATGAACATATCCTTCTTTTTCCCGATCCACCGGCTTCCCCCGAACCGCCTCAATAAACAGGAAAGCCAGTCGTCCCCCATCCAGTGCCGGTAAAGGTAACAGATTCATGACACCGATATTGGCATTAATCAGCAGTGCCATATTCACAAGGTTCAGGAATATGTAATATCCACCATCTGATTTGCTCTCTTCCACCACATCTCCCACAGCATCTACGATGCCAACAGGCCCTGCCAGGTCATCCACACTAACACCACCGGTAAAGAGCATCCCAAGACTTTTAAAGGTGATGCGAATCCAGTAGCCGACCTCATGAATACTATAGCCCATAGTGGCGATGGGATTCACTTTTTCCCGGCTGCCATTCCAGGTTATACCTATATAATACGTTTGGTCCTCTTCACTCCACTGTGCCGTCAGATCTACGGTAAATATTTCCCCGTTTCGATTCACCTTTATGGCCATTTCCTCATCAATATGGTCTTCAATATACAGGGAAACATCCCGTTGGGTATACATGCGGTGCCCATCCATGGAAACAATCTGGTCTCCTGCCTGAAGCCCTGCCGTTTCTGCTGGAAAGCCTTCCAGCACGCCGCTTAATATTGGTTTGTCAATGCCTGCTAATCCTACAATAATAACACCGCAGACGAAGGCCAGTAAAAAATTAAAAAAAGGCCCTGCAAAAATGACGGAAATCCTGGCCCATACATTTTTGCTATTAAAGCTTTTTTCTGCCAATGCCCCCTCAATTTGGGGGGCATCCGGATCAGGAATACCGTTATCATCTCCAAGCATCCTGCAGGATCCCCCAAAAGGAATCCATTTTAGTGAGTATCGGGTTTCTTTTCCCATTTTGCTAAAGATTCTGGGACCCATGCCGATGGAAAACTCCACAACCTGTATGCCATTGGCCTTAGCCACGATAAAATGGCCAAATTCATGCACAAAAATGACCAGGCCAAAAATAATAATGCCATAAATAATGGACAAGAGATTACCTCCTTATGGTATGCGTATCGGCCAGTGTTTTTACAAAAGCCCGCGTTTGCGCCTCTGCTGCCAGAATATCTTCAATGGTTTCTGCCTTTTGGAAAGGGATGGCTCCCATGGCAGCTTCAATGAGGGCAGCAATATCCAGGTAACGAATCTTTTTCTCCAAAAACAGAGCCACAGCTTCTTCATTGGCACTGTTAAACACTGTGGGCATGTTTCCCCCTGCCCGTCCGGCCTGATAAGCCAGCGAAAGTGCCGGAAATCTGTCTGTGTCCGGCTTTTCAAATGTAATCTTTTGAAGCGTCTCAAAATCCAGTCGATCTCCCTTTAGGAAGCATCTCCTGGGATATGTAAGGGCATATTGAATGGGCAACTTCATATCCGGCGTTCCAAGCTGTGCCATTATACTGCCGTCTTCAAATTCCACCATGGAATGGATAATACTCTGGGGCTGTACGACCACCTGTATCCGGTCAAAATCCACACCGAACAGCCATCTCGCCTCCATGACCTCCAACCCTTTATTGACCAGAGTGGAGGAATCAATGGTGATTTTAGCCCCCATGGACCAGTTAGGATGTTTTAAGGCATCCTCCAGCTCCACATGCTCCAGGGATTCCCGGGAAAAAGTTCTGAAAGGGCCACCTGAAGCGGTCAGCAGCACACGGGAAATGGTGTTGTCCTGTTCTCCCTGCAGGCACTGAAAAATAGCACAATGTTCACTGTCCACAGGCAGAATAGGGACTCTCATTTCTTTTGCTAGCGGCATGATCAGATGACCAGCTGTGACAAGGGTTTCTTTATTGGCCAGAGCAATAGCCTTTTTTTCCTTTATAGCGGCCATGGTTGGCAG
This sequence comes from uncultured Cuneatibacter sp., assembly GCA_964426655.1. GTDB lineage: Bacteria > Bacillota > Clostridia > Lachnospirales > Lachnospiraceae > RGIG8306. Next base: position 15,641 of record CAYRQT010000023.1, on the reverse strand, counting down.
CAACCCGATCATCCCCACAATGGCAGTTACCAGAATGTCTACCTTTGGCCATGTGGCCACCGCAAGAAGGCCGTCCATCCCCCAGTGCACCTGACACCGGGTATCCCTTAATGCCAGCGCCAGCTCTTTTGCGCTGTTTTCTTCCCATACAGCCACAATATCCGGTTTGAATTCACGGACCTGGGATTCTAGAAGTGCTATGTTCTTTCCTGCTGCCAGGGCTTTTACTTTTATATCCGGATTTTCCCGCACCACAGAAAGTGCCTGAGTGCCGATGGATCCGGTAGACCCTAATATTCCTATGTTTTTCATAATATATACCCAAATTTCTAAGCCAGTACCCGGCCTGCAAGGACTGCCAGGTAGTAAATGACCGGTGCAACAAATACGATGCTGTCAAAACGGTCCAGCACGCCCCCATGCCCGGGAATACAATTGCCAAAGTCTTTAATGCCCTGATTCCGTTTTATAGCTGAAGCTGCCAGATCCCCTAAAATGGAAATTCCTGCACCAGCCATACAAATCATACCACACAATAGCCAGGCATGCCCTTTCATAAGCGGCAGTTGATTCTGAAAAATGGCACCATAAGCCATACCCAAAAGGCCGGCACAAACAACGCCTCCGACAGCCCCCTCAATAGATTTTTTAGGGCTGAGCACCGGCGCCATTTTATGTTTTCCAAACAAAACGCCCACACAATAGGCAAAGGTATCGTTGCCCCAGGAGGACAATATGATCAGCCAAACCAGATAGGCTCCATCTGCACTATTTCGCAGTAGATAGATAAAGGAGATCAAAACCGGTAAATACAGAACGCCAACACAGGCCTCACAGACTGCCTGAATAGAATACCTTGGAAAGGTAAAGACATACAGGCTCATCAGTAAAAGAAAAAGGAACACAGCCACCGGAAGAAACCAGGCGGTTCTGTCCGCTAACAGTAACAGGTAAAACACTGCTGTTGCCATGTATCCACCAATGGAAAGGGGGCTCTTTTCAATTTTCATAACCCGGTAAAACTCATACTGCCCTGTAAAAGCCAGTAGGGCAAGCGTCCCAAGTAAAAGGGGGCCGCCGGTGATAATGGTCAGCAGGGCAAGCAGGACCAGAACCACACCGCTTAACAACCTCGTCCAAAACATTAAACCTGATCCTATTCGTCAGGCAGCACGCCGCCAAAACGCCTTTCTCTGGTGTTATAATACACTATAGCCTTCTTTAACTCTTCCACATCAAAATCAGGCCAAAGTACAGGGGTAAAATAGAACTCTGTATATGCACACTGCCAAATCAAATAATTGGACAGGCGCTGTTCACCACTGGTACGAATCATCAAATCAGGATCTGGGATACCATGTGTATCCAGATATCGGTCCATAAGGGCTTCAGAAATATCTTCCGGATTCAACTGACCTTCCTGTATCTCCCTGCCCATTTTCTGAACCGCTCTTATAATTTCATCCCGACCTCCGTAATTAAGGGCAAGCACAAATGTCATTCCCGTATTTTTAGCCGTTTTGTTTTCAAGCTCATCCATGCCCTGAATCAGATCCTGTGCGAACCTGCTTTTTTCTCCGATTACGCGAACCTGAACGTTTTTCTTTAAGGCCACCTTCAGCAGTCGTTTCATGTAGTAGCGAAACAGTTTCATTAAAGCACCGACTTCATCATCGTCCCTTTTCCAGTTCTCTGTAGAAAAGCCATATACCGTCAGGCAAGAAATACCAAGATTTGCCGCATCTTCCACAGTCTGTTCTACTGTTTTACAGCCTTCGGCATGTCCCATATTTCTCGGAAGGCCTCTTTTTTTTGCCCACCGTCCATTTCCATCCAGGATAATTGCCACATGACAAGGTATTTTCATACCTGGTAGTGGTTTGCCATCTGCTGCTGTGCCTGAAAATTCTGCATCCATGCTGTGCTCCTTTTGTATGGAAAAGATAAGGGCGGGTTTCCACCCCCCCTTATGCTTATAACTTATACTGTCATGATTTCCTTCGTTTTTGATTCTGCTTCCTTGTCAATAATGCCGATATATTTATCGGTCAGCTTTTGCACTTCTTCTTCTGCTCCAGCAAGCTGATCTTCATTCAATTCTCCGGCTTTTTCCATTTTCTTCATGGCATCATTGGCATCACGTCGGATATTGCGGATAGCAACTTTTGCTGCTTCTGCTTTTTTCTTCACTTCCTTGGCCAGATCTTTACGCCGCTCTTCTGTCAGTTCCGGAAAGACCAGACGAATGATTCTTCCATCGTTTGTAGGGGTAATCCCAATGTCTGAAAGCATAATGGCTTTTTCAATCTCTTTGATCAGACTTTTCTCCCAAGGCTGAATCTGCAAAATTCTGGCCTCCGGAACAGAAACGTTGGCTACCTGCTGAATGGGGCTTGCCACACCATAATAATCCACCATCAATTTGTTCAAAATCTGTGGGTTGGCTCTTCCCGCACGGATGCCCTGATACTCTTCCCGCAGATTCTGACAGCTTTTCTCCATCTTTTCTTCAAAAAGCAATAATTTTTCTTCCATGATTCCTCCTACCAGACGGTGACCACTGTCCCGTTTTCACATTTTCCCTGTAAAGCCAGGGCAATACTGTTTTCCTCGTTCAGGCTGAAAACTAACATTTTCATTTTATTTTCCATGCACATGATGGAAGCTGTCAAATCCATTACACCAAGCTTCTGATCAATGACATCCTGAATGGGAATCTCCGCATACTTGACTGCATCCGGATGAAGCATGGGATCTTTGTCGTACACTCCATCAATGGATTTAGCCAGGAGAATGATTTCTGCATCCATTTCAATAGCCCTGAGCACAATGCCTGTATCCGTGGAGAAATAGGGATGTCCTGTTCCTCCAGCAAAAAAAACCACTTCACCGGCGGCAAATGCAGCATTGGCCTGATCTTTAGAAAATAAGGTGGACACATTCCCACAGATAAAGGGGGTAAAAATGGAAGTGCGCATGCCTACACTTCTGAATATTTCAGAAACATACACACAATTCATGACTGTTGCCAGCATTCCAATCTGATCTGCTTTTGTCCTGTCAATGGCATCACTGGATCTTCCCCTCCAGAAATTTCCTCCTCCAATGACAATGCCTACCTGTACCCCTTCGGTCACTGCTTCTTTCACCTGCAGTGCCACCTTGCGGCAGACGCCTTCATCAAACCCTGTTTTTTTATCCCCTGCCAGGGCTTCACCGCTCAGCTTTAAAAAGACCCTTTTGCTCATGCTGCCTGCTCCAATCCTTTTTTCTGTGTTTACACTATGGGCAATTATACCACATCAATATTTCTCTGTCTACCTTTGAACCTGGCAGTTCCCATACAAAAAGCCGCCGGCAGGAATGTCCTGCCGACGGCCGTATGGTTGCTGTTTCAGATTTAATTTCCCATTTGCTTTGCCACTTCTGCAGCAAAATCCTCTTCCTTCTTTTCGATCCCTTCTCCGGTTTCAAAGCGGACAAATTTTTCCACTTCAATGGTGGTACCAACTTCTTTGCCGACCTGCTCCAGGTATTTTGCCACAGTCAAATCAGGATCCTTTACATAGGGCTGATCCACCAGACAGAATTCCTTAAGCTCTTTATTCAGACGGCCCAGAATCATTTTGTCAATGATATTTTCAGGCTTTCCGGGATTTTCATTTATAGCCTGTGTCTTCAGGATTTCTTTTTCTTTTTCAATAAATTCTTCAGGCACTTCTTTGCGGCTGACATACAGAGGCTTTAATGCAGCAATCTGCATAGCCACATTTTTCAAAGCTTCCTTTACGGCATCATTCACCACCCCGGTTCTGGCTTCCACCAGCACACCGATTCTTCCGCCGCCATGGTTATAGGCAACCACGCACCCGGCTTCAGCAGCCAATTTGGTGAAACGACGAATTTTCATGTTTTCTCCAATAATGGCAATTTTGGAAGACAGCTCCTGTGCAACTGTTTTTTCAGGCTCCAGCGCCCAGGTTTCTTCCAGAAAACTCTCTGCATCCGTGTTTTCGGAAGTAAGGGCCTGCTTAGCCACATCCGCAACGAATGTTTGGAACAACTCGTTCTTTGCTACAAAATCTGTTTCACTGTTCACTTCTACAATAACAGCATCTGTGTCATTTTCCACCAGCGTTGCCACAATACCTTCTGCAGCAATACGTCCGGCCTTCTTTGTAGATGCAGCGAGCCCTTTTTCCCGAAGAAAATCTACTGCTGCGTTCATATCACCATCGGTAGCGGCCAGGGCTTTTTTGCAATCCATCATGCCGGCGCCGGTCATTTCTCTTAAATCTTTTACCATTTGTGCAGTAACTGCTGCCATTTCATTTCCCTCCGAAAATATATGTTTAAACAGATCTGATTTTCACAGTGGATTTACTGTGCATCAGCCAGCTGCTCTATATCGGTTGCTACTTCTTCTGCTGCAGCCTGTTCCAAATCAGCATCCACATTCACTTCACCCTGGTTTGCCTCAATAACGGCATCAGCCATCTTGGATACAATCAGTTTTACGGCACGAATGGCATCATCATTTCCGGGAATAACATAATCCAGCTCTTCAGGATCACAGTTTGTATCTGCAATTCCAATCAACGGAATGCCAAGCGTATGTGCTTCCTGTACGCAGATTCTTTCCTTTTTGGGATCCACCACAAAAATGGCGTCCGGAACTTTTTTCATTTCCTTAATACCACCCAGGTTTTTGATCAGTTTATCATATTCTTTTTTCAGCGCAATGACCTCTTTTTTAGGCAGCACATCAAAAGTACCGTCTTCCGCCATCTTCTCAATGGCTTTCAGTCTTGCAATACGACTCTGAATGGTTTTAAAGTTCGTCAGCATTCCACCCAGCCATCTCTGGTTGATGTAAAACATGCCGCAACGTTCTGCCTCTGTCTGAATAGCATCCTGTGCCTGTTTTTTGGTTCCTACAAATAAAATTGTACCACCGTCAGCCGCGATATCGGAAATAGCCTTGTAAGCCTCATCTACCTTTCCTACAGATTTCTGCAGGTCAATGATGTAGATCCCGTTACGTTCGGTATAAATGTAAGGGGCCATTTTAGGGTTCCATCTTCTGGTCTGATGTCCGAAGTGTACACCTGCTTCCAGCAGCTGCTTCATTGAAATTACGCTCATATGCATTCTCCTTTTGGTTTGTTCTTCCATGCCTGCTGACCGGGGACTGCCATAGCAGCACCGACCCGGTGATTCGGGACATGTGAATATTATTATATGTGAATCCATTCCAGGTTCACACGGATTTTAATTTTATCACAAAGAAAAAGACTATGCAATAGTTTTCTCTGAAATTCAGGCAAAAAAAGAGACATTCCCAAGAATATCTCCTTTTCACTCCAATCAATTTCTTTGCATCAAGGCCTCCTGGCCAATGGTGGTATTGCGAATGTTTTCCAGTTCTTCAAAAACGACATCGTTTAGCACCTTGATATAGGTGCCTTTCATCCCTGATGAACGGGACTCAATGACTCCGGCACTTTCAAACTTGCGCAACGCATTGACAATAACAGAGCGGGTAATGCCCACCCGGTCTGCAATCCTGCTTGCAACCAGAATGCCCTCACTGCCATCCAGTTCATCAAAAATATGAAAAATGGCTCCCAGTTCAGAATTGCTAAGGGTGCTGATGGCAGATTTTACAATGGCCACTTTGCGGCTTTCTTCTGCGTTTTCTTCATTGATCGAGCGCATCATTTCCAGACCCACTACTGTAGTCCCATACTCACTGAGAATAATATCATCAATGTCATAGCCTGCATCCGCCTTATAAATAAAAAGGGTTCCAAGACGTTCCCCTGCAATATCAATCGGAGTGATGATGGCCTGATATTTATCAGAAATTTCAGAAGAGAAGCCTAATGTGGACATGTTGACATTTTCTTTCGTGGACAGCACGCTTAACAGCCGTTCATTTAAATCATTATCCACAAGATTTCCGACCTGATTTCCCAATAATTCATGAATTGGTGCAAAAGCAGCATCATTCCCAATGCCAAGAACCTTTCCTTTTTTGCTGATGACCAAAATATCTGAATTCAGGATACCGCTAAGGACTTCACAAATATCGTTGAAGACCACTTTACCGGAGTTGTTGTTATGGAGCAATTTATTGATTTTTCGAGTTTTGTCAAGCAATTGTACGCTCATTTCTGTCCTCCTTCTCCTACATTGGGCATATATACCATCTATATATGGGAGTCTAGCATAGAAAACATTGCAATTCAAGTGGTACAGGCTTGAAACACGTCAATTTCTAAAATTTTAAGAATTTTTCAAATTATTCAGCCCATTGACGCAACTATCATCTGCGCAAAAAAGTTTATTTCCTTTTTGCAACATACATTTTCCGCAAATGGGGCATTTTTGATCCGTTGGTTTGATCCAGGACATAAAATCACATTCCGGTGCGCCCTCGCAGCCGTAATATTTACGCCCTTTTTTGGTTTTGCGAATAACAATGTCTTTTCCGCATTTAGGACACGGCACACCAATTTTTTCCAGATAGGGTTTCGTGTTCCTGCATTCCGGGAAACCGGGACAAGCCAGAAATTTTCCGTGAGGGCCATATTTGATAACCATATTTCTGCCGCAGTTCTCACATATTTCGTCAGATACCTCATCTTCAATTTTTACCTGTGCCAATTGCTCCTCTGCCACCCTGACCGCTTCATCCAGATCCGGATAAAAGTTTTCCAGCACTGTTTTCCAGTTGATGCTTCCCTCTTCAATCTTGTCCAGCAGGGATTCCAGATTGGCTGTAAAGGTCACATCCACAATGCTTGGAAAGGATTGTTTCATTAACTGATTTACCACCTCTCCAATTTCCGTAACATACAAATTCCTGGTTTCTTTGGTAATATATCTTCTTCCTAAAAGGGTGGTAATGGTAGGGGCATAAGTGGAAGGCCTGCCAATGCCCTGCTCCTCAAGCGCTTTTACCAGGCTGGCCTCCGTATAATGTTGGGGAGGCTGCGTGAAATGCTGTTTGGGTGTATATTCCAATACGGAGAGTACACTATCCGCCTGCAGGGAGCGAATCGCCTTCTTGTTTTCTTCCTTATCTTCTTCGCTGACATATACACACATAAATCCATCAAAGACCAGCTTTGCCGTGCTGACAGTAAACGTATATTCCCCAATGGCAATTTTGACCTGCATGGTTTTATATAAAGCATGGTGCATCTGGCTGGCAGTGAAGCGTTTCCAGATCAGCTGATACAGACGAAACTCATCCCGACTTAGAGATTCCTTCACCTGAGAAGGGGTCAGCCGAATGTCTGTAGGACGAATGGCCTCATGAGCATCCTGAATTTTCTTTTCAGATTTTGGGGCACCGTTGCCGGAACGCACTGTCAGATAGGGGGCTCCAAATGTTTCCGTAATATAAGCAGCCGCATCAGTTACAGCTCCCTCCGAAACACGGATAGAATCTGTTCTCAGATAGGTGATTAGACCAACCGTTCCCAGTTTTGCCAATTCCACCCCTTCATATAAAGACTGGGCAATACGCATGGTTTTCTGTGTGGAAAAATTAAGTACTTTTGAAGCTTCCTGCTGAAGGGTGCTCGTGGTGAAAGGCAATGGGGCTTTTTTTATCCTCTCCCCTTCCTTTACTTCTGTCACTACAGGTCTTTTCCCTTCCAGTGCCTTTAGAACCTCATCTACTTCTTCCTTATTATGCAGTTCCGTCTTTTCATTATTTTTACCATAGAATTTTGCCGTTACCGGTTTGGTTTCCCCTTCCGCTTCCTGGGCTGCTTCCAGGGTCCAGTACTCTTCCGGAATAAAAGCATTGATTTCATCTTCCCGATCACAAATCATGCGCAGAGCTACGGACTGCACCCGGCCGGCACTTAAGCCTCTTTTCACTTTTGCCCACAGCAAAGGGCTGATCCGGTAACCTACCATACGGTCCAGCATGCGTCGGGTCTGCTGTGCATCCACCAGATCCACATCAATATCCCGGGACTGCTTGATAGACTCTTTGACAGCCTTTTCCGTAATTTCATTAAAACTGATTCTGTGAATTTGTTTTCCTTCCAGCTTTAGGGCCTGTGCCAGATGCCAGGCAATAGCTTCTCCTTCCCGGTCAGGGTCCGTTGCCAGATAGACCTTCGTGGCCTTTTTCACTTCTTTGCGAAGCTTGGCCAATATGTCTCCTTTTCCGCGGATGGTGATGTAATGGGGTGTATAATCATGCTCTATGTCAATACCAAGGGAGCTTTTGGGAAGATCTCGGACATGGCCCTGGGAAGCCACAACTTCGTAATCCTTCCCCAGGAATTTTTTTATGGTCTTTACCTTTGCAGGTGATTCCACAATAACCAGGTATTTCGCCATATGCCCTCCTCATTTACAAATATATTTGCTGCCGATGGATGCCTTATCTTGCCTTACGGCAAAAATAATTTTTAACCGGCTGTTCCACCAGCCCCTTCCGCTCCATCTGTGTAAGGAAAAACAGAATATCACTCACCGGCAAACCGGACTTAAGCAAAAGTTCTTCCACATGTCTGGGTTGGAAATCCAAACAACTATACAACAAATATTCTTCCTTGACAAGGGCAAGGCTATCATTTTTAGTCAAAGTTTCAGGGGTTTTGTGATTTCTTAAGAAATTTGTTTCCTTTTCTTCCCTGTTGTTTTCCAATAAATGCAAAAACTGGAGTACATCATCGGCGCAGGTATAGACCTGTGCCCCCTGTTGGAGCAAGTAATTGCATCCTTGGCCCAAAGGGTCCAGAATTCTTCCCGGCACGGCAAAAATATCCTTATTTTGGCTTAATGCATGCTCCACCGTGCTGAAAGAACCACTGCCCATTTTTCCTTCCACCACCACAACCACATCTGATAATCCACTGATGATGCGATTGCGTCTGGGAAATCGAAAGGGCTTCCCCGCTTCCCCGGGAGGGGTTTCTGAAAGGACGCCTCCGCAGGCCTGGAGCCGCCGATACAGGCTCAGGTTTTCCGCCGGATAGCAGATATCCACCCCGGAACCCAGGACCCCATAGCTTTCTCCTCCTGCCTCCAAAGCCCCATACTGTCCGGCCGCATCGATTCCGTGGGCCATTCCACTAATTACCAAAACGCCCCTGGCGCCCAGGGCATACCCAAGGTCTTCCGCTACCTGCTTTCCATAATGACTGCATCCTCTGGCCCCAACAATAGCCACTGCCGGCTGTTTAGCAGAGGGCAACTTCCCTTTTACATATATTCCCCAGGGATAATGCGGAATATTTCTAAGGCGTTCTGGAAAGGAAGGATGTTTGTGGGAATAGAAAAAGATACCCCTATCCCAAAAAGTACTGTATTCTTTTTCCCGATCCTTATAGTTTAGTCGTTCCCTTTTCAGTATAGCTTCATATTTCTCCTCCCATCCAGGCAATGCCACCATTCTGTTCATGGGCATTTCCAAAAGATCCCGGGGAGAATCCATTTTATCCAGCCATTTTCTCAGCTTCATTTCTCCGATACCCTCCAACCTGGAAATCCAGTACCAGAGTATTTCTTCTATATATATATTAAATCCCTTCCTTTCCCCAAATGCTCTTTTCCACCTGTCTGTACTGAATGGCTTCCTGAACACATTTAAGGGTCAGGTCCTTTTCTCCTTCCATATCTGCAATAGTTCTGGAAACACGCAACACTTTATGATAGCTCCTGGCTGTAAATTGCAATGATTCAAAAGTCCTTTTCAAATGTTTTGCCATTTTACGATCTATTCGGCACCACTCAGCCAGCATCTCTCCTGTCAATGCGCTATTATGAGAAATGCCAAGTGCCCGATACCGTTCCTGCTGGATATTCCATACCCTGCCCACCCGCTCTCTGATTACAGCAGAACTTTCTTCCCTTCCGGGATTCGCCACAGCCTCATAGGAAAGGGAGGGCGTTTCCACACACAAATCCATTCTGTCCAAAAAAGGACGACTGATTTTCCCCATATACCTGGCAATTTCTCCCGGAGAACAGCTGCATCGATTCTTATCCGGATAATAACCACATCGACAGGGATTCATGGCTCCAAAGAGAAGAAACTCCGCAGGGAAAACACAGTTGACATCCAGTCTGTGCACCTGCACTTTCTTCTCCTCCAGAGGTTTTCGAAGGGATTCCAGTACTGCGGAAGGAAATTCTGGAAGTTCATCCAGAAACAATACCCCCCTGTGGGCCAGTGAAATTTCTCCTGGACGGGGAATACGCCCGCCTCCCACCATGGCCGGAACGGTAATCCCATGATATGGAGCCCGAAAAGGGCGTCTGGTAATCAGCCCTTCCTTGATTGGCAATGTTCCATATATACTATGTATTTTTGTGATTTCCAATGCCTCGGCAGGAGAAAGCTTTGGAAGAATACCCGGTAATGCCTGAGCCAACATGCTTTTTCCTGCCCCGGGCGGACCGATTAACAGTAAATGATGCATGCCGCTTACCGCCACCTCCAAACCTCGTTTTGCAAAGCCCTGTCCATGTATGCAGGAAAAATCCCAGCACGTTTCATCCGATTCCTTTATAGAAAAGGCTGCTTCTTCGGCCATTTCCATTCCTTCCTGGTGTCGAAGCCAATGAACCACCTGTGTCAGCGTTTCGGCTTTTAGAAGGGGCAACCCGCCCATCACGGCTCCGGACTGTGTGTCTGGAATAACACCGCCGATACAGCCGCCTGTCCTGCCAGCTTCTACCAGAGCCAAAAGCCCATTCACAGGGCGGATACGCCCATCCAAAGCCAGCTCTCCTGCAAAAAGCAGTCCGTTTGCCGCATTTTCGGGTATTTTTTTCATAGCCAAAAGCAAACTAATGGCAATGGGCAAATCTAAATGCGTGCCACCTTTTTTCAAATTTGCAGGTGAAAGATTAATGGTAATTCTTTTGCATGGCAGGCTAAAGCCACTGTTTCGCATAGCCGAGCGCACTCTTTCCCTGGCTTCCTTTACTTCGGACGAAAGAAGGCCGACCATATCCATCTGGGGTAATCCCTCGGATATGTCGGCCTCCACTTCCACTAAAACGCCATCCACCCCTATAATGGTGGCGCCTTTTACTTTTCCAAACATGTTCCCCCCCTGTTTGTATCAGTTATTCTTTTCTTTGTTTTTAGCCTCCTGCCAAAGGGCAAGCGCTTCTTCTTCTGTATTCGCCTTTTTTTCACCAAAAACATGTGGATGACGGCGAATCATTTTTTCCTGAAGTCCCTTCATGACATCTTCCATGGTAAAAAGCCCTTCTTCTTCTCCAATCTGGGCCTGTAAAAAAATCTGTAGCAGCACGTCTCCCAGCTCCTCCACCATATTGGCGGCATCCCCTGTTTTAAGATAAAGATCAATTCCTTCCAGAGCCTCCTGCATTTCCTCCTGCATATATTTTTTCAGACTCTCATGGGTTTGGGCACGGTCCCAGGGGCATCCCCCTTCTGCCCGAAGGGCGCTGATGACCTGCTTTAAGGACGCATATTGTCCTTCAGGTACATACTGCCCAAAAGCATATTCCATTAAAGGATTGCCCTGCATATCCCGGATAGAAAAAAAACCGTCCTCATACATCATGTAGGAAGGCACCTGATTTTCCTTAGGTAAAGAAACAGACCCTGGATTCAGATACACCACTTCTCTGATAAATTGAACAGTATGGACATGGGTATGACCGTGAATTAAGGCATCTCCTGCCTGCAGTGCAGGCATATTGTGCGCATTGTACACATCCCCATGGGTGAAAAACAGCTGGTGCCCCTGATCCATCATCCAGATATAATCTGCCATAACAGGAAAATCCAAAACCATCTGGTCCACAACCGCTTCACAATTGCCACGCACACAGATGATTTTTTCCCTGGCCTGATTCAACATAGCAATCACTTCTTTGGGGGCATACCCTTCCGGAAGATCATTTCGGGGGCCGTGGTATAGCAAATCCCCCAGGAGGACCAGTTTATCCGGCTTTTCCACCTCCATTCTTTCCAGTATTTTTTTGCAGGCAGGTGCACTGCCATGAATATCCGAAGCAATGAATAATCTCATTTTTCCTCCTATAGGCGCATGGAAAGTCCTTTTTGAGCCAGATACACTTTTAAGTCATGAATTTCCATTTCCCGGTTATGAAAAAGAGAAGCAGCCAGCGCAGCATCTGCTTTTCCCTGGGTCAACGTATCATAAAAATGGTCCATGGTCCCTGCTCCCCCTGAGGCAATGACTGGAATGGCAATGGATTGGGCTACGGCAGCTGTCAGGGCATTGTCATAGCCCGCTTTCGTGCCGTCACAATCCATACTGGTCAGGAGAATTTCACCCGCTCCCAGTTCAGCTGCTTTACGGGCCCATTCCACTGCATCCATTTCCATATCTATCCGGCCGCCATTTTTATAAATGGTCCAGCCAGTGCCATCGGCCCTGCGTTTGGCATCTATGGCCACCACCACGCACTGGCTTCCAAATTTATCGGCAGCCTCCGCAATCAGCTGTGGATTCATAATGGCAGCGGAATTAATGGCAATTTTATCTGCTCCTTCTCGTAGAATGGTCTTAAAATCATCCACCGTACGAATGCCGCCTCCCACTGTAAATGGGATAAAGACCTGCTCTGCCACCCGTCTAACCATATCTACCACGGTTTTTCTGGCATCTGAAGAAGCGGTAATGTCAAGAAATACCAGCTCATCCGCCCCGGATTGATCATAAATTTTTGCCACCTCCACCGGATCACCCGCATCCCGCAGATTTACAAAATTTACCCCCTTGACCACCCGGCCATCCTTTACATCCAGGCACGGAATAATTCTTTTTGTATACATGTTTTTCCCCTCTCCTACAGATTTGTAAAATTTTCCAGAATGCGCAGGCCCAGGGCACTGCTCTTTTCAGGGTGGAACTGGCAGGCAAAAACATTGCCCCATTCCACAGCTGCGTGAATGGGAATACCGTAAGTGGTGGTTGCAGCCACCATCTGAGGATTCTCCGCATGGAGATAATAGGAATGAACAAAATACACATACGTATTTTGGGGGATTCCTTTAAACAGCCGGCTATTTTCATTGATTTCAATGGAGTTCCAACCCATATGGGGGATTTTCAATCCCGGAGCCGGAGGAATGCGCAATATTTTACCGGGCAAAAGGTTTAATCCTTCCACTCCCGGACTTTCCTCACTGGATGCAAACATCAGCTGAAGGCCCAGACAGATGCCCAGAAACGGTGTTTCCTTTTCCACTACCTGATGAATAACATTCACAAGTCCATAGTTGTGCAGCAGATCCATGGCCACGCCAAAGGCCCCTACTCCCGGCAAAATCACATGATCTGCCTCCAGGATGGTTCCCGGATCCCTGGTAATTTCACAGGACTTCCCCAAATGGAGCAATGCCTTTTCCACACTTTTTAAATTTCCAGCATCATAATCAATTATGGCAACCATTGGACGCCTTCCTTTCTCCCAAGATGTTCTCATTGTAGCACAGGGACGTGCACTGTGCAATTGTACATTTATGCATGTGCACTTTGCTCATTGTACAACATTTTCAGGAGAACCGGCAAGGAAAGCAGCCAGATTATGTTCCCCTATTTTCAGGAGACGCTTTCTGGCCTCCAGGGAAGCCCAGGCAATATGAGGCGTTATCAGCAGATTGGGGGCAGATAACAGAGGACAATCCGCAGGCATGGGCTCTTCTCGAATGACATCCAGTGCCGCATAGGCCAGCCTTCCTTCCTTTAAAGCCTCTGCCAGATCCTCTTCCACCACCATGCCTCCTCTGGCTGTATTAATCAGCCAGGCAGAAGGTTTCATTTTATGAATGGTCTTCCGACAAATCAGATCTTTAGTTTCTTCTGTCAGCGGACTGTGAAGGGAGAGGATGTCCGCCTGGGCAAGGACTTCATCCAGAGAAGCAAATCTGCAGTGAGCTGTTTCCGCCTGCGGTTTTCGGCTTCTGTTAAAATAAATCACTTCCATATCAAAGGCCTGGGCAATTCGGGCCACAGCCTGTCCAATGGCTCCAAAACCCACAAGTCCCAGAGTTTTCCCTGCCAAGTCGGTAAGGGGTGTCTTCCAATAGCAAAAATCCACGCTTCTGACCCAGTCTCCGGCAAACACGGAGGCACTGTGTTCTTCCACATGGTTGGCAATGGCCAGCATCAGGCTGAACGTGAACTGTGCCACGGAAGGGGTTCCATATCCCGGCACATTGGTGACTGTAACACCATGTTCTCTGGCCGCTGCCAGATCCACTACATTATAGCCTGTAGCCATAACACCTACATAGCGCAGATTGGGACAGGCTTCAAATACAGCCCTGGTCATTTCGATTTTATTGATAATAACAGCCTCTGCCATTCCAATTCTGGAAACAACCAGTTCTTCCGGCGTGTGCTCATAGCAGGTAACCTCCCCTAATTCTCCAAATCCGTCATAGCTTAAATCTCCGGGGTTCAATCCATAGCCATCTAAAATTACGATTTGCATGCAAGCATTTCCTCCATTGCCTATTTTTGTCTATACTACTCCATTTTATCCATGAGTGACAAGGTCTACCGTAAAAAAAGAAAGAAACTTAAGAAACAGAAAGCATGGTCCCCATTATTCCGCAGCATAAAAAAATGGCTTGATTTCCAAAGGAAAATCCCATATACTCTTTTTATCTGTTTAGGGGGGGAGTTATTCCATGATTTCAAAAAAAAGAGTTTTAAATGCTTTTACCGTTTCCGGTAGTTTTTCCATCAGTAGATGGCTTTCCTTTCTCATCCTGGTTGTCTATGGCGCATTACTCCTGCTGGTTTCCCTTCAACATGAGTTCTGGTATGATGAAGCCCAGGCCTGGCTCATTGCCAAAAGTGTATCCGTTCCGGAACTGCTGTTAAAGATTTGCCGCTCTGAAGGGCATCCGCCCCTGTATTATCTGGTACTCATGCCCCTTGCCAAATCCGGCATCTCTGCCCTGGTCGGACTGCGTCTGGTCAATTTCTTATTTACCATGGGGGCCGTCTGGCTGATTTTGCGACATTCTCCTTTCCCCCCTATGGTACGCATTCTGCTTCCTTTTACCTATTTTATGTTTTATCAGTATGGGGTAATCAACCGCACCTATTCTTTGTTTATATTCTTTATTGTACTGGCAGCGCTCTTTCACGAAAAACGAAATGAGCGGCCTTTTCGATACATTGCCGCCCTTATATTGCTTTCTCTTACCAGTGCCTACGGCCTGATCATTTCCTTTGGTATATGTCTGGCCTGGACAGTGGCCATTGTTTATCGGGCATGTAAAGCGAAACGTTTTCCTCAGCTTTTAATGGATCGGCGTATGTATGCCCTGCTTTCCATGGTGGCAGCCGCCCTCTTCCTGGTGTGGATTTTATTCCCTAATGAAGAGGCCTTTGCGATTTCCAATCACTCTTTGGCTACCCCTGGCCGATATCTTTACTGCTTTTTAGGTGTCTGGGCCGACGCTTCCTTTTATGATTCCCTTGGGGCTGCCAATTTAAACTTTCATCTGAATTACCAGCTAATTCTTGCCTGTATTATGGGCTTTTTATTTCTTGTATTTATTATGTCTCTGCTCATCCGATGCAAAGAACTGATTGTGTAAAGAAGTTTGTGTAAATACTTCTTCTAAGTGACCTTGTTTACGA
>CAYRQT010000022.1:11318-34391 GCA_964426655.1 uncultured Cuneatibacter sp. | reverse complement strand
GGGGGGGTGCTGATGGCCCTCTATGGAGGAATTAGCGCCCTGCGCCTAAGACACAGCCTGAAGCAGGCCCTGCATGTGAAAGACAACCTCTATATTCAGCCTTCTTTACGGTCTCCCTTTGTTCTGGGCTGCTTCTCTCCCCGCATTTATCTGCCAGCCGGGTTATCCGAGAAGGATCAGTCCTATATTCTGCGCCATGAGCAGACCCATATCCACCGGCGGGATCCACTGATCAAGATGGTGGCCTATGGCATTTTGTGCCTGCACTGGTTTAATCCCATGGTCTGGCTGGCTTTCTCTTTGATGAACAAAGATATGGAAATGTCCTGCGACGAACAAGTTTTAAAAGATCTGGAGCCATCCGAAAAAAAGGGGTATGCCCTTTCCCTGCTTTCCCTGGCTTCTCCCAGATTTTTCCCTGGGAGTACCCCTCTGGCCTTTGGGGAAAATGCAGTCAAGACCCGCATAAAAAATATGCTGCAATACAAAAAAGCTTCCAGAAAGGGCCTGATTATTGCCCTCCTCTTTGTGCTTTTGCTCAGCTTTGCCCTGCTCTTTAGTCGGGGAAGCGATGGCAATTTTCTGGACTCCCTTTTTCCCATGACCATGAACAATGTGTCAAAAGAACCCCATTTTTCCGGAACGGTCATGGAGGCTGGGCCCGGTCAGCTACTGGTAAAAGTTAACCCGGATGAGGAGGCCTCCAAATCTTCTGAGCTGCTCTATGTCTCGCTAAACGTGCAGTTAAAGGATAGTGAGACAGACTTCCTTACAGGGGATGAAGTGACCGTCTACTATAATGGCCTGATTGCAGAATCCTATCCGGGGCAGGTCAATACCGTTTATGCCATTATCCGTACAAGCCAGGATATGCGCGTCTTCCAGGATGATCTGTATGCACTGGCAGAGCAAAAAACACCTTATGTAGGTGATAACAGTGCTGTGGGAAACATTCTTGGGGAGCTGCCCCATGTGGATCGGTACTACCGGCAACAATATTTCTCCATTGGAGACACCGCCGCCCCCTACTCCCTGACCGTCTATTATGAACCCAATGGGGAGGGCACAGCGGGGGATGTGGAGGAAGCCTATCTGCAGCGCAACGGGGCGCTCCTCTTTTTATTAATTGACAATCTGGAAGAAGTCCGTTTTGCTTTCCGCACCGATGAAAGCGACAATACTCTGGAGCCTTCTGCCTACACTACCACCTTCACCTATACCAGACAGAACATGGAAAGCTATCTTTCCCGGTTTCAGCTGACTTTTTCTGATTTTGAGAATAACTGGAACAGTGCCATGGACCAATGGTTTTCCTTTACATGACCACAAAAGAAGGAACTGCACACCACATGCAGTCCCTTCTTTTGAAAATAGTCTTCTAAGTATTTTTCTTATTTTTTATCATTTCTACCAGATGTTCCAGCTCTATGGCAGGGCTGTACAAATAGCCCTGGTACCTGTCACACCCTAGCTGATGGAGCACTTCTTTCTGCCCTTCGGTTTCCACATATTCCGCCACAACATGGTAGTTTAAGGAACGGCTTAAATAAACAATGGAAGAAACAATGTCTCTGCAGTTGGGGTTGGAAACCAGTTCCCTGATCAGGGAACCATCCAGCTTGACGGACGAGAAATTATAATCCTTTAGGTATTGTAAAGAGCTGTGCCCCATGCCAAAATCATCCATTTCAATGGAAATGCCCCGCCTTACCAGACTGTGCAGCGTGCCTTTCACTACAAAATCACTTTCCAGGGCCACTCTTTCCGTTATTTCCAGATTAAGTCTGTGGGGATCTGCATGAAACTGACCCGCAATATTGTATACCTCCCGGGAAAAATCTTTGTTCTTCAGTTGTCCTGCCGTAATGTTCACGGACAGGCTGATATCGGATATATGCTGTTCCTCCAAAACGGCCATGGATCGACAGGCCTGGCGAATCACGTAAAAGCCCAGTTCATCAGAAAATCTATGATGTTCTGCCAGCGCAATGGCCAATGGGGGATAAATATAGCCAAATACCGGATGCTTCCATCGCAGAAGGCCTTCTGCTCCAAAAACATCCCCTGTATAGTTGACCTGGGGCTGGTAGAACAGCTTCAGAGTTTCTTTTATCATGGCTTCCCGCAGTTCTTCGGCCAGAGCTCTTGCCAGACTCCCCACCGCATCCCGGCTGTCAAAAAACGCCGGCACCTGACTGCTCTCCTCCGCCTGTCTGTACTCTGCACAAAGTCTGTCATATACCTTTTTCTGTCTGGATACCGTCACCTTTTCAGACAGCCGGATAAAAGGCATGTAGCAAAGACTGCCCAAAAGCAGATTGACCAGCTGCAAAACACTTCCCGCCAGAGAACCTGTGGCATAAAAGCCACTGAGAAAAACAGGGGTTGTCCATTCCACACTGTTCACGGTAAGGGGCACCAGCCCCAGTATCATGGCCAGAGAGGAAGTAAGGGTCAGCAACAGCGGAACGCCCAGAAAGGGGAGAAAATACAGGGGATTTAAGACTATGGGAAATCCAAAAATCATCAGTTCATTGATATTGAACACCATGGGCACCAGGGAAAGCCTGGCAATACGTACCTGATTTTTATTTTTATGTAGCAGAAAAATGGCGAGTACAAAACAAAGGGTGCTGCCACAGCCCCCCATTACCACAAAGACATCAAAAAATGTTTTGCTGAAAAGTTCTGTTGGCACAAGCCCGCTGTCAAGCAGATGCTGATTTTCCAAAATAGCAGGGGCAAAAACCCCCTGGGCCACCGGCTCCAGTACATTGCTGCCATGGATTCCAAAAAACCAGAAGAGATGCACCAGAAAAACAAATACAATGGCCCTCAGAAAAGGATTGCCAATCATGGAAAAGAGACTGACCATATTATCAGAAAGTGTGGTATTGATGTCAGAAATGTGGAGATATCTCTCCAACAGTCTGTTCAGTAAAGCAAAACTGCTGATGGTTATGGCCGCCGGAAAAATGGCTGACACCGCTCGCCCAAAGGTTACGGAATCCCCCTCCGGGAAAGGCTTGATACGCAAAAGATTTACTTTGCAAAGGCCGGTAAACATCCAGCTTGCAGTCATAGCCGTGGCAATAGCGGCAAATATGCCCAATGTGCCAAGATTTGTCACGGAGAGTGTGTTCTCTTCTACCCCAAACAGTGCCACAAATGCACAAAGAGAAACCCCTGCTGCCACCACCGGCTCCGTGGAAGGTGCCCCCTTTTTTTGTTTTTCAGCAGTTAATGTATAACTGACAAACAAAACCGTCAGAATGGACAAAATCCCCATGCTGCTCTGGTACCCATAGGTGAACAAAGCAGACCAGTCTTCTCCAAAGAGTTTTTCCATGGCGGCCTGGTAAGCCGGCACGGGAAAAGAAGACAGAAGAAGGGAGAAGGAGCCTAAAAGCACTACAGGAATCATGAGAATCAATCCTCTTCTGACTGCTGTCAGTACCGGGGCATCTCCCAGTGCTTCCACAAACCCGATATATCCCCCCATCCGATCAGATATTTTGTCATTTGGTTCTTCCTTCCCTTTTCGTATTCCCATTTTCCCCCCGTTCTATTCCTACATTACCTGCTTTTTTCCCCTTTTTTATGCATACATAATTTCATCCACTCTGTCCAATGCAATGGACAGGTCATATGTCCCATCATATTCCATGGCACCCACACTGCAGCTAATCACATAAGGCTTAAGGGCCTCCTCATTATAGGCTTCCAGTGCACTGTGAATTTTTTTCACCACAGCAGCGGGATCCTCCCCGTTTCTGACCTGGGATACCAAAATAAATTCATCCCCGCCCATCCGTGCAAAAATATCCCCTTCCCTCAAAATTCCCTGCATAATTCGGGAAAATTCCCGTAAGGCCCGATCTCCCTCCAAGTGTCCAAAACGATCATTGATTTTTTTAAAATCGTCCAGGTCCATGTAGAAGAGGTAAAAGGGCGTATTCCTGTAGTGGGTAAAATGCTGTTGCAAAGACCTTCTGGTCCATGCTCCAGTCAAAACGTCAATCTGAATCATTCTCTCCTGCAAATACACATACATCACAATCAGCGCACCGGAAGTAAAGCCCCACATAAGGAGTGTCCCATAAAATACTGCCTGCAGCATTCCTCCAAAAAGAGGAAGCAGGGAAATGGCCAGTAAAATGTACAGTTCATTTTTGAAAAGCCGTTTTCTTCTCCAGACCAGAATCCCTGCACTATAGAACATATACCCATCTGTAATCAGCGCCACCAGAAAAAACAGGGGGCCCCGGTAATATATGCCCTGATCATCCACATAATAAATCAGGTTCCAGTAAATGGAAGCAGCGGACATCAGCACCAGAATGACTGCCGGAACCAAAATGCCCGGCCGCACCAGTCTGATTTTGGAACTGTCGTCTCCGGTGAGCACTCCGGAAAACATGGGCCAGAAATATGCCAGTACCGGTGTAATGGAAAAAAGGACGGCATAGAGCAACCGGATTAAAAAAGACAGCCGAGAATACGGTTTTTCGTAAAACAGCGTCAGGATGACCTCCAGTACCAGTGCATGCAGCACCATGACACAGGTCAACAGGAAAATTTTATTAAATCGATTGTGCACATCCAAACGCTGTACTGCAATATACAGCACAATGCTCAGCAGGAGCAACATCGTTATATTTAATGAAACGGTATTCCACAATTGCACGGGGGAAATCCTCCTGTATTATATTGAAATTCAAAAAATAAATGTTATAATTTTCACATAATTCTTTTCTTTTCCAGTTGTTTGTGTGTAATTATACTATTATTTGTATTATAAATCAATATACTTCAGACATTCTTCTTTTCTGCCTTTCCCGCCTCTTGCTCAGATCTGCCACCCCTCTGCTCTTTCTCTCACCTGAAGAAATGCTCTGTAAATCCCCTCCTGTAGAATCAGCTCTTCATGTCTGCCTTCCTGAACAATACGCCCTTCATTCACCACAAGAATCCTATCCGCCCGGGTAATGGTGGGCAGTCTGTGGGCAATCATTATCACTGTTTTGTCTTTCATCAGTTCATAAATGGCCTGCTGAATCAGATGCTCGTTTTCCGGATCCACACTGGCAGTGGCTTCATCCAGTAAAATCACCGGTGCGTTTTTCAGGATGGCCCTGGCAATGGAAATTCTCTGCTTTTCCCCCCCGGACAAAGTTATCCCCCCTTCTCCCACCATGGTCTCGTATCCATCTGGCATTTCCTGGATGCAGGTATGACAGCGGGCCATTTTGGCTGCCCGGTAAATTTCCTCATCCGTGGCTTCGGGCCTTCCGAATCGGATGTTGTTTTTGATGGTATCGTGAAACAGATACACGGACTGAAAAACCATGCTGAAATTATCCAGAAGGCTTTCGCAGGTAAAATCTTTAATATTGATTTCCCCCGGAAACCAGTATAGTGCGTGATGCCGCGCACCAGTTCTGCTGCCAGGCATCCGATGCCAAAGGTGAGAAGGATCATGACAGTAAGCTGCCCTGTAAGATAATAAATCATACCGGTTACCCCTCCCATAAGAAAAATGGCCCCCGGCTTTTGTACAGCCCCGCAAAGGTACATGTAGGGGATAGCCCCCAGCACGGCAACAATACCCGGCATTAAAATCCAGCAAATGGGAATGATGGCCAGGAACATGCCAACAAAACTTAAGACAAAGTAGATGGCCGCAAAGACGCCTATGTGAATCAGGTCCTTTCCGGACAGCTTTTCTTCCTGCTTCATTCTGGACATAGTGCTCCTTTCAGTTAGATTTGACTAACTATATATTAAAAAATTTTTGCCTCTCCTATCGGTATAACAGAAAAAAAACCAATTTCTTCTCCAAAAAGTTATTTCTTTCCCTTTTGGACAAGGATTTCTTCTCTTTCCCCATTTCACAATCACATAAAAAAACAGGCCATTATTGACCTGTTTTTTCCTCTTCTTCCCCATTTTCTTTTTTTCTTCTCCAAAACAGCCAGAAAAACATGATACAGAGACTTCCTGCCCCTAAAAGCAGACCCCAGTAGGTTTTCAGCGGAAAGGTATCTCCTGTGCCGGCGCCGCCTGCTTCTCCGGGTTCCTCTGTTTCTGTAGGCGCCACAGTGTCTGTTCCCTCTTCTGCTGCCCCCAGCACCAGTGTGGAAAAAACAATTACCTCTACTTTTCCCCCTCCCGATTCCTGAATGGTCATCATAACAGAGGCATCCTCTTTTACATGAATCTGTATGTAAAAGGCCTGGTCCTCACTGCCATCTCTGGTCTGCACTTCTCCTCCCACCTGCCGCAACACGTAGGTATACAGTCCTGGATTTGTAAATGTGAGGGGGCCTAGTTCTCTGGAACAACTGCCTGTCAGTGTGAAGCTATACGAGCCACTGGTACACCCCTCCGGCATGGGGGCATTTTCCGTGGTGGCATCCAGTGTGTAAGAGAAGGTTTTTAAAAGGCCGCTTTCACATCCGTCTTCATGGAGTAAGATCTGCTCCACATGCAACGTAACCTGGGGCGATGCTCCAAAAGCAGGCCCTGTCAGCATGAAGCACCACAGCCCCACCGGGAAAAGCAGTCTGAAGCCCCAGCTTAACAGGGTCTGCAGTATTCTTCTTTTTTCCTTTGCCATTCATCTTCCCTGCTTTTTTCTTTATTTTTTCTTTTTCTATATGTCCAATATTTACAAATCGCGGCACAGAGGACCAGTAAAACAAAGAGGCCCAGAAGCTGCCAGAAGATGGCAGGCAAACTGTCCCAGCCCAGATCCTGCCGGTCCGTGCTGCCAATGGCAGATGTGCCGTTTTTTTCAGCCCCTGACAGATCCTCATAGGGATTTGCATACACCGTATCCGTGATCCTTCCCAGAACCACATGCCTTCCATTGGTGCTTTCTCCCGAACAGGTGGTCAGAAGAATCAGCCGGTCTTTCGTGGTGACTTCCACATCCCGCCGGTACGTGGCCAGCTCCAGAAGATACGTCAGATAGGTTTCTGCTGCCGCTTCCCCCTGCATTGCCGGGGAGAAAAGGGTAAAATCATAGGCATCTGCATGAATATAGGCAATAAGCTCTATGCCGTGGTCTTTTCCATTGTAATACAGATTCCCATAGGAATGCGCTGCAAAATAGTCCTCCCCCTGAAAAAATTCCAGGTCTCCAAACATCTTGTGCTCTGCCATATGATGCCCGTATACAATGCTGTTAAAATCGCTGAAATCGGCTGCATTCCTGTAATCCAGAAAAATGCTGCCGGAGAGGGCATACTCCCCCTGAATATTGGTGTTTACATATTTGCTGTTGTCTGTGGCCTGGGCAATGGGATAATCGATCTCTGTGCCATAAATGGTCAGCCAGGCCATCACTTCCGGATTGATTTGCTGCAGGGCCCCAAAAGAGAGGCCCCCGTCTTCTTCCCTGGGTTTATAAAGCTCATACCGGGTGGAGGAGGCTTCTCCATAAATCTGGCGGGCATCCCAGATCACATAGCCCCCAAAAGCCAGAAGCAGCAAAATCAGCACCAGAAAACAGGTATCCAGCAGGGTATGAATCCCCTGTATACTCTTTCTTCCTATTTTACTGATATGCATCTCTCATCCTCCTTCCCGTCCCTTTCACTTTATTCCTGTTCAGACTCTCTTTTTCTGGTCTTTACCCACACATAACAGCCTAATGCTGCCACGGCCAGGCCGATCATCACAATAAAGGGCACCTGATTCAGGGTGATACCGGTGGGCGCCACTGTGGTGCTGGTATTGGTAAAGTCTACGGTATTGGTACTTTCCCCAATCAGATTTTCTCCAACTGTTAAAGCGGAATTTGCGCTACCTGTAAGGGTCTGAGGGGTTGCGCCGTTTACCACCACCACTGCGCTGGGGGTATAGGACACATTGGCCTGCTCCATAACCGTATAGCTGGTGCCCACGGCCATATCCACAAAGGACAACCGTTCCCCATCTTTTAAGCTGACCACAATGGGTACCCCGGATGTCACTTCAATGTAGTTTTCTGTGCCATCGCTTTTGATATGATTTTCATCCGCATGATTGGTGGATGTGACAACAGTACCGGCTGCATCCAGTACATATACCTTATAGGTAACAGTGGAGGACAATGTCGCTGCCTTGTTCACGGTCAGGGTAAAAGGGAAGTATTTCTGAGGATCTGCATAGTCTCCAGCCACTTCCTTGCTGATGGAGAGAACACTGTCATCCGGATCAGGTCCCCCAAGTACCTTTGTGAAGGTATTGGTAAAGACCATGCCGCCTGCACCGGGGGTAGCATCTACCTTTGTGCCCACATCCTGTGCGGAAGTGTCTTCTGTGCCAATGATTGCCGTAACCTGCTCTGCAAAGTAAGTGTCTGTAGCCGCATCGTAATTCACCAATACAGCGACTTCATAGGAAGCGGGAGAATAGGTCATGGTTTCTCCGGTGGATGTGATATATGTGCCTTCTGTTTCCACAACTTTATATTTAAAAACACCGGTCTGGGTCCAGGTAACCCCTGCCAGAATATTTCCACTTTCTACTATGACCTGCTTCAAGCCTGCCACAACACTGCCTGTGTCTGTCCCAGTGAAGTTAATGGTCACATCTGCCAGGTCCGGCATCTGGGCTAAAGCAGCCTCACCGGTCTGGCCGTCCAGACTCACCTTTGTGATTTCAAATTCAAAATGGGCATTGGGTGTGGTGGTGCCTTCCGGCATCTGCAAAACTTTTGTGATCACTGCCTCAGCGGGGGATGTCGCAGTCCCTCCAAAGGCAGTGGTGAACATGCCAAAGCTTAAGGCCATGGCCAGAACCAGTGCAAAAAATTTACGAGTTGTTTTCCATACTTTCATGTGTGTTCTCCTTCTAAAGAATGATAAATATTATATCCAGGGAAACTGCCTCCTAAGGCGCCTTACAGATTCCGTCGTCTAAACAGGGCTATGACTTTTCCCAATGTATCGTGAGTATCCACAATGCCGTATACCCGGCTGTCTGTGGCGTTTTCCCTGGCGTCTGCCAGGACAAAGACCTGCCCCTCTCCCACTGTCAGGGGAAGTTCCAGGTCATTTTCATAACGGGCCGTACTTTCAAAGATATGGGGTTCCTGCTGCAGGGCGCCATTGATGAACAGGCCTTCTTCGGTGATGTCCACTGTATCCCCTGCCACGGCCACCACCCGTCGGATCTGTCGCTTTCCTTCGTATTCCAGCAGCAGCACATCTCCTGCACTGTAGGCCTGATCCAATCGGTAAAAGATGACCAGATCCCCTTCCCGCATGGCTGGGGACATAGATTCATCTGTTACTCTTCCCACTCCATATATAAAGGTAAAGACCAGGAAAAAGACCAGTACAATGCCCAGAATTTTAATGGCCAGGTACAGTAGCTCCCGCAGGAACGCCGAGACGGCTTTGCGGGTTTCTGTCATGGTTTCCTCCTTTTTTTTAAAAAGTTAAGCCCCAGAAGCCCAGAAAGACTAAGGGCACAAAGAACAATCATCAGAACGGCACCGGAATCTTCTATAGAGATGCCTGTGGGCACCACCATCAGTCTTTCGTTCCGATAATCCATCTGCATTTCCAATCCTTCCACAGCCAGCAGACCAGTATCGTTGCCGGATATAAACTGGCCATCTCCATTTGCATCCACGTAAGCGCTATAGGTGGCATCCGCCCCTTCCACTACCTGAATATAAGCGGCCTGAACCCCTACCAGAGTAATGGTCTGGCCATGCTGTAAGGTAAAAGTCCCTTCTCCTGCCACACCAAGGGTCAGCACCCCGTTTTCTAAAACGGGGCCTCCATCTTCCACCAGGCGTCCACCCACATACATCAGCTGGGTCCCCTCCGGCAGAGGCTGGCCCTGGGCATCTTTTAAATACAGGGTAAAGGTAAAGGATTTATGGGGATCTGCGTAAGCACCAGTCACCTGCTTGCTGATGGTAATATCCGTTCTGGCTTCAAACCCCAGAATTACCACCCCATAGGCGGCCTGCCCGCTTTTGGCCAGTCCGAAATTGCCGGAATCCAGGGCAGTCTCCGGCACCGGTGCCCCTGCCACAGGGGAAATGGCTCCTTCTGCAACATAAGAGGATGTGACAACCGGGGCACTGCCGGACCAGCCGGAGGCCGTTAGGGAAAAGGCAACATTTTGTACCCACCATTTGTCATAATTTACCTCTGTGCCCACATACGCATGGGCTGTGGTATCATAGACATTTCCAATCTGGCTGCTGAACAGGTAGCCAATAGAACCTATGCCTGTACCGGAAAGACCTGTGGAGCTGCTTTTAATGGCAGGCACATCCGGACAGAGCACAATAAAGCTGCTACTCTCTCCAAAATTCACCTGGTTCACAATGAGCAGGCCGCTGTCGCTATAGGTGTTTCGGTCATAGTATAGAAAGACAGCTTCCTTTCCAAGGCTTAACGTGCCGGTGATCTTAAGGGCCTGATCCGTGCTGTAGCTGCCGGTGCCGGTGTAGTGAAATTCTGCCCTGGCTCCGTCTCCAATGGTCAGATTGGTAACGGAATTGGTATTGTCAGAAAAACCCCTGGAGGAATACACCTGTAAAAGGGCACCGGATTCCAGTTCCATCTCCACTTCATCATAGAAAATGGCCCGGATATTGCTGGCAGCCTCTGCTGTCCGGTCCAGGGTCACCACTGCATTTTCCCCCACCTCGATCCGATTCATCCGGTAGAAGATGGAATTTCCCGTGCTGTTTTTCACCACGGAAACCTCTCCTTCAAAGCGTACACTGGTTCCATATTCTGTCAGCTCCCCATCCTGACCATTTACCTTATTCAGCCAAATCTTTGAATCCCGGATCAGCAGGCTGCCGTGGCCGTCTCCGTAAAAAATCTGGGAGGCCTCTGCCTGCACCTGGTCCAGGGTCACGCTAAAGGTGGCAGAACCATTGTATCGATAGACCCCAAAATAATTTCGTACCAGCAGCCGGATCTGATAAAAAGTCAGATTTGTCTCTTTTCCCCGTAGGTGAATATCAGAAGTAAAACTGGTCAGCTGGTGAATGGTGCCCGTTTCATCACTGGGACTAATACCGGAAATGACCAGGCCGTTTTCCCGGAGAGCCACATCTCCAATGGTGGCCGTCATCTGAATGTCCTCTCCCAGATAAATCCAGCTGTAGGATCCGTTTCTTAATGCTGTCACAAACTGAGCCTCTGTATACACAATAATTCCGCTGCCATCCTGGATTACTTCACTGGGTGTTTCTGCCATTACGGATACTGGTCTTATCCATATGCCCAAAAACATCATCAGGAAAAAAATCCACAGCAGCGGAATACATATTCTGCCTTTGGGCTTTCCCATACTCTCCCCTTTCTATTAATTTTTACATTTCCAAAATATACAACCAAAAGAAAATTTTATCTACAGGACAGTTATAACAAATCTTTTATTTTCAGTCCATTTCAATTTTTGCATAATATATGCACAATTTGACGCAAACATTTTTATAACAATTATTTCGCGGCATTCTCACTGATGTTTTTTTAAAATGCGCAAAATAATAAGCCCCTTTCGGGGCCTATATGGCTTTAATGCTATTGCCCTGTATGAAACGGGGCTCAAGAATAACGGATTCCGTGGACAGGCTCTTGCTTTTCCCCATACGGCTAAACAATACATTCACCGCAGCACGTCCCATCTGAGGAATGTTTTGCTCTACAGAAGCCAATTCCAGGTGAAACAGATAGGTGGAGGCCACGTGGTCATAGCTGACCAGGGAATAGTCCTCCGGCACCCGGATGCCGGCTTCAAATAAATATTTTAAAAAACCAAGACTCATCATATCATTGGCCGCAAAGGCCGCTGTGGTGATCCCTGCAAGTTTTTTTCCTGCTGCATAGCCGCTTTCGAATCGATAGTCCCCTTCCGCCAGCCACTCCGGTGCTATGGCAACGCCGTATTCTGCCATGGCTTTTTGATACCCTTTAAAGCGCGCCTTCATATTTCCATACACATAGGGGGGTGTGATACAGCCGATTTCACGATGTCCCATTCTCAACAGAAGGGAAACAGCCTGATAAGCCCCTGTTTCATTATCATAAAATACTTTATCACAATGAAAGTCCCGAAAGGCACGATCTACCATAACATAAGGGCAGGGAAGTTCCTGCAAAGCTTCAATAACGGCGTCCCTGTTTCTGAAGGCTTCATTACTGACACAGAGAAACAGCCCATCTACCCGCTGTCTGGCAAACATTCGGATCAGATCCAGATCATTTTTCAGGGAATCATCCGAATTGGCAATAAATAAAAGATACCCTCTTTCCCGGCAGTCCTTTTCCAGGCATTTAGCCAGTTCTGAAAAGAAGAGGTTGCCAATATCCGGGATAATCAATCCAAGGGTGCTGGTATGCTGCATAACCAGACTTCTGGCAATGGGATTGGGACGATATTGGTTTTTTTCAGCTATGCTTTTGATAAGGGCTTTTTTTTCAGCAGAAATGCGGCATGGTTTATCATTTAGCACCAGTGAGACTGCACTGACGGAAACGCCGGCCTCCCTGGCAATATCTTTAATTGTCACTGCACTTTCACCTGTTTTTCCTTGTTTTCTTCTATTTTACCCCACCTTTCTGCAAATGGAAAGGACAATTTCCGGATGTTTTTATAAAAGGGCCTTCTGCGCTTCCACAAAAGGCCCCCTTGTTTACAGGAATATAATCATAGACAGGATAAACATGAACACCGTACCTGCAATCATGGGGACGGATGTTCTTTTCACAATGGCTAAAGGGTTTTCTTTGGTCGTACCGGAAACGATGGCCACCACCGCCGCTACCGGAGATACGGCTCTCAATAAATTACCCGCCAGCCCCATGGGAACGGTTATGGCAAAGGCGCTGATCCCTGCCGCCGTTGCCAGAGGCACCATCAGAGGCACCATGGCAAAGAACAGAGAGGTACCGCTTCCACTTAAAAGGACGATCAATGCTGTCAACAACACCAGGATTAGGGGTAGTACAAAGCCCATTCCATTTCCCTGCAACCCTTCCATACCAGACTGAAGCGTGCTGATCAGGCCAATGCTCTTTAATCCATCTACAAAAACAACTGCAGCAACTGTCAGGGCCACAACAGGCATCCCATTTCCCATGCCCACAAAAAACTTTTCGGTACTCTGTAAGGCTGTTTTTCCGCTTTTGTGACGAACCACCTCACAGATAATGGCAATGATAAAGGAAATGATGGTGGCCACTTCCACACTCAGCGTAAAATTCAGACCCGCTGCTCTTTGTAAAATGAAGACCACAATCAAAAGCAGCATGGGCAGAACAGGCAGGAGTGCATACACCGTCTTGTACAAAGGGCCTCCCGTAATTTCTTTTGCCGTACCATAGTCTACCTTTGCATTGCTGGTAATGCCATTCTGGGCATCTTTCTTGTCTCTGTATTTCTGCCAGAAATAATGTACCACAGCCATGAACAGCAGCGTAGGAATAGAAACTAGGGCATGATAGCGGAACACATATTCTGAAACGGTCATGCCTGCATATTCAGGATACTTTGCCAGTTCCTCTGCTATGGCCACGTTATCACTCCCCATGGGCGTAGGCATAACAGTGGCGGTTGTGGCGATAACCCCAGCCGCTGTGAGGGTGGTCATCCCGGTTTTTAACAGAACCGGCATCAGTGTGGCCATTAAAATAATGGACAGGGTAGATGCACTGGGAATAACCAGGGACAAAAGATTTCCCACCAGGAAAGCGATGGGCACCAGAATATAAGGGGACTTGATTTTTGACATGGGTTTCGTGAGCACACTCACCGTTACCTCATTTGCCCCTATATGACTCATGTAGAACGTATACCCTCCCAACATCAGGATAATAAATCCATAAGATGTCAGTCCATTTTTAAACTCCGTGACCACTGCCGCAATAGGATCCAGCCACTTTACGCCTGTACTGCTTAAATTGCTAACAACCAGTTCATTGCCTCCGAACAGTGCCACATACATCAGCAGCAATCCCATCAGAAACAGACTGATTTTAATGTCCATTTTCTTAATCAGCATGAAGACAATGATCGCCACCGCTGTCAATGCCACAATTGCCATTACCCAAACATTCATGGTAAACCTCCTCTAATCCCCTAAATACATTTTTGTAAGCTGTCAAAAAACCATTGATTGAATGCAGAACGCTCCACTTCCAGGCAAACCTTTACATTGGGCTCCCGGTGCAGATATCCCATTAAATCCACCAGAGTAGCGCCGGCCGTATAGGTGCCGGCCAGTTCAATCTCCACTGCCACATCCCGGGTCACAAATAGGTCCGGTTTAAGCAGATAGGCAATGGCACAACTGTCATACATTTTCAACCCCGTTTTCATGCCTTTGCTTCTGTGTTTTGTGAACAGTGCATACAGCATTTCTCCTGTGCGATTTAAATGCTCCAGTCGTTTGCTGTCTTCCGGCAGAATCACCGTCTGTGGACCCAGATCCATTGGTGCCATCACAATGGGCAGTCCAGTGGAGAAAACAATCCTGGCTGCTTCCGGATCAGTGGCTATGTTGAACTCCGACAAAACCCCTTTGTTTCCTCTTCCCACTGCCCCTCCCATCAGCACAATTTCCCGAATATACTGCCCGCAGTCCGGGTACATGCTAAAGAGCAGGGCAAAATTGGTCAGCGGGCCGATGCCTACCAGAGTTACGGGTTCTTCGCACTCCCGCAGCACCCGGTACATAGCATTGACTGCATGCTCTTTTAACAGCAGCTGCCCATTCATCCTGTCAAAAACAAAACCTTCCAGTCCCGTTTTTCCGTGTACATTGCTGGCATCTTCAAAAGGCCTTAGCAGGGGTCTGCCAGCACCTCTGGCCACCGGCACCTCCTTTTCAAAGTAGGCTAGGAGCCGAAGGGCATTGTCCGTTACAGCATCCAGTCCCACATTACCGGCCACTGTGGTGATGAGCCGGACATCCAGTTCTTCACTGAACAAGGCAATGGCAATGGCCACTGCGTCGTCAATGCCTGGATCTGTGTCCAGAATAATGGGTCGTTTGTTCATTTTACATCTCCTTTCTTTTTCTCAATGTATTTTTCTGTTTCTTCCAACGTGGGAATGGACTGCAGTGCCCCCACTTTCTGTACGGCAAGGGCAGATGCCCCTGTGGCAAAAGCCACTGCATCATGAATATGCAGTCCCCGGGAAATACAGCTGGCCAACGCGCCAATATAGGCATCTCCTGCTCCGGTGGTATCTGCCACTTTCACCACATGTCCCGGGCAGCGATACACCTCTCCATGGTACAGATATACGGACCCCTCTGCCCCCAAAGTGATGACAGGCACTGCCACCCCTTTTTTTTCAAAAAACTGCAGGGCATAGTATTGTCCTTTATTTTCCTGGGGTAAAATCCCCGTCAGAAAAGCACATTCCGTTTCATTGACCACAATATAATCCAGCTTCCGATATATTTCCTCCGGAATGGACTTTGCGGGTGCCGGGTTGAATATGGTAATCATTCCCTGACTTTTCGCCATAAGAATACTCTCCAGCACCACCTCTTTCTCACATTCAAACTGGGTCAGGAACAGATCTCCTGGCTCACCCAGCTTTTTCATCAGTTCTTCCATTTCCGAAAAAGACATATCATGATTTGCACCGTAATCGCAAATAATCCGATTATCACCGGCAGTTCTCAAAATCAGGGCCGTACCCGTGGGGCGGGAAGACTGTGTGACTGTCTCACAGTGAAGCCCCGTTTTCTTCAGATTATCCAGAATTTCTCTTCCAAAATAATCTTTGCCCACTTTTCCCATCAGATAGGTTTCTCCACCCAGAAGGGCGCAGGCGCCGGCCTGATTCCCCCCCTTTCCTCCGGCAGCCGTAAAAAAACCCTGCCCCTCCACCGTTTCTCCCTGTGCGGGAATATGGGGTGTTTCAATGCTTAAATCCATGTTCAGGCTACCAAACACAATGATTTTCTTATTCATACTTCCTTCCTCATCTCCACAATATTCTGCTTTATTCTCCACAATCGATTACCCAGTGCATGCCGCTTCCCAGCCCCTGCGCCGGCCTGCAGATAAAGCCGTGCTTTTCATAGAAGGGTTCTAGTCCAGGGGTTGACATTAATCCCACCACCGCATTCTCACACCCCTTCATTCTGATATAGTCCTGCAAATGGGTGATGAGCCTGCTCCCTAATCCCTGATGGCGATATTCCGGCAGAACGATCACGTCTTTAATAAAGAAGGCAATACACCCATCCCCCAGAACCCGGGCCATTCCAATGGGCTTTTCTCCATCAAACAAGACAACATGATAAAGAGAGTGCTCAATGGCCTGCCGGACAGCTTCCGGGGGGTACCTGGTAAACTGTACAGCCTCCCGAAGTGTCATGTAAATAGGCACGGTCAATGCCATGGGAATCAGTTTCATGGTCCGCCTCCTTTCTTGATAAAACGTTTTATCATAGTGCAAATATACCATTAAGCCCCTTTATTGTCAATCACTTTACAGCATTTTGTCCATAGAAAACTTTTATATATCTTATCTGCTCATAAAAAAAAGACACCACGGAAAATATCTTCCCGAAATGCCCTTTTTCCCTCTTTATTTTATTGGAATTTATTTTTATAGGCCAATATGGCACTCACCGTTTTGGCATCCTGGATTTCTCCCCGGTAGATTTTGTCTACCAGCGCCTGCAAGTCCCAGGCCTCCACATCCAAGTATTCATCCGGATCCAGATGCTGATGCGATGGCACCAGGTCTCTGGCCACATACACATCAATCAATTCGTTACAAAAAGCCACTGTGGTTCTTAATGTAATAAGAAGTTCCAGGTGATCGCTTTTATACCCTGTCTCTTCCTCCAGTTCCCGTTTTGCACAGGTCAGGGTGGGTTCATCTGCAGCGTCCCGTGCTCCGGCCGGAATTTCAAGAGTGTAACGGTCCAATGCATTCCGAAACTGCTTTACCATTAACAGCTTGCCGTCGGGCCGAACAGCTACCACTGCTGCAGCCCCTTTATGATGGATGTAGTCCCAGTATACGTGTTTTCCATCCGGAAGGGCTATTTCATCCCGATAAACCTTTAGAATTGTACCGGTATAGGCCAGCTCCCGACCGACTCGCTTGATTTCTTCCATTTCATCCTCCTATTTCAATGCTTCTGTGCGGGCATAGCAGGCATCTGTGGCCTTAATCACCGCATTCCTAAAGCCTGCCTCTTCCAGAGCTGCCACTCCTGCTATGGTGGTGCCTGCAGGGGAGCAGACCATATCTTTCAATTTTCCAGGATGCTCGCCGGTTTCCAACACCATGCGGGCCGCTCCCTGCACAGTCTGCGCCACAAAGGTATATGCCATATCTCTGGGCATGCCATATTTTACCGCACTGTCAGCCAGGGCTTCAATAAACATATAGACATAAGCAGGTGAACTGCCGGAAGCGCAGGTCACCGCACTCATCAGCCGTTCCTCCACCCGCTGCATTTTTCCAAAAGATCGAAAAATGTTTTGGATATCCTCTTCCTCATCCGGCGTAAACATTCCTTCTTCATAGGTTACCCCTGTCATACCTTCCCCGATGAGGGCAGGTGTATTGGGCATTGCTCTCACGATGCGGATGCCCACTCCCAGTTTGCTCTGCAGAGTATCTAGGGTGAGGCCGGCAATAATGGATACGACCACCTGATTGGGCTTAACAATGTCCACAATATTTTTTGCCACCGCATCAAAGAATTGGGGTTTTACTGCCAGAATCAAATATTTGGCCTTAGCGGCACATTCTGCATTACTGTCCGCAAAAACCACCCCTGTGTCGCTATATACCTGGCGCACCCGTTTCTGGTTGTGATCTGCAAAAATAATCTCTGCTTTATCCGTGGTTTTCAACAGGCTCTGCATCATGGCATAGCCCATGTTTCCCATTCCGATGAATCCATATTTTGCCATTGATTTCACTCTCCTTTACTCTGTCAGCGTCTCTGCAAAAGCAGCAATTCTGTCCATGCCTTTTTTAATCTGTTCCATGGAAATGGCGTAGGAAAGGCGGATGTGATCTGCAAAACCAAAATCGGCGCAAGGGACCACCACCACATGGAAATCCTCCAGCAATATTTTTGCCAGCGTAGCACCATCTCCAACCTTCTGCCCCTTATACATTCTGTTCAGCACTTCCCCCACATTCACGAACAGATAAAAGGCTCCTTCCGGCTTCAACGCCTGCATATGGGGAATGTGCTGGATCCTCTCCCAGATATAGTCCCTTCTGGCAGCAAAAGCCCGGCACATTTCATCCACCGTATCCTGGGGACCCGTAAAGGCAGCCACTGCCGCTTTCTGGGCAATGGAGTTGATATTGGAGGTCTGATGGCTCTGGACGCCGGCCATCAGCCTGGCCAGCTCCAGGGAGGAGCCTGTATATCCCACCCGCCATCCGGTCATGGAATATCCCTTGGCTAGACCGCTCATGGTAATGGTCCTGGCATAAATTGCAGGGTCCAGGGACGCCATGCTTACATGGGCCTTTCCGTCATAAATAAGATTTTCATATATTTCATCCGAAATGCAGTAAATGTCTGCTTCCACCACCACTTTGGCAATGGCTTCCAGTTCTTCCCTGGAATACACCATGCCAGTGGGATTGTTAGGACTATTGAGAATCACCGCCTTGGTTCGGGGCGTAATGGCCTGTTTGATCTGTTCGGCAGATACCTTATACTGCTTTTCCGGTGTGCTGTATAAAAATACGGGCACGCCCCCCTCCAGTTTCACAATTTCCGGATAGCTCAGCCAGTAGGGCGCCGGAATGATGACCTCATCTCCTGGATTGAGAATGGCAGTAAATATATTTTTCAGGGAATGCTTTCCCCCATTGCTGACCACGATCTGTTCTGCGGTGTAATGCAGATGGTTGAATTGCTCAAATTTTACGCTGATGGCTTCCCGCAGTTCCGGAATCCCTGCAACGGTGGTATATCTGGTGAAATTTTCCTGAATGGCACGAATGGCCGCTTCTTTAATGTGGGCGGGGGTTTCAAAATCAGGCTCTCCGGCCGTAAAGCCTACCAGGTCCAGCCCCTGCGCTTTTAATGCATTGGCTTTGGCCGTGATGCTTAATGTGGAGGATGGTTTAACCGCCTTTGCTTTTTCAGATACCGATAATGACATGTGAATACCCCTTTTCTCATAGTCTCTGGATTTTTATTATCATAATACAGTCAGCTTATAATTGCAACATAAAAAGAAAGCCCCTCCCACAGAACGGTTGCTCTGTGGGAAAAGGCTTCTCTCTTACCCATTTTACTTGGCATAATCAGATATACGGCTTTCCCGAATAATGTTAATTTTGATCTGCCCTGGATATTCCAGTTCTGCTTCAATCTGCTTTGCAATATCCCGTGCCATTAACACCATGTCAGCATCACTGACCTGCTCAGGAATGACCATAATCCGTACTTCCCTGCCCGCCTGGATAGCAAAAGATTTGTCAACACCTTTGTAAGAATTCGTAATTTCTTCCAGTTTTTTCAATCTGTTTGTATAGGCCTCCAATGTTTCTCTTCTTGCACCTGGTCTTGCTGCGGAGATGGTATCTGCCGCCTGCACAATGCATGCAATCAAGCTGGTGGGCTCTACATCGCCGTGGTGGGATTCCACCGCATTGATGACCACCTGGGATTCCTTATACTTTCTGCACAGATCCACACCCAGCTGAATGTGAGATCCTTCCATTTCATGGTCTACTGCCTTTCCTATGTCATGTAACAGACCGGCTCTTTTGGCCAAACGCACATCCAGGCCGATCTCAGCTGCCAGCAGCCCACTTACATGAGCCACCTCAATGGAGTGTTTTAAAGCATTCTGTCCATAACTGGTACGGAACTTCATTTTACCCAAAAGCCGCACAAGCTCCGGGTGAATGCCATGAACGCCCACTTCCAAGAGGGCATTCTCTCCTTCTTCACGAATCATGGTCTCCACTTCTTTCTGCGCTTTTTCCACCATCTCTTCAATGCGCGCAGGATGGATTCGACCATCTAATATTAATTTCTCTAGTGCGATCCTGGCCACCTCACGGCGGATGGGATCAAATCCGGATAGAATAACAGCTTCCGGTGTATCATCGATTATTAAATCCACACCGGTCAACGTTTCCAGGGTACGGATGTTGCGGCCCTCACGGCCAATGATTCGTCCCTTCATTTCATCATTAGGCAATGCCACCACAGAGATTGTAGTCTCTGCCACATGGTCTGCTGCGCATTTCTGAATGGCATTGACCACGTATTCTCTGGCTTTTTTGTTTGCTTCTTCTTTTGCACGGTTTTCCAGTTCTTTAATCATTTTGGCCGTGTCATGTTTCACTTCATCTTCAACGGTTTTTAATAAAAAGTCTTTTGCTTCTTCGGAGGTAAGGCCTGATATACGCTCAAGCTCCTGTAAGGACTGGGTATGCAATTCCTCCGCTTCACGAATTTTTTTCTGCAGCGCTTCATCTTTCTGTGCCAGATTTCCTTCTTTCTTTTCCAGAGAATCCAGCTTGCGGTCCAGGGCCTCTTCCTTATTCATGACCCGTTTTTCCAGACGGGAAAGCTCATTTCTCCGATCCCGAACTTCTCGTTCCAGTTCGTTCTTGGTTTTCAAGGATTCTTCCTTGGCCTCTAACAGCGCTTCCCTTTTCTTCGTTTCCGCCTGTTTTAATGCTTCATCGATAATACCTCTCGCCTTCTCTTCTGCTGAACCAACCTTCGCTTCATATATGCGTTTCTGATAAGCCCTTGCAAATAACCAGGTAAGAGGAGCCGTGATGAGCAATGCAACAATTGCACCTATAAAGTATTCCACAGGAGCACCTCCCTATTTTATTTTCATTGTACAAATTACAACTACTAATTCTACTCGTTTTTGTTCATAATGTCAAGCCAGGCAGGGGATTATTTAAAGGTCATACACAGAAATGCCAATGTTTTTCAAGGTTTGCAGTGAAAACCCTCTTCTGACCAGGGCCGCCGCCACACGGCGACGGTTTTTCGTTTCTTTCAGAAATGCTTCCAGGCAGGCTTTCTCTGCACAGGTAGCCTCTTCCCGTAATGAGGGGTGGGAAATGCCTGCCCTTTTACACAACAGCCGGTAGGCTGCTTCTTCCGGTTCTGGAAGGGTTTCCCCTGCATCGCAGATCAGCTCATCTGCCACTCCCTTACGGCGGAGGCATTGCCGAATGTATCCCTCCCCATAGCTTTCGCCTTTTATGCGGCAGAAACATTCCGCATATCGGGCGTCATCCACTCCCCCCAGTCTGCGACAATATTCCAGTGCCTTTTCCACGACCTCTTCCGGATAATGCCCAGTCAGAAGTTTTTGGGAAAGTTCCTGCTCCGTATACATGCGTCTCTCCAGCAGATGAAGGCAGCGACGCATCGCACGTTTTTCCAGCACATCATTCTGAATTCGCAAATAAAGGGCAGAACTGCATTCTGCCCCTTCTTTTAATCCATATTGAAGGCACTCCCTCTGGTACAGGGGGAAAACATGGCCTTCAGAAGTTTCCACCAGCACCTTTTTCGAAGGCAGCGGTGTGATTTTACTTATCTGCATTTATTTTTTTCCTTTTTCCTTTACCGTTTCCTTCTCTGCAGGAAGGGTTGTCGGAGCCAGACCATAGTGTTCCCGGATTTTTTCTTCTATTTCCAGACAGATTTCTGGATTTTCAACCAGATACAGCTTGGCATTTTCCCGACCCTGTCCGATTTTACCATTATTGTAAGCATACCAGGCACCTGTTTTTACCACGACGCCTAAGTCTGCCCCCAAATCCAGTACGTCTCCTTCATGGGAAATGCCACGCCCGAACATGATGTCAAACTCTGCTTCTTTAAAGGGCGGGGCAATTTTGTTTTTGACCACTTTTACCCTGGTACGGTTTCCTACCACTTCCCCTCCCTGCTTCAGGGATTCGATGCGCCGCACATCCATCCGGATGGAACTGTAGAATTTCAATGCCCGGCCACCGGTAGTGGTTTCCGGATTGCCGAACATGACCCCGATCTTCTCCCGGAGCTGGTTGATAAAAATAACGATGCAGTTGGATTTACCAATGACAGCCGTCAGTTTTCTTAAAGCCTGGGACATTAAGCGGGCCTGTACTCCCATGTGGGAGTCTCCCATATCCCCATCGATTTCCGCTTTGGGCACCAGTGCCGCCACGGAATCTACAATAACAATGTCCACCGCACCGGAACGGACCATGGTTTCCGTAATTTCCAGGGCCTGTTCACCATTATCCGGCTGAGAAATGTAAAGGTTATCAATGTCTACGCCAATGTTTCTGGCATAAGCCGGATCCAGGGCATGTTCCGCATCAATAAAACCGGCAATGCCCCCTCTTTTTTGAATTTCTGCCACCATGTGCAGGGCCACTGTTGTTTTTCCGCTGGATTCCGGTCCATATATTTCGACGATTCGTCCACGGGGCACGCCCCCCAGTCCCAGTGCAATGTCCAGGCTGAGTGAGCCGGTAGGCACTGTTTCCACCTGCAGATGAGAGCCGGAATCTCCCAGTTTCATGACGGAGCCTTTCCCAAAGGATTTTTCAATCTGCAAAATGGCAGCATCCAACGCCCGCAACTTATCTTCTCTGTCCATAATTTCCTCCTGATATGCAAACAAATGTTCGCCTCCTGGGTTTTATTCTACAGGAAGCGTCTGTTCTTGTCAACTGTTTTTCCGTTTTCTTCTCAGTTTTTGGGGAGTTCAGGTGGCTGCCAGGATGGGCTGTTGCAGCCTGTGAGAAAAGAAGTAAGAGTAAGACGATAAGCCGGGTTATGTCATGAATGGTCATCTATCTAGGCAGTCCGTCACCGGACTGCTCAAGCAACCTACCTGAGGCTTGGCGGGCCGCCGCAGCGCCTCTGTTTGGTCTTGCTTCGGATGGGGTTTGCATATGCCCCGGCCGTTGCCGGCCGGGCGGTAGTCTCTTACACCACCCTTCCAACCTTACCGGACATGCCGGCGGTACATTTCTGTTGCACTTTCCTTAGAGTCGCCTCCACCAGACGTTATCTGGCATCCTGCCCTGTGAAGCCCGGACTTTCCTCACCCG
>CAYRQT010000022.1:5807-11308 GCA_964426655.1 uncultured Cuneatibacter sp. | reverse complement strand
TACTCTTACGCTTCAGTATACCTTACCGGGCCTGATTTGTAAACCGGCCCTCAGACTTTAAATATGCTGCCCCCCACAAATTCTCTGAGCAGGGAGTTTTTGGGTACATTTTCCGTTGGGATGCTCAGGAAATAATCCAGAAATTTCAAAAGCCTTTTGGCTTCCTGATACTCCGGACAATCTCTGGGAACACTGAACAGACAGGGCTCTGCATAGGCCTTTAAAACTGCCAGCTC
Organism: uncultured Cuneatibacter sp.; assembly: GCA_964426655.1. Taxonomy (GTDB): domain Bacteria; phylum Bacillota; class Clostridia; order Lachnospirales; family Lachnospiraceae; genus RGIG8306. The sequence continues at coordinate 11,072 of CAYRQT010000022.1, read as the reverse complement.
ATAGACCATGGCAGAATTAAACATAAAATCGCAGGATTCCTGGAAGGGAAAAATATTCCTGTCTTCCCCTTTTCTCACGTTGTTCCACATGGCAATGGTGGTCCTGGCATCGGTGCCCCTGGTCCTGGCATCCCGGACCAGTCTGCGGATCAGCCGGGTATCCGTGGTAGGGATTCGGTTATGCTCATCAATATTGAGCTGGGTCAGGGCACTGATGTAGATTTTATACATGTTCTCTCTGGGCAGGTTGTCATAAAGCCGTTCATTCAGACAATGAATGCCTTCAATAATCAGGATGTCTTCCTCTCCCAGTTTTTTGAAATTCCCTTTAAACTCCCGAAAGCCTGTCTTAAAATTATAGGTGGGCAGCTCCACTGTCTCTCCCTGCAAAAGCCGGTTCATCTGCTCGTTGAACAATATGCAGTCAATGCTTTCCAGGTCTTCATAATTGTAATTGCCAAATTCATCCCGGGGATTATCCTCTCTGTTCACAAAATAATCATCCACTGCAATGGGATGGGGTCTTAAGCCGTGCGCCTTCAGCTGAATGGCCAGCCGATGGGAAAAGGTGGTCTTACCGGAAGAAGAGGGGCCGGCAATCATCACAAACTTCACGTTTTTCTTTCTGGAAATTTCATTGGCCATACGGGAAAGCTGTTCTTCCTGCCAGGCTTCCTGCACCAGGATCAGTTCGTTGACATCTCCGGACACAATCATTTCATTCAGGCGTCCTACATTTGGCACACCCAGATACCTGGCAAATTCACTGGAACTCATCTGCGTGTTGAACAGTTTTTCCTGGGGCACAAAGGGAGGCACCAGACGGGGATTGTTTCTTTCCGGCATCTGAACCACCACGCCCCCATTGTACAGAAAGAGTTTAAAATATTTCAGGTAACCGGTAGAGGGGACCATATATCCGTAAAAATAATCGTCAAAATTTTCAATGGAATAGATATTGACACTGGAAACCCGGCGATAATAAAAAAGGCGCTCCTTATCATACATCCGGTGCTTTCGAAACAATCGTATGGCTTCCGCCGTAGGCACTGTTTTTTTCCGGAGAGGGATATCCTTTTTCACCAGCCTGCGCATGGTTCCCTCCACCCTGTCCAACAGGGCCTGGGTCAACAGAAAATCTCCCTTTGGCTCACAAAAATACCCTTTGCTGATGGAAAAATCCACGGTGACCTTTTCCACATTCTCATAGCCCACCGTATCATAAAACGCCTTCAAAAACAAAAAGGCCACACTCCGTTTATAGGAAAACATGCCTGCAGGATCTGCCGCAGTAATAAAGCGCAGGCTCTCCTCTTCTTTTGGCACCTTGTCCAATTCATGAAGCACATAATTGGCACTGACCAGGATGATATCTTCTTGAATGGCCGGCTGGTAATCCCGGGCAATTTCACCATATGTGGTGCCTTCCGGGTAAGTGCAGGTCTGGCCGTTGATCTGAAATGTTAGCATGAATCTGTTACTTCCTTTCCTGTTAACAGGGCACGGGCCTGCAAAAGCAGACTCTTTTCCTGCCAAAGCTCCCTCTTTTTCTCCAGAATCCGGGGACTTATTGTTTTGCCCTTCCCACCCAGTGCTGCCCTGATTTTCTCATTTTCTTCCAGTCTCCTCTCCACAAATTGCAACAGGACCGGATCCTTTTGCAATAGCAGACAGGCTCCAAAAGTGTAGGCCAGTTCTTTCGTCAGAGGGGGGGACGGAGGGGCGGGCGGCTGTTTTGGCAAGATCCGCATGAGCAGATACAGCTTTCCCTCCTCTTCCAGCATTTTTTCTTCGGTAATGGCCAGTCCTGCCTGTTCCAGGTACTGGCGCACCTTTTTCCATTCGGAATGTGGGCTGAGGATCAGTTCTTCTGTTTCCTGCACCACTTTTCTGCCCTTTTCCAAAATTTCAACCATTAATGCCCCCCCCATCCCGGCGATCAAAATGGTGGACGCTTCTCCTGGTATCAGTGCCTCCAGACCATTGCTCAGTCTGGTTTCAATGCGGTCTGAAAGCCCTGCCTCGGCGATATGGGTCGTTGCTCTTTCCAGGGGGCCGATGGCCACATCCAGAGCCAGCGCCCGGCTACAGATTCCTTTTTTACAAAGGGCAATGGGCACCCATCCATGATCGGTGCCAATATCTGCCATTATCCGGGTAGGATGCACCATTTCCACCAATGCCCGAAGTCTCTTTGATTTTCTCATTATTTTTTCATTAGTCCAAGACAATTTTTTCATTTTCCAGGTTTTTTATTTGTAAAATAATCTGCTGCAGCTGGGCCATATCCGTAACTGTCCGGCTCTGCGCCTCCAGTGCACTTCTCCTGACCCGCAATACCGTTTCCCTAAGCACTCTTTGCTTATCTTCCGGTGCAATGGCACTGACAGCCAGCATCTCTCCATCCTCTCCCTTGACCTTTCCGCTAAAGGCAGCGGCCGCCCTAGAGTAGGCGTCCTCCTCCTCAACAAAATGCTGGATAATGGCTCCGGGATCCGGCTGCCCCTTTTCCAGCTGCTCCATCAGCAGCCGTGCCACCTCCCGATACACCGGATCTGAAAAGCTTTCTGGCTGAATAAGATGGGAAATAGCCGGATAAATGCGGGGTTCTTCAGCCATCCATGTCAATAGCAGCTGTTCCACCCCGTTAGCCCCCTCGCTTCCTCTGCTGCGGGAAGCGTTTCTGGTAGATTTTGGACGGCTGTACTGGCCTGAAAAGCTTCGATTTCCCTCTCCGGCAACCATTTTTTTCATGCTGCCGTAATCAATGCGGTATGCGCTGCACACTGCCTCCATATACGTGTTGCGCTCAAGCTCATCCGGAAACTGAAGGAGCTTTTTTGCAATTTCCCGGTAAAATCCGGTCTTTTGCGCCGGATCCTGCATATCATACTGGCCTGAAGCCACCCGCACTTCAAACAGAAAGCTGTTTTCAGCCTGCTCAATCCGTTCCTTAAAGGCTTCCTGACTTTCGTTTTTCAGGAACTCATCCGGATCTTTATAAGGGGAAAGAGACAATACCTTAATCTCAAGTCCCCCCTCTTTCAAAATAGGAATGGCCCGTAAGGCCGCCTTGATTCCGGCGCCATCACTGTCAAAAGTGAGGATAACTTCCTTAACATATCGCTTAAGCAACAGACCATGCTGAAGGGTGAAGGCCGTACCCAATGCCGCCACCGCATTGGTAAATCCTGCCTGATGCAGGGCAATCACATCCATATAGCCTTCACAGATCAGCATGTAGGGGACCCGGCTCTGTCTGGCCACGTGAAGCCCGTACAAATTTCTGCTTTTTTCAAAAATCAGGGTCTCCGGTGAATTCAGATATTTTGGTTCTCCCTCTCCCATAACCCTTCCGCCAAAGGCAATCACTTTGTTATGCACATCCGGAATAGGGAACATGACCCGGTTCCAGAATTTGTCAAAGGTCCCTTTTTCCGAAAGGGTCACCAGCCCGGATTCTTTGATCTGTTCATCCGTATATCCTTTTTCCCGAAGCAGTTTGTAAAGGCCCACGCCTCCGGCCGGCGCATAGCCCAAGCCGAAACTGCGAATGGTTTCCTGCGTAAGCCCCCTTCCGGAGAGATACGCCATCCCCTTTTCTCCTGCCGGGGAATGGAGCTGTTTATAGTAGGCCCCCGCAGCCAGACGGTACATGTCCAAAAGTGCCTGTTTCCTGTCCCGGGCAGCCCGCTGCCCCTCTTCCTCCTGACGGGGAAGCTCCACCCCCGCCTGGGCTGCAAGGTGCTCTAAAGCCTCTGTGAAGCTAAAATTTTCATACTGCATCACAAAAGTGAACACATTTCCCCCTGCACCGCATCCAAAGCAGTAATACATCTGTTTCTCCGGAGATACAGAAAATGAGGGGGATTTCTCATTGTGAAAAGGGCACAGGCCAAAATAGGCAGTGCCCTTTTTTTTCAGTTTTACATAGCTGCCCACCACATCCAGGATATCGCTTTTTTGCCGGACCTCCTCGATGACTTCCTCCGGATAACGCATGTCTGCTCCTTTCTGCTTTTATTTCCAACCCTGGGGCATGAAGATTTCCTCAAATTTTTTTATGGCATAGCCATCTGTCATGCCTGAAATATAGTCACTGACCACTATTTCCTCCCGCTCATTATCCCGCATCCGCATTTCAATATACTCATTGGGGAGGGTATCCCAGTTTTCCAGATAATGCAGGTACAACTGCCGAATCATCCATTTGGCCTTAGTCTCTTCTTTCTTTACCAGGGGACTGGTATACACATGGGCAAACATAAAACTGCGCAGCTGTCCCATGGCAGCTGCCACTTCAGGACTTTGCAGAATTTCGCCAACACCAGTGCTCTGGGTGATCAGATCGTGAATGATGGTGTTTAATCGCTCGCCGACTGTATGCCCCAGCACTCTGGTCGGGTCTGCAGGCAGGTCCCGCTCCTCCAGCACATGCGCCCGGATAGCATCGTCGATGTCGTGATTGATATAAGCTATTTTATCGGAAATTCGTACAATTTGTCCCTCTAGAGTATTTGGACGGCTGGCCGTCCCATGGTTGAGAATCCCATCCCTTACTTCCCATGTCAGGTTAAGGCCCTGCCCATTTTTTTCCAGTTTTTCCACCACCCTCACACTTTGCGCACTGTGGATAAAGCGCTCCCCCACCTCTTTTAAGGCATCATCCAGGACTCGTTCTCCCGTGTGCCCAAAAGGGGTATGCCCCAGATCATGGCCTAATGCAATGGCCTCTGTCAGATCCTCATTCAGCCGCAGGGCCTTGGCAATGGTTCTGGCAATCTGGGAAACTTCCAGCGTATGGGTCAGGCGGGTCCTGTAATGATCCCCCTCCGGTGAGAGAAAGACCTGCGTCTTGTGCTTTAAACGCCTAAACGCCTTGGCATGAACAATACGATCCCTGTCCCGCTGATAATCTGTGCGAATATCGCAGGGAATTTCTTCCAAATCTCTTCCCCGGCTGTTCTGGCTAAGTGAGGCAAATGGGCTTAAATTGGCGGCCTCAAAGGCCTCCGTCCGTTCCCGAATGTTCATAATTCCTTCCTTCCCGGGCAAATCCCTTCTTCTGCCTTAAGAAATCAACAGTGGCAGATCCATCTGAAGGACCACATAACTGCCCAGGTTATATCCCACTGTAACTATGACATACAATGCATCTCCCCGAATGTAGAAATCCTGGGTCCTTTGTCCCGGGTCCGCCAAAAGTGCATCTGCAGCAATGGCGGGAGCGGTTTTATAAAATGCAGAAAGGTCTGCATTGGAAAG
>CAYRQT010000022.1:2927-5797 GCA_964426655.1 uncultured Cuneatibacter sp. | reverse complement strand
CATTATCCTCTGCCACCTGGAATTCCCCCTGTGCCAGGGCCTGTACCACATTGTCATAGCCGGCCACCTCATCGATGGTCAGCACCTGCCCGGTGACCCGGTTCATGGTAAAACCATACCGCACCACCACGTCCCTGTCATACTGACTGTCAGCATTGGGGTGGGTGCCTGTGCCGAAAAAGAACAGTGAGATTACTTCCTTGTCCAGCGTCAGCTCTGAATTAATGCGCAAAGTCAGATTTTTCAACACATACAGACTGCCATAGTCATTCAGTGCCCCCTGTTCCAGGGTAGCCGTCCTCTCTGCTCCCCCATTTTTAAAATAGGGAAAATGAATCCACACATCCAGTCCGTCTGCCGCAATGACATTGGTATAGTCGTAGAAGAAGACCTCCAGATCTGTTCCTGCATAACTTTGCTCTGCTGTGGTGGAAGCAGCGGTTTCTTCTGCACTTTCCGCCTCTGTCCATTCTGTGGTGTCTTCTTCCCCGGAATTTTCCGCATCGGAAGCTTCTGTCTGACTGCTTTCCAGTGTGGTCTCTGCCTCGCTGCCTGTAGTGGTCTGTTCCGGATCTTTCTTTTGGTCCGCGCAGGCCGTAAGGGCCAGGGCCAGCAGGGTAATGCCTATTGCAAGGGCCTTTTTCTTCATTAATCTTTCCTCCGTCTTTAGGTAAACTGGGCCACCAGGGGGGCAATGACCACTGTCATAATACCTGCCACCACCAAGGCCAGACTGCTCATGGCACCTTCCACCTCACCGAATTCCAAAGCTTTACTGGTCCCCACCGCATGGGCACTGGTGCCGCAGGCCAGGCCCACTGCCACCGGATGCGTGATCCGAAACAGGCGACAGATGATTTTCGCCAGCATAGCGCCTCCGATTCCGGTAATCATGGTGGCTATGGCTGTAAACGTCATATTTCCCCCTATTTCTTCCGTCACCCCCAGAGCAATCGCGGTGGTAATGGATTTTGCCTGTAATGACCTATAGAGCACTGTGTCCACCTGAAACAGTCGGCATAACAGGAAAACAGTGAGTGCACTAGCCAGACATCCTGCGGTAACTGCCCCCAGAATCGCCCAGAGATAGGTCTTAAGCAGCTGCACCTTTTTATACATGGGCACTGCCAGACAGACTGTAGCGGGGGTCAGAAAATAGGTAATGTACTTTGCCCCTGCATTGTAGGTATCATAATCGATGTGCAACACCAGAAGGGTCAGGATCACCACCACATTTGTCATCAGCAGAGGATTGAAAAAATCTGTGCGTATATACTTTTTACGAATGTGATCCATCAGAAAATAGACAGCCAGACTGAAAACAAATCCAAAATACAGGGATTCCTGCAGCAGGGTATTCATAGAAGCGCCTCCTCATCGTATTCCTCGTGAAAGCCTTCAGGAGGCATTTCATATTTTTCAGGCTCTTTTGCCTCTTCCTTTTCTACCCCGATGAGCCGCTGGGCTACCCGTCCCGTTACCACCATCACCACCACTGTACTCACCAGCACAATGACTGTAAACGGAACGACCACCTGTGCCATGGTCCCCAGGACCGTAATCAGACTGACACCTGCCGGAATAAAGAGCACCGGCATGATATGGGCCAGAAACCCGCTGGCCTTTTCCAGCTGCTCCACCCTTACCACTTTCAGACACAGTGCCAAAAACAACAGTACCAGTCCATATACACTTGCCGGTACCGGCAGGGGAAGGAGAATGTGTATCAGTTCTCCCAAAAAAGAAAACCCTGCAATAATCAGAAACTCTTTAAGTAATGCCATTTTTATAATCGATGCCCGCTTTTTGGGCCTGCAGCATCTGATCCTTTCGCTGGATTGTGTAAACCTTTTCCCCTTTTTTGAAATGTGCTCCTGTCTGATGAAAGGAAAAATTCACATCCCATTTTACACATTGCTGCATCATTTGCAATACCCAGCCAAAATCCAGTACCCTGCCTTCTTCTCCGGATTCCCCACCGCATACCACCTCTTCTATGCCTCCCCTGGCCAGAAAGGCCTCTGCCTGCATAGCTTCCAGCATAGGCTCCATGATCACCAGCCGGTGACACAGGGGAGCCTGAAGGAAATAGGGCATCCGAAACTCCAGTCGGTCCTGATTTTCACAGGTACATCCCAGGTATACGTTGGCATACCCCTCTCCCCAATCCGGCGGCAGGCATTCCATGATCCGGTGTATCCGTTTTGTAATAATAAGGAACTGCTGATCAGGACGGCTTCGAATCATTTTCCAGGCCTCCTGACGCCAGGCATCCGCCTCCTCTATAAAAAAGTCCGAGGTGCCACAGGTGAAAATGAGGCCTTTCTCCTGTAATCTGAAGGTGCCATCTCTCTTTTTCCGGATGGGAAGGTCAAAACTGCCTGTTTTTTCCACCTTCCGGGTGTCCCGGCCATACCGGATATCTTTTTCAAAAACATAGCAATGGCTGCAGCCCGGACTGATCCGGCGGCAGCCATGCCAGGGATTCCACATTTCCATGTGCGCTCCTTACTGGCGAAGAATGGCCTTATAAGGTTTTAGAGTTTCCCGGGCCCAGTCCCCCTCACCCGGCATTCTTCCAGTTCTCTGCCTGATCAGTATCGCCTGAATATAGGTCCACATTATGCCTTTCCAGTTTCTGTACGGAAAATCATAGAGGCCCTGTTTCCGGTAAAATGCATGGAGCTGCGGAAACTGTCCCTGCCCCGCATAGAGCACATCCCGCAGGATCTTTCCTCCTCCCTCTCCCCAGAAGGTATGGGCTGCCCCCTGCCCCGGCCGGTCACAGCGCACTGCCTGCACCATTTCTTCTGCTGCCTGATGCCAGAGTTTCTTTTCATCAGAAGTATTTACAGATGACAGGACCGTCC
>CAYRQT010000022.1:0-2917 GCA_964426655.1 uncultured Cuneatibacter sp. | reverse complement strand
GCACATCTCTGCTCTGGCTTCCAGATAAATGCGCAGATGGGATTCTCTTTCCAGTTCTCCTGCAAGCAGATACATCACCGGCAACCCCCAAAGAGGCTCCAGTAAAGGAAACCGGAACTGGATTGTTTCCTCCGCCAGTTTGTTTACGGCACTGAAACCGTGATAGCGAATGGTGTGCACATACACAATGCCGCCGGCTTTATTCAAGAGAGATTCAAGGGATGTCTGACTGCTGAACAAGGAAAGATCACGGGCATTGACCAAATACACCCGATAGGGGAACGCCTCACAAAAGTTGCGAATGATGTGATAAAGGCCTTCGTCGTGGGGGCCGCAGTCCGTCCAGAGCAGCAGGCCATCCCGTTTCCCCCATTTCCCTCCAGCTGCTTTCAGCGGGGGCAACTTAGCCATGTGTCTACCCAGTTCCTCCAGTGCGCTGAGGCAGTTCCCCCCAGAGGGCTCTGCCGTGGTGTCTTTAGCCTTGTCCTGCTTTGTTTCTTCTTTTGTTTCCTCCAGCCGATAGGTACCTGTTTTTTTTATCGGATCCGGGGGGAGACGGGGGACATCCTCCTGCAGGCGGATAAGGGTATATGCCTGCGCGGGCCCTTCTTCCACCTCCGTTCCCATGCACAGGCGAAAGAAATCCCTGCGAATTCCTGCCCAGAACTCCAGCAGTTTTCTTCTGCCGGATGCCTGCAGAAAATCCTCTGTTCCCGCCAGATGTCCTCCCAACGGATGTATGCCTAAATCCTTCAGGTTTTTTTTCAGATAACCGGCTGCCAGGGTATCATATAGGTGATGGGAAGTGGAGATCCAGGCCCCAAAACGGGGATAAGCCCCGTGTGCGCACTCCCGCCACTGTTCCAGGAACTGCTGCAGGGCCCCGGGCACCCACATGCCCAGTACCGGATAAGCAAAAAGAACCACATCTGCCTTTGCCAGAGAAGCAAAAATCTCCTCCCGATAAACCGGAACCACATCTGCCTTTTTTCCCACATGCCAGATGGTAAAGCTGTCCCGGGTATATTTCATTTTCAGGTACAGCACCGACTGCAATGTAATACTGTATTCTCCCTTTGGACTTGCATTGAGGACCACAACGTTCACATCATCACCCCTTTTTCGGCCGTCTGCTAGTGCTATTATAGCCCATCCCTCCTGGACTGGCAAGAAGAATGGGCTACAATCCCTGGGCGAAATGCATGTGGAGCATTCCGTCGGCGTATATTCCTTTTTAGAGATTTTCAGGCATCTTATTGAGCGGCCTGGGTATCGGCAGAAGACGTCTGTCCGGTATCTGCATTGATACGATCATTGATCAGCAACACTGTGGAGGACGGGGTATAATCCGTATCTCCAAACAGTTCCTGGTGGAGCTGAATGACGTTGGCCCGCAAATCCTGTGCCACCACGCAGTCATTCCGATTGGGAATGGTCATGGTAAACTTTGTATAAGGAAATCCCTGGCTGTATCCGACTTCAAAAGTGGTAAGTTTTGTCAGATATCCCAGCAGATCTGTCTGAGACAGAGATGTCTTGATTTCCGGAAGGATTTCATCCATCAGGGTATTCAGTGTTCCGATGCCTGCACTTTGGGCTTTATTCAGCATCTGGGTGATGACGGTTCGCTGTCGTTCCGTTCTCTGATAGTCCAGGCCCACATAACGAATTCTGCAATAGGCCACGGCCTGCACCCCATCTAGCGTCTGCGTACCCGCTGCGGAGAGCTGCGTGCTGGCAATGCCTGTTACATTAACCGTTTCTGTCACATAGCTGTTTAGGTAGGGCAGTTCTTCTTCCGTTACGGTGATTTCCACGCCCCCCAGAATGTTAATGGCATTGGCCACTGCCGCCCAGTTTACGGAAACGTAATCTTCAATATCCAGATCCAGATTAGTATTGAGGGCATTGAGAGCCCCAAGGGCCCCTCCATAAAAATAACCCTCTGTTATTTTTCGGTAGGTATCTGTAGAGGCATCTGTCTGAAGATAGGTGTCCCGGTAAACGGATAAAAGTCTGATTTCTCCCGTCTTGTTATTCAGGCTCAGAATGATGATGGTGTCTGCATGGGTGCCTGCATCCAGCTGGGTATTGCTTCTGGCATCCAGCCCGAAAAGCACCATGTTGGTATATCCCTCAATTTCCACTTCATTTCCCGATTCGTCCGTGTTTTTTACAATATCATCCGGATCTATTTTGTCAAAATCAATTTTATTCAGCTTCACCCATAGGGCAATGACGATGATGCCCACCATTAGGACCAGAGAGCCCAATATCAGAGCAATTCCCGTTTTGAGCAAAGAGTGTTTTTTCTTCTTTTTCTGCATAGATCTCCTTTCCGGCCACAGGCCGTACCTTTTTGCATTATACCCTTAAACCCGGATTCTGGCAAAGAAATTTTCATTAAATCTTTTTTACGAAAAGAATCTTTGCTATAATGCCTGTATTAACAAATGAAAAGGAGATTTTCTCATGGAAAGCTATACTGTAAAAGCCCTCTCTTCGGAGGCATGGCCCACATCTTTACACGCCAGCGTGCCAGGATCCCAAAGCATGACCAACCGGGCCCTGCTGCTGGCCGCCATGGCCTCCGGGAAATCCCTGCTGAAAGGGATTTTGTTCAGCGAGGATTCCCGGGCTTTCCTGGACTGCCTTAAGGCATTGGGGTTTTCTCTGGAAATACAGGAATCCATACAGCAGGCCGCCGTCCATGGTACCGGCGGAAAACTCCCTGCGTCCGCGGCCTCCTGCAATGTAGGCAGTGCAGGCACTGCCGCCCGCTTTATTACGGCTCTCACCGCCCTTTCCGGTGGCACCTATACCCTTCAATCCTCTCCTCAAATGAAAAAAAGGCCCATGGCACCGCTGCTCAAAGCACTGCGGGACCTGGGCATTCCTGTGGTCTGCCTGGAAGAGG
>CAYRQT010000021.1:0-36281 GCA_964426655.1 uncultured Cuneatibacter sp. | reverse complement strand
GGTATGGTAAAATAAAATGTAGTTTATGCCGACTTTAAAGTGTCGTCTGACAATAGATATTTGAAAAAGATGTCATCGTATCACCACGATAATACTCAGCAGGTGATTCATTCTTTAAGATAAATTGATACTTGTATTCTCTGATTATGCAAATGCTATATTCCTTTATTTCATCTGCAATTATATTCTCAGAAGAAAAGAGTATCTCACCTGAATCCCCGCATCTATACTGCAAAGGTGGAAGATTGGATATTTTCACTCTCTCGTATTGTTTAGTCGGGCGAATACTTTTCAGAAAATCCCAACCTTTTTGGTATACTTGAACTGCAAGAAGTGAAACATCACAATCTATTCCATACGCACTGTATCGATGCGTTTTATATGACTTATATTTCTTCCACTTTGTAAGATTACTATCTGTAATGTCAAATTGCAGAATTTGAGCAAAATAATTTTTAATATCATATAATACAGGCTTTGAATTATCATCATATAAGTATTTTTGAATTGTAGTATCTATCATCAAGATCATCCTTTCTTCTTAGAACTATATTTCTTGTTGCTGCGATGCGTACCATCATCATCTGTGACGATATTGCTTCGCTTTTTCTTTTCTTCCTGAACAGCCCTGAACTCGCTCTCCGTAATAATCGGTGGATGACATTCTTTTATTTGAAACGCATATTGCTGTGTCGCAGAATCCAAAAGCGTAACCGTACCTGTGTATTTCTCATTATCCAGAATCTTCTCTATTGAGCGCTTGTTCCATGTTTCTTTACCAGTAGGAGAAGGGATGCCTGCGTCTGATAGTTTCTTGATGATACCAAGCACACTGGCGCCATCAAGATACCAGCGGAATATATCACGAACTATCTTAGCCTGTTCAGCAGCAATTACAAGCTCGCCGTCTTTGTTCTTTTTGTAGCCGTACAGCTTTCGTTTGTACAGTCCGGAAGTTCCGTTTGCCGCTCTCATAGCAAGTCCCATGCGGATATTCTCGCTTCGGCTCTCATTTTCAGCCTGAGCCAAAGCTTCCATTACCGAAATTAAAAGGTTGCTGTCGACTTCATCGGTATCCAGATTTTCTTCTTCGAATATAATTCTGACTCCTGCTGCCTTTAATCGATTGATTGCCGATAAAGTTTCAACCGTATCCCTGCCAAAACGGCTTATGCTTTTGGTGAGGACAACCGAGATACTATGAGCTTCACATTCCCTTAGTAATCGCTCAAACTCACGGCGAGGAGTTTCTCCTTTAGCTGATGCAATATCGATAAAAACATCTGCCAGCCTCCATTGACTGACATTCGCAACAGCTCTCGTCAAAGCAGAAATCTGTGCTGCGAGGCTATATAGCTGTTCTTTTTCATTTGTACTGACCCTGCAATAGATACCGACTTTCTTTTCCAAACGGTCATTCTTTGCCGGTATATACCATATTTTCGATTCCATCAGTTCACCTCCTTGTCATTGATTAGCCTATTCTTATTACAGTTTTACATTTACGATAAGTAGGCTTTTCCTGCGTTTTAAACGAGGTTAAACACAATATACTGTGTTTCCCGTGCATTGAATTACTATATGTTGCGCGTTATCAATACCACGCACTCAACGTGGGTGGTCCAGGGAAACATGTCAACCGGCCGCACCTTTTCCAACTGATATCCCCCCTCCGCCAGGTACCGAAGGTCCCTGGCCAGAGTGGCACTATCGCAGCTCACGTAAACAATTCTATCCGGAGACATTTGAAGCATAGTATCTAGCAATGCTTTGTCGCATCCCTTCCTTGGTGGGTCTACCACCATTACATCCGCTCGTATTTTCTCCTCATTGTACAAGCGGGGCAGCACTTCCTCCGCCTGCCCGGCATAAAATCGTACATTTTCCACGCTATTTAAAATTGCATTTTCTCTGGCATCTTCCACTGCCCTGGGTACAATTTCCACTCCCCGGACATAATGGGCTTTTTGTGCCAGGAACAGGCTGATGGTCCCAATGCCGCAGTACAGATCCCAAACCAGTTCACCCCCTTTTAAATCTGCAAATTCCAGTACCGTTTCATATAGTTTTTCTGTCTGCACCGGATTTACCTGAAAAAAGGACTGGGCGGAAATCCGGAAAACCAGTCCGCCAATTTCATCCAGAATGTACGTCGGGCCATATATCTGCACCATTTTATCTCCAAGGATCACATTGGTTCTTTCCATATTAATGTTACAGGAAATGGAAGTCATATCAGGAACTTCCAGCAAAAACTCCATCAATCGATTTACAGCAGGCAACCGTTCTCCATTAATGACCAGACAGACCAGAAGGGACTTCGTACTAAAGGAACGGCGAATTAATATGTGCCGCACCAGCCCGGTACCTGTTTCTTCATCATATGGCTGAACGTTACACTCTGTCATATATTGCCGAACGGCCCTAACCACCTGGTCCTGCTCCGGCGTTCCAATCATGCAGGCCTCATGCTCCACAATTCTATGAGAATGCTTTGCATAAAAACCCATTACCGTTTCTCCCTGGGCTGTTTTTCCCACAGGCAACTGCTCTTTATTTCGATAGTGCCATGGATTTTCCATGCCCAAAATGGGCATAACGGAAAAAGCAGAGAATTTTCCCAGACGTTGCAGATGATTCTTCACCTTTTCTTCTTTAAATTGCAGTTGATTTTCATAGGCCATGGCCTGCAGCTGACATCCTCCGCAGGTCCTGGCCTGAGGACATGCCGGCTCCACTCTGAAAGGAGAGGGCTTTAGAATCTTCAGAAGTCTTGCATACCCATAGTGCTTTTTCAGTTTCATAATACGCGCCTGAATGCTATCCCCGGGCAAACTGCCTTTCACAAAAAAGGCGCAGCCACAATATCTGCCTACGCCATCTCCATCCTCTGTCAGATCCTGGATCTGCAATTCTATAATATCATTCTTATTCATTTTCTACTCCGTCGAGGTTGTTTTCCTAACATTGGAATCCACAAAACGCTGGAACCCCAGCCATTCTCCCGAAGGGGCATCCTGCAATATTTCCTGGAACATCTCCAGTTTAGCGTCCGCATTATCCGCAAAATTCAGGGCCATTGCTTCAATAAGCGCCGGTTTTTTAGGGGACCCGTACTCAAATTCTCCATGATGAGCCAGGATGCAATGTTTAAGTTCAGCTGCAATTTTTGCGGGAAACCCGGGAATCCCCGCAATTTTACTCCCAATCATTTCACATCCTATTACAATATGCCCTAACAATTGTCCATTATCCGTATAATCATTATCCGGAAAGGGAGATAACTCTTCCAACTTTCCAACGTCGTGAAAAAAAGCCGCTGTAATCAGCAGATCTCTATTAATGAGTGGATACTGAGTACTGAAAAAATCACATATTTTCACTACGCCCAACGTGTGCTCCAGTAAACCTCCGATGAATCCATGATGTACACTCTTGGCTGCTGAATGTCCTTTGAATTTTTTGATAAATACCTGGTCTTGAACAAAATACCCGGATAATAACTGCTGCAGATATGGATTTTTTACGCTGGCACCGTACCGAAGCAGTTCCTGATACATGGTTTCCACGTCCTTATTTGTGATGGGGAAATAATCTTTCATTATGTATTCCCCTTCTCTGGCCCGACGCACTCGACGAATATTCAACTGATTGGCTCCATTAAAAGAAGTGACTTCCGCTTCAACGCAAATAAAATCCATGGATTCAAAATGATCAATTCCATTGTTCAAATCCCATATTTTACCATCTACTGTACCAGTCTTATCCTGCAGAAGCAGGGAATAGTATGTGCGCCCGGTCTTAGCTGTCAAAGATTGTTTTGTCTTACACAGCATTACCTGGGACAAGCGGTCCCCTTCTTTCAGGTCCTTAATTAATTTCATGTATGCCTCTTTCTGCTTTTAAAATCTCTCCCTCTACCGGGTTTTACTGTCTGGTTCTTGATCCCAGGGTAACGGAAAACTGGATAGCTGTATATTTGTCCTTCCCCTGCCTCATTACCGTAACCACCACAGTTTCCTGTGGCAGATGTTCACTCACCAATGTATTAAAGAGCCCTTTCATAGTTTGAATGCTCGTAGTACTGATACTGGTAAGAACATCCCCTGGTTGTATTCCTGCAGAGTAAGCCGGGCTGTCCTCCTCCACCGTCTGCACGTAAATCCCTTGGGGAAGGCCGGTTTCTTCGGCTAGAGCCGCGGTGATGTCTACCCCGGTAATTCCAAGATAAGTACTTTCTGTCCCGGATACCAGCTGTGTCAGCAGCACGCTCAGCTCTGAGGTGGCAATGCCTGCGGTGTAATCCTCCAGTCCCTCTTTCTTTTCTCTGGTAAGCAGACCAATTAATTCACCACTGGTATTTAAAATAAAGCCCATGCCCTCCCCCGGAAGCTGGATATCTGTGTAGAAAAGGCGATAAATAGAATCCGTTACAGTCTGATTTCTCTGAACAGATGTGATTTGGCCAAAAGCGGCGGAACTGCTGTACAAATACGGATTTCCCACGACAAGAATCGGCGTGCCCACATCTGCAAGGTAGCTATTGCCTAAGGCCAAAAGCGAAAGCTGATCTGCCGCCCCACGTCCATAAGCACTATTTAAATCACTGATAGAAACTGCCACAACTGCCACATCGAACACAGCATCCACGCCTTTAACATATCCGTTGACGGTCACATTCAATGTAGGGAAGGTGACCTCCAGTTTACCCAAAGGTTCTACCTGGCGGCCATAAGTCAGCAACATAATTTCCTGCTCTGTTCGATAGAACAATGCCGCTGTTATCGCCGTACCAGTGTCTTCTTCCAGAATATCCCGTTCATCATTTCTAGCCTGAACATAGACAAGGCTCTTCAGTGCGGTCTGATAAATCTGGGAAATAGCTTTATAATGGGCAAGGTATTCCTCTTCCGTTATTTCCCTGTTCTGAAGAATTTGCTCCACCAACGCCTCCAGTTCCGAAGGCTGTGTGTCCACTATCTCTTCTTCGCTTGTGTTGCTTGGATCCTCGGAAGTCTCAAGATTTCCTGATTCCTCTGGCTCTGTATATGTAGGAAGCGTGACATCTGGTTCCTCTGTTCCAAAATGTGATTCATAAATGGAATTGAGCCACGGGGTTACAAACACAAAGACCACACTAACTACCCCGCCAAACAAAACAGCGCACAGCAACAGGAGGATCAGCCGTCTCAGGCCCCTCCCTTTTTCCCTTTTCACAATCTTTTGATGAATATAGGGCTTATTCTCTTTCTGATCTGCCATGCCTTCTCCCTCTGATGGTACATGTTCTTCAAATTGATGAACGGCCATTTGAATACCGGCGACACTACCCCTCATTATAAAGGAAAGGCCTTGAAAAGTGAAGTCTTTTCCCCACAAAATCCATCACACCTGCAAAATTCAGCCATCTTTTGCTAGGAATGGAATGCTGAATCATGTATAATAACCAATAGAAAGAGGTATGTTATATGAACTCAAAAGCGTTGCGCATTCTGGAATATCCTAAAATTCTTCAACAACTTTCTGACATGGCCACCAGTTCTTTGGGAAAGGCCCTTTGTCAGTCTTTGCTGCCTTATCATGATCCTGCAGAAATTGCCCGAACTCAGAGCCAGACCACAGACGCTCTGTCCCGCATTTATAAGCAGGGAACACTATCCTACTCTGGCCTTTCTGATGTTTCCGAAAGTCTAAAGCGGTTGGAACTGGGAAGCACATTAAGTATTCCCGAACTGCTGTCCATTCGCAAACTGTTAGAAGTCGCCCGACGGGCCAGAACATATGGGTTTCGACCAGACATTGAACAGACCGGAACGCCGGACAGCCTGGATGTGTATTTTTCCCAGCTTTCTCCCCTCCCTTCCCTTGCCGCAGAACTTTCCCGTTGCCTGGTGGATGAAGCAGAGGTGGCTGACGATGCCAGTCCTGGGCTGCAGTCTGCCCGACGGGCCATTAAACTGACAAGAGAGCGGATTCAGACACAACTTAACAGCATCTTGCAGACCTCCCGCACGGCCCTCCAGGACAATGTCATTACCATGCGAAACGGCCGGTACTGCCTGCCAGTCAAGGCAGAATACCGCAGTCAGTTCAATGGTATGATCCACGACCAGAGCAGTACCGGCTCTACACTTTTTATTGAACCGGCAGCTATTGTACGACTAAACAACACCCTAAGAGAAGATGAAATTGCCGAGCAGAAAGAGGTGGAAAAGGTGTTGGCCACTCTCAGCAATGCCTGTGCACCGGAAACGGATGTCCTACGGGAAAACCAGGATATTCTCGCCTTTCTGGATTTTACCTTTGCCAAAGCCCGATTATCACAAAATTACAAGGGGAGCGAACCTCTGTTTAATATGGAGGGCATCATCCGAATCAAACAGGGGCGCCATCCCCTGATTCCGAAGGAAAAAGTGGTCCCTATTGATGTGCGCCTTGGAGAAGACTTCACACTTCTGGTCATTACCGGCCCTAACACCGGCGGAAAAACAGTTACACTGAAAACTGTAGGCCTTTTTACTCTGATGGGACAGGCCGGGCTCCACATTCCAGCCTTTGACGGTTCCAGGCTGGCAGTTTTTTCAGATGTATTTGCCGACATCGGCGATGAACAGAGCATCGAGCAAAGTCTGAGCACCTTTTCTTCCCACATGACCAATATTGTGCAGATTGTGGAGCAGGCTACACCGGATACACTGGTTTTATTTGACGAATTGGGTGCCGGAACAGATCCTACCGAAGGGGCGGCTCTTGCCATCTCCATCTTGTCTTTTCTGCATCGCATGCAGGTGCGCACCATTGCCACCACCCATTATAGTGAATTAAAAATTTATGCACTCCGCACACCTGGCGTCACAAATGGAGGGTGTGAATTTGATGTGGATACCCTGCGCCCCACATATCGTTTGTTAATTGGCATACCTGGAAAAAGCAACGCATTTGCCATTTCCCGTAAACTGGGGCTCCCAGATTATATTCTGGATGAAGCCAAAAACCATCTGGACCAGGAAAAAGAAGCTTTTGAAGATGTTATTGCCAAACTGGAAACCTCCCGCATCCAGATGGAAAAAGACCAGGCAGAGATAAACACATATAAGGCCCAGATTGCCCGCCTGAAATCTTCTTTGGAATCAAAAGAGGAACGGCTGGATGCCCAGCGGGAAAAGAAGCTGCAGGAAGCCAACGAAGAGGCTCGCCGCATTCTGGAAGAGGCAAAAGCCTATGCGGATGATGCAATTCGCCGAATCAACAAATCCATGGCTGGGACCCCCATTACCCGGGAATTGGAAGCAGAACGAACCGGCCTGCGGGAAAAAGCCAAAAAGGTCTCCGGTAGTCTGGGGTTGACTCCTCCCCCCAAAAAGGGCCGGGCCGTCGCTCCGGAACAGCTCCAGCCAGGAGATCGGGTCATGGTCAACACCATGAAAATGAAGGGGGTGGTGGCTACCAGGCCCAATTCAAAAGGCGATCTGACTGTAAACATTGGCGCCCTGAAGACAATGGTCAATGTTCGGGATCTTTCCCTTCTTCCACCGGAACCCAATCTGTCCGACAAGCCCGTGCTTTCAGAAAAGAAAACGGGCGGATTTACCCCAAAGGCATTTCAGGTTTCTCCTGAAATCAATCTGATTGGCAAAACCGTGGACGAAGCCATTCCTCTTCTGGATAAATACCTGGATGATGCTTACCTGGCACATCTGGACAAGGTGAGAGTTGTCCATGGCAGAGGTACCGGCGCTCTTCGAAAGGGCGTCCATCAACATTTACGGCATCTTTCCTACATCAAAACATTCCACCTGGGAGAATTTGGTGAGGGAGATTCCGGTGTCACCATAGTAGAATTCAAATAACTGGCAGAAAGGAAGGAAACCCAATGGAAAAGCAACGGGTATTGATTGTGGATGATGATGAAGCCATTGCTGAACTGATTTCCCTTTACCTCATTAAAGAATGTTTTGAAACATATATTGTACACGATGGAGAAGAAGCCCTGAAGGCCTATGAAACATTTCGCCCCACCATTATCCTTCTGGATCTGATGCTTCCAGGGATGGATGGGTATCAGGTATGCAGGGAGTTGCGCAAAACCTCCAAAATCCCCATAATCATGCTTTCTGCCAAGGGAGAAGTGTTTGACAAGGTACTGGGTCTGGAGCTGGGGGCAGATGATTATATGATCAAACCTTTTGATTCCAAGGAACTTGTGGCGCGGGTCAAAGCCGTCCTGCGCAGAAGCACATTGGGCCCCATTGCTGTGCAAGAATCCGACCAGGTGGGTGATTATATCCGTTTTCCGGACCTATCTGTCAGCCTGACCAATTATTCCGTGATTTATAAAAACAAAAATGTGGACATGCCCCCCAAAGAACTGGAATTATTATATTTCCTGACCTCATCTCCCAACCAGGTCTTTACCCGTGAACAGCTTCTGGATCATATATGGGGCTATGAATATGTAGGGGATACTCGTACGGTAGATGTACATATTAAGCGACTTCGAGAAAAAATCAGAAATACAGATTATTGGTCCATTGCTACCGTGTGGGGTATTGGCTACAAATTTGAGGTAAGAAGATGAAAATTTCCTTAAAGCAGAAATTTATTCTGGGATATGTTCTGCTGGGCATTCTTCTATTTACCGGAATCAGCATAATTGGCACACCTTTGACTTACCGATGGATTCGAAACCGAAAAGTAAGTACTTTATACAAGGAAGCCAGCCAGCTCTCTACCACTTATGGCCCTGCCTTTTTGTCCGGTGAACTGTCTGATGTCCAGATTTCTATCCTTAAAAATGAAGCCCGTCTGTTAGATGCGGAAATATGGCTTATGACAAAAGACGGCGAAATTATGCTTCAGACCAATTCATCCTCTTCCATTACTGCAGTACCGGATTTTGATGCAACTGACAGCGGGCAGGCTGTCTATTTCGAGGGTGATTTTTATCAGATTTTTTCTGAAAACACCCTTACGGTCTACGCTCCCATAACTGGCTACCTTACTACCAGAGGGTATGTGCTGATTCACTTTCCAACGGCTTCTTTACAGGAAACAGCCGATGAACTTTTGACCTGGATCTACCTGACCTGTGGCATTACCTTTTTTTCTTTTCTGATTTTCCTTCTGCTTCTGGATTTGTATGTGACTCGTCCCTTAAAAAAAATCACCTCAGTGGCCAAAGAATATACCGCCGGGAATTTAAAATACCATAATCCTGTGCGTTCCACCGATGAACTAGGATATTTATCTGCCACTCTGTACTATATGGCAAACGAGCTCTATACCAATGGAGAGGATCAGCGAAAATTCATTGCCAATATTTCTCATGATTTCAGGTCCCCCCTTACTTCCATCAGAGGCTATATTGAAGCCATTTTGGATGGCACCATCCCCTCTTCCTCTCAGGAAAAGTATCTGAGAATTGTGGCCAATGAAACGGATCGTCTGGCCACTCTCACCCAAAGCCTTCTGACCTTGAACACATATGGTCCAAAAGGCGTCATTCTGGACATTGTACACTTTGATATCAACCATATGATCAAAAAAATACTGGCCACTTTTGAGGGACGATGCAGTGCCAGAGCCATTCATTTTGAACTTACTTTTTCCCAGGAAAACTTTTATGTTTATGGTGATGAAGGCAAAATCCAGCAAGTGCTTTACAACCTCATTGATAATGCCATTAAATTTAGTTCGGATGATTCCACCATCTACATTTCCACTTACCCCCGCTACGAAAAAGCATTTGTCTCTATTAAAGACAGAGGATGCGGCATTCCGCGAGAAAGCCTTGGAAAAGTTTTTGATCGATTTTACAAAGCAGATATTTCACGAGGGCGGGATAAAAAAGGGACAGGCCTTGGTCTTTCCATTGTTCGGGAAATTTTACAGGCCCACAATGAAAATATAGATGTCATCAGCACTGAGGGTGTGGGAAGTGAATTTATTTTCAGTTTGCCATTAAAGAAAAAGAGCGACCCCTCATAGGGGTCGCTCCATCTGCCTTTCTTCCGAAAGAGCCTTATGACTCCTTTGGCCAATTCGGCCAGTTGAGATGATGCAAGGCTCCTTTTTGTTGCATATGTGAAAAATTCTGCTGGCGAAGTGCTTCATACAGAACGATTGCCACAGAATTCCCCAGATTCAGAGAACGGATATCGGCATTCATGGGAATTCGAATGCAATTTTCCGGGTACTCCACCAAAATTTCTTCTGGGATACCGGCACTTTCCTTTCCAAACATAATATAATCCTGAGGCGTGTAACTCATCTCTGTATAAACTTGCCTAGCTTTGGTTGTGGCCATGTACAGACGAATCCGGGGATTTTTCTTGCAAAAATCAGCAAAATCGTCATAAACATGTAAATCCAAAAGCTTCCAATAGTCCATTCCTGCCCGTTTCAGGGCTTTTTCGCTGAGGGAAAAACCAAGCGGTCGGATTAGGTGCAAGCTGGTTCCTGTGGCCACACAGGTCCGGCCAATATTTCCTGTATTTGCCGGAATTTCCGGCTCCAATAATACAATGTTCATTTCTGTTCATTCTCCAGATTTTCCACAAAGGCTTTCAGACGAGCCAGACCTTCTTTTAGATTTTCCAAAGAATAGGCGTAAGAAATACGCAAAAACCCTTCTCCACAATCTCCAAAAGCTGTTCCCGGGACCAGCGCCAGTTTTTGTTCTATTAGCAGTTGAGTGGCAAAAGCCTCACTGGTCAGGCCAAAACGGGATATATTCGGAAATACATAGAAAGCGCCCAAGGGCTCAAAACATTGAATCCCCATCTCCCGTAAAGCATTCAGCAGGTATCGGCGTCGATGGTCATAGGATTCTCTCATATGCGCCACATCTTCATCCCCATTCCTCATTGCCTCCACTGCCGCATACTGACTGGTGGTAGGTGCACACATGATGGCATACTGATGAATTTTCGTCATCTGTTCAATAATGTGTGCCGGTCCGCAGGCATATCCCAGTCGCCATCCGGTCATGGCATATGCTTTGGAAAACCCATTAATCAGCAGGGTTCGTTCCTTCATTTCCGGCAAAGACGCTATGGAAATATGTCGATCTTTGTAAGTCAGCTCTGCGTATATTTCATCAGACATAATATACAAATCATGACGCAGAACCACTTCACGAATAGCCATCAGATCTTCTTTTGTCATAATAGCCCCTGTGGGATTATTGGGAAAGGGCAGAATCAAAAGTTTTGTTCTGGGCGTTATGGCCGCCTCCAATTCTTTTGCTGTCAGGCGGAACAGGTTTTCTTCCTTCAAGTCGATAACGACCGGTACCCCACCTGCCAGAACGGTACAGGGCAGATAAGAAACATAGCTTGGCTGCGGTATAATCACCTCATCTCCCGGGTTCAGCATTGCCCGAAGTACAAGGTCAATGCCTTCACTGCCTCCGACTGTCACCAATACCTCATGCTCAGGATGATACTTCAGATCACAACGACGCTGAAGATAACGGACGATTTCTTCTTTTAATTCTTTCAAACCTGCATTGGATGTGTAGAAGGTTCTTCCTTTTTCAAGAGAATATATGCCTTCCTCCCGCACGTGCCAGGGAGTATCAAAATCCGGTTCCCCCACCCCAAGCGAAATGGCATCCTTCATTTCACTGACAATATCGAAAAATTTGCGTATTCCGGAAGGCGCAATTTGTGTAACTTTTTCAGATAATGGGTTTCTCACGGTGTCACCAACATCCTTTCATCTGGGGACTGTTTAACCAAAACTGTCCCGTGATCTTTATATTTCTTAAGAACAAAATGAGTGGCAGTGCTGAGGACCGCCTCAAGAGGGCTTAACTTATCCGATACAAACTGTGCCACTGCCCGCATAGTCTTTTCTTCAACAATTACAGTGAAATCATATGCCCCTGACATTAAATACACCGCATTAACCTCATCAAAATTGTAGATTCTTTCTGCTATTTTATCAAATCCCATTCCACGCTGGGGAGTAACCTTCACCTCGATCAGCGCTATAACTTTTTCTTCAGATGTATTTTCCCAGTTAATGAGAGTATGATATCCGCAAATCACTTTGTCTTTTTCCATCTCTGCAATTGCATTCGCCACTTCTATTTCAGATGCCCCCAGCATAACCGCCACTTCATGCACATTCAACCTGCTGTCCTTTTCAATGAGTGCCAAAATTTTCTCTTTCATGGATTAAAACCTCCTCATAATAACTGTCCGGTTGGGGCGTATCCAAATAGCGGATTTCCTCTCCCCTGCGAAGGATACAGGCTTTACCCTCCGTACATTTCCCAATAATGCTGCCAGAAATTCCTATAGTATGCAACGCACCAAGAAGGGCGTCCGGATACTTTGTTCCCATTATTATACTATCCCCTGACCATAAATAATAGGGGTTAATTCCCAAATACTCACATAACTCTATCGTCTCTTGATATAACGGGATTTTCTGCAGATCCACTTCAAGGCCTATTTCATATTCCTGCCCCATTCTCCAAAGTGCAGAAAGGACTCCCCCTTCACCAATGGGGTATGCTTTTCCCCAGTGTAAAATCTCAGGATGCTCCAAAAGAGTCTTCATGACATAAAATTGATGTTTTTCTTTCATCCTGTCCAAATATGCACTGCTAAAACGATGTTCCAGTACTTTCTGGTGCTGCTGAACCAAAAGATTTGCTCCCGCAAGGGCAACCTGATGTGTAATGACCAATGTATCTCCCGATTCAAAGCGATGTCCCAATCCCCCTGCTTTCCTGAAAGCACGTCTTTCCTCTCTCCTTTTTTTCTCTGATGAGGACTGGTTGCCAATCCACCCATTTAATGGAGCAGTTCCTATCCCGTTTAAAGACAGTATGGGAGTTAAAACACCCGGCAAGCTACAGCAATTCACACCTGCCAGCTCCATATGATAAGCCTTGCAGGCCGTTTCCAGATGATCCGTGCACAGCCTCAGACCATCTTCCCGGGCATTGAGGGGGAACAAAACAGAAGCAAGGATCCCTCTGGGTGCACTGCCCTTGCACCAAAGTGCCTCAACAACATTTACAAAAATTTCCATTACGCCCAACGGCAACACCGCCGGAGAAGTTCTGCCGGAGAACACAACAACTCCGCCATCTCGCACAGCGAGAGCGGAGCTGTCTTCTGCTACATCTGCTCCCAGAATAAAATCTTCAATTCTGGGAGAAATGCGTCTCTTTATACTTCTGTCCTGCACCAGCGGAGAAATTTTACCCACGCTTAAGTCCTTATGTTTCATAAAATTTACCCTGTGCTCTATTCGTCTGCCACCTGATCCTCCAAGCCGTCTGTATCAGCATTGAAAGAGCCCTCCATACTGGATTTATTCGCTTTTTCACTGCTGTCCGACGATGTCTCCGAAGTGGCGGCTTCCCCTGTTTCTGTAGTCTCCGTTTCCTGCTTTGCAGGTGCCTCAGAGGAGGATTCCATCTCTTTTGATGCGGAACTTTCCTCAATGGACTCTGTTTCTGTTACAGTGGTCTCTTCCTCTGTCTCCTCCACAAAGTAATCTTCATTTATATCTATTACCACATTTCCGTCTGCCGTTATGCTCACAATTTTTACACTTGGGCTGATTCGGATAATGCCCTGCTCCGCCTTGTATTTTTTATAACTACCCTCCATGATTTCATCAGAAATCACGATGCCATTTTCTGTCACTGTTTTACGCAACTGGGAAATCAAAAGCGGATGGGGATATACATCAATAACAAACAATGTGCTGCTGGCATTTGCCGAAGCATCTGTAGGATTCCAAACATCCAAAGTCGGATCCTCAATAACAACATACAGCGGATCTGAATAAGACTCCTGTAAAATTTCTGAAGTATATACCACCTGTCTGTCCGCCGTATGGTTCTCTACTCCATAGATGGTAAAGGTCAGTTCTCCATTTCCTGCAGAGGCTGCAATGTAAATGGCATGGCCGGTGTTATTGGTAAATCGAAAATCTGCATTGCTTGCCCAATACACCATGGCATCCATGGAAGGCTCCACATAAGTAACCAGTTTAGAGTGTGGAGACCGATAATCCACCTGAAGCTCTGCTCTTAACACTGCATTGTACAGCGTCGAAGAAACCTGGCAAACACCACCGCCAATTTCATTTCCGGTTCCCTCCACGGTATATGTGGGTGCGGGCTTATACCCCGCTGCCGCAGTAACCGGCCCCATTACAGCCAGAGCGGATACCTGTTCTCCAGGCAAAATTACCAAGCCATCAAAACTCATACCACCAAGTTCCACATTTGTGGCCCGGTCCACTGTAGAAGAGGAGTAATTGGTCGTCCATGAACCCAATACATCTCCCATTCCTTCAAATACGTCTGAAGTGACATAGGGTTCCGTTTCTGTGCAGACCACATCAATCACAATCTGGTCATCTCCACTTTCTGCCTCATCAGATATCTGAAGAAGCGCCTGTGAAAAAGTTTCATTATAATCTATGGAGATGCCATTCACCCCTTCGGTAATCTGAAAGGCACCATTGACCAACTGAATCTGAGCATCCACCGGTGTTGTTTCCAGTGCAGGCATTTCCTGCAGCATGTATGCTGTCAGTACATCCAAATCAACAGCTGTCTGGACATCCAGCTCGATATTGTTGTTTTCCAGATCTTTTCCAGCTTTGTACTGACTAATCAGGCTTCCTGTGGAAAAGCTTCCCTGGGTTTCTTCGAGGATTTCCTCATTGGACCAGTACAAGCCCAAATTCCCTAATGTTGTGGATACGCTACCGTCACTTGTCTGAAAAACCACCTGAATGGTCTTTAATGAATCCACATATTCATTTACCACTTCTCTGGCTTGCGCCACAGATAAGCCACCCACATCAAACTGCTCAATTTTGACCCCTTCAGGAATATATGTGGTGCTCTCATCGCTTTCCGCGCCAAATGTGGTATATGCCATTGCTGTGACAAATACGCACATCGCCGCCAGCATCGGATACATCATCTTTCTTTTCAAATAAATACGCTCCTCTCAAAAGCTATGGGTTCATTCTAACACATCGCATCTGCTTTTCAAGGTTTTTCAAAATACCTTATAAACTTTTAATGCCCTCGTAATGCAAACGAAACAATCCTTAAGGCTGTTTAAGCCAATGCACCAATTACCATAGGCAATACCATGGCCAGAATTAAAATTGCACACAAAACTCTTGTTACCCAGATTTGCGTTTTCTTATTCATCATGTGAAAAAACCTCCTTAAAGTATGGGCATAAATCCTGCAAAAAACAAATGCTGCAATGGGGCGACCTGGCAAGACAGACGCTCCTCCCATGGGTAATAATCTGAATATTGTATAAAATCCAGTGATCCTCCGGGAGAACAGCCATCAGTTCCTGTTCAATTTTTTCAGGCGTATCTCCCTTAGCCAGCCCCAGTTTACGGGAAATGCGCATAACGTGGGTATCCACCACAATACTCGGATCCCCAAATATATTGCCTCTGATGACATTGGCCGTCTTTCTTCCAACTCCGGCCAGTCGTGTCAAAGACTCCAAGTCTCTTGGCACGTTACCGCCATGCCGCTCCAAAAGTTGCGCAGCACATGTCCGGATATTTTTTGCTTTTGCCCGAAAAAATCCCAGAGGATGTAAAACCTCCTCAATTTCTTCCTGAGAAGCCTGTGCCAGCTTCTCCAGTGTGCCATATTGGGCAAAAAGAACTTTTGTCACCTGATTGACGCGGGCATCTGTACACTGCGCGCTTAAAATAACTGCAATCAGCAATTGCCAGTCTGTAGAATGATCCAGATAACAGACAAGTTCCGTGCCGTAATGTTCATCCAGCCGATGCAGAATTTCCATCACTCTCTTGTCCGCCATCTTCTCCTCCTTATATATTCCGCCTCAATACGGTATATATTACTCATCGGGCCCATCTATGTCAAGAGGTTTCTCTTCTATATCATATATCTATATACCATGAATATACCAAAGGCCAGCTGAAAAAGCAGTGCAATTGGCACGGTCCAGATAAATTGTCTTTTTCTTGTTTTGTGATGGAAGATCTGCATCCCCATCAAGGCCCCCATACCTCCCATACAAATGGTACATGCCAAAAGTGTTTTTTCTGATATCCGCCACCTGTGGTGACGGGCCAGCCATTTGTCCAGGCCAAAAAGGAAGAAGACTGCAAAATCCCATATACACCAAATAAACATAAAAATATTTGCTTTTCCCACTTTACGACTCCATCTCCCTGATCAGCATCAGAAACCGAGAAAAAAAACGTTCCAAGGCCATGCCGTAATGTTCATCCTCCCCACTGGCAATTGCCGCCAGAAGAAGGGATATGCGCTCTTTTCTCAAAGAAACCACTTCTCTTCCTTCCTTTGTCAAAGACAGGAACATCATTCGGCTGTCTCCTACACCTCTTTTCCGAATTAGATACCCCTTGTTCTCCAACCTGCTTACAGCAACGGTTAAACTTCCCGGTGAAACGCCCAGACCTCTGGCCAGGTCTGACATTTTCTTCCTTGTGCATTCCCCAATGCGTTCCAGAATCTGCAGATCATGTGCAGTCAGATTTCCATATACATGATGAACATCTGTCCTTTTTTGATATGCAGGCCATTCCTGCAATACTTCCAGAAAAAGCTTTTCCCACGCATTTCCCTGATTCATATTTTCCCCATGGCTCAACAAACTAATGAAATTCCTTCCCCAGATCAAATGCCAACTGTTCCATGACCTTCCTGACCGCCTGCTGCTTTCCCTGCCATATTTCACGTGCATAAGCTGTTCGCATGGGCTGCTGCTGTAAAAACTTGTGTGCATAGGGCAGCATGCGCATATACCCCTCTTCATAGCTGGTCACCGGCTGAGCTCCTGCGCTGAGCAGATCCCACATAATTCCCATCAGCCCCTCCTCATCCAGCATATCGGCTTCCATCAAAAGGATCAGTTCCAATGGCGTTTCCGGATCCGCCATAAGTTCTTTTCTGGAATGTCTGGCAATCCATCCTGCAATTCTTTCTACTCGTTCCGGATCCATCTGCTTCTTTTCGGCATATTTCCGGAAAGCCAAAGTGGACCGGGCCGCATGATACAAATTATTCTCCGTTGCAGAATAGCCAATGTCATGAAAAATAGCCGCCATCTTTACATCCTCTGGATAAGAAACCGGAGTGTGTTCCAGCAAACGAAGCAACCACATCAACACCCTTCTGGTGTGCATAATGCGGCTGCGAAATGCTTTGCCTGGTTCCTGACTGCGGTCTCCTCCCTGCGCCAGCAGATAGGCTTCTACATACTGCAACCCTTCTTCATACATGGCCCGCCTCCTTATCTGGATACTTCAGGAAATGTTGTTTCCATTATAGTTGAATTTCCTGCTTTCTGCAAGCCAAAAGGGACATGGCCGCATGTATATAAGCGTCATGTCCCTTTCTATTTTTTATTTTTGGGGAATCAGCAATGTCTTTCCTCCCATGTAGGGCTGCAAAGCTACCGGTATTTTCACAGTTCCATCGGCCTGAAGATTATTCTCCAGAAAAGCAATCAGCATCCGAGGCGGTGCCACTACCGTGTTATTTAGTGTATGGGCAAAATACTTCCCGTTTTCCCCGTTTACCCGAATTTTTAATCGGCGGGCCTGTGCATCTCCCAGATTAGAGCAGCTCCCCACCTCAAAATATTTTTTCTGACGAGGGGACCAGGCTTCCACATCTACAGATTTTACCTTCAAGTCTGCCAGGTCACCTGAGCAACACTCTAATGTGCGTACCGGAATATCCATGGATCGGAACAAGTCAACAGTGTTTTTCCACAGCACATCAAACCACTTTGGACTTTCCTCAGGCCGGCACACCACTATCATCTCCTGTTTCTCAAATTGATGGATTCGATATACGCCTCTCTCCTCCAGGCCATGAGCCCCCTTTTCTTTTCGGAAGCAGGGGGAATAGCTGGTCAGTGTCTGAGGCAGTTCTTCCTCCGGCAGAATGGTATCGATGAATTTTCCAATCATGGAATGCTCACTTGTCCCAATTAGATACAGATCCTCACCTTCAATTTTATACATCATAGCATCCATCTCTGCAAAGCTCATGACCCCGGTCACCACTTCACTTCGAATCATAAAAGGCGGAATACAATAGGTAAAACCACGATCAATCATAAAATCTCTGGCATAAGAAATAACAGCAGAGTGAAGTCTGGCAATATCTCCCATAAGATAGTAGAATCCATTTCCGGCCACTTTCCTGGCGCTGTCTAGGTCAATGCCCTGAAAGTTCTCCATGATTTCACTGTGATATGGTATTTCAAAATCCGGCACCACCGGATCCCCAAATCGCTCCACCTCCACATTTTCACTGTCATTTCTTCCGATAGGCACACTAGGATCGATAATGTTGGGAATCGTCATCATAATCTGTCTGACCTGATTTCCCACCTCTGCTTCCATGGCTTCCAAACTGGCCAGGCGTTCGGATTCCGCAGTCACCTTTATTTTCAAAGCTTCTGCTTCTTCCCGCTTTCCCTGTTTCATAAGGCCGCCGATTTCCTTGGAAATGCGGTTTCTCTCAGCTCTGAGGGCGTCTGCCTCCTGCTGAAGTTGCCGACTTTTTTGATCCAGCTCTATTACCTCATCCACCAACGGCAACTTACTGTCCTGAAATTTATTCCGGATATTTTGCTTAACCACATCCGGGTTTTCTCTTAAAAACTTAATGTCGATCATGCCCTGCTCCTCCGATTTCTTTGGAGAAAGTATATCACTTCCCCCTTATCGGTGCAAGGTTTTTCCTTGTCTCTCAGCGGCTTTTTAAAAAATCCAGCTCCTTTTTCAGGTATTCCATTACCCAAAGGAGCTGATCCCGGCTCCTATACTGACGATATTCGCATTCCACCACCATTCCCAAATAGCGATATAACCGATAAAAGGAACGGCGTGTATCTTCCTGTGCTGTAAAGTTTACTTTTCCATAAGCCTTCAAAAAGCCCTCCACAGGTTTTTGAAAACCGGAAAATCCATTCTCCATCAGATATTCCGACCACATACACCGTTCAAAATCCACAATCCCTGTAACATGCCCATTTTCAACAAAAATATTTCCTTCCCACATGTCCCAGTGAATTAACGTGGGGATTTGGACATCTTCAAATCCAGCCCCCTCTGCCTTATCTGTCAAAAGCGTCCAAAGATCCTCATATGAAATGATCTGAAGATTACTTCCCTTACGATGTCCATCCTCTAGAAGCATGCGGAACAAGCCCATAATATAGCTTTTATAATCTTTGGTCCAGGAAGAAGGCTTTCCAATTATACCGAACTGTTCTCCCTTAAAGGCATGAATCTGTCTGCAGAAGCCTCCCAATTCCGCTCCAATGGCTTCTTTCTGCTCTGGGGACATCTCATTCATAACCCGAGCATATACCAGACCGGAAATTTTTGTCATTATAAAATACCTACTGGGGCAAATGGTTCCACTGCCATCTTCAAAAATGACCCGCGGCATGGGCACTTTGGTATTCGCCCCCAGGAAACGGAGCATCCGCACCTCCGTTTCCATCATTCCCTCTTCATATGACATCATCTCCACCTCAGTTGGGGGGGCAATTTTCAGAATAAAGTCTCCTATAGGCAGAGACAGCTCATAGACCATGTTGCAATACCCACCTTCCATCTCCCTGGCTTTTTCAGGAGATGTCAGCAGGTCCTCTCCAAAGGCTGCCTCCACCATTTTTCGAATCGCAGAAAATGGCTGTCGAAATTTCGTCACTGAATACATGTTTGCTCCTGCTGCTCCAAAAACGACTGCAGCTCCCTTTGCGCCTGCTTTTGATTTTTAACCAGAATGCCCGCAATTCCCAGTCCTTCTGCTGACGCAATGTTCTCCGCTTTATCATCCAGGAAAATCGTTTCCTCCGGACAAAGATCATATTTTTTCAATAATGCCTGGTAAATTCCTGCATCCGGTTTATTGATCTTTACCTCATAGGACACCACGGCACCATCCGTATACGGCAGAAAATCCCACTTTTTTGAGTGGTTTTTCCACATGAACTCAGAATAATTGGATAACAGATAGATGTGATATCCCTGCCCCTTTAAACCTTTCAGCCAGCTTTTACTGCCGGAAAAGGGACGAACCAAATCCGAAATATCGGAAAAGAAATGTCTGACCTGAGGTGTGTATTCCGGCAACATTTCACAAAACCTGTCAATAATCAGATCTGGCGGCAACACATTCCGATCAAATTCATTCCATAAGGGTGTAGACACAACACGCGTGCCAAAAACTTCTATTTCTTCCCGGGAAAAACCCAAATCCCGGCAAAATGCCTTCCAGCGGAAATTAACCAGCACCATGCCCACATCAAATATAATATTTTGTACCATAAGAACTCCTATCCTTGCTGTCCTGTTCCCGGATTTTTTTGCATACCGATTCTATTATATCAGCAACTGCGGAAGATGCAATGTAAAATCCGGCAGTCTGGTCAAAGCAAGGAGGCGTTTTCATCTGCCAGGCTGTTGTTAATGGCTGTCAGCAGGGCATTAATGGATGCACGAATGATATCCGGATCCACACCGGCTCCCCAGGCAGTTTTACCGTCCGGCTTCTGGATACCTACATAGGCTATGGCCTGTGAGCGGGAACTCTGCTCCAGTGCATGTTCCGAATATGTGGTCAGACTATATTCCAAATCATAGCAGGCTCTGAGGGCATTGCTTACCGCATCCAGACGCCCGTTTCCCATAGCATGGGTAATCTGGGCTTCCCCTGACCTGTCCACCGTATGCACCTCTGCTTCAATTCCCTCAGGGTTCTGTTTAAAATGGACTTCTGTTATATTGTAAGGTATTGTCACATCCTCGTAGGTTTTTTTGAACAGTTCAAAAATTTCTTCCGGCAAAAGTTCCTTATGGAGATGATCAGAAACAGCCTTTGCCGTATATCCCATATCTTCTCTCATCTTAGGCGGAAGATTCAGCCCAAAGCGCTGCTGCAGAATATACCCGACGCCTCCCTTTCCGGACTGGCTGTTGATTCGAATAACATCTGCATCATAATTACGTCCTACATCCTGAGGGTTAATCGGCAGGTATGGCACTGTCCAATATCCCTGATTATGCTGCTCTGCCCTATGCTGCATGCCTTTTGCAATGGCATCCTGATGAGAACCGGAGAAGGCCGCAAATACCAAAGCCCCGCTATAAGGATGTCGCTCTCCCACTGTCATGTCGGTATACTCCTCAAATTTGGATACCACATATGGCATATCACTAAAATCCAGTCCCGGATTAACACCATGTGAAAACAGGTTCATCGCCAGAGTAACAATGTCCACATTCCCTGTTCGTTCTCCGTTCCCGAACAATGTGCCTTCCACCCGGTCTGCTCCTGCAAGAAGCCCCAGTTCCGTATCAGCCACTGCACATCCTCTGTCATTATGAGGATGAAGGGAAAGAATCACATTTTCTCTATATTTTAAATTCTCGTGCATATACTCAATCTGACCGGCATACACATGCGGAAGAGAATGCTCCACCGTCACCGGCAGGTTAATGATGGCTTTTTTGTCCGCCGTCGGTCTCCAGACGTCTAGCACTGCATTACAAACTTCCAGGGCATATTCCGGTTCCGTTCCAGTAAAACTTTCCGGACTGTATTCAAAAAGGAAGTTTCCATCTGTTTCCTCTGCCAACGTTTTTAAAAGGGAAGCCCCTTCTACTGCAATTTTTAAAATATCCTCCTTGGATTTGCGAAAAACCTGCTCTCTTTGAGCCAGTGAAGTAGAGTTGTAAACATGTACCACCGCTTTTTTTGCGCCTTCCAATGCAGCAAACGTTTTTCGTATAATGTGGTCTCTAGCCTGCGTCAGCACCTGAATGGTCACATCATCCGGAATCAGATTCTGATCGATCAGCGTCCGAAGAAATTGATATTCGGTTTCAGATGCAGCCGGAAAGCCCACTTCAATTTCTTTAAATCCAACCTTCACCAGCAGCTGAAAAAAAGCCACCTTCTGCTCCAGGCTCATGGGAACCACCAGCGCCTGGTTTCCATCTCTCAAATCCACGCTGCACCATATGGGCGCCTTATCCACATATTCCTTCTGTGCCCACTTCAGGCATGTTTGGGGTGTCATAAAATACTGTCTGGTGTACTTTTCAAAATTCTTCATTCCTTTTTGTCCTCCTCTGCCGCCCCTTTGCGGCTGATGATGTGTCAATAACCAAAAAATCCCCCCGTCTTCAGGGGCATTTACCCCTAGAGACGGGAGGATGAATCCTCACGCGGTACCACTCCAGTTTCATGGTGCATCCACCATGCGCTCACCAGTACGGACAGTCATAGCTGCCTTATACCTTCTCCGCAATAACGGTCGGTTCCGTCTACGTCTACTTGCCTACCGGCTTTCGGGTAGAAGCTCAAAGGACAGTTCAAAGCATCCCCTCCACTGTTTCGCACCTACCAACAGCTCTCTGACAGCAGGGATTCTCCTACTACTCCTCGTCAACGCCTTTTCTGAATTTCTTTAACGTTACCACAAATAAGGGATTTTTGTCAACTACTTCCCCCGTTTTTTCCGGATTTCTCTTTCCTTTTCACTAAAATATGCTATACTAAAGCGGGTTTTGAACCTCATTTGTGAGTTTCTCCCTTTACTCAACATTTTACTCCGATTAAGAAAGGATGTCACAGCAATGAAATATGTTATAATGTTAGGGGATGGCATGGCGGATTTCCCCATCCCTTCCCTGGGAAATAAAACCCCTCTGGAAGCTGCCTACAAGCCAAATATGGATCGCCTTGCTCCCTTTTCTTATATGGGAATGGTCCGCACGGTGCCGCCGACCTTAAAACCCGGCAGCGA
The DNA here is from genome assembly GCA_964426655.1 of uncultured Cuneatibacter sp. Classification (GTDB taxonomy): domain Bacteria; phylum Bacillota; class Clostridia; order Lachnospirales; family Lachnospiraceae; genus RGIG8306. The sequence continues at coordinate 13,434 of CAYRQT010000021.1, read as the reverse complement.
CGTTGCCAATTTATCTGCCATGGGATATGATCCCCTGACCTGCTATACCGGCCGTTCTCCTCTGGAGGCTGTAAGCATCGGCATTCAGATGAAAGACACCGATGTGGCCTTTCGATGCAACCTGGTCACCCTGTCTGACGAAGCGGACTATACAGCCAAAACCATGGTGGATTATAGTGCCGAAGAAATAACCACGGAGGAAGCGGACCAGTTAATTCAGGCTGTGAATGAGGCACTTTCCAACGATGTCCTCACTTTTTATACTGGCATCAGCTATCGCCACTGCCTGATCTGGGCAAATGGGCAAACACAGCTGCAGCTGACTCCCCCCCATGATATTTCCGACAAGGTAGTGGGCCCCTATCTCCCTAAAAATCCTATGGTTCTGGATTTGATGGAGCGTAGCTATGCCGTATTAAAAGATCATCCCGTCAATAAGGCCCGGGAAGCCCGAGGCCTCCATCCTGCAAATTCTATCTGGTTATGGGGAGAGGGAACGCGTCCCGGTGTCCAGAATTTTGAATCTCTTTATGGCGTAAAGGGATCTGTTATATCTGCTGTGGATCTTATCAAAGGAATTGGTCTTTGTGCGGGAATGAATGTTATTGAAGTAGAAGGTGCTACGGGAAATATACACACAAATTTCAAAGGCAAAGGGATTGCTGCCATAAAAACACTTCTGGAGGATGGAAAGGATCTGGTCTACATTCATGTAGAAGCGCCTGATGAGTGTGGCCACCGGGGAGAGACCGAAAACAAGGTACGTGCCATTGAGTATATTGACAGGGATGTGCTTGGCCCCGTCTTAAAGGCACTGGAGGAAAACGGAGAACCTTTTCATGTACTGGTTATGCCCGATCACCCTACACCCATTGCATTAAAAACCCATGTATCTGATCCCATTCCGTTCATGCTGTATAAAAGTGAACATCCTCTGAACAGTGGATTAGAGATTTATTCAGAAGAGAGTTGTAAGGCCACGGGTGTTCTGATTGAAAAGGGGTACACTCTCATGAGCCATTTGCTTTCCCCCGGAGCAGAAGATTCCCTACACTAAAACTTAATGTCTGTCCTTTTTAAGGGACTCTATGCATGCTATACTTCCCTGCAGATGGATCATTTTTCAGAAAGGGGGCGGATGACATGCCCATTCGATTGTTTGTGGACATGGATGGAACTTTGGCCGCTTTTGAGCAGCTCCCCTCTCTTACTCCCCTGTATGAGAGAGGCTATTTCCTAACTCTACCCCCTATGCAGACTGTCATTGAAGCACTGACTTTTTTTCTTTCCGGCACCCGAAAAACAGAGCTGTATATTCTATCTTCTGTTCTTCCGGATGCCCCTTATGCCAGTGTTGAAAAGAACATGTGGCTGGACAGGCACCTCCCCTGGCTGGCTGCCTGCCTCACATAGATTGTTTCTGCCCTGCGGAGACCAGAAACAACGCTACGTTCCCGGAGGTGTGGGCCTTGGCGATTTCTTGTTGGATGACTATACAAGAAATCTGCTGGATTGGCCCTACCCTCTGCAGGGGATTAAACTGCTGAACGGGATCAACCATACCCGAGGCACCTGGAAAGGGCCTAAGGTATCCGCTTTGCAGTCCCCCGGACAGCTCGCAAAGGATTTGTGTACCATCTTGTTCTCATCACCTCACTGTTTGTAATTATTTTCCCTACGAAAAAGAGGATCCTCCCTTTTGTTGGTGCGTCTTAGGGATTTATAATCCCTGAAATATTCGGCATAGTCGTAAATATCGGCTATGCCGTTTTTTCATGCTTACTCGGAATTTCTACTGCTCCGATGCAGTTGTAAATGATTTGAATTCGCTGCACTCTATGACCATCGACTTTTTCTGCCTTGAACACGATAATCTTTTCCACAAACTCCCGAATGATTTCGGCATCCAATTCCTTGATGTCCGTGTACTTCTGTACCAGTTGCAGGAAGTATTCGGCATTGAGGGATTTTTCTTTTGCTGTGGTAATGAACTCATCCAGTTCAGCAATCCGGCTTTCCAAGGCTTTCTGCTCTGCCTCATAGGTAGCGGACATCTTGGCAAATCGCTCATCGCTGATTTTACCGACTACATTATCCTCATAAAGCCGTTGGATAATTTTATCAAGGGCGGTAATGCGGGCTTTCGCCTGTTCGTATTCCTTCTGACTGCTGCGGAGTTCTCGGTTCAGTGCCTTTTCCGATGTGTTGGTCACAAGCTGAATGAACTCGGCTTCATGTTCTCTGGCATAGGCGGTCACTCTGCGCAGGTCATCCAAGAGAAGCTGTTCTATGACCACATTGCGAATCTGGTGGGACGTACAGTTGCTCTTGCCACGCTTACGGTAGGTAGAGCAGACCAGATGCTCTTTCTCATGTTCCCAGCCCCTTGCACGGACTTGGTACATCTTGCTGCCACAATCGGCACAATACACCATGCCGGAGAGCGTGGGCATTTCACCCATCGGAGTAAATCTGCGCCTGCCATCACGGATACGCTGAACAATATCAAATGTTTCCTTATCTATGATGGCTTCGTGCGTACCTTCGAAAATCTGCCATTCGTCCTTGTCATTCTTGATTTGCTTTTTCAGCTTATAGGACTTTCGGTGGGTTTTGAAGTTTACTGTGTTACCAAGGTACTCCTGCCGTTCTAAAATATGAACCACCGTGGAAGTTGTCCATTTGTAAAGGTCATCCGTCTGTTTGACCGCAGGAGCATTTCTGCCGTTGCTTTTTGCATAATCTACAGGGGTCAGCACCTTGCGCTTTTTCAGCTCCTTGGCAATCTGTGTCGGACCGTAGCCGGAAATGCACAGGTGGAAGATTTCCTTTACCACCGCAGCAGCATCTTCGTCTACAATCCAGTGGTTCTTGTCCTCCGGGTCTTTCTTGTATCCGTAGGGTGTATTGGTGCAGAGTGGCTTGCCAGCCTGTCCCTTTGCCTTGAACACTGCACGGATTTTCTTGCTCGTGTCCTTGGCATACCATTCATTGATGATATTGAGGAATGGCGTAAAGTCGCTATCCTGCTGACTGGCACTGTCGACTCCGTTGTTAATGGCAATAAAGCGGATGTCCGATTCCGGGAACACCATCTCGGTATAGTAGCCGACCTTCAGATAATCTCTTCCGAGTCGGCTCATATCCTTGACAATGATGATGCCCACAGCACCTTCATCCACCAATGCCATCAAGCGTTGGAAGTCGGGGCGTTCAAAGTTTGTGCCGCTGTAACCATCGTCCACGAAAAACTGTGTGTTCGTAAATCCGTTGTCATCAGCATATTTCTTGAGTATTGCTTTCTGATTGATAATACTGTTGCTGTCACCTTGGAGTTCGTCATCACGGGATAATCTGCAATAGAGTGCCGTGATTTTCTCCCCAAGGGCTGCATCTATGTAAGGCTGTCTTTTGTTTTCCATTTTTACCATCCTTTCCGACAGCCTCCCCATCGGTATGTCGATATTACCGTACTATCAGGCAGAAGTCGAGTTGTATTTTGCAAGTATTTGTGAACTTTCTGATACTTTGAGCGGAGTGCCGACATTGCTCAAAATCAGCCGTTTCACCTTGGAATATGCGGTTTCTCTGGCGTTTTCGCTGACCATTGATTCCACGATATACATCGTTCCACCGATAGAAGTATGGGTGATATGAGTGTTGTTTTCTGCTGCGTTCATAATCCCACCTCTTTCTATCAGATAAGGCATCCACCTGTGGCGGAAACACCATCCACCACAGGCAGTGCCAATTGCTTATTCGGTCATTGTAATGACCTTGATTGCTTCGGAGCGTACCAGCTTGCCATCAATGAACTCAAAGGCAAGATAGCCAATCTGGTCTAACACCACAAATTTTTCCTTGATGGTGCGAACACTGACAGGACTACGGCTAATGACCCAGTAGTAGCTAAAATCACCAAAGGCAACTGGCTTTTTGCCCGGTTCTGCGTTTGGCATGAATTCAGAAATGATGACCTTTTTGCCAAAGATGGTATCATCGGTACTGCGCCACAGGTAATTGCCATCGGCATCTTTCAGTTTGCGGAGTGCCATAGCGGTTTCATCGTTCATAAGCCACACTGCGTTGGCACGATACTCCGGCTTAACGGAGAAGTACAGGCTGATGATATTATCGTAAGTAAGGGCATCCGTGGTCAGAGCCACATCTGCGCCCTTGCTTTCATGAAGAATACCTGTCGGCATCTGTTCGCCAGTGCCATTGATGAATGCGTTGGTTTCGGCTTTGCCGAAGTTCTTTGCAAAACGCTCCACCAGATAGTTCTCAATATCGAAGGTGGCATCATGGATGAAATCCTCATCGAACTTTACAAAGGCTGCGAGTTTCCAGCTTTCCACTACGGTGGTAGTGAAATCATTCATGCCCTCGTAAATCGGAATCATGCCACCTTCCGGCACAAAGGCTGCAAGGTCATCGCAGTCCTTGGCAAAGATGCGATATCCGGCTTCATAGGCATTGAAGGCTGTGCCGATCTGACGGAACAGGCTCTTGCCCTCGATTGCCTTCCCGAATTTGTTGTTGGCATGAGCAGGAACGGCATAGGTGTCGGTCTGGGAGTTACGCCCCTTGGCGATTTTATCAATGCAGTGTTCCTTGCCACGCATTACATCCCAGAAGTTTTTGTCATACTCCGGCTCTCCGGCATAGACCTGTGTTTTCATTGTTGTATTCATAATCGTGTTCCTCCTTATTTCTTGTCACAAAACGGACATCTGTACAGTCCGAGGTCATTGTAGTTCAGCACCCTGCCAATCTGCTTGAGCTTTCCTCTGTTTGCACATTCCGGGCATAAGATGTCATAAGCAAGAGCATCCTCGATGCTGTGAGGCTCTTTGGCATGGAGACGATAATACTTGTGCAGCTTTCCTTCATCATCTCTGTGGATTTCATCGGAAAGATACAGGTTACACATTCTCTGTGCGTATTCCTCCGAGTAGGACGAATGATGAGTGCGTAAGATGTTGTTCTTTTTGTTTGCAATAATTGGATAAATCATAGTGTTTTCCTCCTTAAAATGTTGTTGTGTGTGATAGGGTTTTAATACCCCTTTTGAATTTGCGATTTTGTGCGTGAGAGCCTTGCCCCGTTTTCCGCTATAACAGCGGTGGAGATGTTGACCGCCCCTATGGTCAATTGCGGGAACGGATGTATCCCATACGCTTGCAGTAGTCCACTGCATCTGCATATCGCAGATAGTACATCTGCTTGTACATCCCATCCATGACCATGTAGTGCGGTGGGTTGCTGGACTTGCTCATCATGATAAGCACAGGGGCATCATCCTTACGGTTGATTACACTCATGCCGACATAGCGGTCAGTGTCAAAGTCAATCGGACGAAACTTGGTGTTCTCATCAATATCCATAATTCTCATGGCATTTGCCTCCTTTCTGACTGCGCATATCAGCGCTGTCTGTATTTTGGTGACAGTTCCTGCGATTTAGTGACAGTTCCAGTGACAGTTCTTTTTGCAACTGTCACTAAGGAAATCCCTTACAGAATGGGCATTTGCACTGTTTTAGTGACAGTAGTGACAGAACTTTTGATTTGCTCACACGCTCAATAATCTTTGTACCTTGTACCCATACCTGCCTACTGCATACAAAGATTTTTTTCTTGGCTCTTGAGTTGAAAGAACTGTCACTACTGTCACCAAAGTGCCTTAAACCCTTGTGGAATGGGTGTTTATGGCAGTGACAGTTGTGCACATGAACTGTCACTGTACTGTCACTACTGTCACTAAACGAGAAAGTCATCATAGCCACACCCCCTAAACTGTTCTACGGCATCCTCGGAGAGTGTGTAATCTCTGTAGAAGGTACCGCCTGTTCCACGTCTGACAACCATAGCCTGAAAGGTCGTGCCGAGGTGGTCAGCCAATTCATCACGGAACTCCCGTGCTGTCTTGGCATACCCGTTGTTGTTATCCTTGCACCAAGCCTTGTATGCTTTGAAGATGCGACCCGTTGTCCAAGTGTCGGATATCTTGCTGTCACTGCGTTCTGCCATGCATTCTTCAAAGAAGGAAATGATGGTGCTGTTAGTATTGCGGTAATTCTGCCTTGCCTGTGCGATGCTGTCCGGCTCTGTAAAACGGTAGCCGTTGCCGATAACATTGCGAAATGCCATCACCGCCTTGTAGAAGATGCCTTCCCGTTCCGCATACATCTTTTCAAGCAGATGCTTGTCCTGCTGTTTTGGTGGTATCACATTAAGGCATTCCACCTGCATGATACGGTTGTATACCCACTCGCCATCATCACCGCCAAACTTCGGCAGACGGTTCATGCAAAACCACAGTAGACCGTTGTATATGAATTCAAAAGCGTTCTGCCCCTTGAACTCTGCAAACAGACTGTCACCGCCTGTACACTTCTTGAAGGTCTTTAATTCGCTGACGGTTACAAAACTCATGTCAGAACTGCCAGCCAGACGCTTGCCATAGAGATTGGCAGTGCCAAACCGTGCTTCGATTTCGGCAAGGTCGATTCCGATGAAATATCCTTTTCCAAGCATCAGCTCCACCAGACTTTTTAGCTGTGATTTACCTGTATCTCCCTTGCCATAAAGGAACAGTGATTTCTTCATTCGCCAGCCTTTTACATTGGAGAACACTGCACCGATGAATTCCAACAGCAGATTTTCCACCGCCTTATCATGATTAGTCAGTGTGGACATATAGCCGTCAAAGGTAGGCGTTGCACTTGGAGTTCCATGCCATTCACAGGGAATCTGTATGGTGCTGAATACCTCCGGGGAGTGTGGCAGGAGCGTTAAATCTGACAGCCGGAGCAGACCGTTTGCCACATTGATGAGGTCTTCATCGGCATTGAGGTCATCGTTGGTCAGTGTATTAAGGTCGGTGGTCAAATGCTCGATACAGGCAGCCACATCACCCATACGGAGAAGTTCCTCATCATAATCGGTAATGTAACCTTTAATGATGCCCTTGAAGTTATCCTTACCACACAGTCTGTAACAGCCATTTTCATACACATAGATGATGGTGCCACCATTGGTATTGTCACGGACTATAAGGTATTGGAGATGCTCTCGTACATATTTTGCAAGCAGAGGCACACTCACCGTTGCAATGCCGGAACGGTTGAATTTGATGAATTCCGGGGCTGGCATTACAGAACGATGAAACACACCATGACAGGCTTCAAGTGCTGCATTGATGGTCAGTTCCCGGTAATCGTCCCGATTCCACTTTTCACGCATCAGAGCGGACAGACGGAATATGGCATCGATCAGTTCTGGGTCGTCCCCGGTGCGAAATGCGATAAGAGAACAGAGCGCACAATCCGCAGCAGAATCGTCATTGCCATATCCGCTGATGTCACCATCATCAAACAGCATGGCGAATTTCTCACCATTCTTCTGTTTGTGCAGTGCTTCGATAATGCGGTATACATCCTCATCACCGTCACGTTTGGCACTGTATTTCTTTTTCTGCTTTCTGCGCATATCCTTATCCAAGGTGGTAAGGACAGCCTGTGTGCAGTCATTCAGTGCCGTATCCAATATCACATTGCCTGTATAACAGGCGAATCGGTTGGTAAGTCCCCCGAAATACTGCTCGGTATCGTTGTGGGGATTTTTCATATAGAATTGTCTGTCCAGCTTTTCCTTGCCCTTATCATCGATATAGGTAGGGATGCTGGCAATATCGACTTTTCCATAGATGTGGATGCCGTTGCCACTTTGGGAATATTCCGTATAGCTGTTAAAGCGTTTCAACATCATCTGCACAAAAGGGTCGTTCAGTTCCTTATGGTCAATGTCCAGAAAGAAGTATCCTTTGGGGATTTTGAAACCGACTCCGGCAGAGCCACGTTCACGCATTGCAGTTACCGCTTCATCATAGGTCACCCATGTGCCACTATGGGCATCGTCTGTACCCGTTGCACCACCATTCGCTGCGATTGGCTTTTTGGTGGGATTGCCATTTTTATCCTTGCTCCATATCCACAGGAACCATATCTTCCTATCCATCAGTTCCTGCATGGGATTTTTCGTTTCTTCCGGCATTCGGCTTGTCTCCTTTCCTTATAAGTAATGGCGTACAGATTAGTACCATATCGAATCAGACTGGTTATCCGCATCTTCTCCCAAAGCGGATAACTGTTCACACAGCTTGTCATAATTGATGAGTGCTTTCTTTCCGATATAGATTGCCGGAAGTTTCCCGGCTTTCAGCATAATGCGAAGAGCGTGTTCCGAGAGCAATCCTGTTTTCGCAACTTCTCTCACGGTCATCATATTAGGTTGTTTCATATCCATCTTTCTTCCTCCTTCCTATACGCAAGTACATCACATTGTCGTACTTTCGATATAATAATACTACATCAAGATGTACTTGTCAATGCTTGAAGTAAAACAAAATGATGAATAAATTGTAAAAAGTACATCATTGTGTATTGACAAGTGCGACATTTAGCGATACTATTAGGACAGAAGCAAACGAGATACAACGATATGCGAAAATATATAACGAGGTGACAAGCTATGACGATTGGTGAAAGAATTAAAGAAATAAGAAAAAAGAATGGATTCACGCAGGGAACACTTGCGGAAGAACTGAAAGTAGCAAAGGGAACGGTATCTGCATGGGAAATCGGCAGTCGCAGACCCAGCTTTGAGATGCTCGATACCATGTGCGAATTGTTTCATGTACGCATGGACTATCTGATTGCACAGTCAGACGATGCTACTCCAATGCAAGATGCTACAGAAGCAGATATCCAAGACATGGCAGAAACAAGCCTTGCAATGGATAAGGAACAGGATGCAGACTGGCTAAACAGCACACTGCAGCAGTTCTGTTCTGACTTTGCCCGGATGGACAGCTTTGCAAGAAAGTCCTTGCTCGCTCTTTATAAGGAAGAGAAGAACCGCTGCATTCAGCAGGGAGTGATGGCAGACGATGACAGTTTTGTGTGTGCGGTCAATATTAAAGCGGTCACAAAATAAGTATTTCGCCTAAGAAATTGACCTATTTTTATACAATAATGCGGACAAATACGCAAAAGAAAATGGCTGAAAGCACTGTAAATACACGGTGTTTTCAGCCATTTCTATATATTAGGGTATCCCCCCTGCTTAATTCTGCGAAAATTCACGTTTGAGGGGGCGTCGGTCTTTGGCAGATACGGTACTGAAGATTTGACCACCCCCATGTGACAACCAATTCTCAATAAATTTACAATTCGTTCCCTTGCTAAACTTTCGCATAGTCTTGCGAATTGTGTCAAATCGTGCTATACTGTATATTATGATGTGCAAAGGAGGCAAACATGGCTGTTTCATATAATCGTTTGTGGAAATTACTGGTTGATAAAAAGATGAGCAAGGCTGATTTGAGGAAAGCCTCTGGCGTTGCCCCAAACACAATGACAAAACTTCGCCGGGACGAGGAAGTCACTCTTACCGTCCTTGGAAAAATATGCAAAACCCTTAATGCCGACTATGGGGACATTATGGAATATGTTGATGAGGAAGGAGCGCAGACACATGATTGATAAAAGCCAAATGACCGAAGAAGAAATTAAGCTAAACTATATTACTCCGGCTATTACAGAGAAATGGTCGAAGTCATGCATCCGCATGGAGTTCCTTGTCGCTCCCGGTCGCATTATGTTAGATGGCAAAAAAGCAAAGCGCAAGGATGCCAGTCGTGCAGACTATGTGCTTTTTTATAAGGACACCAGTGCGTGGTTTCCACTGGCTGTTGTTGAGGCAAAGGATAATAATCATTCTCCATTTGGCGGAATGCCGCAAGCAATCCGTTACGCCAAAGCTATGAAAGTACCATTTGCCTTTTCTTCTAATGGAGATTCCTTTGTTTTTCATGATATGGAAAAGGGAACAGAAATCAAAGACATCCCGATGGATGCTTTCCCATCCCCGGATGAATTATGGAGTCGTTACCGTGCTGATAATACCGATTTCACAGATGACGAGGCATCGCTTTTAACCACACCATATCACTACCAAGATGGATTTAGCAAAGAGCCACGTTACTATCAGTGGATAGCTATCAATCGTGTGCTTGCTGCTATTGCTCGTGGTGATAAGCGTATGCTGATTGTGCTTGCAACGGGCACAGGAAAAACAATGGTTGCGTTCCAGATTATTTGGCGATTGCTACAGGCTAAGAAGGTAAGCAGGGTGCTTTTCCTTGCCGACCGTGATATTCTTGTCAGTCAACCATTCTCTGATGATTTCTCTCCTTTGGGCGGTCGCATGACCCGTATTTCCAAGCGAGAGATGGACACAACACACGAAGTATATCTATCCTTGTATCATCAGTTAAAAAATGGTGAGCAGAATTTCTATACTGACTATGACCGTGATTTCTTCGACTTGATTATCGTGGACGAATGTCACCGTGGTAGTGCCGATGACGGCAGCTCGTGGCATGAGATTTTGGAATATTTTGATACAGCCATTCAAGTTGGTATGACTGCTACCCCGAAAGAAACAGAAGAAACCTCCAATATAGAATACTTTGGAGAGCCTGTTTATACATACAGTTTGAAACAGGGCATCGATGATGGTTTCCTTGCTCCATATAAGGTTATCCGCGTTAATTTGGATATCGACATCAATGGTTTCCGTCCTTATCCCGGAATGCTTGATGTGAACGGTGAGCCTGTTGAGGACAGGCTATATGAGCAAAAAGACTTTGACCGCATTCTGGTCGTGGAAGAACGCACAAAGATTGTTGCGAAGCGAGTATCTGATTTCCTAAAAGAAACAGACCGATACTCCAAGGCTATCATTTTCTGCGAGGATATTCCTCATGCGGAGCGTATGCGTCATGCCTTGGTCAATGAAAACCCCGACCTTATTGCGGAGGAACCAAATTATATTGTACAACTCACTTCCGGCTCAGATGATATGCGCTACTTGGAGGACTTTACTGACCCTCATGAAAAGTATCCTGTAATTGCCATTACAAGCAGATTACTTAGCACAGGTGTCAATACACAGACTTGCAAGCTGGTCGTTCTGGACAGAACCATCGGTTCGATGACGGAGTTCAAGCAGATTGTTGGACGTGGCACTCGTGTCCGTGAGGACTGTAATAAACTGTATTTTACCATTATGGACTTCCGCAAAAACTATGTTAAATTTGCTGACCCTGAGTTCGATGGTGACCCGGTGCAAATCAAAGATGTCGGTGAAGACGATGATTTCGATGATGACGATACAAATACCGATGATGGAACTGGCACTGATACAGGAAATATTGATGATGACTACGGTGATGATGGCAGCGGTTATGATGATGACGGTGGAAATGACGGAACAGGCGATGATGGTGATACCGGGCATAAAAAGAGAAAACGCTATACTGTCAACGGCATCAATGTCCGTATTATTGATGAAAAAGTGGAATACCTTGATGCAAACGGTAACCTAATTACTGTGTCCATCATTGATTATTCCCGTAACAATCTGCGCAGGCTTTACCCATATTATGAAGAATTCCATAAGGTATGGCTTGCCCAGAAGAAAAAGCAGGAACTGCTTGACCAGTTGCTTGCAGATGGCGTTTTCATAGATTATGTGAAAGAAACCATCCCGGAGGCTCATGTGGACGAGTATGATGTACTCTCCTATATCGGCTACGAGCGTGAGCCACTGACTAAAGAGGAACGCATTGACCACATTCTTGTTTCTGGATATTTGGATAAGTTCAGCAAGGAGAATCAAGATATTATCCGCTTGCTGCTTGAAGCATATCGGGAGCATGATATAGATGAACTGAAAAACATCCGCATTTTGAATATGCCGGAGTTTATACACATCGACAAGCCAACAGAAATTGTCCGCAATTTTGGTGGTAAGCAGAATTACTTAAATACAATAAATGAAATTGAGCAGCAAATCTATTCTGCTTAATATGGAGGAACTATGGCATTAGGAAATTTGATAAAATCTTGGGAAAATATTATGCGTGATGATGACGGTGTAAATGGTACAGTACAGGTACTGTCGCAGTTGGTTTGGATGCTTTTTCTCAAGGTCTATGACTTGAAAGAGGATATGTGGGAACTGTACGAAGATGATTTTGAAAGTGCCATCCCGGAGAACTGCCGTTGGAGAAACTGGGCAAAAGGCAAATCACAGAAAGACCAGATGACTGGCGAGGATATGGTGGAATTCATCAATGACACCCTTTTCCCAACATTAAAGGGACTGACCGTAACAGCCACCAGTTCCAAACGCAGAACCATCGTAAAAGAAATGATGTCGGAATCTTACAATTACATGAAGGACGGTGTCTGCATCCGTAAAGCGGTAAATCTGCTTGATGATATTGCTTTCGACAATCAAGAGGAACACCACTCTTTTAATATGATTTATGAAACCTTGCTACGTGGCTTACAGAGTGCAGGGCGTTCTGGCGAGTTCTATACCCCTCGTGCATTAACACAGCTTATTACAGAAAAAGTGAACCCACGCCTCGGAGAGGTTGTCGCAGATTTTGCGTGTGGCACAGGCGGATTCCTTATTGACGCAGTAGAGCATCTTCGTAAGCAGTCAACTAAAGCGGAGGATGCTGCTACGATTGAAAAGACCGTATTTGGTGTGGAAAAAAAGCAGTTTCCATATATGCTTTGTACTACAAATATGCTTCTCCACGATGTGGATTATCCAAGGGTATCCCATTCCAATTCACTTATGAAAAATGTTCGTGATTACAAGCCGGAGGAAAAGGTGGATGTGGTTCTGATGAATCCACCCTATGGTGGTCATGAACAGGATGCAATACAGGTCAATTTCCCGGCTACTCTCCGTAGTTCGGAAACAGCCAATCTTTTTATGATTGAAATACTGTATCGTCTGAATAAGAACGGACGATGCGGTGTTATCCTACCGGATGGCTTTTTGCAGAATGATGATGCCAGCTTAATCGCCATTAAAGAAAAGCTGTTTAAGGAATGCAACGTTCACACGATTATTCGTCTGCCGGGTAGTTGCTTTGCGCCATACACCAGTATTAACACAAATCTTGTGTTTTTTGAAAAGACTGGTACGACAACAGAAACATGGTTTTACCGATTCGATTTGATAAACAATCAGAAATTCAGCATGAAGCGTAATCCCATCACTTTAGAAAAATTGTCTGCCATTACAGATTGGTGGGACAATCGTGTTGAGATAAAGGACGAAAAAGAGGATGATTCGCTGACAGAAACTTGGAAATCACGCTGTGTTTCTATCGATACCATTGCTGACAGAAAATACAATCTTGATTTTTGCGGTTTTCCGAATGTGGAAAAAGTTATTCTCTCCCCAGAAGATACCATCACTGCTTTTAAGGAAGAACGAGAACTGTTGGATTGTACATGGTAAAATAAAGTACAAAGTTTCTGGCAGACAGTAGTACATAGTTT
>CAYRQT010000020.1:6542-38255 GCA_964426655.1 uncultured Cuneatibacter sp. | reverse complement strand
TGGTGCCGGTACCGCCATTCGCATCAAAATGAATGGTGTAGGTGTTGGCTTTCCATTGAGCATAGAGAGTGATGGTTTGGTTGTTTCCAGTCAGATTATTAACACTTTGCTGATCGGTATAGGAACTACCAACACCATAAGCACTTGTATTCCAGCTAGAAAAAGTATATCCCACTCTTTGATACTGGTTGGCATTCAGTTTTGTACTTGAATTTTGAGCTATGGTCTGGTCGCTCATGGAGCCAGTGGCATCGTCAGCGTTTGCATTAAAAGAAACTTTGTAGTTATTGCGCACGATTCTGAGTTGATCTTCTCCAGCGGCCTCAGCCTTAATGGAGGAAGAGAGATGAAATACAGAAAAAATAACGGCAGCAAAAAGCAGAAGCAAGCCGGTAATTTTCCCTACACGTTTACGTAAAACCTCATTGCGTTTGTTCATAAAAAATCTCCTCGCTTGATATGAATCAAATGTTTACCTTTTTTCCTGTGGCATACGCTAACGGGGAATGGGGTGTGAGGGACAAATAATTTCCTCCTTTCTGAAAGTCCCAGGGTAAATTTACTCCATCCGGGCAACGAGTTGCTGCAGGCGAGAAAAAACTATTTTTGGGGGAAGAGCAGGGCCTAAAAGCATAGCTCTCCCTTTCCAATAATATTAAGCTAACATAAGTTATAAAAAAGTTATATCATTTGTACCAATGTTTTTTTGTATACAGGATATTTTCAAGCATTTGGAATTTAAGGGAGAGGAAAAGAAAGCATAAAACCGCAGGGACACTTCAATGGAAAAGTGTCCCTGCGGTTTTATACACATATTGAGCGAGGTCCTCACCTGCCTTGCAATAGGGTGAGGCAAGTCTTTTGTATCATATTCGGCAAAAAAAATAAATCGTTGAATCAAATGATTTTCAGGAAGAAATTAGCATTTATCTGGATGGCAGTCCTCACTTTCTCTAAAAGTAGACGAAAGATCTGGCTCCGTGGAATTTAAACAGCGAATCAATCCTGCTACGCTGGATACGCCGGCTTTGCGGTAGAGGTTGGAGCAGTGGGAATGGACAGTGCCCATGCTAATGCATAGCAGATGGGTAATTTCTTCCCGGGTTTTTCCATCCAGCAAAAGCAGGGCTACTTCAGTTTCCCGCCTTGTCAGACAAAAATCAGATAGCTTTTTTCCTGAAGCAGAGGGATGCTGGCTGATGGAAAGGGTTTTAAATTTGGTGTTTGCTTCCGCCAAAGCCTCCTTCAGTTTTTCCAGTCGGCCACATCAATAGACAAAACTGCTGCATAGCAGAAGACAAACAGGACCATACCACCGGCAGCATGAAAATGATTATCGGAAAGCACACCAAACACCTGAATGTCATACCGCAGCAGAATATCCGCAATGGCAAAAATGCAAAGAGATAAAAAGCCAAGGAAAGCAAAATAATTTTTGGGCTTTTTGCTTTTTAAACTGAGCGCCAGCCGGAAGAATCCATATAAGATCATACAAATGGAGAGAAGCTGAAAGGCAGTCCGTAATTTTGAAAAGAAAATGGTATCGGCAAATAAAATAATCAGGGAATACAGACTGCAAAAGAATAAATAGACCCAAACCACAGTTTTATGCAGAATGTCGGGGAAAAGAAGATTCACCAGAACTGTCAACAGGCAGGCTGACAGAATATAGACCAGATACTCTCCCCGTATGGAAACCTGCCAGTTGTATGATGGATATAATCTGGCTAGAAAATCACCTGATGCCAGGGCAAGAAGAATACATAAAAGTGCAAAAATCAGGGAGGGAATCAAATGACGGTTTTGCAGAAACAAAATAAGGTGATAAAGGCCCGCAGTAATCAGGCAGCCAAAAACAATGCCCAGGCGAAGGGTATCATTTCGTTCATAAAGGGTAATGCCTTCAGCAGTGCCCAGGACAAAATCAGGGATGGCTGCCCCCTGTTCATGAACAAAATTGGCAGTTTGTACCACAAGCTCCACTTTTTCTGTTGTAGGTGTAAAATAAACCACCTGTTTTAGCACCTGTGGGTCCGTCCCTGCCCTTGTGGTGCCGGGGGTCCCGGCCACGGCAGCCGTTTCTCCATTAATGTAGAGATGCATGGCATATTCGGCACTATAATAGGACAGAGCATATGTTTCATCAGGGGTCAGCGTTAAATTTAGCCGGAAAGTGGCATATTCTACTTTAGAATAATCCAAAGTATCATCAGAAACAGGCGCCTCTGCATATTGTAATTGGGTAGGGGTATAAAGGGAATCCGGCCAGCTGTCCCAGCCATGATCAAAAGTGAAAACAGAATGAGAAAAGTCGTTGGATGTCAGATCATACATCCCGGGAGATGAAGGGGATACCTTCACCACCCCGGGAGAGGGGAGAAGAGAAAGACAAATCCAGAATACAAGAACCAGCATCAGGAAAAAGGTGAATAATATGGTGTCACGATGTTTAAGCATGAATATCCGGTACCTTTCAGATGAATGTTGCGCTTAGTATACCAGAGAATCATTAACGCCATTTGTGCATTGTAAAATTAGTTCTGACGATACCTGGCCACATGAGCAGCAATCAGTTCTTCATCTTCAAAGTAATTGATTTTCATGGCTCGTTTCACCTGTGCCATGGTTTCCATTGCTTTGGCCCGGGCTTTGACAGACCCCTTTTTCAGCACCTCATATACATAAGGGATATCCTGTTCAAATGCTTTTCTTCTGGCCCGAATGGGAGAGAGTTCTTCCTGCATGACCGCATTTAAAAACTTTTTCACTTTAACATCCCCAAGCCCTCCACGCTGGTAATGGGCCTTTAAGGCGTCCAGATCCGAATACTCAGGCAGGTATCTGGCAAAATGCTCCGGTCGGCAGAAGGCATCCAGATAGGTGAATACGGTATTGCCCTCCAGACTGCCAGGATCCTGTACACGTAAATGGCCCGGATCTGTAAACATGGACATGATCTTTTTGCGGGTGTCTTCTTCGGATTCGGACAGATAAATGCAGTTTCCCAGGGATTTGCTCATCTTGGCTTTTCCGTCAATACCGGGAAGGCGCATGCATGCGGCGTTGTCCGGCAATAATATGTCTGGTTCGGTAAGGGTTTCTCCATATACGCTGTTGAACTTACGCACAATTTCCCTGGTCTGTTCCAGCATGGGCATCTGATCCTCACCCACCGGCACTGTGGTGGCCTGGAAAGCGGTGATGTCCGCTGCCTGACTGATGGGGTATGTGAAAAACCCTACCGGAATACTGGCCTCAAAATGTCTGGCCTGAATTTCACTTTTTACTGTAGGGTTGCGCTGCAGTCTGGACACGGTGACCAGGTTCATGTAAAAAAAGGAGAGCTCTGTCAGTTCCGGTACCTGGGACTGAATAAAAAGAGTGGTCTTTTCAGGATCCAGGCCAACGGCCAGATAATCCAGGGCCACTTCAATGATATTTTGCCGGATTTTCTCCGGATTATCGGCATTATCGGTCAGTGCCTGTGCATCGGCGATCATGATATAGATTTCATCAAATTCTCCGGCGTTTTGCAGCTCCACCCGTCTTTTTAAAGAACCCACATAGTGTCCGACATGCAGGGGGCCTGTGGGCCGGTCCCCGGTTAAAATTATTTTTCCCATTTCATTTTTGCCTCCAAAATCAATGGTATAACTATACCCCCCGCAACATGGAATGTCAAGCCCGGGAGGGTGTTGAAGGCCCTGGCAGGGGTGGCCTTTTGGCGACTGGTGTGGTAGAATAAAACAGAATCAAAAGGAAGGTTGGTGACCCAATGAAAATCGTGGCATTTAATGTAAGAGAAGATGAAAAAGACTTCTTTAAAAAGTATACGGCCCCCTTTGCAGCGGATGTAACCCTGTTGGAAGAGAGCCCCTCTAAAGTTCCCCCGGAAAAACTGGCGGGCACAGTATGTGTGAGCGTAATCACAACCCCCATTGGAAAATCTCTTCTGGAAGCCTGGAAGGCAGTGGGGATCCGGCATGTCTCCACCCGTACAGTGGGGTATGACCATATTGATCTGGAAGCGGCAAAGATGCTGGGCATTGCCGTAAGCAATGTATCCTATGCCCCGGATTCCGTGGCGGATTATGCCATTATGCATATGCTGATGGCACTGCGGAAAATGGGGCTTGTGATGAAACGGTTTGAAGGCCAGGACTTTTCTCTTGCAGGCTGCAGGGGGAATACTCTTGGCAGCAAAACGGTGGGGGTTATCGGTACCGGAAAAATCGGAGAGGCAGTGATTCATTGTCTGCACGGCTTTGGCAGTCATATACTGGCTTATGATCTGTATCCCCGGGATTTATCTGTTTTTGACGTGGAATATGTGCCCCTGGAAACCCTTCTTGAACAGAGCGATATTATCACACTGCATGCGCCTGCCACCAAAGAAGGCTTCCACATGCTAAACAGAGAAGCCTTCCAGAAAATGAAAAAGGGGGTCATTCTTGTTAACACTGCCCGGGGAACCCTGGTGGATACGCATGCGCTGGTGGAGGCCCTTATGGAAGAGAAGGTAGGGGCTTGTGGGCTGGATGTACTGGAAGGAGAAGGGAGCCTTTATTATCAGGATTACAAAGGCACCATTCTGCCCTCTAAAGAACTGGCCATTCTGCGCAGCCTCCCCAATGTGGTGCTGACGCCCCATACCGGCTTTTTCACGGAACAGGCAGTATCGGACATGATTCGCATTTCCATGGAACAGTGCAAAAAAGCACTGGAGGAGGAGAGCCTATGAAAGAAACCTTAACTGCCCTGCGGGCGCAGATGGAAAAGGCCAGTGTGCACACCTATTACATTCCCACAGCAGATTATCATGAAACAGAATATGTGGGAGATTATTTTAAGGCAAGGGCATGGCTCAGTGGGTTTACCGGCTCTGCAGGTACTCTGGTGGTCACCCCCAGGGAGGCGGGCCTGTGGACGGACGGCAGATATTATCTGCAGGCAGAAAAGGAATTGGAGGACTCGGGCATATCCCTTTTTAAAGCCGGCATGCCGGATGTGCCCACCCCCATGGCTTACATGTTAAGGGAAACGCCGGAGGGAGGGCGCATTGGCTTTGATGGACGGGTAGTCAACACCGCTTTTTCGGAAAAATTGGCAGAGGGAGCCAGAACCAGGCACATTACCCTGCAGCCCACCCTGGATCTTATCAGCCCCATCTGGAAGGACCGACCGCCCATGCCCTGCAGTAAAGCCTGGATTCTGGAAGAAAACTACGCAGGAAAAAGCCGCAGGGAAAAGCTGGAAATGATTCGAAAAGCCATGGAGACTTCAGGCGCAGATCTGCACCTGATGGCCGCATTGGACAACATCATGTGGACTTTGAATCTGCGGGGCAATGACATTGCCCATTTCCCGGTCATTCACGCTTTCCTGGTCCTTTCCTTAAAAGAGGCCCATCTTTTTGTACAGGAAAAATCCATTCCTTCGGATGTGAAGGCCATTTTGCATGAAGCAGGGGTCACCCTGCACCCATATGGGGATATATATCATTTTATCAGCCAGATCAAAGCGGGCAAATACAAGGCCATTCTGTTGAATAAAAAGGTGGTAAATACGGCCATTACGTCAAGGCTTGGCAGCCTCATTAAAATTCAGGATCAGCCGGATCCGGCCACATTGATGAAAGCCATAAAAAACCCGGTGGAGTTATCCAATATTCGCCGTATTCATGTACTGGACGGGGTGGCCTGCACAGAATTTATGTACTGGGTCAAAACCAATGTGGGGAAAATCCCCATTTCAGAATACAGTGCAGCCTGCCATCTGGATGAACTGAGAAAACATATTCCCGGATACATTGATCTGAGTTTTGATACCATCAGTGCATATGGGCCCAATGGGGCCATGATGCACTACAGAGCTACTGAAGAGAAGAGTGCAATGTTGGAGGCTGCCGGTTTTCTTCTGGTGGATTCCGGTGGCCACTATTTGCAGGGGAGCACGGACATCACCAGAACCATGGTGCTTGGAGATATCACTGCAGAAATGAAACGGCATTTTACGGCGGTGGTACAGGGAAATCTGCGCCTGGCCAATGCCAGATTCCTTTCCGGGTGCAGGGGCATTAACCTGGACATTCTGGCCAGAGGTCCAATCTGGGATATGGCGCTGGATTATCGCAGCGGCACAGGGCATGGCATCGGGTATTTGCTGAATGTGCATGAGGGGCCGAATGGTTTCAGATGGCGTGTGGTGCCGGAGCGTATAGACAGTGCTGTGCTGGAGCCGGGAATGGTGACCACAGATGAGCCGGGTATTTATCTGGACGGAAAATATGGGATCCGCATTGAAAATGAGCTGATCTGCCAGCCCCTCCTTCTGGATGGGGAACCGGCAGTCAACGAATATGGTACCTTTCTCACTTTCGAAAACATTACCTATTGTCCCATCGATCTGGACGGAGTGGACCTTTCCCTGCTGACAGAGGCAGACAGGACCATGCTGAACCAGTACCATGACATGGTTTATCAAACTCTCGCCCCCTATTTTGAAGGAGAAAAGCTGCAGTGGCTAAAAACCTACACCCGACCGATATAAAGCATCCGTTTATTTCCTGGGAAGAGGCCAGGTCCATTGACAGCGAAAAAGACCGGATTCTGGCAGTGGCGCCCGGCCTTGGGGCCTGGTATCAAAATCATGCCCGGGCGTTACCCTGGCGGACGGATCCTCCGGATCCCTACGGGGTCATGGTCAGTGAAATCATGCTTCAACAGACCCGCATAGAGGCCGTTTTGCCCCATTATGCCCAGTTTATGACTTTGTTCCCCCGGATAGAAGCACTGGCTGCGGCCCCGGAGGAAAGGGTGCTTAAGGCCTGGGAAGGCCTTGGCTATTATTCCAGAGCCAGAAACCTGCAAAAGGCAGCAAAGGTCATTGTACAGAGGCATAATGGCAGGATGCCCCATATATATACAGAAATTCTTGCACTTCCGGGTATCGGTCCCTACACTGCAGGAGCCATTGGTTCCATCTGCTACGGGCTGCCGGTCCCGGCTGTGGACGGCAATGTGCTGCGGGTCATTTCCCGGCTCACGGCCAGCCGGGCGGATGTACTGGAATCCGGCACCAGAAAGAGAGTAGAGGGATGGTTAACGGAGGTGCTTTCTGATACCAGAGTGCAGCCGGCCCTGTTTAATGAAGGGCTTATGGAGATCGGAGAGACCATCTGCCTGCCAAAAGGGGAAATCCGGTGTGGGGTCTGCCCCCTTTCCCCCCTTTGTCTGGCCAGAGCAGAGGGGGTGGCAGAAGCGCTGCCTGTGCGCAGGAAAGCAAAGGCCCGCAGGAAGGAAATCTACACCCAGTTTCTGGTAAAGGCGGAAGGAGAAATCTTACTGCAGAAACGGCCGGACAAGGGGCTTTTGGCAGGCCTTTATCAATGGCCTCACACAGAGGGGGCACTAAATCGGGCGCAGGCAGAGCAGCTATTCTGTTTAGCTGGACTGAGGGAAATCATCCCCCTGAAGGTATATCGGCACGTCTTTACCCATAAGGAATGGGAGATGCATACCTACAGGGTTTTGCTCACAAAAAAAGAGCTTCCGCAGGAGAAGCCCTTTAAAAACTGTTTTTATGTGTCCATGCAATCCCTGACGGATGAATATTCCCTTCCCACAGCCTTTCGCCAGGCCCTTCTTTTGGAGCCCCTGGAAGGGGGAACACCGGAAAATATTAGCGGATGATGGTGCCTGCCTGGTCATGCAGCCCCAGTTTGGCTTTTCCCAGAGAGGTAATGACGGCCCGCCGGCCACTGCCATCTGCCACAAAATCCACGGCAGCCTGCATTTTGGGACGGTCCAGTCCTGCGGTGAAATATCCCTCATCCAGGTAGGCGCTGGCCTGCTCCAGAGAAAGGCTTTCCAGGGGAAGTGCAGTGCCGTCTTCCTGGTTTAATGTCAGCTGGTCTTTATTTGTAATGAACAACAGCACCTCGGCCTTCAGCTTTCTGGCCAGAAGAGAGGCTGTGGCATCCTTTTCAATGATGGCGCTGGCACCCTGGAGGCGAATGCCCTGGGCCAGAACGGGAATCCCGCCACCGCCGCAGGCAATGACCACCTGGTCATTTTCCGCAAGAACCCGGATGGCATCCATTTCAATGATGTCAATGGGCTTGGGAGAGGGAATGATTCGACGGAAGCCGTTACCTTCCTCCACCACATAATTGCCCTTATGCTCCTCCGCTTCTGCCTCTGCCCGGCTCATGGTCCGGCCAATAATTTTACTGGGGTGGGTAAACGCAGGGTCAAAGGGATCTACCTGCACCTGAGTAATGATGGTGCTCACTGTTTTCATGAGGCCTCGGGAAAGGAGCTCCGTGCGCAGGGCGTTTTGCAGGTCATAGCCGATGTAGCCCTGGCTTAGAGCACCGCAAACAGCCAGGGGCGCCACCGTGTAGGTGGGGTCCAGACGGGAAAATTCGGTCATGGCTGTGTGGAGCATGCCAATTTGCGGACCGTTGCTGTGGGTAATCACAACGGTGTATTTATCTTCAATCAGGTCGGCAATGGCCTTCACTGCATGTGCAACAGCATTTTTTTGTTCCGGCAGTGTGGTACCAAAGGCATTTCGGCCAAGTGCCACAACAGCGATGGGTTTCTTCATGTTTGATGTCCTCCGATGTGTATCATGATAGCAAAAGTATAGCATGTTCCTAAGGGAAAATGCAATCCTAACTTGCCAGAGCAGGGAATTTGTTGTAGGATGGATGGACAGCCTTAAAGGCATTCGAATATAGAAAGAGAGGCTTAGGCCGTTTATGGAAAATAGAAAGAAAGTGGTGGTGGGCATGTCCGGAGGAGTGGATTCTTCTGTGGCAGCCTACCTTTTGTTACAGCAGGGATATGATGTGGTGGGGGTCACCATGCAGATCTGGCAGGATGAGTCGGCAGAGGCCGTTTCCAGAGAAGGGGGATGTTGTGGCCTGTCCGCAGTGGATGATGCCAGAAGAGTGGCTTCCTCCCTTGGCATCCCCTACTATGTGATGAATTTTAAACGGGAATTTGATGAAAAGGTGATTCAGTATTTTATTGAGGCGTACAAAAGAGGGGAGACCCCCAATCCCTGCATTGCCTGCAACCGCTATGTAAAATGGGAATCCCTCCTGGAAAGAAGCCTGGAAATCGGCGCAGATTACATCGCTACCGGTCATTATGCCCAGATCCGACAGCTGGAAAACGGCCGCTATACCATTATGAACTCCGTGACGGCCGCCAAGGATCAGACATATGCGCTGTACAATCTGACACAGGAACAGCTGGCCAGAACCCTTATGCCGGTGGGGGCCTACCATAAAGAAGAAATTCGGCAGATGGCCAAATCCATTGATGTGCGGGTATCCAATAAGCGGGACAGCCAGGAAATCTGTTTTATACCGGATAATGATTATACCGGTTTCCTGGAGGAAAACAGTGAGGGCATGCCGGGACCCGGCCCTTTTGTTTCCCCTGATGGAGAAGTGCTGGGCATGCACAAAGGCATCCATCATTATACCATCGGACAGCGCAAGGGCCTTGGCCTGGCATTAGGGTTTCCGGCTTTCGTGTCCGCCATTCGTCCAGATACAAATGAAGTGGTCATTGGAACCAATGAGGATGTTTATGGCAATGAACTTTCCTGCAGCCAGCTCAACTGGATGGCAGTAGAAGCGCTGCCAGAACCTGCAAGAGCACTGGTGAAAATTCGCTATTCCCACAGGGGCAGCATGGCCACCCTGTATCCCACAGACCATGGACAGGTGCGGGTGGTTTTTGACGAACCGGTGCGGGCCATTACTCCCGGGCAGGTAGTGGTGTTTTATCAGGACAATTATATATTGGGAGGCGGGACCATTTTGCCGCCTGCATTATAAAGCCCGGCATAGCCCCTTTTAAAGGCGGTGAAAGCTGGGCTTTCTCTTATCAAAAGTACAGTAATACCGAATGCCGTTCTGTCGCAGGTAATCGGCCACATGGCTGAAGGCAAAAGCAATTTGCTCCGGTTTATGTCCGTCTGCCCCCACGGTCAGTATTTCTCCCCCCAGTTCTCTGTAGCGCTGTAGAATAAAGGGATAGGGATGGGGATAGGAGAGCCCGTATTTTAATCCGGCGGTATTGACCTCTATGCCCTTTCCCTTAAGAATCAGTGCTCTAAGAATTTCATCCAAAATTTCCTTATAGCTTTCGTATAGGTACTCCCTGTCCCGGTTGGGGCCATATCGCACCACATAGTCCAAATGACCATACACATCAAAGCAGTCAAATTTTCGGATGTTTTCCAACGTCACTTCAAAGTAACGCCGATACCCTTCCTCCTCTGTACGCCCCTCAAAGAAGGCTTTTCTGTAGGGGTCTATGCCATCCGCCACATGGGTGGATCCAATGACAAAATCAAAGGGATAGGACTCCACAAAGGCAGGAATTTCCTTCTCCAAATGGGGCTGAAGCCCCATTTCCACCCCAATTTTTATGGTGAGCACCCCAGCCCATTCCGCCTGGATGGCTTCCATGGCCGGCCCGTATTTGGCCAGATCCAGCAAAAAAAGTTCCGTTTCCAGAGGATAATCCAGGTCCATGTGGTCTGTAAAACAGATTTCCTTCATGCCCAGCCGGATGGCTTCCCTCACCTGGGCCTGGGGGTCTGCCTTGGAGTCACCGGAGAACCATGTGTGCATGTGATAATCACAGGGAAAGCCTGTGCGGGGAATATCGAATCGATTCATGTAACCTCCTTTTTGGCATTACTCTGCCGTATCAAACTGACTGCTGAACAACTGCGCATAAAATCCCTTCCGGTCTAGCAGTTCCCGGTGGGTGCCCCGTTCAATTATTTTACCCTGTTGCATCACCAGAATGCAGTCTGCGGACTGAATGGTGGAAAGCCGGTGCGCCACCACAAAACTGGTGCGTCCCTCCATTAGCGTTTCAAAAGCCCGGGAGATCCGCTGCTCCGTCATGGTGTCGATGGAAGAAGTGGCTTCATCCAGAATGAGCATGGGAGGCAGGTCCAGCATGACTCTGGAAATGCACAAAAGCTGTTTTTGCCCTGCGGACAGACTCCCTCCCGACTCATCCAGGATGGTGTCATATCCATCGGGAAGACGGACGATAAAGGAGTGGGCGTGGGCTTTCTTTGCAGCTTCCATAATGTCTTCAAGGGAGGCGTCCGGGCGCCCATAGGCAATGTTTTCCCGCACAGAACCGTGCATCAGCCAGGTGTCCTGCAGCACCATGCCATACTGGCGGCGAAGGGCATCCCTTTGAATGGTTGTGACGGGATGGCCATCCACTCCGATTTTTCCCCCATCAATTTCATGAAAACGCATCAGCAGGTTGATAAAGGTGGTTTTTCCACAGCCTGTAGGCCCCACCAGAGCAATACGCTGTCCGGGTACCACATGCAGATTCAAATCCTCCATAAAAGGGACGTCCGGTTCGTAACGAAAGCTGACATGGAACAGATCCACCTGCCCTTTGGCATTTTCCAGAGCAAGGGCATCCGGCGCATCCGGGAGTTCGACAGGGGCATCAATAATTTCAAACACATGTCTGGCGGCAGCAAAGGCTCCCTGCAATTCGGTGATGACACCGGAAATTTCATTAAAAGGCTTTGTGTACTGATTGGCATAGGAGAGAAAGCTAGTAAGCTGCCCTACCGTCAGTCCGCCGGAAAGCACTTTAAAGGCCCCTAAAATGCCCACGGCGGCATAGACCAGGCCATTGATGAAACGGGTTCCGGGGTTGGTAATGGCAGAGTAGAAAAGGGCCTTAACACCCACCACCTGTAATGCTTCATTAATTTGTGCAAACCGGGCATTATTGGCAGCCTCCCGGCCAAAGGTCTTTACCAGAGGCTGGCTTCCCACCATTTCTTCGGCAAAGGCGGTCATATCTCCCCGCACCCTGGCCTGTTCTCCAAAAAGGCGGAAGGTCATGCGGGAAAGAAAACCTGCCATAAAAAAGGAAAGAGGCGTCAGCAGGACCACCACCAGAGTAATGGGCACACTTAAGCGGAGCATAAAACCAAAAGTACCGAGAATGGTCAGCACGCCGCTGAAAAGCTGGGTGAACCCGATTAACAGACCATCCCCCACCTGGTCCACATCTGCAATGACCCGGCTTAAAATATCCCCCTGAGGGCGCCGGTCCAGATAGGAGAGGGGAGCCTTGGTCAGCTTTTTATAGGCATCCTCCCGGATGTCCCGAATGGTGCTGTAAGCGGCCCGGTTTGTGGCCAGTGTCATGCACCATTGGGAAAGGGTGGTAATGGCAATTAAAACGAGAAGCTTTAGGAGCAGGGGTTTTAGAGCAGCAAACTGCACCTGCCCGGGACCGGCCACCAGATCCACCCCTTCTCCAATGACGATGGGGGTGTAAAGGGTGGTACACACTGTAATGACAGCCAGAAACAGGGCCAAAAGCAGGTAAAAGGAATAGGGGCGGATGTAGTGCCACAGTCGACGATTAACCATTGCTGTTCCCTCCTTCCTGAGATGCCACAATTTCCTGATAGGGAGGGCAGTTGGCCATCAGGAAGGCATGGGTTCCCTCCCCTGCAATATGGCCATCCTCCAGCACCAGAATTCTGTCCGCCTGGCGCAGGGCAAAGGCCCGCTGGGAAATCAGAATGACAGTGGTATCCTTTAAATCTCTCCGTAAAGCCTTCCGCAGCCTGGCATCCGTGGCATAGTCCAGGGCAGAGGCGCTGTCATCCAGAATCAGAAGGTTTGGGCGGCGCACCAGCGCTCTGGCAATGGTCAGCCGCTGGCGCTGGCCGCCGGAAAAATTTCTTCCGCCAGGGGAGACATGGGCATCCAGGCCCTCCGGCAGGGCTTTTATAAAATCGGCGGCCTGGGCAGTGGAGAGAGCCGCCCAGATGTCTTCATCAGAAGCATTCGGATTTCCCCAGGCCATATTGTTCCGGATGGTCCCCCGAAACAATATGGCCTGCTGGGGCACGATGCCCATAGCCTGGCGAAGCTGATTGGTGGAATAGCTTTGAAGAGGCTTTCCCATGAACCGGATTTCTCCTTCCTTTACATCATAGAAGCGGGGAATCAGAGAAAGCAGGGTGGATTTCCCGGCGCCGGTACCGCCGATAATGCCAAGGGTCTCTCCTGGCCACAGGGTGAAGCTGATCTGGGAAAGCACCGGGGAGCGATGATAGCCAAAGGAGACATGGTCAAAAACCAGCAGAGGGGTCTGCCCTGTTAATGCAGAAGCTTCCGGCTCTACAGGATAAGCCGGTTCCTGAATGGAAGAAGGGGTCTCCAGTACTTCGCTGATGCGGCCGGCACTGGCCTGGGCCTTGGAAAAAGTGACCACGAGGGTGGCCAGGGCAATCAGTGCCAGAAGACTTTGGGACATATAATTGATCAGGGCAATAAGCTGCCCCTGGGTGAGAATGGAGGAATCCACCAGTTTTCCCCCTTCCCAGAGCAAAAACACAATGGAAAGATTGATGGTCACATAGGTAAGGGGATTCATTAAGGCAGATATGGCCCCTGCTTTTTCCTGGGTCTTTTGCAGATTCCCCACACTCTGGCTGAAGGTTTTCTCTGCTTCTTTCTGCCGGCCAAAGGCACGAATGACACGGGCACCGGATAAGCCCTCCCTTGTTAAAAGGGCCACATGATCCAGCTTTTTCTGGGCGGATTTGTACAGGGGAAGAGACCGGGAAACAATGAGGTAAATCATCCCCCCTAATAACAGTGTTACACCAAGAAACAGCAGAGCAATGCCTTTATGAATAAAAAAGACCATGATGACCGAGCCCGCTACAATAAAAGGGGCGCGCAGAAAAAGGCGCAGCACCAGATTGACCCCGGTCTGGGCGGCATTAATGTCACTGGTGAGGCGGGTGGTGAGAGAGGACACGCCAAAGGTGTCCAGCTCTCTGTGACTTAAACTGTTGATGTGGGCATAAAAAGCTTTGCGCAGTGCAGTGCCAAAACCCATGGAAGCCACTGCAGCGAAATACTGAGCGGTAAGGGCCAGGGCAAGACCTACTACGCCAAGGATAACCAGAAGAAGCCCTCTTGACCAGATATAGGGCTTGTCGGCCCGGGCAATGCCCACGTCAATTAAATCTGCCATGATCAAGGGCACAAATAGTTCAAGGGTGGCTTCCAGCATTTTAAATAAAGGGGCCAGTATGGCCTGCAGCCTGTAGCCGCGTAAATACGAGAGTAGTTTTTCCATGATGACACTTTCCTGAACTCTTTTTTTCCAAGTATACGCAGAAAAGTGCAGGAAGTCAAAACTTTTCCTGTGATCCGTGTGGTTTTGCAGGATTGCCTACAGCGCAACGGCATGCTATAATTAGGGAAAGCGGACTTTTTATGTTGGGGGATTTTGAGCGGGCTTTTGCGAAATTCAGGGAGGCTGGGTATGTGGGAAACAATGAAATATAGTCCGTCATTTGCCATTTGTGGACTTTTCTTTTTAATCGCCATTATGGCTTTTTATCTGAATAACCAGTATATTCAGAATAAAAGAAGCAAAATATTCGGCCAGATCCTGCTTTTGAGCGGCATTGGGGTGGTCCTGGACATTCTTTGCGGGGTGGTGCTGTTCTACGCCCCAAGGCACAGGATTCTATGGCTGATGTACGTTGGAGGCGGTATCTTTTACTTTCTGCGGATCCTGCTGTTCTTCTTCTACATCTATTATCTCATGATTTTCCTTGAAATTAAGCCCCCAAAAAAGAAAATATGGACTGAGCTGCTTTTTTTACCACTGATTCTGGTGGCCCTGTATCAGCTGGCCAATCCTGTTTTTGTGCTTTCCGGCCATTCGGCCTGGTCAGTGTTTTATTTTGTGGATTATGAACTCTATGTGGGCTATGGCAACACCATCACCTTCCTGTGTACATTTATTTATCTCATTACCGGCATTTTTCTGGCCCGGAAAAGTCAGGGCAAACTGCCCCATATGCAGAAACTGGTGCCCCTTGCCTATTTTCTCATTGCCATGGGCGGAGCAGCCTTACAGGTCCTGTTCCCCCATTATTTTTTCAGTGGAATGGAATACAGCCTCATTGCCTTTATCATCTTTCTGAGCATGCAAAATCCTGCGGAATACATGGATCGGAGTACGGGCCTGTTTAATGCGGAAGCCTTCACCCTTATGGCCCGGGAAGAACGCTTTAACACGGAAAGTTATCGAATTGTAGGCATTCATATGACCAATACAGAACAGGCTGGTCGTATCTGGGGGCTCCATGCACCGGAAATTCTCATTAAGCAGGTCGCAAAAAGTCTGACCCGGCTGGCCCCCCAGGAGTTTAAATTCCGCATTGGGGAAGATGATTTTGTCCTTCTGATGCAAGCAGACCAGGTCATGGAGTTTTGCGCTGCGTTTACCAGACATATTCATGAAGGCTGGGACATGAATCAGGTGAAAATCACAGGGGAAGCAGATTTGTTCGTGCTGCCAAATACCCCGGAGCTTTACACCACAGATGGGCACCTTAAGGTGCTTCGACAGGTATTTAAGACGGTTCCACCCAGGGAAAACAAAATCTGTACAGTGCTTAACGGGGAGTGCGTCAAAAAGGCCTGCCGCATCTTTTCCGTGGAAGAAGCTATTGAATTTGCCATTGAAAACAAACTGTTTCAGGTGTATCTTGAACCCATTTACTGCGTGGAGAGGCAGCGATTCTGTGGGGCAGAGGCCCTGATTCGGCTAAAAGATGATAATCTTGGCTTTATTCCGCCGGATGAATTTGTTACACTGGCGGAAACCAACGGCAATATTATTGAAATCGGCAACATCATCCTGGAAAAAATCTGTCAGTTTCTGGCCCAGGAGGATGTGAAGGCACTGGGCATGCACAGAGTCAATGTAAATTTATCTGCCATTCAGTGTATTCAGAAAACCCTGGCTAAAGACATCATTGCCATTACGAGAAAATATGGGATAGACATTTCCATCCTGAATTTTGAAATTACCGAAACGGCCCTGGGATCAGATCTGGAGGTAATTCGCAGCAATATGAATGCCCTGATTCAGGAAGGGGCCATTTTCTCCATGGATGATTTCGGCACCGGCTATTCCAATATGAACTATTTGACAGAACTGCCTTTTTCAGTCATCAAACTGGATAAAAAACTGGTGTATGCAGCGGAAAAAGGGGGAAGAAGTTTTGTACTCATGGAAAAACTCATTACCATGTTTCATGACTTTGGCATGCAGGTGGTTTGTGAAGGGGCGGAAACCAAAACCCAGTCCCGGATGCTGGCAGACATGCATACCGACTTTATTCAGGGGTATTACTATGCCAGACCAATGGACACCCGTTCCTTTGTGAATTTTTTGCAGGAAAACAATCATTAAAATAGTTATGGTTTTGGTTATATTGCATTATTTTTTTCGACATATTTCCCTAAAATTGAAGGGAAAAGCGGAACAATGATTGACAATTAACAGGGAACTCTGTAAAATATTTCATAAGACAGAGGTTCTTGTCAGACATCAGGGGGAAATGAATGAAAGACATTAAGCGTAACAAGGTGCGTTTGGGAGATATTCTCGTCAAAAATGGCACGATTACCATTGAACAGCTGGAGAAGGCTTTGGAGCTGCAAAAAAGCACAAAGGCCCTTTTAGGCGATGTTCTGGTGGAATCGGGCATGACCACTTCTGAAGACATAGCACGAGCCATTACCGTCCAGATGGGCATTCCGTTTGTAGATCTTCGGGCTGTAAAAATCCCGGAAGACATTGGCAAAATGGTATCCGCCCCCCTTCTTCGCAAACACAATGTCATACCCTATGCATACTCCCCCAATAACATGAACGTTCTGCTCTTGGCCATGGCCAATCCCATGGACATGGTGGCCATGGACGATATTTCCATTGTCACCAATATGCAGGTGGAACCCGCAGTTGCCCTGAAAGAAGAAATCATCAAGGCCATTGACCGGACCTATGGCAGTGCAGAAGCCATGAGCGTGGCGGAGCAGTATGTAAATGAACAGGCAGAAGAGGATGCTTCCCCCGTGGTGGATCTGGCCGCTGCCGATGACATCAACAACTCCCCCATTGTACTGCTGGTAAAAACCATGATTGAGCAGGCGGTTCGCCGCCGCACATCCGACATCCATATTGAGGCCATGGAAAACAAAGTGCGGATCCGTTACCGGATCGACGGCGTGCTGTATGAGACCATGCACTATGACACCAGGTTGCTTCCCGCCATTGTGGCCAGAATCAAAATCATTGGCGGCATGGATATTGCAGAAAAACGAAAGCCACAGGATGGCCGTATCACCAGTGTGGTGGATGGCCAGGAATTTGACATCCGGGTTTCGGTGCTCCCCACAGTATTTGGGGAAAAGGTGGTTATGCGGCTCACCTCCAAGCAGGCACTCACCAGGGACAAGAAAAAGTTGGGATTTTCGGAAGAAGAAATGGTGCAGTTCGACCGGATCCTCTCCAGACCCCATGGTATTATTCTGGTAACGGGGCCTACAGGAAGCGGAAAATCCACCACTTTGTACACGGCATTAAGCGAACTGAATAAAGAAGACATAAATATTATTACTGTAGAGGACCCGGTGGAAGCCAATATTGACGGCATCAACCAGGTCCATGTCAATCCCAAAGCAGATCTCACCTTTGCCAGTGCCCTCCGCTCCATTCTGCGGCAGGATCCGGACATCATTATGATCGGAGAAATCCGTGACACGGAGACGGCTAACATTGCAGTCAAGGCTTCCATTACGGGACACCTGGTGGTGAGCACGCTCCACACCAACAGTGCTGCCAGCACCATTACCCGTCTGGCGGACATGGGCATTGAAAACTACCTGATTGCAGACTCCGTGGTGGGCATTATTGCCCAGCGGCTGGTGCGGCGTCTTTGCAAGGATTGCTGCAGGTCCAGAGAGGCCACTTCTGAGGAAAAAGATTTGTTGGAACTGAATCCGGAAACCCCTTTCACACTGTATGAACCCAAAGGGTGTCAGGTCTGTGGGGATACCGGCTATCTGGGACGCATTGGTGTTTATGAAATCCTGGAGGTGACACCAAGACTGAGAACTGCCATTTCCAAAGGGAAAACAGCAGATGAGATCCGGGATATTGCTCTGGAAGAAGGGATGCATACCCTGTCCATGGCCGCAGCCAGGCTGGTAAAGGAAGGCATCACATCCTATCACGAATTTTTGCGCATCCGCATGGACGGCTAGGCCCATGGGGAAAAGGGAGTGGGATGAAACATGAAACTGGATGAACTGATACAACATGCCTATGCGCAAAAAGCCTCAGACATTCATATTACTTCAGGATCACCGGTGGTGTTTCGCATCAACGGTATCCTGCAGCCCATGGATCAGCACAAACTGATGCCGGAGGATACCAGAGCCATTCTGGAACCCACCATGTCGGAGAGATCCATGAGCCAGTACGAGGAACTGGGCCAGACAGACTATTCCTTCGGGGTGGCCGGCATTGGTCGCTGTCGTGTCAATGTGTTCCGACAGCGCAACTCCATGAGCGCGGTCATGCGTATCATTAACAGCGAAGTGCCTAATCCAAAAGCCCTTGGTCTTTCGGATGTGGTCATTGAGCTGACCAATAAAAAAAGAGGGCTGATTCTGGTAACGGGACCCACAGGAAGCGGAAAATCCACTACACTGGCCAGTTTAATTGATATCATTAACAGAAACCAGAGTGCCCATATCATCACGCTGGAGGACCCTATTGAGTACATTCACCGCCACAACCGTTCCATTGTGAACCAGCGGGAAATCGGGGCGGATTCCATCAACTACGCAGCAGGCCTTCGGGCTGCCCTCCGGGAGGATCCGGATGTGATTCTGGTGGGAGAGATGCGGGATCTGGACACCATTGCCATTGCCATTACCGCAGCAGAAACCGGGCATCTGGTGTTCTCCACCCTCCATACCATAGGGGCTGCTCCCACCATTGACCGTATTATTGATGTGTTCCCCCCTGCACAGCAGGGGCAGATCCGGGTACAGCTGGCATCGGTTCTGGAATGCGTCATTTCCCAACAGCTGATGCCCACCGCCAATGGCAGGGGGAGAGTGGCTGCTTTTGAAATCATGCTGGCTACCCCCGCAGTTAAGAATCTGATTCGGGAAGGGAAGCCTCACATGATTGCGGCAGTCATCCAGACCAACAGAAAACTGGGCATGATTACCATGGATGATTCCCTTCTGGAGCTTTACCGCCAGAAAAAAATCTCGGCGGAAACTGCCATGGATTACGCCCAGGATCCGGTATCCTTAGGACGGCGTCTGGTATAAAGCGGGAAGGAGGTGCCCCCCATGGGGATGTACATATACACAGCCATTAATAAAAGCGGCCGGCAAATCAAAGGCTCCATGGAGGGCACGGATCTGGCCCGGGTGGAAAACCAGCTGCGGCTGCAGGGACTGGTTCCCATAAAGGTGAAGGAACAGGGCCTTTTGAACCAGGACATTGACATTCACTTTGGTCCTAAGGTAAAACCCCGGGAAATGAGTGTATTCTGCCGGCAGATGGTGAGCTTGTTAAAAGCAGGGGTGTCCCTGGTGGAAGCCCTGGATATGCTGGCAGAACAGACGGAAAACAAAATTTTTGCCAAAGCCATTGCGGAAACCAGCAGAGAAATCCAAAAGGGAGAAAACCTGGCGGCAGCCATGGCCAGACAGCCGGATATTTTCCCGGCTCTTATGGTGAGTATGGTGGAGGCAGGAGAGGCCAGCGGTGCCCTGGAAAAGGTGTTTGCCAGACAGGCCATGCAGCTGGAAAAAAGCAACCGGCTGATGGGCACCGTGAAAAAAGCCATGATTTATCCCATCGCCGTATTGATAGTGGCGGTGGCCGTGGTGATTGTTATGCTCACTTTTGTAGTGCCGAATTTCATGACCATGTTTGACGACATGGATGTGGAAATGCCTAAAATTACTTTAATGGTCATTGCCATGAGCAATTTCATGCAAAGCTACTGGTACATTGTGCTGGTGGTTGTTGCAGCATTGATTGTGGGGTTGCGGTATTACGCAAAAACCCCCAGCGGGAGGCTGGTTTTTGGCACTATCAGCCTGAAGCTTCCCATTTTCGGAAAACTGGTGGTCAAATCCGCCTGCGCCAGTTTTGCCCGCACACTAAGCACCCTGTTAGGCTCCGGATTGCCGGTCATGGATGCTTTGGAAATCGCTGCCCACACCCTTAAAAACGTGCATTTTCAGGATGCAGTGGAAAAGGCAGGGGAAGAAGTGGCCAAGGGCGTGCCCCTCACCAATCCCATAAAAAAATCCGGATACTTCCCCCCCATGATCTGTCACATGATTAGAATTGGAGAGGAAACAGGAAATATGGAGGATATGCTGGATAAGGCGGCTGAATATTATGAAGAAGAGGTGGAACTGGCCACCCAGAGCCTGACCACTGCCTTAGAGCCCATGATCATTGTGATTCTGGCCCTGCTGGTGGGTGGCATCATCGGTGCCGTTATGGCCCCCATGCTCACAATGTACCAGAGTCTGGGTAATTTGTAAAAAGGATAAAAATCCGCCGGGGATAGGGGCGGCGGTTTTTATAGAGAAAGCACCATGTGTGTATGAAAAATCTTTGTAAAAGAAAGGAAACGAAAAAGATGAAAAAAACAAATAACAAAGGGTTCTCCCTGATCGAGCTGATCATCGTCATTGCCATTATGGCTATCCTGGTAGGTGTACTGGCACCCCAGCTGATTCAGTATGTGGAAAAATCCAGAGTATCTGCAGATGCGCAAAATCTGGATGCCTATGTAACAGCTGTGAAGAGTTGGGTTGTAGATGAAATGACTAAAGGTGAGACAATTGCAGATGGTAATTTAGCGACCTCCGATGATGGCGTGTTATCGGTGGATTCTACCACCTATCCAGGTTTGGAAGATTATTTGGATAAGGCATTGGGAGATTCAAATTCTTCATTGCAATTCAAGTCGAATGCTTATAAGGATGCAGCAATATCTATTGTGACTACAGAGGGTATCGTAACTGTTGCCAATGTACCTTCGTAAGTATTAATAAAGCCTTTTCCCTCCCCCCGGCCCTATCCAGGGGAGGGCATAACAACGGGCATAAGGGGGTCGAGGTGCACCTATATGCACTAGCACATGGGTGCACCTACCCCCCCTGAGTTCCCTTATGTCCGTTGTTGTGCTACTTTGATCATAGAAAAAACATCCCATGGGGCTGCATGTGGCCATCATGGCGATATCATTCCCATTTAAAACGAGGGCTGGATATGCTTGCGCTTTGGATTATTGCAGGGCTTCTGGCCGGAGCAGGTTCCAACCTGTTGGCTGGCCGCACCATTGAAAAAATACGAATACGGGAACACGAAACCGGGCAGAAACCGGCCATCCTCTGGATTTTGGCCATTCCCATTGGCATGGGACTGTTAGCCGGTTTTTCTTTTCATCTCCATGGCTTATCCTTTATGGGTATTGCCCTACCTCTTTTCGGACTGGTGCTGGCTCATTTAAGCCTGGTAGACTGGTATACCTTTGAAATTCCCCTGTATGCCAACCTGGCAATTTTGCTTCTGGGCCTTTTGCGGATCGGTACGGATCTTTCTCACTGGAAGACCTATCTCATCGGTGCCCTGGCTGTGGGACTGCCTTTGTTTTTGCTGTATCAGATTACCGGAGGCGGCGCCATTGGCGGGGGAGATGTAAAACTGATGGCTGCGGCGGGCCTGTTTACAGGCTGGCAGCTGG
This sequence comes from uncultured Cuneatibacter sp., assembly GCA_964426655.1. Taxonomy (GTDB): domain Bacteria; phylum Bacillota; class Clostridia; order Lachnospirales; family Lachnospiraceae; genus RGIG8306. The sequence goes on along the minus strand of CAYRQT010000020.1, from coordinate 16,553 downwards.
CTTTGCTGGCCTTTTTTCTGGGCTGTATTTTAGGGGCTGTCATCCATTTGCTGCGAATGCGGCTGCAAAAAGTGGATAAAGTACTGGCCATGGGTCCCTATCTGTCCCTGGGACTGCTCATGAGCCTTTTGTGGGGGCAGCGCTGGATCGACTGGTATCTGCGCCTTTTGTAATGGGACGAATGGGAAGAGGAGAAAGCACAAATGGGAAGACGAATCATCAGTATGGAAATTGGCAGGACCATCCAGGTTCTGGAGCTGGAGAGGCAGGGGAAAAAGGGCCCTAAGATTCACAATGCCTTCAGCTTTCCAACCCCCGTCAGGATGGAAGAAGATGGATACATCCACGATCCGGAAACCCTTGGAGAAGCCTTAAAGGTAAAATTATTAGAAGAGGGCATGCATGGGAAGGAATTGATTTTTGTCCTTTCATCCAGCAAAATTGCCAACAGGGAAGTCACCATCCCCCTGGTCAAAAAGGAAAAGATCCGCAGCGTGATTCAGTACAATGCATCGGAATATTTTCCTGTGGATCTGGCCAATTATCATGTGACCTATAAGGTGCTGGAGCAGGTGCAGACAGAAGAAGGCAAAGGCTTGCGGATGCTGGTGCTGGCGGTACCCATGGACCTGATTCGCAGCTATGCAGATTTAGGCCGGGCCATGGGCATGCATGTGCTGGAACTGGACTATGCAGGCAATGCCTGCTTCCAGGTGTTAAAACTGGCTGCCCCCACTGGAGTGGCCGTAAATGTGCATGTGGATGATGAAACCTCCACCATAACCATTGTGCAGGATGGGGTGCAGGCCCTTCAGCGTACAGTGGGATATGGCATGGGAGTGGCCGTAGAAACCATTCTGGGACTGGACGAATATAAATATAAAGGGGATTTCCGGGCGGACCAGGCCATGGAAATGCTGAAAAATACCCCTTTAATCAATCCCACCTTTGACGGCAGAAGAGCAACAACAGGACAGGAAGATCCGGGATTTACCCTGATGAAACGGGAGGTAACAGAGTCCCTCCATTTCCTGGTGAATAACATTACCCGAATTTTGGATTTCTTCCACTAATAAAAATAAAACAGTAGAGGTGGAAAACCTGTATCTATCCGGCCCTGGGGCAGAAATGCTGGGCTTTCCAGAACTATTAGAAGGAGAGGTGAACTGTCCGGTTCACGTTCTGGATGAAGTGACCCATGTGGACCGGGATAAAGGGGCGCCGGATCTGACCCTGGCCCTTTACATCATGCCTCTTGGCGCCATGATTTCTCCTTTAGATGTGATGCCGGAGGAAATGAAGAAGGGAGAGAAAAAAGGAAGTGAATCCCTGTTTGCGCCTGTCCTCATCTTTTTGCTGTGTGGAGCTATGGCCGTTATACTGGTGGGCATCGCTTTCCTGCAAAAGCAGTTAGCACAGACAGATCTGAAGCAGCAGCAGACCATCCAGGGGCAAAAACAATACATCCGGGAGGTGTACCAGGAATATCTGGACCTTTCCGACCTGTACAGCCAGCTGGAAAGTTTTTATGCCTCAACAGATACCCCAAATGAAAACCTCATTCAGATTTTGGAGGAAATGGAAGACCAGCTGCCCACCGGCACCAAAATCACGTCACTGACCAGTTCTGACACCACTCTGACCATGAGTGTGGAAGCCCCCTCCCCTGCAAAAGGGGCAGATGTACTGGTGCATCTGGAAAAAATGACCTGGTTTTCCAGTGTCAGCACCACTTCCATGAGTCTGGGCGATGGTACACCGGACAGCACCGTCACGTTCACGGTAATCTGTACTTATGTGGAGAGCACAGAGGCCTCCACAGAGGCTGTCCAGGCTGAAGAAACCACCCAGAGTCAGGAATAGGAGGCCACCATGAAATTAACTGTACGGGATAAAAAAATCATTTTGATATTAGGAGGCTTCATCCTGCTGTTACTGGTCTACCAGTTTGCCTATAAACCCATGGCCAGGGAGGTGGAGGCCCTTCAGACGGAAATTGCTGCCGTTAAAGCGGACATTCAGGAGCTGGATGCGCTGATTGCCAGTGAGGATACCTACCGGGATGGCATCTCCACCATGAATGCAGACATTACCGGCACCATGATTCTTGGCTACAGTGCAGGCATAAAAATGCAGGATCTGACAGCCTATGCGGTCACTCTACAGCAGTCCTCCGGTTCTTCCATTTTTTCCGTAAGCATGGGGTCAGCCCAGACGTTGCTGACCATTACCGGGGCAGGTGATCTGGCAGGCAAGACCATTGTGGGGGAAGTGGTGCCCATGACCTTTGCCTTTTCCACCACCTATAATGGCCTGAAAGCACTGATCAACAGGGTGTTTTTAGAAGATGAACGAAGGACCATCAGTTCCATCAGCCTCAGCTATGATACCGCATCCGAAAAAGTCAGCGGAACCGCCACTTTAAACTTATATGTACTGGAGGGAGCCGGCGTGGCATATGAGGACCCGGATCTGGGGACCATCTCCAGTGGCAACGACAATATTTTTGACCCGGAGTAAACTATGGGGCCAGAAAGGAGGGAGCCTTTGAAAGGAAAACAGAAGAAAAATACCAATAAAGGCTTTTCCCTCATTGAAATTCTGGTGGCTATTGGGGTGCTGGCCATTCTGATCGTGCCATTACTGACACAGCTGATCACGGCTGCTGACATCACAGCCAAGGCTAAAATCAAACAAAAGGCTACCCTCATGGGGGAAAGTCTGATGGAAGAGATTAAGGCCATGGATTTATCAGACTTACTGGACGGAACAGTGGGCAGCGCAGTAAACGGATACAAGGTGACGGAAAAGGAAGATGGCTATGTGCTCACTCCCCAGGGGGATCTGGCCAATGAGAGCCTGCAGGCTTCCATTACCATTACCGGGGATTCGGCCTATGGCGGTGTTTCTATTAATCAGTTAAATGCCAATACGGATGTCCTGATTTATCCGGATGGCAGTAAGGAAAAAGAACTCCTTACAGGAACAGCAGCTAACGCTGTTGATAGAAAATACACCATTTCCATTGTAAAAAGTGGAGATGTGTATCAGGTAAAGGTCAGCTGTGCCTATTCTGTGGGTGGTGAATCTAAGGCCACCACCAGCTTTTCCTCATCCAGTTTAAATGCGTTAAGCCAGATTGTATTTGTGAGTACGGCCCCGGTAAATACCGCCACATTTACAGATGAGATTACCATTGAAAATACTGCTTTGGCTGATGTGACTTTTTCCTATTTGCAAGAAAATAGTGGAAGTAATTTAAACCTGGTGGGCTTTTTTGTAAATGAGTCGGCATCTGATCCGGTGATGTCGGTTTGGATGGAAGAGAGTGTGAAAGAAGGGGCTAATCCTCTATATAATAATGGCACTGTACCACAGGCTTTGTGGAGTACAGGAAAAGGGCTTTTGCTTTCCGGTGGGTATAGTCTATACCAGATCAGCATAAGCATTTATCAGAAAACCGACTTTACAAGTCCTGTGGTGACTTTAACAGGGACAAAGGAATCCTACATAGATGTGGAATGATTTTTCTGAAAGGTGGAAATATGAACGGATTTTTTGGGCATGGATACTTGAAAAAAATGAATAATCGGGGCATGGCCATGATTACTGTTCTTGTGGTCCTTGCCTTTTTCGTGATCGTTACAGGTACTACACTTTCTGTAGTTGTTTCCAATTACAATAGAAAAGTAGCAGATGAAGAAGCAACAGAGAATACCTATGTGGCAGAAACGGCACTGGATGAAATTAAATCCGGAATTCAGTCAAAGCTTGCACAGGTTATCAGTTCTACCTACACGACCATTCTTACAGATTCCACCATTACAGATAAATCCTCTGCATTCTCTGACCAGGTTCTTTCTCAGATGGAAGCCTTTATACAGGGAGAGAGCAGTGAGGGGCAATACGACCTAAATGGGCTAAAGACCCTGTCTCAGACTTACGGGGGAGATTCGGCCCTGGTCCTGGCTTCCGCTGATGCAGAACCTTCGTATACGCTTTCTGCCTCTGATGCTGTGCTGACAATAAAGAATTTGGTACTTAGCTATACAAATGCAGATGATTTTTATAGCGCAATAAAGACAGATATCGTGTTAGAGATACCGAAGGATATTGGCTTCCCCACAGTGACCATATCCGAGGAAGGAACTGGGGCTGCGCTCACAAAATCATCCACAATATATGCCAGTTATCTTTGGCTGCAGGGTACTGGATCCATCACATTGAAAGGAGATGCCTTTTTTTCATACAAAAATATGGGGGCTAATACCAATAGTTCAGAAACGGTTGCCTTAAAGTTGACGGAAAGAAGCACTTTGATACAAAATACAGGAACAATGCAGGTGGATGGCGATTTTGAAATTGAAGATAAAAATGATGAAGAGTATTGGGGGTGGGGATATGTGGCAAATACAGGCACCAATGTGGTGGTTGCTGGAAATATAAAACTTACTGCAAGGAATACCTCTCGAACTTGCAACCCAGTTTTGAAGTTTAATGGAAACACCATGGTGGTTTATGGCAATCTAGTTGCTCAATCCCCTGAGCAAATGATTCAAATTGGAGCGGGAAGTAAGTTAATTGTATATGGAAATATTATGACCACCTCTGGAACGACCTACAGTGAGGCCCAGATTACAGCCCTGGAAGCTGCAACCGGGGGAACCATTGATGTCAAAGGAATGGATTTAGAGACGATTTATGAAATGTCCGCATATAAAGATATTAAAAGTGTGGCGGAAGATTCAATGTACTTTAACAAAAACCTGTATACTGCCTTGAATAAATTGAATGGTTTTAGCAATGCTTTTAAAGGGAATACATATGTTAGTAGTCTTCAAAAATATATTTCCAGTATCTGGTCAGTAGCGGCTGGTGAAATGTGGCATCTAAACGGGATAAATAATGAAAATGCATTCTATGGCATTTATCTTCTTATGAGACAGGAAATTAATACCAGTTCATGGAATGGTACGGAGATTCATGGTCTCGTCTTTTCAACAGCAAGATTGATTAATTATGATAAGGATTTCACCATTGTTGGAGGGGACGCGGATATACTTGTGGAGGCACTGAATACATGGACGGCCTATACAAGTCTGTCAGATAGTTTATACTATATTCCATATGCTGTCCCTCCCTATGCTTTTTCAAACCTGTCAGGGAAAACAGTGGTTATTCTCACCAATAATTTAAATTTAACGCTGGATGATTTAGAAACCGCTGGCTATATTCCCTCTTCCAGTGCAGTAACCTATCAAATAAAATATTATGATTATTCCACATATGATAGAAATAAATATACAGAGGCTTTGGAAGAAGCATATGAGACAGAGGATGCAGTTGCTATTTTTAATTATTTTAATAATAATGGATCTTTTGTGAATGTAGGTACAGCCGATTATACGGATTATGATACAGGTAAAAGTTACACCTCTGCAAATGGAAATCCTGTGGGAACCATTCCCCTGGTGGCCATGAAATTGTCTGCCCTTTTAAATTATGATGGCTCTGTGGTTTCAGGCTCATCCTCAGGTTCTTCAACGTCTTCTGGCACCAGTGCCAGTAGTATCCTGGATCTTTCCGGATTTTCCGGAGAGAGTCTGGATTTAAACACACTGGTTTATTATGAAAACTATACTATGCAGTAAAGGGGGGGGGACGGGATGAAGAAAAGTAATGTCGGATTTTCCCTGATTGAGCTGTTAGTGGTATTAGCCATTTTAGGCATTTTGTCCGGTGGCGTTGCATTATCTGCCTCCATGATTTTCAGGGCAGACAATACCAAAGTCATGAAAACCCTGAAAACTGCAGTGGAAAACATCAAGTCTCTTAATGAAAATAAAGGCGATGCCTATTCTTTGAAAATCTACCTAAAAGATGGAATTTATTATACATGTGTATATAAAGACAAAACACAGGCAACGACGCCGGAGGTCTTACTTAGCGCTGAAAAAGGAACCATTTATTGGGACGGCTCCCCACTGGAAGCAGAAACAGACCAGGAAGGTACGATATCTTTTAACAGAGTATCCGGGGCATTAAAACAGGGGCCGGATGTCATTCAAATACAGTTTGCCGACGGCACGGAGAAAAGCCTTCATTTTGTAAAGGCCACTGGAAAAATCTATGAAGAGTAGGAGGTGCCGGATGGAAAAGTTGAATCTGTTAAAAAAATGGTTCAGGGACAGCCGTGGACTGACCCTGGTGGAGCTTTTGGTGGCCATGGCCATCATTGGCTTTGTAATGGCAGGGCTGGCAGCCATTATGAATCTGACCGGCGCCTTCTTTAATCAGAATACAGATGAGGTGGATTTGCAAAATGAAGCCCAGGATGCCTTTAATCAGCTGCAAAATATCCTTATTGACGCCACAGACGGCATAGGGTATGATGATACCAATCACATTTTGTATGCGTTCACAGAGGAAGGGTACACCAAAATTGCTCTGGATTCAGTCAACAGTACATTACGGTATAGCCAGTATACTTTTCTGAACCCCATAAACGCAGACACAACGCTTACCATTCAGGCTGCGGCGGGGTTGAGTAGAATGGAAAATGAAACCATTGACAATGTATTGATGGCCAGTTATGTTACCGGATTTGAGGTAAATATATGGGAAGAAGCCGGCGAAGCGGATGAGGATACTGTAGGAGAAAATATCCGTTCCGTGGTCATTTCCCTCACTCTTGTTGAGGGGGACAATACTTTTTCTGATGCATTAACAGTGTCTCTGCGCAACAGAGTCCCTTACATCGAATAGGAAGAGAGAAGAGAGCATGAAACAATCTTTTGTACAGGACAGCCTTTTTACATTTACCCAAAAGCTTGCCTCAAAGGATGCCGTACCCGGTGGGGGTGGTGCTGCTGCCCTTTGCGGAGCGTTGGCTGCCTGCTTAAATGCCATGGTGGGTAATCTGACGGTGGGCAAGAAAAAATATGCAGAAAATGAACCAGAGGTTTTGGAAATCTTGGACCACATGGCTCAGTCCAGACTGCATTTCCTGGCACTTTTAGAAGAAGATGCCAAAGTATTTTTGCCCTTGTCCAAAGCCTATGGAATGCCGAAAAACACTCCGGAAGAGCAGGCCGAAAAAGAAAAGGTAATGGAAGAAGCCCTTTTTCTGGCGGCACAGGTGCCCCTTTCTATTCTGGAAGAGGCTGGGAAGCTTCTGCCCCATGCCAGAAGGCTGGTAGAAATTGGCTCGCTGATTGCCGTCAGCGATGTGGGGGTATCCGTTTCCCTGGCAGTGGCTTCTGCCAGAGGGGCAGCCTTAAATGTCTATTGCAATACCTGCAGCATGAAGGATCGGGACATGGCAAATGCGCTGAATGTGAAAACAGCAGAACTGCTTGAGCAGATTGTAAAAGAGGGCAGCACCATTTACCTCATGGTAGAAAAAAAACTGATTCCGTAAGGAGAATAGCATCATGGAAATCATACGCGGCAGAGAAGTGGTAGCTGCGCTACAAAAGAAAATGCAGAAAAATCTGGCCGGCCTTGGGGGATACATTCCCCGGCTGGCCATTGTGCGTGTAGGGGAACGTTCTGAGGATTTATCCTATGAACGGGCTGCTTTAAAAAAGATGGAACTTTCAGGCCTGAAGGCCAGGGTATATGCGTTTCCGGAAAACACGTCCATGGAAACCTTTCTTTCCGGATTTCGAACCATTAACGATGACCCTGATGTGGATGGCATTCTGCTTTTTCAGCCCCTCCCTTCAGCATGGGACGCAGATGCCATTGCCCGGCTCATTCATCCGGAAAAAGATCTGGATGGCATCAGCCCCATAAATCAGGGGCGGCTGTACCGGGGAGAAAACCAGGGGTTTGCCCCCTGCACAGCCCGAGCCGTCATGGAAACCCTGGAATATGCGGGCATTTCGTTAGAGGGAAAGCAAGTGGTTATTCTGGGCCGTAGTCTGGTGGTGGGGAAGCCCCTTTCCATGCTGATGCTGCAGAAAAATGCCACCGTGACCATCTGCCATTCCAGAACAGAAAATCTGCGAGAGGTTTGCAGAGGTGCCCAGGTCCTGGTGGCGGCTGTGGGGAGAGCCAGAATGGTGGATGCTTCCTATGTGTCTAAGGGAACCATTGTAATGGATGTGGGCATTAATCTGGACGAGGAAGGCAGGCTTTGCGGCGATGTGAACATGGAAAGTCTGGAGAATACCGCTGCCATCTGCACCCCGGTTCCAGGGGGGATTGGGGCAGTGACCACCTCTGTTCTTGGCCTGCATCTGACAGAGGCTGCACTTCGAAAAAAAGGCTGTTCAATCTAAAAGGATGTGCTATAATAAAGCGGAATAGGAGGGCATTATGTTTAGCTTTGAAGAAATCACTAAGGTGGATCCGGAAATTGCAGATGCCATTACCGGAGAAATAAACAGACAGAACAGTCACATTGAATTAATTGCTTCCGAAAACTTTGTCAGCAAGGCTGTTATGGCCGCCATGGGCAGCCCCCTGACCAATAAGTATGCGGAAGGGTATCCCGGAAAACGGTATTACGGTGGCTGTGAATGGGTGGATGTGGCAGAAAATCTGGCCATTGCCCGGGCAAAAGCGCTTTTTGGCTGTGAGTACGTGAACGTGCAGCCTCATTCCGGTGCACAGGCCAATATGGCCGTATTCTTTGCGGTAATGAATCCAGGTGACACATATATGGGTATGAGCCTGGCCCATGGGGGACATCTTTCTCATGGCAGCCCGGTGAACATGTCAGGCAAGTATTTTCACTGCGTACCCTATGGCGTCAATGAAGATGGGTTCATCGACTATGATGAGGTACGTAAAATCGCGCTGGAATGCAAGCCCAAAATGATTGTGTGCGGCGCATCCGCTTATGCCAGGATCATTGATTTTGAAAAATTCCGTGAAATTGCAGATGAAGTAGGGGCTGTATTAATGGCGGATATTGCCCATATTGCAGGGCTTGTGGCCACGGGCCTTCATCCCAGCCCCATTCCATATGCCCATGTGACCACCACTACCACCCACAAGACCCTAAGAGGTCCCCGTGGGGGCATGATTATGTCCAGTGCAGAGGTGAATGAAAAGTTCAATTTTAACAAGGCCATTTTCCCCGGTATTCAGGGGGGCCCTTTGATGCATGTGATTGCGGCTAAGGCAGTGGCGTTAAAAGAAGCGCTGGACCCTTCCTTTAAAGTATATCAGGAGCAGATTCTGGAAAACAGCAAAGCCCTTGCTGGCGGCCTGCTGTCCAGAGGATTTGCACTTGTATCCGGTGGAACAGATAACCATCTGATGCTGGTCAACCTGTTGAATCAGAATATTACAGGTAAGGATTGTGAGAAACTTCTGGACACCGCCAATATCACCTGCAACAAAAACACCATTCCCAATGATCCGGCATCTCCTTTTGTGACCAGCGGCATTCGGCTGGGGAGTGCAGCAGTAACCTCCAGAGGCTTTAAAGAGGCAGATATGGATGTGGTGGCAGAGGCTATTTTCCAGACCGTAACGAAAAAAGAAGAGGGTGTGGAAGCGGCAAAAGCTTTGGTGAAGACCCTGACAGATAAATATCCTTTGTATCGGTAAAACCAATGATAACCAGGCACCGTCGGACTTGTTCCGGCGGTGTTTTTTTTAATGAAAATTGTAGAAAAGTATAAAAAGAAGGAAAAAAAGTCCATTGTTTAGAGGGGGGGACGGGGATATAATGGAAAAAACCGATTGGAATCGGAACACAAAAGGAGGACTTTTTATGCAGAATATTCCGGAGGTAAAAATTGGCGTCGTGGCCGTAAGCCGGGACTGCTTCCCCATGTCTTTGTCCAGACGCAGACAACAGGAACTGGTCAGTGCTTATGAAACCCGCTACGGTGCAGGGATTTTATATGAATGTCCCACCATCATTGAAAAAGAAGAGGATATGCTTCTGGCCCTGGAGCAGGTAAAAACAGCAGGGTGTAATGCACTGGTGGTGTTTTTGGGAAATTTGGGACCGGAAACCGCAGAAACCCTGCTGTGCAAATATTTCGGAGG
>CAYRQT010000020.1:5730-6532 GCA_964426655.1 uncultured Cuneatibacter sp. | reverse complement strand
CATGTATGTGGCTGCCGCCGAAGAAGCGGGGGACAAATTACAGGATGATCGTGGAGATGCCTACTGCGGCATGCTCAATGCCAGCTATAACCTGGCTCTTAGAAATCTGAAAGCCTATATTCCGGAGGAGCCGGTGGGAACGGCCTCTGAGCTGGCAGAGCGAATCCGGGAGTTTTTACCCATTGCCCGCACACTGCTGGGCCTTTCACAATTAAAAATCATTTCCTTTGGTCCGCGTCCCCAGGATTTTCTGGCCTGCAATGCCCCTATTAAGCAGCTGTATAATATGGGGGTGGAGATCCAGGAAAACTCGGAACTGGATTTGTATGCAGCATTTAATGCCCATGAAAAGGATGAAAGGATTCCAGCTGTTGTAGCGGAAATGGCGGCCGAACTTGGACAGGGCAATACCATGCAATCCATTCTGCCCACACTGGCCCAGTATGAACTCACCCTCACAGACTGGGCAGAAGCCAATAAAGGCTCCAGGGCTCATGTGATTTTTGCCAATAAGTGCTGGCCTGCCTTTCAGACCCAGTTCAAATTCGTGCCCTGCTATGTGAATGGACGCCTGGCAGCCAAAGGGATGCCGGTGGCCTGTGAGGTGGATATATACGGCGCCTTAAGCGAATACATTGGTACCTGTGTGAGTGGGGATACGGTCACGATCCTGGACATCAACAATACGGTTCCCGCAGATATGTATAAGGAATCCATTGCAGGGAAATACCCTTATGCCCTGAATGAAACCTTTATGGGCTTTCACTGTGGCAATACCGCTCCGGGAAAACTTTCCTTCTGC
>CAYRQT010000020.1:2929-5708 GCA_964426655.1 uncultured Cuneatibacter sp. | reverse complement strand
GGTTAATTCCTCCCGCACACTGCCGGAGGAATTTACCTATGGCACCCTGGAAGGGGATATAGCCCCTGGTAAAATCACCTTTTTCCGGTTACAAAGCACGGCAGATGCCAAATTGAAAGGGTATGTGGCCAATGGGGAAATTCTGCCGGTGGCCACCAAATCCTTTGGCTCTATTGCCGTTTTTGCCATTCCGGAAATGGCCAGATTCTACCGTCATGTGCTCATTGAGAAAAATTTCCCCCACCATGGAGCCGTGGCTTTTGACCATTACGGAAAAGCTGTTTTTGAAATTTTCAAGCTGTTGGGCGTGGAAGACATTGGGTTCAATCAGCCAAAGGGGATGCTGTATAGAACAGAAAATCCTTTTTATATCCGGTGATACAATGATTTCATTTTAGCCTCTCCCCTAAGTGGGAGGGGCTTTTTCTACGCATTTTTCTACGCTTGAGTATTTTTCTGTGGAATGTTTAGTTGAAATATAGTAGACTATCTGAGAAAGCATTTGGCAGGAGAAAACGAACAAGTGATGTAATCTGGCACATGGTTTTCCGGCGGGGGGATAAAATGTCAATGTATAAGAAATTTAAGGCCTATAAAATATGGTACACAAAACATAAAATTGTCGGGGATTATATTTTCTATTGTTGCTTTTCCGTTCATTTTTCCATAATGTTTCTTCGGGATACCATGTTTGAATACATACAGTCCAGTGATACAATTTTAATTTTGGATGGAATAGCGTATTTGTTTTTGATTGGTGTTGTTTTTGCACAAATTTTTGAGATTTCTGATTTAAAAAGCTGGAGATATAATGAAGAAATAAAAAAACAATCATCCGTTTTTCCTTCCTCTTTTTTTCGTATATCTATTATTGGGTAAAGGTTGACGATTCCTCCTATTATTTTTTGCTCACTGCACTTTATACCGTAGGAATATATAAACGTCCATTTTATAAAATTGCAAAACTTGCCTTGGCGGTTGGTTCGGTTTTGTTTTTTTGACTTTTCTGGCTTCTCAATTAGGACTTATTGTGAATTTCAGTATAAAAGGCAGATATGCATTTGGGATGGTTTATGTGCTGGAATTTGGAGCCCATCTTTTGTTCCTCCTTTTACTAGCCACTTATTTATATTTGAATCAGTACCCCAAACTGAGTATGTTCATTCTTATGGTGGCTATTTTGTGGAACGGCATATGGATTAAAGCCAGGGGGAATTTGATGATGATGCTGTTGCTTTTTATGATATCCATTGTATGGATCAGATATAAAAAGGCAGCTGAATGGTTGAAAAAAACTGGATGACTTCTTTGATGATTTTCTCCTATGTTATATGTACAGCCATTTCTTTTGCTTTTCTGGTGCTGTATGCAATTTCCGGAGATTTTTTGCGTAATATATTGGGGAAAATTAGTCATGACAGGTTTACAATGGGATTTATCGCATTAATTAAATATCCGGTTACTTTTTGGGGAATCAATATTCCGGAAATAGGATCAGCAGGAATATTAGATGAGATATCTTCTATGGTCCAATTTCAGAATTTTGACTCTACGGATAGCTTTTGGGCAGTCATAATTTTGACCGTCCTTATTGTCCTGTTTTTTCTGTTGAAAAAAAGAGCACCAGTGTGGATGTATCCAACCACCGTGATGATAGCTGCTTTAACCGGTATAGTTCTTACATGTATTTTGAATCCTCAACTGAAGATTCATAAGATAATTCTGGATAGTCTAACGGCTGAAGAGATTCAGGAAATATTCTCTAAATACTTCTTTATAGATGCATCTTATGTCAAAGTTCTTCTTGAAAACGGATTTTTGATGTTTTCTTTATCACTTTTTTGGACAACAGGGATACAATATAGACTGATGAAGCATCAGCAGCTATTTGCCATGTCACTAATGACAATTATCGCTTTGCAGTGTATGATGGAACACCACCTTCTGGACATGGCTTATAATGTTTTTCTTCTTATGCTGTTTGCAGACCTAAAGCCAGATCCGAAAAAGGAGTTTGAGGTTTTGGATGCCAGTGGAACATGGACAAGTTCACCCAAACATGTTAAACTGTAAGGAAAGAAAAGGAGCGAAAGACAATCATGGCCGGCATTACCAATGACTGGCTGCCCGTGCTGGAGGTGGAATTTAAAAAACCTTACTACAGGCAGCTGTATCTGACTGTGAAAAAAGAATATGAAACCAGACAGGTTTTTCCTCTGCCCCAGGATTTGTATGCGGCATTTGATCTGACACCCCTTAGTCAGGTGAAGGTGGTGATTCTTGGACAGGATCCCTATCATGGAGAAAATCAGGCCCAGGGACTTTGCTTTTCCGTTAAGCCAGGAGTGGAAATCCCCCCTTCCCTGGTAAACATCTACAAGGAACTGGAATCGGATTGCGGCTGTTACATCCCAAACAATGGATGCCTTGTGCCCTGGGCAAAACAGGGCGTCCTGCTTTTAAACACGGTGCTGACGGTCCGGGCCCATCAGGCAAATTCCCATCGCAATATAGGTTGGGAGACCTTTACAGATGCGGCTATTAAAGCCATCAATCAAATAGATCGTCCCATTGTATTCATGCTCTGGGGTAGTCCGGCCCGCCGAAAAAAAGAGATGTTGACCAATCCCATGCATCTGGTGCTGGAAGCACCCCATCCCAGCCCTCTTTCTGCTTACAGGGGCTTTCTTGGATGTGGGCATTTCAGTAAAGCCAACACATTTCTGGGAGAGAGGGGAATTGTTCCGGTAAATTGGCAGATTCCCAATATTTAAATAAA
>CAYRQT010000020.1:0-2919 GCA_964426655.1 uncultured Cuneatibacter sp. | reverse complement strand
TTTCATGAAAGAACTGGCTATTGTATCCAACACCCTGCAGCCCACAAATCCCATAGAGGGCCATGCAAAATGGATGGCAGAGTATGCATCCCTGCTGCATTACCCCATGGTGGAATCCTTTGAGGAAGGGGACGGGTATCATTTGTGCAGAGACAGCCAGAAAAAGGTGGTGGGCTGTTTCAAAAACACCTATGATGAGGCATTGATGATTAAAGTTACTTTTACAGGTCTTGCTCCTTTTACGCCCTTTGTCGTCAGGACTTTTCATCATAATAAGGATAAAGAGCTGCATACCCGGTATGCCAATCTGGCCGGCGTATTTGAAATGCGCATGACTATAGCTGAGGGGGAGATGGCTTTTCTGTGTCAGGCATAGAATTCTCACCATTTTTTCACAGATTCATCATAGATCCATGTTAATTTGAAGGCAAAAGGAAATTTGTGAGCGGGGAGGAATAGGATGGATCGTTTAAAGGTACTGGTAGTAGATGATGAAAGCCGGATTCGCAAATTGGTACGGGATTTTCTGGTACGGGAGGATTTTGCCTGCGTGGAAGCAGCCGATGGGGAAGAAGCACTGGAAATATTCGTTTCGGAAAAGAAAATTGACCTGATTATCTGTGATGTCATGATGCCAAGAATGGATGGATGGCAATTGGTCCGGGAAATTCGTAAACATGCCAAAGTGCCCATTATCATGCTGACGGCCAAATCAGACGAGAGAGATGAACTTCTTGGTTTTGAGTTGGGTGTGGATGAATACATCTCCAAACCCTTCAGTCCTAAAATCCTGATGGCCCGGGTGAATTCTCTTCTGCGACGGACGAATGCCTTGAAGACCGAGGTTATGGAAGTAGGGGGTATTTTGCTGGATAAAGCAGCCCACCTGGTGACCATAGATGGGGAACGAGTGGATCTTAGTTTTAAGGAATTTGAGCTGCTGTCATATTTTGTGGAAAACCAGGGCATCGCCCTATCCAGAGAGAAAATACTGAACAATGTATGGAATTACGATTATTTCGGAGATGCCCGTACCATTGATACCCATGTGAAGAAGCTGCGAAGCAAACTGGGAAGCAAAGGAGATTACATCCATACCATCTGGGGAATGGGTTATAAATTTGAGGTGCCCCAGGCATGATTGAGTCTGACGGGGAAGAACTTGGAGGCTGTTTATGAAAATCTCGTTAAGGGCTAAGCTGACAATGGCATTTATTCTGGTGCTCAGTGTGGCCATCTGTATCGGGATTGCCATAAACAGCCTTTATTTGGAAAAATTTTATCTGATTTCGAAGGAAAAAATAATGCTGGATATTCAAAAAGAAATTTCGGCTACCATTGAATCAGAAGATGTTTCGGATGCCATTTATCAGCTGCTGGATCAGATTCAGCTTACATCCAATATACGTGGTGTAGTTGTGTGGCAAAATTCTGCATATAGTTCTTCCAGATATGATACCCCCAGCATGCTGGAACGCCTAAACATCATTCGGATCAGCGGCGCTTCAGAACCGGGGGAAATTATTCGTTTTAATGATAAGGATTCTGGTAATTCTTACCTGGAGACCTGGGGCTATCTGTCAGATGGGGCCACTTATTTACTGCGTATGCCCATCATCAGTGTTAGGGAAAGCGTAAATATTTCTAATCAGTTTTACATGTATGTGGGATTGGCCACTTTGGTTCTCGGAAGTATTTTGATTTATTTTGCGGTAAGCAGCACTACCAAACCCCTGGTGCAGCTGAAGCATATCTCCAGAAAGATGGCAGAGATGGATTTTTCTGTTAAATATACGGGAAATGCAACGGATGAAGTGGGAGAATTGGGCAGGGATTTAAATGAACTGTCCACAAAACTGGAAAACACCATTACAGAGCTGAAGACAGCCAACCTGGAGCTGCAAAAGGATATTCAGGAAAAGGAAGAAATTGATCAGATGCGAAGGGACTTTCTTTCAAATGTTACCCACGAGCTGAAAACCCCCATATCTTTGATCCAGGGATATGCGGAAGGGGTACAGATTGGGGTCATGGAAAATCCGGAAGATGTAAACTATTACTGTGAAGTCATTATTGATGAAGCCCAGAAGATGAATCGGATGGTCACAAAACTGCTGTCCCTTAATCAACTGGAGTCAGGAAAGGATCAGCTGCAGCTGGAACGGTTTGATATTGTGGAACTGATCCGGGGCGTGATTCATGCATCTGGACTGGTGATTTCGCAAAAGGATGTTACGGTCATTTTTACAGAATATGAACCCAGATATGTATATGGGGATGAATATAAGATAGAAGAGGTCATTTCCAATTACTTTAGCAATGCCTTAAACCATGTGGATGGGAAAAAAGAAATTCTGATAGAAATAACGCCCAGGGACAACATGTATTGTATCAGCGTAGAAAACACGGGAAAACCGATTCCCCAGGAAGATCTGGATAAAGTATGGGAAAAATTTTATAAGGTGGATAAGGCAAGGACCCGGGAATATGGGGGCAACGGTATTGGCCTTTCTATTGTAAAAGCCATTATGGAAGCTCACTGCAAACCTTATGGTGTTGAGAATACGGAATATGGGGTAAAATTCTGGTTCTGCCTGGATGCCTCAGGCTGACGGAACAACGTAAAAGCCCTCTTTCAAGGAGGGCTTTTTTTAAAAAGGAAATGAAAAATAGGCGTTGACAAGCCGAAGGAAGAGTGCTATACTTTCTGACGTTGCGAAACATAAAATGTTTGTATGCATTTGATTATTTTGTACATTATCTTGAAAATATCAGACAATATGCATTGGAAAATGCAAATTAGCTAGATTAATTAAAAAATATCTTGACAAGCTTTTCGCAAAGTGCTATAATCATTTAGCTAGTGCACCTTGATAACTGAATAACATATTTCAATGCATCATGATTTTCGAAAGAAAA
>CAYRQT010000019.1:18711-38432 GCA_964426655.1 uncultured Cuneatibacter sp. | reverse complement strand
CTCGTAAACAAGGTCACTTAGAAGAAGTATTTACACAAACTTCTTTACACAATCCTGCTATCTGTAAGATAATACAATCCATTCATCCAGTCATTCCAATATCCAATACCAATCATCAGCGTTAATGTGGCCACCATTGGTTTGGAGATGGGCAGCACAATTTGATAGAGTATTTTAAACTCATTAGCCCCATCTATCTCTGCCGCTTCAATTAGTGATTCTGAAACATTTACGGTAAAAAAAGAAAAACAAAAACAACTGCACTCAATCCTGCAAACACTGCCATAATAAATGCAATCAAATTCTTATTAACAGAATATAGCTTTTTCTTTTTCATATTGTTGCCTTTCCATAATGCCAAATATGTTTCAGAAAATGTTTACCAGCATTTCCCGAAACATATGTTTGTGATACTGTATAATTCTGAATGAACAGAAGCGTTTTTCCAATGTCTTCGAAAGGAATAGTCAGCTTTATATCCCACATTCTCTGTCTATATCATATATATTACCCTGTTATTATTATAGTTTTCTGTGCAAAATGCACTCATCTGTGCAAAAGATTGCTCTCCCGAACCAGTCTTCCCCCTGAGAATGATATTTTCAGTCTGACAGGTACAACTCATTTTTCAAATAAAAAACCCCTTTGAATTTCATCTCACCCACACTCTCCCCTCTTTATCCACGAACAAATATGTAAGTTCTTCCTTTTCTTTCCATGATTTGTTATAGTACTTGTATCCAGGAAAGTTATAAATAAGTTATTGATTTACCCACTCAGTATGCATAGTGGATTGCATGGAAAGGATTGTAAGATGAAAATGGAGTCATTACTGTAGACCGGCTTTTGGGCGGTGCCTATTATTTTGTGGAAATAGAAGCACCTGCCGGCTATCAGTTAGACAGCACACCCCTTCCCTTAACTTTGATTAAAGGCACGCAGGAACAGGTCACATTAAATTTCCCGAACCAAAAGACCCTTACACAGGTTTCCGGCACAAAAACATGGGCAGACCAGGATAATGCTGCCGAAAAGCGATCTGACTCTGTTACCGTTTATCTCCTGGCAGATGGAGAACAGGTCAATGCTGCAGTCATATATGAAGAGACTGAATGGGCATTCCAGTTTACGGATTTGCCTGTATATGCCGGAGATGGGCATATTATCCAATATACGGTTATTGAGGAGACTGTCGCAAACTATACTGCCAGCTATGAAGGGTATAATATTATCAATACCTATACTCCCCCAGAGGAGGAGAGCCCCAATACCGGCAGCCATACTCATGCCATTATTTGGAGTGTTGCAGGCCTTCTTTCCCTCTCTGCCATTGTATTTATTCAACTGAACAAGGGTAAAAAGATCTAAAGGTTCTGCGCTGCCGTTTTTCCATGGGATTGGGGGGACTCCGCTTACACGGATTCTTCCCAGTTCTTTTTATCATTGACTGTTTATATATGACAAGGAGCAAAGCCATATGGAAACCGGAAAAAAAGTATGCCCCATTGAATACGGGCTGTCCATACTGGGGGGAAAATGGAAAATGATCCTTATCTGTCTACTGGGAGAAGAACATCCTGTGCGGTACAGTGACTTAAAGAAACACATTTCTGAAATTACCGACCGCATGCTGACCCAGTCTCTTAAGGAGATGGTCAGGGATCCTCTGGTGGACAGAATACCGTTTGGAGAAAAAGCGCCGCAAAAAGTGGAATATCAGCTGACGGCATATGGGGAAGCAGTCCTGCCCATTCTTTATCAGCTGGCGGACTGGGTAGATTTATACGCCAGAGAAAACAAGGTGCACAGGAAATGCGGAGAATGCAAGCTAAAGGAAGAAGATGTCTGCAAACACTAAAAAAGTCCCTTCCATCGGCTTGCCTGGAAGGGACTTTTGCATGTATTTTTTATTCAACAAGAAGGGTCACAATGCTCCTGGCTTTTACCAGGAAGGAAATGCCCACCCCTGCTTCCGAAAGTGCCACTGGACGATCCTGATTCCCCCGGTTTAAAATCACTGCCACCTTCGTCCCATCCGGATTCAGAAAAGCCACTGATTCCAGCCAATTGGTATAACAGCTACTTTGGATTCGCCTGGCCCCTCTGCGGATGTAACGGCTGAAATGGCCGATATAGTAATAAGAAAGTTGTTTTTCCACACCACCTTTTCCGTCACAAAGCATGGGAGCCGCACAGAAATTGCCCACGTGATTGGGCCCCCCTTTTTCATCCAGTAACAGATTCCAGTCCAGAAATGCTTCCACGCCTGCCTTCAGATCTCCCAGCATGTCATGGGCATACATTTCTGCCTTTTGCACCTCATCCGAATCCGCAAAACAGGCATATTCCACGCACCCTTCCGTAAAAAAGACTCTTTTTCCCGGATATTGCATTTTTACTGCCTCAATGGCTTCAAAATGGTCTCCGGAATACCAGTGCACTGCCAGACCTGTTGCCTTTTTTCGGCAGGTCTCATTCTGAAAATACACCTTTGCCCGATCATAGAGAGATTCCTTATTGTGATCCCACATAAATAATCCAATATGGGAAAGCCCGTTTTGTTCCAGAGCAGGCAATAAATAATTTCCTGCAAAATCAGCCTCTTCCTGGGCCGAGTAAATACAGGAATCCCAGGTCTGCACTGCCTCAGGCTCATTTTGCACCGTCAGATACCGGACAGGCATGCCTGCTGCCAGAGCCTCTTGCAGATATTTTACATAGTAAGCCGCCCACAACGGATAATACTCTTTCTTTAGTGAGCCGCCATGATTCATTTCTCCGTTGGTTTTCATGTAAGCCGGAGGAGACCAGGGAGAGGCCAGAAGCCGCATATCTTCCTCCCCTCTTCCCGTTTCACTGTGGCGCTTCATGGCCAGACGAATCAGCGGAAAGATCTGCTTCTTGTCATGGGCAAGGGTAAAGCTGTCCAGTGTGGTGTCTCCCTCTTCTACATAGGTATAATTCCCCAGTGCAAAATCGCAGCTGTTAATGGACACACGCCCCATATTATACCCCAATCCCTCCGGGCCAAAATAACCATCCAGAAAAATTTCCCGGGCTTTCTCTTCCAAAGAGTAAAAGCAATGGGCTGCCGCCTCTGTAAAGGCGCCGCCAAACCCTTCCACTGTCTGCTCTTTCATGTCCGGATATATATTAAACATATGGACAAAATCCTGTGTTTTCTCAGGTTCTTTTTCTTCTTTTTCCCAATATCTCCCTGCCCTGGCATCCGTTTCGATGATGGTTACCTTTTTCATGTTATGTTCCGCCTCACTTATATTTGCTGTTTTAAATAAATCTGCACCATGGCAATGCCCTGCCCAGGCACCACCAGCTCCAACATTGCCTTTCCCCGGGTCTGGGAAAACTTAAGCCTTTCAGGTTCCACATAACTGGCCCCCATAATACTTTCCAGCTGTGCCGGCTTTAAATATTCCGGCCGCCCTATTTCTTCCCATCTGGCCAGTGCATTGCCATGCTTCTGATCAATTCTGGAAACCTCTGCCTCCAGAATGTCTTCCAGGCCTAAGCCTTCTAGGGTGAGATTCACGGTTTCATCCTGAATGGGATGAAGGAGCGAATGATGATTTACCAGCACCAATTGTATGGATGCACTACCCGCTTTATAAAAGCCATATACATCTACAGTGCCTTCTTTGCAAATATCCACATACATTTCCTCTCCCAGCTTCTGTAAAAGCTGGAAGGCCCGATAGGTCGCTTTGGGAATGCCCTGAAGGGTCAGCAATCCGAACCCGCCGTGGAAGGCAGCAGAAGGCATGCCCCCTTCTTCAAAAATATCGCTAAAAGTCCAGTATGAATATCCCTTTACCAGATCGGTGGAATCCAGGATGGTCTTCATAATGAAAGATGCACCAAATGGCCCATCTGAGGGAAGCCCTGCAAGAGAATTCCATTCCGTGTAATATACCGGAAGGCCTTTGGCCTCTGCCACGGCCTTCCGGGTCATGTCTGTAAGCACGCCCCGGTCCACCTTTTCCCAAAGATGCTTAAACCATTCCTCCTTACGGGCA
Organism: uncultured Cuneatibacter sp.; assembly: GCA_964426655.1. Lineage (GTDB taxonomy): Bacteria > Bacillota > Clostridia > Lachnospirales > Lachnospiraceae > RGIG8306. The sequence goes on along the minus strand of CAYRQT010000019.1, from coordinate 34,398 downwards.
TCGTAGGCTTCCTGGGTTTCCCCCTCCCTTAATTGAAGGAAATTCTGGCTGTCCTCTACACCATACCCCAAAATCACATCCGTAGGATAATGATGGGTAGAAATAAAGTCCACCGGTACAGCCTTATCTTTACAGAAGGAGACAAATTCCGGAATCCAGGCGTTGTTGGATGTGGCGGGACCTCCTACCTGCAGCATGGGGTCCACCGTTTTTAAGGCCATGGCCGTGTGCTGATACAGGTGAAAGTATTCCTCCATGGAAGCGGTCCAAAAGCCTGTTTCCTGATCCTCTCCCCCAAGGTTGGGCTCATTCCACACCTCAAAAAACCACTGGCGCACCTCATCCCGGCCATACCGTTCTACCAGGTGCCTGGCCAGACTTTCCATCAGATAGTCCCATACCCGATAGTCACTGGGTTTAGAGGTATAGCCTTTATAATGGAACACGGTAGTGTCCTTTGTTCTTAAACACCCCGGCATAAACCCAATCTCCAGAAAGGGCTTCATACCGATAGATAAAAGAAAATCGAAGATCGAATCGATATTGGTAAAAGACAGTACATATTGTTCCTCCACCTTTCCCCTGATTTTCTTCTGAGTGATGACACTCATATCATCATCCAGAATGCCATGAAATCTCACATACCGAAAGCCCAGTTCCTGCCTGCAGAGGGTCAGCTGTTTGCGGTAATCCTCCCGCAGGGCAGTGGTGGCGTGACAGCTGCCCACACAGAAATTCCAATAGGGTGCCAAAACCTTTCGATCTCCGTCTGTACGAAATTGAACATGCATAGTTCTTCCCTCATTCTGCCGTTTAACGGCCTGTTGTCTAATATTTAACTTTTCCGGTCAGTTGGAAAGCAATTCAAATTCCTCAAAGTCTGTGCAGGTGCTGTCCGGCCCAATATAGACCCTGAACATCCCCGGTTCACTGGTCCATTTCTCCCTGGCACCGTAGAAGCGCAGCAGGGGCTCCGTAATTTCAAAGCTTATCTCCTGTTCTTCTCCTGGTTTCATATCAATTTTCTGAAATCCTTTCAGCTCCCGCAGCGGCCGCGCCACCGTGCCTTTTTTATCCTGAATATACATCTGGACCACCTCTTTTCCCTCACATGTACCCGTATTTTTTACGGAAATCTGTGCCCGGATGACACCATCCTTTCCCATGCTCCTCCGGTTCAGCCGAATGGGGCCATAGCTGAACGTGGTGTAGGACAGTCCAAAACCAAAGGGCAAAAAAGCCTCATTGGGGCAATCCAGATACTGGGACAGGTATTTATATGCTTCTCCCTGATACGGGCGTCCTGTGCTGTACTGCCGGTAACAAACCGGGATCTGCCCCTCTCTGTAGGGAAAGCTCATGGAAAGCCGGCCGGATGGATTAACCTTTCCATACAATACATTGGCAATAGCATTTCCCCCCTCCGTCCCGGGCATCCACACTTCCAGCACAGCCCTGCATTTCTTCATGATTTCCGGTAGAATCAGTGGCCTTCCATTGTACAGCACCAGGATAATTTCCTGATTCACTTCATAGATTCTGTCCAAAAGTGTCTGCTGCCCCTGGGAAAGGTTAAGGACTGTCCGACTGGCTGCTTCTCCAGATTGGGCATAGTGTTCTCCCAGCGCCAGCACCACTACATCACTCTTTCGAGCCAGATCCACGGCCTCTGCCAGAAGGGCAGCTCTCTGTTTTTGCTGTTGTAAAATTTCCTCTTTTTCCGCCTCCGGCATCTCCACCTTGTCCAAATCATCCAAGATGGGGCAGCCTGCTGCAAAAACAGGGAAACTATCCATTGTCTCATTTCTCAGAAGATTCTGAATGCCCGCCTTTAATGTTACCGTATCCCTGGCCTCTCCAAAAAGGGCCCACGCCCCCAGTGTATGGGGATTATCTGCATAGGGCCCCATTACTGCCACTTTTCTGGAGGGGGAAATGGGTAAAATGGGGGCATGGGTGCCGGTGTCGTTTTCGTTCTTTAACAACACAAGGGTTTCCTCGGCCATTTTCCTGGCTTTTTCTCTGTGGGCCTTACTCAGAACGAGGACCTTTTCCGCCGCTTCATCCGCATCTTTAAAAGGATGCTCAAAAAGTCCCAGTTTATTTTTCAGTTCCAGAATCCGAAGAACCCCCTCATCCACCAGCTCCTCCAAAATTTCTCCCCTATCCACCAGCTTCTGCAGGTGTCGGGAATAGCAGGTGGTCATCATATCAATATCCATGCCTGCTTCCATGGCCAGTTTTGCTGCTTCCCCTTTTGTTTCCGCCAAACCATGGGGAATGAGCTCCAGAATAGAATTCCAATCGGAAATCAGAACCCCTTCAAATCCCAGTTCTCCCCGCAGGATGTCCCGCATCAACCATTTATTGGCAGATGCAGGAACGCCATCCAGGGTATTAAATGCTGCCATCACGGTTGCTGCGCCAGCGTTTATGGCTGATGCATAGGCCGGCATATACTGATCCATAAGCGTCCTTTTGGACAATTCAACGGTATTGTAATCCCTGCCGCCCAAGGGTGCCCCATAGCCTGCAAAATGCTTAACACAGGCGGCAATCTTTCCCTTTTTATCCAGCCCTTCTTCGCCCTGGTATCCTTTTACCATCTCTGCCGAAAAACAGCTGTTCAGATAGGCATCTTCTCCTGTGGACTCCATGACCCTGCCCCATCTGGGATCCCGCACCAGATCTGCCATTGGAGAAAAGGTGAGATGCAGGCCTGCAGCAGCTGCCTCTGCTGCCGCAGTCTCTGCCCCTTCTCTGGCAAGCCCGGGTGCAAAGGAGCATCCCTGGGCCAGAGGAATGGGAAAAATGGTCTTAAATCCATAGATGACATCTGCCATAAACAGCAGGGGGATGCCCTGGGGATGTTTTTCCATATAGGCTCTCTGGATTTTTTTCAGCTTTTCCGCTCCTGCAATACCAATGACCGATCCGGCTGTGTCCAGTTCCCTCTTCGTAATCCCAGCCTGATTCATGGGGCCTGTCAGAATGCCCTCCTCTTCATATTCAAAATAAAACCCGGACACCTGAAGCATCTGATTAATTTTCTCCTCCAGGGTCATGCTGTGGAGCAATTTCAGCAAGCCGTTCTTATCCATGTGCGTATTCCTTTCCAAATGAACATTTCTGATACCCCTCCATCTTTCAGGGGCATTTTATGGAAAAAGGGAGGGGAACTATTATGGCGCTCCTCCCCCCTTCTTTTATTTTTTATTCCCACCATTCAGACTCTGACAGGACCCTCTCTTAACGAGAGTGGCCTCGAATACAGCATGTGTGGTTTCTTCACCGGCCATCATGGAGAACAGGGCTTCAATGGCTCCAAGAGCCATTTGCTCCGCCGGCTGGGATATGGTATCCAGCGCCGGCGTATAATACTCTGCCACCTCAATGCCATCAAAACCGATGATGGAGATATCTTCCGGAATGCGAAGTCCGGAAGCGGTAACGGCTTTTGCCGCTCCCACTGCCATGGTATCCGCCATGGTTACCACTGCCGTCATGTCCTTATTTCGAATCAGCAGATTTTTCATCATATTGAAACCGAATTCATAACCTGACTGTGTGGCGTTCAAAGAGGATGTCAGAACAGGATCAAAGCCTATTCCATAATCCTCCAACGCCTTTTTATATCCTTCAAAACGCAGGGTGTTGGGTGTCATCACATTGCCATAGGCATTATAGATACAGCCAATTTTCTTATGTCCTAATTGAATGAGGTATTCCGTTGCTTTATAGTTTTCCGCCTTGTCATCAATGATGATACTGGAATACAGGGCTTTGCTTACCTGTTCCCCTGCCGAAACCGTCAGCAACACACATGGTACTCCCAAAAGCCGGAATTCTTCTTCTGTGTAATCAAAACTGCCACCCATCAAGATGATGCCGCACAGGTTCTGGTCCTGCACTTCTTTCATGGCAATGGCCATCTCCTGCCCCGTGGAAGTAACATTTCTTATGGAAAGGTCATACCCCCTCAGCAACACCTTTTGTTCAATGGTATTGATCATTTTGTGAAAAAAAGGATTTGTAATGCTCTTTGCAATCAGAGCGATGGTCTTAGATTGTCCCTTTTTAAGATTTCTTGCATTATTATTAGGAATGTAGCCCAACTCTTTTACAGCCGCCAGAACTCTTTCCCTGGTGTCTGCACTGACGAACCCACTGTTGTTTAATACCCTTGATACGGTGGAAATGCCCACCCCTGATTTCTTTGCAATATCCTTAATTGTCGAATTCATAGGACCCTCGCTCTTTTTGCTATCTTCATCCCAAATTTTAGCATGGTTTTTGGTTAAAAGCTACTGCAACTCACTTATTTGGACGCTTCAAACTCGGCAAGCTGCTCGTTTACAGCTGCGATAATGTCATCAATCCCGGCTGCCGTCAGCTGCTCTCTATATTTCTCTACAGCCGCAACAGGATCATCTACTTTACCAAGCATAATCTGTGTGCCCAACTGCGAGTCCACGCTGGCCACTGCAGAAAGTTCAGAAGAAACATCTGTACTGTCAAAGCTAAATCCAGCATAAGGGTTGTCGATGGCCACTTCATTCCACTCCTCGTTCAGCGTGTAACGACGATCATCTTCTGTTACGGAAGGAATGTTGAATTCATCACTTCTGAATGCCCATGCAGAGAATCCGCCGGCATCTGTTTCTGCATTGTAACTGTCCGGTGTGGTAGTCTTGCCATCATCATTGATAACATACTGCTCGCCAAGGATTCCGTACTGGAACAGATCATAGCACTCTTCATTTGTCATCAGCTGCTCGATGAGCATCAAAGCTCTTTCCGGATTATCTGAAGTTGCACTGATTGCCGTTGCATTTTCATTGCCCATCTTGCGAATGATCTTTCCATTTTCTTCTGCAAAGCAATAGAACTCTGTATCGATGCCCGCCAGTTTTTCCAGCTGTGTACCATAGGACCCTGTCCAGTCAGGCTGATGGGTAATATAGGATGCAGACAGTCCATTGTAGAAATTGTCCTTGTCATCCTGTGAGGCAGACAGCACATCTGTTGACCAGTAACCCTTCTGTGCCCACTCATACATTTTTACGGCAAAATCCTCAAACTCATCTGTAAATACAGGAGAGAACACTGTGCCACTGTCATCGGTCGAAGCCACCAGATACATTTCAGAAGAAGGAATACCAGGCGCATCGATCCAGTCGCTAGTGGTAGCCACCATCATTCTGTAAAGATCCATGGCCAGGTTGGAGCTGCCGTTTAACGGTACATAGCCATCTTCCAGAGCGGCATCCATGTAAGTCTCCATATCTTCTATACTGGTTACTGCCGTCAGCCCTGCATCAGCCAGCACGTCGCTTCTGGTTACAAATCCATAGGCAGTAAATTCGCTGTAAGTACTGGGCACACCGTATATTTCTCCATCCACTTCCATGCTGGTCCAGGCATCCTCATTAATAAAGGCTTTTAATGTGGGCGCATAAACATCCAGCATGTCTGTAATATCTACCACTGCATCCTGCTTTGCCAGAGTTGCATAAGGAACAGAAGCATTGGAAGCCACATATGCCAGGTCGAACTTCTCTCCTGAAGCCCAGAGCAACGGGTATTTTGTGGAAATATCGCCCCAGTCAATGTACTTGATTTCCAAAGTCGCATTTATGCTTTCCAGCAGCTTTTCATTTAAAGCATCCAGAATTTCCTGGTTTGCCACCCCTTCACTGCCGTAAAGATACATTACCAGGTTCACCTGCTCCGAAATGTCCACAGATGTACTCTCTGCTTCTGTTGTTGTGTCTGTTGCGCCTGTTGTTCCTGCCGTTGTGGAATCGGTGGAGGATGAACTGCCGCATCCGCTAAGTACGCCTGCCATCATCGAAACCGCCAACAGGCCAGATAATAATTTCCTTTTCATTTTTTTCCTCCCAATTTTACTTTTGGTTACAATGTTACATTGCATCTATATAATCAGCCGGTGCACCAGCAAATTATCAACCCTTTACCGCACCTATGGTAAGCCCTTTTACAAAATATTTTTGTACAAAGGGATACAACAAAATGATGGGACCAATGGCCACCACTGCCGTTGCCATCTTAATGGATTCTGAGGGCAGATCCGCAGTATTCACTGTTATACCCTGCTGGATCAACAGCTGAACATTGGCCTGAGAAACAATTTTCTGCAGAAAATACTGCAGGGGAAACAGGTTCTGGGACTGGATGTACAGCATGGCATTGTACCATTCGTTCCAGTAGGCCAGCGCCAGAAATAATCCGATGGTGGCCAGAGAAGGTTTGGACAGAGGTAGGTAAATCTGCCAGTAGATCCGGAAATCGCCGGCCCCGTCGATCGCCGCAGATTCATAAAGGGAATCCGGTATGGCCTTCATAAAATTCCGCATCAGGAAAATGGACCAGGGACTCATCAATCCGGGCAGAATCATGGCCCAGATATTATCCTTTAATCCCAGATAGTTCACCATCAGGATATAGGTGGGAATCAGTCCGCCGCTGAACAATGTGGTAAAATAGATAAAAAAGGCAATACCATTGCGGAATTTAAAATCATTTCTGCTCAGTACATATCCGGCCATGGACATGAACAACAATCCAAGGAAGGTTCCCACTACAGCAATGGTAATGGTCACTTTATATGCACTCAGCAGGTTTTTATAATTATTTAGCAGGAACTTATAAGCACTTAAGCTTATGGTGTCAGGAATCAGCTTATATCCTTCTGTAAGAATTTCCTTCTCTTCCATAAAAGAGGAAGAAATCATCAACAGAAATGGAAAGAGACAGATTAGGGCAAACAGGGAAATCAGAATATAAAATACGGTCCTGACAATTCTTTCATCCTTGCCCATGGGCTTTCTGTCGCTATGCCGTCCGGAATGTTTCTGCATTTGTATTGCTGCACTTTTCATTTTTCCGCTCCATTCTTTCCGAATACGATTTCATTGACAGATGCATTCCATCAGAATAATGCACTGTCCGGCTCTATTTTTTTCACAATGGCATTTACAGTCAGTACCAGAATCAGGCCAAAAATGGACTGGTAGAAGCCCACTGCTGCCCCCTGTGAGAAGTTGAATTGTCCCATCAGGCTTCGGAAGACAAAGGTGTCAATAATATCCGTCTGGGGGTAGAGGACGGAGTTTGTACCAATCAGGTTGTAGAACAAATCAAAGGATCCTTTTAATATTCCGCCCAGGCCAAAGAGTACCAGCAGAATTACGGTAGGCTTTAGCATGGGAAGGGTGATGTAGCGAATCCGCTGCAAAAGACTGGCCCCATCCAACTGGGCTGCTTCATATACCTCACCGCTAAATCCGGTAATGGCTGCCAGATAGATGATCATGCCATAGCCGGTTCCTGACCACACCTTAAAGAAGACGATGATGTATTTCCAGATACCCTGGTTAGAATAAAAATCTATCTTCTCAAGTCCCAGGTTTGTCAGCAGGGAATTGACAAATCCATGATCATAGTTGAAAAAGTTATAGGCAAAAAATCCTACAATAACCATGGATATGAAATAGGGCAGCAAAATGATGGACTGGGAAATCTTTTTAAAAAATTTGTTATTAACTTCTGAAATCATGACGGCAAAGATAACCTGGAACAAATTTCCCAGAAGCAGAAAAGCCAGATTATATAAAAGCGTGTTTTTGGTGATCCGCCACAATTCCCCGGTTTTTACAAGAAATTCAAAATTTTTAAGTCCCACAAATTTACTGCCAAAAATTCCCTTACCAATGTTGTAATCCACAAAGGCAATATAGGATCCGGGCATTGGAATGTAGGCAAAGATCAGAAAATACAAAAGAACGGGTGAAATCATTAAAATCAGCACCCTCTTTTTATAAAGTTCCTTTAAGACCCAGCCTTTCTTCTTCACCTTGCCCCCAAGGTCCACAGATGATGTTTTAGATGATGTTTTCATGCAACTCCTTCTTTCATTCATTATTCCAAGATATTTTTTGATTCTTTTTGATATTTCCGGAAAATTCAGGATGCGAAACCCGATAAACATGGAACATTTGTTGGTTTTTCACATGGAAACGTTTTCATATTCAATGTATGATGTAAGTTATGCACTGATTATAGGGGCATTTTATCCAGTTGTCAACGGGTATTTTCTCTTTTTGGAATATTTTTTTCTTTTAAAAAGCTTAATTTGGCTATTTTTTCACGGGCTATTGACTTTCCTGGCCTTTTATACTATTCTAAATACATGATTTCCATTAAAAAACAGGAAATATGTGTAAACGTTTCCACATCCAGTTGTTTCCTTAATACAGTTTCATCAAAGTCTGGGCTTTTTATCACCATCCATACACATACACGAAAGAGGAACTCTTATGTTACTGAAAAAACCAAACGCTTTGCTGTCCCTGGCCGTGGGGGATTCCACAGCCACCTTTCTTCCCACCGGAGATGTTTTCCAGCTCCTTCAGGGCCCTATTATGGTCAATCGCTTTCGAAGCACGCCCCGGGACGGTTCCCTGAACAATCTTTACCTGCGGATTTATTCTCCGGAAGGGGAGCCCCTTCATATTTATCCGTTGTTAGGGCAGCGCTCTGCCAGTGACTTTCAGCTTGTGCCGGAAGAAAACCGGGCCGTTTATACCGGTGTGGCAGAAGGCATCGCCTACACGGTCACCTTTCATCTGATGGGGCGTACCTGGTTCTGGCAGATTCATCTGCAAAACCAGACCTCCACACCCCCACCTACTCTGGACCTGGTGTATGCCCAGGATCTTGGCCTGGGCAGCGAAGGGAGCGTCTTCACAAATGAACTGTATCTTTCCCAGTATCTGGGCCATCAGATTTTTTCCGGCGAAAACGGCTATGTGCTTTGTTCCCGTCAGAACCTGGATTCCGGCAACCGGCATCCTTATCTGCAGCAGGGCAGCTTTTCCATAAAGAGCCAGCATTTCTCCACGGACGGCCTGTCTTTTTTTGGTGTGGAGTTTAAAAACACCCAGAAGCCGGTTTCTCTTGAAAAAGACCTGTGTGACACCAATTTTCAATATGAATGTGCCTTTTCCGCTCTGCAGACAGAGCGTTTTCCCCTGGAGGACTCCCGGAACTTCTGCTTCTATGGGTACTTTTCTCCGGATCATCCGGATGCGGTTACCGCTCCCATGGAAGAACAGGCATTGGTTCAGATGTGGAGAAGCATTCTGTCCGAACCCTCCAGAATTGCACCAAAAGCTTCCTCTCCACGCCCTTTTTCCCTCTCCAGGATGTTTGGTGCCCCCTATAATTCTCCCGCCATGTCTGCAGAAGAAATAGAGGCACTTTTCCCCCACAGTCAGCTGGAAGAACAGGAAAACGGCCAGCTCCTGTCCTTTTTCACCCCCCAGCACACCCATATTGTCACAAAGGAGAAAGAACTACAGGTTCAAAGGCCCCACGGAACCATTTTGATTACGCCGCCCTCTCCCAGCCAGCTTTCCAACAACCTGATCAGCACCACCCAATATATGTATGGAGTCTTTAACAGTCATATCACCTGCGGAAATACGGATTTTCACAAGGCCGTTTCCTCCACCCGGGGATTTCTCGGACAAATGAAGTATTCCGGTCAGCGGTTGTATATTCGCCTGGAAGACCACTATCACGTGCTGGAAATGCCTGCTCTCTTTGAAATGGGCATGAATTACAGCCGCTGGTACTACAAACTTCCGGAAGACCTGCTGCAAATCACCTGCTTTACCACGCCCGAAAATCCGGCCATTGTGCTGAATGTGGAAAGCACCGGCGGCATTGCCTATGATTTTATACTGACCCAGCAGCTGTGTGCAGGCCCCAATGAATGGGCCAGTGACCTGAGGATGGAACAAAAGTCCGGTGTTCTTTTCTACCCTTTGCCCACCCCCCAGTATCCCAACCTGACTTACGGGTTTTACTATGAGGATAACAAGGTTCTGCTCTCCGATGACCGGATTTTTTATCGGGACGGCCTTCCCTTTGACGGTACTTTCCTGACACTGCAGTATACTGCCGTTTCCCGCCTTACCTTTTCCGTTGCCGCCTCTTTGAACGGCCTGCCCCGACGCCCTGAGGCAGACTTTTCAGACGCCAACGCAAAAGCCGTCCGCATTTACGGCACCCTCATGAATCACTTCCATCTGGACAGCAGTCATGTATCCGGTGCAGATATGAAAGAAAAAGTAGAGATTTTAAACGCCACCGCCTGGTGGTACACCCATAATGCTTTTATTCATTTTCTGATGCCTCACGGGCTGGAACAACCCAGCGGCGCCGCATGGGGTACCCGGGATGTGTGCCAGGGGCCCATGGAATATCTGTTTTCCTGCGGCAATTTTACCCTGATCCGACAGATCCTTCTAAACCTGTTTTCACACCAGGAGAAAAGGACCGGCGAGTGGCCCCAGTGGTTCATGTTTGATAAATATACCGCCAATGCGGGGGAATGCCATGGGGATGTGATTTTCTGGCCCCTGAAATGTCTGGGTGATTATCTGACCGCCACCGGAGACTGCAAAATCCTGGAAACAGACCTGCCTTACGGAGATGGCGCAGATGCCCAGCCCCTTTCCGCTCATCTTAAGCTTGCAGTGGATACCATACTAAGCACCCGCATTCTATCCAGCTATGGACTGATTACCTATGCCGGCGGTGACTGGGATGACACACTGCAGCCTGCAGATGACAAGCTGAAGGAAAACATGATTAGCTCATGGACCGTGGCGCTGGCCTATCAGACCTTTCACATTTTGGAAGATGCGCTGAAAGATTGCCTGCCTGCCGTTGCCAAAGCCTGCAGGAATACCCGCTTCCAGTTAAAGGAGGCATTTGACAGGCACTGTCTGATTGACCAGATCATTCCCGGTTTTCTGATTAGAAAAGGAGACACTCTGGTGCCTCTTCTTCATCCCAGGGATCAGGTCACCGGCATCCATTACCGCCTTCTCCCCATGACCAGAAGCATTATTGCCCAGATGGCTGATCCCGAACAAGCCGATGCAAATCTTCGTCTGATCAGGGAACATCTGTTTTTTCCTGACGGCGTACGACTGATGGATCACCCAGCTCGCTATGAGGGAGGCGTAAGCCATCTATTTAAGCGCGCTGAACAAGCCGCAAATATCGGGCGGGAAATCAGCCTCCAATACACCCACGCCCACATCCGCTACATTGAAGCACTGGCTACATATGGCTCCGGCCAGGAGGCCTGGAATGCCCTGTTTATGATCAATCCCATTCTGATTCAGTCCACAGTGCCCAATGCCGCAAAGCGCCAGAGCAATCTGTACTTTAGCAGCTCTGATGGGGATTTCGCAGACCGGTACCAGTATGATAAGGAATTTCAAAAGCTTAAAGACGGATCTATTACCGTTAAAGGCGGGTGGCGCCTCTATTCCAGCGGGCCCGGCATTTATTTTCACCAGGTCATCAGTTCCCTGCTTGGCATTCGCCTGCAAAAAGAGGGCCTGATGCTGGATCCGGTCCTGCCTCCCGCACTGGACGGTCTGCAATGCAGGTTTGATGTGAACGGAAAACCCTGCACATTCATCTATCATCTAAATGGAAGCAGGCAAAAAGGGGTTTATTGCAATGGCAATCCTCTTCCGGTCAGGGAACTGAAAAACCCTTACAGGCCAGCCGGTTATTACCTGAAAGCAGAGGATCTGCCGGCAGAGGCCGCTCCCCTTCTGGAGATCTACGTTTGAAAGCAGAATAATCGCTGAAATTATACGGGTTCAGCGATTGGAAGCAGATGTAAAGAAGCGCCAGAACCGGTTTTTGCCGGTTCTGGCGCTTCCTGTTCAGGAAAAAAACATTCCCCTTCTATCTGCAGCCTTAAGCTTTTATCACCATATTCTGATCTTGTTTCCTCCTGCCCTCAGGCTGGCAATGGGGCCTGCGGGACCCTTTTCCGCCCTTTTTTCCCCTAGCAGATCCACATCCAGTACAAGGCAGCTGCCATCTGGATTTTCATACTCTGCATCCACAATTCTCACTCGTTCCAACGTGGCCGTGGACTGTATGCTGCCCTTAAAGTCATCAAAGCTTTCCGGCAGGGAACATACAAGATATCCTTCCCCCTCTTCTTCCAGAATGGCGAACGCCGGATCAAAATCATGATCCACCAGCACCCCTTCTTCTTTCCCGGAAGGCTTCGCACCATGAAGATACACATTATCCCTGATGTAAGCTGGCTGTTCCACTGGCAGAAAAATTTCCAGATCTCCGGAATATTGATCCACCTGCCGGATATACTCTTCCAGACTGGCAGGATTCTGGCTGTAATAGGCTGTACCTACTTCCAATTCCCCTTTTGTTCCTATAAACAGGTTGTTGAGGAAACGATCATCTGCTCCATAGACCAGGGCAAATCCTGCGATTTTCGTGCTATGGGGCAAATGGTACTGGGTTGAGCGATCCAGTATTTTCTGATGTCGCATCCCTCCCGCAAAAAGATTATTGACAAACGCCCCACCCTGGGACATGTTATCCATGCAGTAGGCTGAAGCAAAAATATTATGATCCATCAGATATGGGCCGTGACTGACCTCCACAAAAATATCCCTGCAATTCTGATACATAATATTATGCGAAAACCGGGTGCCCTGAGTTTCCCAATCCGACCAGATCCCCAGCGAGCAATCATGTATCCGGTTATGGTGAATCCAGGTATCAATGGCTGCATGAAACTTAATGCCTGCAATTTCATATCCATAGAATTCCCGCTTTATGGCAATCCGATAAATGTGGTTGTGATGCACATTGCTGAACACACAGCCCAGATGCCCCACAATCCCATTCTGACCACAGTCAAAAATCGTATTATACCGTATCACATGGGAGCCGATTTTCTCTTTACACCACCCATTACGCTCCGCCGAAAAAACTGATTCCAGCTGATATTGATATCCCGGTTTATCCCGGCGTATGGTCCGATCATTATGCCCTGTAGATTCTTCCTTTCCAATACTGATGGCGCTGCACTTGGCATCGTGTAAGATATTGTGTTCAATGATCCAGCCCTTGCTCCAGTTGGCCCCCACCATTCCCGGCTGATCCGCCGTAGGAGGCGCCCAGGGCGTAGCACCATGCGCAATTTCAAACCCCCTGAGGGTAATATAATCTATACCCGTCCGGGTGGGATAAAAACAGGAGCGGCGCACATTGATTTCCACGCAGGCCTCATTCGGATCGGCTTCATGAAAGTTGGCATATATTGTGGTATGGGATTCATCCACCGTGGCAAACCAGACATATTTAGTCTGTTCCGGGTTGTGTATGGGCACCACCGTTCTGGTCCAGTCATCCATGATTTCCATGCGCACTGTCGATTTTTTCAGCGCTTCATAGCTTTCCGCCTCATAAAAGGACATCCCTTCCAGGTACACATCTCCCAAATGATGGACGCCCTTATAGGGTTCCAGCCAGTCTCCGGAAATCTTCAGCGCATAGGGATTATAGCCCCCAAAGAACGCATTTGGCAGAACCGCCTTCCAAATGGTCCCCTCCGTTCTTTCCCAGCTTTGTATTCGCTCAGAGCCTTTGATGACCACCTTTTCTCCAGGAGCAGCCTGGTATACAATCCTTCTTTTATCGCTTAACCCTTTAAAACGGGGATCCACCCATTCCCGGTAGACCCCTGCATGTACCGTCACCATATCCCCTGCCCTAGCCAGTGCAGCCGCCTTGTTAATGGTTAAAAAGGGGCTTTCCAGTGTCCCCGGCCCCTGATCCGATCCTGTTTTTGCTACATGATACTCCATATGTTTTCCTCCTGATCCCTGCTGCAGGACAGCCAGTTTTTTCTTCTCCTTATTCCGGGAAGCTCTCTCCTTCTCATTATATGCGCAAGGCATTGCTGATGCTATTCTATATATGGTATACTATAGGACAATATTCGTGTTATTGAAAAAGGAGAAAAGGACATGCTGCTTTTTGAAAAACATGGTCTGGAGGACAAGGCCCTCTTTCAGTGTCTTTTTTTAAATAATTTTAGTTTCCCCATGCACTTTCACCGGGCTTATGAGTTGATTTATGTCAATTCAGGCGAAATGATTGTTTCCATTGGCCAGCAGGAACACCGTCTTTGTCAGGGGGACCTGGCCTTTATTTTCAGCAATCAGCTACACGAATTCAAAGGAACCGCCGCTTCTGACATTGCGGTTCTTCTGTTTTCCCCTGAACTGATTGGTGATTTTTACGCCCAATATCACGGTCAGGTGCCCCAAAACGGAATCTTAAGGAATGTTACCCCCCCCCCTTTTGCTTCCCTCCAAACAGTTTATGCACAAAAAAGCTTTCTATATGCCATTTGTGATCTGCTGACCCACAACACTGGTTTTATACCCTTTGCTATCAAACCCAAGTCAAACGCCATGTATCAGGTTCTGTTATATGTGGAGCAACATTATGCCTCTGCCTGTACCTTAAAGCACATTTCCCGCCACCTGCAATATGACTATGCTTATTTGTCAAAGCAATTTATACACTTTATGAATATGCCTTTCACCGAATATCTAAATCAGTACCGCATCTCTCAGGCCTGCTACCTGATCCGGAATACCCGTCAGCCCATTGGCGACATTGCCCTTCAATGTGGATACGAAAACCTGAGAACATTTCACCGGAACTTTAAACGGCAGATGCAAAGGACGCCCCTGGAATACCGACTTCCACACGAAACATACACCCCATCCCCATAAATGCCAGATGCGCGGCGGTTTTCACCGCCGCGCATACAATATATCTCCATAGAAGCCTGCACCCTGTCCCACCATTTAACATCTGCCATATAATTGTGTCATTCTGCGTATTTTTCCTGCCAAAGCTCCATTCAGGTCAGTTGAACGCAGGCGCCACTGCCAGTTCCCTCCCAATGTGGAGGGCGTGTTGATTCTGGCCTTTGATCCCAGTTCCAGATAATCCTGAATGGGAATGATGGCCGTATCCGCCACTGTAGACAGGGCACAACGGATATAATTCCAGCTTCCCGCTTCCTTTGATGAAATGCCCAGATACTCACAGGAGAACCGAAAATCCCTGCGGTTGACATTTTTACACCACCCCGTCATGGTATCGTTATCATGTGTACCGGTATACACCACACAATTGTGATGATAATTATGGGGCAGATAATCGCTGGCCTCCCGGGAATCAAACGCAAACTGAAGCACCTTCATCCCTGGATAACCGGAGTATTTTACAAGTTCCAAAACTGTCGGCGTCAAAAAGCCCAGATCTTCTGCAATAATGGGACAATTGCCCAGGTTCTTTTTAATGGCATCTATAAAGTCTTTTCCCGGGCCCTGCATCCATTTGCCGTTTTCTGCTGTGGCATCTCCGGCAGGAATGGCATAATATTCATCAAACCCGCGAAAATGGTCTATTCTGGTGATATCATACAATTCAAAGGTCTGTCGAAGACGTCTCATCCACCAGTCATAGCCGGTTTCTTTGTGATAATCCCAGCGATAAAGGGGATTCCCCCACAGCTGTCCTGTTGCTGAAAACCCATCCGGCGGGCAGCCCGCCACTTTAACAGGTCGTTTCTCTTCATCCAGATAGAACAGTTCCGGACTGGCCCAGGTATCTGCACTGTCAAATGCCACATAAATGGGTAAATCTCCGATAATCCGGATTCCCAGGTCATTGGCATATTTTCTCAGGCTCTTCCACTGTCTGGCAAAAAAGAACTGCTGAAACTGCCGGGAC
>CAYRQT010000019.1:18318-18701 GCA_964426655.1 uncultured Cuneatibacter sp. | reverse complement strand
ACCGTATCTGGTCGGCATACTCCTCGGCATATCGTTTTAAGGCCTCCGGCTTTCTCAGGCGGATGTCCTCATCCCATTCAATCCAGCTCTTTCCTCCAAAAGCCACTTTAATTGCACTATAAAGGGCATAATCATAAAGCCAGCTTTTCTGACTGTCAATAAAGTCTTCAAACTCTCTTTGCAAAGCCCGCTCCGCCTCGTTTCCCGCCTTTGCTCCCAGAGCCAGAGGGCTGTTATGATAGGCTTTTTCCAGGTTGCAAATGATCTGGAAGAGACGCCGCCCATCGGTGATGGGCACCACAATATTCTGATAGATATGTGATTTCTTTTCGTAGACCTCCTTGATCACGGGGAAAGCCTGCTTGGCGATATTCTGGGCTTTC
>CAYRQT010000019.1:0-18308 GCA_964426655.1 uncultured Cuneatibacter sp. | reverse complement strand
ATAGTCTATGCAGGTTTCCTTTTTCTCCCCTTGCAGCTGCAAAAGATCCGCTTTTTTTAAATAACGCCTTTTAACAAATTCATCCAGATCAATAAAATAGGGATTCCCCGCAAAGGTGGAAAAGGACTGATAGGGAGAATCCCCGTAACTGGTTTGCCCCAATGGTAGAATCTGCCAATATGTCTGCCCGGCTTTTTTTAGAAAATTTACAAAGCCATACGCTTCCTTTGAAAAACAGCCAATCCCATATGGGGAAGGTATACTGGTTACCGGCATTAAAATTCCACTTTTTCTTTTCATTTTTTCACCCATCTTTTTATTTTGTGCATAAAATACCATTTAAAATGATGCCCTGAAAACCATGCCTGCCCCGCAGGTTTATTTCCGAAACCTGCATGTCCGTTTCAATCCACAAATTGGGATCTCCTGGTTTTTCAAAAGCCCGAAAGGACTGTTTTTCCCACCGGCCATCTGCACCAGCATGGAAATATTCTGTTTCAAATGGGCTTTCATAAAAGAGATCCACCTGCAGTGCTCCAAACTCATCCGGCATATACTGCAAGCCCTCTCTTTCCTTTTCCGAAAAATCAGCGCTCATAAGACCTGGTTTATCGGTGCAAAACAATCCCTTCCCCCTCACAGGCAAAGAGCCCATTCTGGGAAGTATGGTATTTTGACGCTGAAAAACAGGCAATTGGAAAAGAGAAGGCTCCACCGTAATAAATTGCCCTCCATCCAGCACCGCTCCCTGCAGGCAATCTAGCCATTTTCCTTCAGGCAGGTATATCCGGTACCTCTCCCGGTCAAAGGGAGGCGCCACCAGAAGGGCATCTCCCAGCATGTATTCCAGTTCCACTGTTTCTGCCACCGGATCCCCGGGATACATAAAGGCCAGGGTGCGTAGCATAGGGACACATTCCAAATGACTTCTATACATCATAGCACACAGATATGGCCCAAGGCTATGCCTGATCTCATCATATTTCCGCACATTTTTTAGTACATTTTCCGAATACATCCAGGGTTCCCGGGGTGTTTTCCCATGGGCTCTGGACAGTGGCATAGAAAGTCCCAGTTGCACCGAGCGCAGATATTCTTCCTCTGTGGGGAGACATTCATTTCCTGATGCATCCGTACTGTAAAATCCCCCCAGATCGAATCCCCAAAAAGGCACACCGGACATGGACAGGCTTAATCCTCCTCTCAAAATGGCACTATGATTGTTTAATGCACTGGAGGAGTCCCCGGCCCAGGCTGCCGGAATTCTGTGAGATCCGGCAAATCCACTCCTGCCCCAGATTAATGGGGCAGCTTTGTCGCCTTTACATTCTTTCATGGTTTCATACACTGTTCTGGCATAGAGATAGGTAAGTTTATTGTGCCCCTCTATGCCACTGCTCCCATCAAAATACACCGCATCTTCCGGAACCGCCTCCGAAAAATCCGTTTTGATGACATCCACCCCCATATTTATTATCTTTTTTAGCCGTTCCTTATACCAGGCCACCATTTCCGGATTCGTAAAATCAAAACATGCGGAAACCTCCTGTGCATCTGCCATGGCATAAAAGCAGGCAGGTTCCCCTGCGGCATTCCTGACAAAAAATCCTTTTTCTCGGATTTCGTCAAAGGCCGGTGATGATTTTTCCAGGTAAGGGTAATTCCACAGGCTCAGGTGCACATGATGGGCTTTCAAAAAGAGAAGCATTTCCTCCGGATCCGGAAAGCGTTCCGTGTCCCACTCCCACAGGCCGGCATATGCCGGTTTCTGCCAGCCATCAATATGGATCACATCCAGGGGAAGTTTGAACTCCCTGGCTTTTTTCACCACCCCCTCCACTTCTTCCCTGGTCTGATAGGAGCATTTGGACAACCAGAAGCCCAGTGCCCACCGGGGTATTTCCGGAATCGGACCGGTGGAGGTCACATATTGCTGCAGCAGATTCTGATAATCCAGCGCTTCATGCCCGTTGGCATACAGGCAGTAATCCAGATATCCATCTTCCGATGACAGCTGATAGCTTACCTGGGAAGTAAAGCCCATGTCAAAACAACTTCTGGTAAAGGTATTCCACAAAATGGCATAGCCCCTGCTGCTCAGAAAGAAGGGATGTCCCTTGTAAGAATCCTCTGTATTGGTACTTAATGCATCCTTCTGCCAGCAATGCAAAAGCTGACCCCGTTTATTTAACCCGGTAAACTTTTCTCCAAATCCAAAAAAAGCCTCATCAGAATACAAATACATATTTTCAAATACGGCTGTGCAGGCTCCTTTTTCATCACGGACAAAGCCTAGAGGAAGCATTTTCCACCGGTTGTCCACATTGGTATCAAAAATCTGCTCCTTTGTTAACAATCTGTTCCCTCTGCAGACAGACATTTCCCAGAACGCTTTTCGGAAACGGACCTTTAACAGGGGCATGCCATATTCATAATAGTCCTCCTCTTCCGAAAAAAGTGCTGTGGAAAGCCTGTCAAAATCAAAAATCTGATTTTTAGGATGGCGCTGTCCGCCATCCGGAAACATCTGGAACCGAAAAGCTGTATCTGACAGAAAAGAGAGGCAAATCTTCACCTCAGTCTGTTTCTGCGTCCTGGCCACAATATGCAGGCTGTCCCTGTCCGCTTCGCATGTCACAATCTGTGTCAGAAACTCATAGCTTTCAGGAAAAACCGTTCTACGGTATCCCAGCTGGGGATTATATTCCACTTCCATCGGTATAGCCTCCTCATATATGTGCTGTCTTTACCTGGTAAAATGTGTAGGTCGTTCTTGATGCCCCCTGGTTGCCAAACCCCACACAGCCAGACAGATAAGGCTGTTCCCCATCGGTAAATTCCACTGCAAGGGCTTCTTTGGTTTCCTGCAGATCATCCTGGGTCCATTCTGAAAAGGAAGCACAAAGCCCATTCCCCCTTACGGAAAACTGCACCCGATATTTCCGGTCCACTTCCCAGGCAAAGGCCTGTTTTGCAAGAACCCTTATGTCCCTGTCTTTTTTTAATATTGCTGCATACTTTATTCCATTTTCACAAATGAATCCGGCGCCGTACCAACGCATGCCCCCCTGTACCCTGGCCAGCACATAATGCGCCTCTCCAAATACTGGCATCAGCCCGGCTGTCAGGTCATAGTCTTTCCAGTTTGTGCTGCCGGTATACATTTCCGCCGGTTTTCCCGAAGCTGAAAGCCCCAGCACACCTTCTGCTGCCTCCGCAATTCCCCTGAGGGAACTAAACCCTGCAGGATTCTGATCCACGGCCGTCCAGATTTCCTGAAACAGATGGTCTGTCCCTATGCTATAATCCGGCCTTTCCCTGATTTCCACCCTTCCGATGCAGATGGAAAAAGGCGCCCGCTGCTCTCTTGGCGCCACATTTTGTCCGGTCAGGCGCACGCCAACCTGTTCAATCAGCACATTTTTCTCTGCCGGAAGGCACAGTGTGGAAAACTGCCACGCCAATGTCTCCACTTTCACATCTTTAACCAGAAACACCCGCTCTTTTTCTGTCAGGCGATCCACATAAAAAGCCTCCATCCGGAAGGTTTTTCCCATATCCTGCTGCAGATAGCGGTATTGGACACACACCTCATTTCCAGGGTATACAATGGGAGATAAATCCGGCTGATACCGGTTATCATCACAATCTTCCGGTCGAAAGTAGGTCTTTTTATAAATGGCAAAAGCTTTGCCGTTCTCAAACCCCGGATTCGTAATCAACAAAGCCCGTCCCCCTTCACAGGAGGAATCTTCCACATTTCGCATGACATGCTGATACCCTTCCAGGCCTTCCGTACGAATGCCGTGGGTGCTTTGGGGAAAAGCGAAATGATAATCCTGCCCTTCTGGTTTTTCCAGCACCTTTTTCCAAAATGCATCTGGCTCCAGGTCATTTTGTATCACCGCAGCCCGAATGGTCTGTTCGGCAATCTGAGGAACGGACTGCAGATTCAGAAAGCCCAGCGCACTGGATGCAATCACAATGTCATGTACCTGTTCCACATAATGCTCCGGTATGCCCTCAATACCGCAAAATGTACCCATTATGGCCCCAAGATTCCCTTCATTGCAGTCTGTATCCCAACCACACATGGCTGCAATATGAATGGTTCTGGCATAGTCTCCGTTCCCGCAAAGCAACGCCAGTACCATTACTGCGGCATTGGGGATAATATGGCATACCCCGGGATAAAAGGGATAATCATATTTCTCTTTCACATAGGAAAAACAAGCCTTAGGATCCGCCCGATGGCTTGTGACATACGAAAAAACATCCCTCACCATGGCGGCATATGCACTTTCTGCTGGCACCTGCGCCAATGCTTTTTCCAGAATCTCATCACAGCTTGCTGCATCAAAAGCAGCCGCCACCGCAGCCGCCACAAAGCGGGCACCGTTGCGGCCTTCTTGATCATGGGTCAGAGAAGCCATTCTGTCCGCCAGCAGGGCTGCCTCCCGGGGATTTCCAGGGCAGATCCACCCCCAGCAGTCAGAAAAAATCTGTCCTCCAATCTGGTTGGCCATTACAGGCCCGTTTAATCTGGCGCTTCCCGAAATGCCTGCCGGAATACCCTCTACCAGATTATGATAGGCAGTGTCCTCCGTGGATACCCCGTATCCGCCCCACCAGAAAAAGCCATGTCCATCGCTGACATAATTTAGAAACGTTTTGGCAAGTTCCTCCAGATCAGGGGTTTTCCCATAATCCAGAACGGCCCTCTGAAAGAAAACAGGGCCGTTGATGTCATCGTCTGCGCAAAACTGACGAAAAACAAAGGGGAGATCCGTAATTTCTCCAAAGGTTCGGGCGATTTGTTCTGCAGGCCAGCCTTCGATATTCGCTCCGTGAATGACGCCCACAATCTTGCCCAGCCATCCACTGTAAATTTTATTGATAGTAGAAGCATCTAATCTTTTCTGCATTGCCTATCCACCTTTCTGTCCGTCTATTCTGCAATATTTTCGCCACAGCATCAGCCTTTTACAGCGCCAGCCACAATGCCTTCAATAATATATTTCTGGCAGGCAAAGTAGAAAATAACAATAGGAATAAGAGCCACCACGATTACAGCCATCAGATGTCCATAATCTATGGAACCATAGCCACTCTTTAAATACTGAACGGCTACCGGAATGGTCTTATATTTGGTTCCAATTGTCAGATACGGCAGCAGGAAGTCATTCCATATCCACATGGCATCCAGAATAGCAACTGTAATGGTTATCGGTTTCAGCACAGGGAAAATCACTTTGAAAAACATGGTAATTGGGTTACAGCCATCAATCAGCGCGGCTTCTTCCAACTCCATGGGAATGCCTTTTACAAAGCCAGAGATCATGAAAATAGCCATTCCGGAGCCAAACCCCAGGTAGAGAACCACAATGCCTACAAAATTGTCTAAATGGAGGGTATTCGCCGTCTTTGTCATGGTATACATGACCATCTGGAAGGGTACGATCATGCTGATCAGGAATATAAAATAAAGAAATTTGGTCCCTTTTGTTTTCACTCTGGTAATGTACCAGGCTGTCATGGAACAAAATAAAATCAGGCAAAAGACAGAAGCCACGGTAATAAACAGGGAGTAGCCAATACTGCTGAAGAAATGAATCTTTGTCAGGCCCTCTACATAGTTTTTAATCCCCACAAAGCTTACACTATCCGGCAATTGAAATGGGGTTGTGGAAATGAATAACTTGTTTTTGAATGAGTTCATCACAACCAGTGCTATGGGGACAATAAAAATAACGGATAGTATAATGAGCGCAAAATAGATGATTGCATCGATTACTTTTTTTCTTCCTGTCATATCATTCTGCCTCCCTTGATCTGGTAATTTTAAGCTGTACCATTGCAATGACAAACACCAAAATGGTAAACAACACAGCTTTTGCCTGCCCAATGCCCGCAAACCCAACCCGGTTATAATACGTGTTGTAAATATCCAAGGCCAGCATGGTGGTCTGATTGCCAGGTGCCCCTCCGGTCAGAGACAGGTTCTGGTCGAACATTTTAAAGCAGTCCGTCAGTGATAAGAATGTACAAATTGTAATGGATGTCATCACCAGTGGCACCACGACCCGCTTCAAAGTCTGCCAGTAGTTCGCCCCATCAATTTTGGCAGCCTCAAGCAACTCTGTAGGCACGGATTGAATACCGGCAATGTAAATGATCATCAGATATCCTATTTTTTGCCAGCTATACAGGGCGATAATTCCCCAAAAGCCATATGTTGAACTGTAAGTAAGATCCACGCCAGCCACTTTGATCAAAATGCCGTTGAGCAACAGCTGGAAAATATACCCCAGTATAATTCCTCCAACGAGATTTGGCATAAAGAAAATTGTTCGGAATGTATTTGTCCCCTTTAATTTCCTTGTCAGTAGCAGGGCCAGGGCAAAGGCAATCAGATTTGTTGTCAAAACGCCCACAATTGCAATTTTAACAGTAAAACCAAGAGCCGACAGAAATCCGTCACTATCCGAAAAAATGTATGCATAGTTGGAAAGTCCTGTCCACTTTGCATTGCTGATCGTCTTAAAATTGCAAAAAGACAGATACACCCCCATAATAAATGGGATTATGAAGGCAATCAGGTATGCCAGCAATGTAGGAATAATAAAAACCGGAAAATATTTTCTGTAAGTCTTTTGCATAATGTTCTCCATTCCTGCGCAGGCCATTTGCGCAAAACAACTTTTCCCGTATATTGGTCCTGGCAGGTCTCAAAGTGATACCCTGCGCCAAAAAATGCTTTGCCATACGGGATTGTCCGTTTTAGACAATCCCGTGAGCAAAGCACTCTGATCTGATGATTCGTCTAATCCGACATTCGCCCATTTTCACACAAACTTCTTTCAGTTCATGAACCCCCTGTCGACTTAAACGTCCATCTTATTTCATTCTACTGATTTGCTGCATTGGTGATTTCCCTCTCTGTTGCCCACTCGGAAACAGCATTGGAAACCACATCATCCCAACTCATCTGGCCCTGTGCATACATCAGAAGATTAGCACCCATATCATTCTTCCATGTCTGATCCGGGATCAGGTTAACTGCCCAGCAATAAGAAGTCTTCCCTGCTGCTGCGATGGCATTTTCACTGGCAAACAGGGGATTCGTATACTCTGCATCTGCCATGGTGCTGAAAGGCGTTACAAATTCCAGTTCCTGTGCTACAAGGGTCTTTCCTGTGTCAGAGCTGAACAGCCAAGCAAGGAAATCTGCTGCAGCCTGCTGATCTTCCTCAGATGCCTGAGAATTGATGCACATATACTGAGATGCGCCTACGTTCAGGCCCATTTCTTCTTCCCCATCCACGCCTGTGGTAATCGGGATAAAGCAAACATCTTCATCATTCACTACTTTGCCATCTGTGCTGGCAATGGTGCTCCATGCCCAGTCGCCATTCTGAATCATTGCACACTGTCCAAGTGAAAACTCTGCCATGGAATCATCTACTGTCTTGGTACCTACCAGTGCAGGATCTGTAACGGAGTTGTTCAGATAAAGATCCAGGATGTTCTTGTAATTTTCTGCATATTCAAAAGTGAACTCCGGAATGGCTCCATTCAAGTCGATGTTGTCATTTCCGCCCCACTCCCAGTACAGCGGCTGGTTCATCAGATGCGTCTGATATCTCCAGTCATCTCCTGATTTCAGAGAGGTGGATCCGAATACGCCCTGGATGCCCAGTTCATCTTTCATGGCTGTCATGTCTTCTACTACAGCCTGCAGTGCTTCAAAGGTGTACAGATCATCAAGGGAAGTGTACTCTGTTGTTTTGTTATCAGAAGCAAAGTAAGCATCTGTGATTGCTTTGTTTACAATAATGCCCCAAGCCTCCAGGGAATAAGAGATGCCATAAACGGTACCGTTTCCATCGTTCATAGTATAAGCATCATCTGTTACATAAGAGTAAAGCTCCGTATCTGAAAGATCAGAGCAATAGTCCTTCC
Organism: uncultured Cuneatibacter sp.; assembly: GCA_964426655.1. Taxonomy (GTDB): domain Bacteria; phylum Bacillota; class Clostridia; order Lachnospirales; family Lachnospiraceae; genus RGIG8306. The sequence continues at coordinate 10,346 of CAYRQT010000019.1, read as the reverse complement.
AGGTGTTCAGCATGTTGATACTGTCCACCACGAAAATTGTGGGGGCATCAGAGCTGTCCATTCTGGCAATTAATGTAGATTCATACTGGCCGGAAGTAGCTGTCTCAATCTCCACCTTGATTCCGGTCTCCTTCGTATAGGCACTGGCCACGTCATTCATGGCATCTGCAACTTCAGGTTTGTAGTTCAACCAGCGGATTGTGCCGGTGTAAGTGCTGGTAGCCTCCGTAGTGGTTTCATCCCCTGATGCGGCTGTTGTTGCGGCTGTTGTCTCATCGTTTGATGATGATGAACACCCAGCCAGTAATGTTGCTGCCATTGCTGTGGCCAGCAAAACGGATACGACTTTTTTTACCATAATTGATCCTCCTTATTTAATTGGTACCGTTTCCAATTACAGCTACACCATAACACCTTTCTAATACCTTTGCAATCACTTTTGAATTATTTTATAATTATTCATGAATTTTCCTTGTACTTTTTATGCATTTAGTATATGTATTTGTTAACACATTTGTTTTGATCACAAAAAACAGGTGATTATATCTAAAAAAATACTATCCATGTCCAATTGGCATTTTTCGTCTGCCTTATAGGATTTATCTCTTGACAAGGGCCAAAGAAAGGGCCTATAGTCCATTATAGTGCATTGAAAAACGAGCTAACAGAAAGGTAAGCCCCGCTATTTTACGGATCAGGCGTGGGCCAGGTAACCAATGACCGGATTTAAAGGCAGAATCACTCCCGATGAAGTGACACGCATTCAAATGCTTCAGTACCCTTCCGAAAAGATAGACATTCTCATTGATTCGGATACCAACAACGAAATCGATGACCAGTTTGCCATTGCCTATGCGCTCCTTTCCCCTGAACGTTTTCAGGTAAGGGGCCTTCAGGCTGCTCCATATGTCATTGACGATGGGCTCCAGGATCCTGCTATGGGCATGGAGTTAAGTTATCAGGAGATTATAAAACTTCTCCAGTTCATGCAGTATCCTTTTGATGCAGATACCTTTGTCAAAAGAGGATCTTCCCGTTTTATGACCGCTGAGAAAGAACCGGTAGACTCCGATGCAGCCAGAAATATTCTGTCCCTTTCCAGACAATATTCCTCTTCCCATCCGCTCTACATTATTGCCATTGGTGCCATTACCAATGTGGCTTCTGCCCTTTTAATGGACCCTGAAATCCGCAATCGCATTGTGGTCATGTGGCTTGGAGGAAACGAATTCAGCCAGTCCCCTGATGTCTTTAATGTGAACCGGGATAAGTATGCGGCACAGGTTCTTTTTGATTCCGGCGTCCCCCTGATTCATGTGCCAGCTTACTATGTTTCCTCCCACCTGATTACCAGCGTTCCCACGCTGGAAGCCTTCATTGGCGGAAAAAATGCCTTATGCGACTATTTTATTGAAAACGTCAAGGGCTTTCGCCCGGAAGCCTTTGCCACTGGAAAGGAAATCTGGGATGTGGCAGCCTTTGCCTTCTTCATGCATCCGGACTGGACCACCAGCGAACTGACAGCCACCCCCATCATCACAGATGAGCTCACCTGGAGCTTTGACTACAGGCGTCCCCTCATGCGCAACATCCGTACCCTGGACAGAGAAGCCATCATGGGTGATTTGTATCAAAAACTGGCAGCGGCAAAATAGGCAAAATATTTCATTTTTGTTATAAAAAAAGAGCAACTGCTTTACAGACGGCATATCCGTTTCTGTTTGGCAACTGCTCTTTTTTTCATGTCATGATATTTTATGCGCTCTTACCCTTTTACTGCCCCTGCAGAAGCCCCTTGCACCAAGAAACCGGAGAGACAAAAATAAAGGATGACTATAGGAACAGCAATAAAGGTCGAGCCTGCAGCAAACCGTGTAAACTGTGTATCATCCAGATGCATCAGACCTACGGCAACTGTCCAGTAATCTCTATTTTTCAGCAGTAAGTTGGGCAGTATAAAATCACTCCAGGGCCAGGCAAAGGAAGTCAGGGCCGTATAAACCAGAATGGGCTTGGAAAGGGGCAGGGTTATGGCCGTAAACATCTTTCCGTTACTTGCGCCATCTATCCTTCCAGCCTCATAAATGGACTGATTAAGTGTATCAAAATATCCCTTCTGTACCAGGTATCCCATGGGGGCTCCCCCTGCATAAATAAAGACCAGACTCCACAGATTATTAATCAGCTCAAAGTTTACCATAAGCAGATACACTGCAGTCATCCCCATGAAACTTGGAAACATTCCCAGGACCAATGCAAGCTTCATAAACGATTTTCTCATTTTGAAGCGGAATCGGCTCATGGTGTAGGCGGTCAGAATCACAAGGACAGTGCCCAGGGCACTGGAGCAAACTGCCACCACAAGAGTGTTTTTCAACCACATAGGGTAATTATACATGCCCGTATCCTGAAACAGGTTCAAATAACTTTTTATACTGAACGCCTCCGGGAAAAAGCCATTCAAATCATATATGGACCCGCTGGCCGAAAAGGAAGAAAGTACAAGCCAGAATACCGGAAAGAAGAAAAGCAGGCACACAAGAATCAGGACCACATAAGTGGCCACCACATCCAGGCCATTCTTCCACTTGAATTTTTTATTTCTGCCTAAACTCATTGAAAGGTATCCTCCTTTTTGTATGCAGCACTTCTGACATATACTGCAAGGGAAAAAATGGATGTAATTAGGAAAATAATTAGACTGATTGCTGCTCCAATTCCATAATAATTATTGTCAATGGAAAGATTGTACAGCCAGTTAATTAGCAGGTCCGTATCACTGGCCAAAAAGTACCCATCGCAATACAAACCGCCTCGGAGAAAGTAAAATACGCCAAAATTATTGAAGTTGCCAATGAAACTGCTAATTAGCACCGGTGTGGTGGAAAACAGGACAAAAGGCAAGGTGATTTTTACAAACTGTTTCCATCTTGAGGCCCCGTCCACCCGGGCTGCCTCATACAGCTCTGCATTCATGTTGGATAAGATACCTGTGGCCAGAAGCATGGAGGTGGGAATGGAAATCCAGGCATTTACTGCAAGGCCAATGGCCTTCGCTTTGATGCCGGCATCCATGTCCAAAAAACCCACGGCATTCGCTCCCGTTTTGGTAATATAATAATTAACTGGTCCTCCATAGGAGAACATGAATTTAAATGCCAGTAAAGTGATAAATCCCGGAACAGCATAGGCCAGAATGGGAAAGGCCCGCCAAAACCGCTTTCCTTTTACGCATTTTTTATTCAGTAGAAGGGCCAATCCCAGGCCGCCAAAATAATTAAAAAATGTTGCCAGTACTGCCCAGACAATGTTCCAGGAAAGAATCTTAATAAACGTTCCCTTCATGTCCGCCAGGGTAAAGATGGTTTTGAAATTCTCAAGGCCCACCCAGTCCACCAGTTTGGGGGGAACAATCTCTCCTCCATAATTGGTAAAAGCTATACAAATCATAAAAAGGATGGGAATGACATTGAAAATAAGGATTCCTGCCATAGGGAGCGCCAAAGAAACCACATAAAACTTCTTGTCCACAAGCGTTTTGCAGGAGGCCATGAACGAGGGCAGCGGTTTATGCTGTCTTAATCGCGCCTCCACTACTATTGCATCCTTAACATTTGAAATATAAATGATGATATATGCCGCCAGAGCTGTAAAGGCCAGCAGCCCTCTTAGCATCATCATAATAGAATCGTCCCCTGTGGTTCCCAGCCAGGGAGATGCCTCCCTGGTTCCCAGCGTAAAGAACCCGACCATGTCCTTTGCGCCGGAAAATAGCATATATAACATAAATAGCATAAATACAAAAATATAAATAAGACCGGTTCCCCATTGCCGGTGGTACAGCTGACCGGTTCCCATTATACATATAGACATTTTTACGGGAACTGGTGCGAGGGTTTTTTTGAGGTCCTTTTTCCTGTTTTTCTCCACTTTCAAGGTATTCCTCCCCCTGGTGTTGTTAGTGATCTGTCAGGGTATAGATGGCATCATATATATTTTGACTCGTCTGATCCAATGCCGCCTGGCAACTTTCCAGATCTGCATATTTTACAGTTTCATTATTCTTCTCTCTAAAAGCATCCTTAGCCACATCTGAGAGCATGCTCTGGATGGGAGTCCAAATCTGATTTACTGCCTTAATAGAGGGCATCAGCTCTATTCTTCCCTCCTTCAGGCTGTTGAAAATGACTGTGGAAGTATCTCCTGTTACCTCAGCCACATCGGACCTGGTGGGGGCAATGCCTAGCATCTCAGCTCTGACTTTTACCAGCTCATAGCTGGAAGCAAAGTTCACAAACTCCAGTGAAGCCTCTCTGTGCTTTGTATAGGCACTGATGGCATAGCCGTTTACACCGCCCATTACAATGTTTTCTGTCCAGCTTGTTACCTCTTTGGTATTGGCCCCAAATCCGCCGCTGGCCAGAACAACTGCCTTTGCATGGACTGTAATTTTTTGTCCATTTATACCCGTTGCCACAACGCCCTTAATTTCGCCATCTTCCAGAATCAGCTCCTTAACGGGACTATTTGCCTGTAAACGGATGGAGATTAAAACTCATCCACTCGATCAGACTTTTTAAGCTGGATGGAATAGAATGGTTATGTTCCGGTGTGGCAATAATGACACCATCTGCCTCAATTATTTTTGCATTATATTCCTGAAGCAGATCACTAAAGGTCTGGTCATCGGACTGATTGAACAGGGGAACGCCACGAACCTCCAGGATTTCTATCTCTGCCTTCTCAGCAAAATGCTTTTGCATAAACTGCAAGAGCATACGATTATATGATTTTTTGGCATTTGTACCTACAATACCTACAAATTTCATTTTTTCCATCCTCCTAATCCATCCAGGAAAATTTCTGCGTTTTTTTTACTTTCTTCTGTGCCAAAAGCTGTGCAGCAATATCTGTAAAAAGGAGGAACTCTCTAAACACCTCTTCCAGTTCCTCTGTCTTTTCTTTGGAAATCAGTTTCCCTTCATAATCAAAAGCGCTTTGAGATTTGCCAAGCAAAAATTCTTTTCCCGGCATCAGCATGGCACTTAACTCGGGGGAATCCAGAATCTGGCGCAAATGAGCCTGGGCCCTGGACGATCCAAGGGTTCCGTGGGAAGCCCCTACAATTAGGACGGGCTTGTCCGTAAAAGCCTGAGTAGTGTAGCTAATCCACTCCAGAGCGCTTTTTAACACAGCCGGAATGGCATGGTCATATTCCGGTGTGGCAATAATGACACCATCTGCCTCTGAAATTCTGTCAGAAAAATCCTGAACAGCTTTGGGCACCTGCGCCTCTTCAGACTCTTCAAAAGGGGGCATTGCCTTAATCTCAAACAATTCGATTTCCGCCTTTCTGGCAAAATGCTTCTGCATGAATTGCAGCAGCATGCGGTTGGTGGACACCTCTGCATTTGTGCCCACAATGGCTAAATATTTCATTGCGTTCCTTTCCGTTTGCCAAATGCAAACCTTCGCTAACGTTAAATAAATATCAATCTCATTTTATCATTGAATCTTGCTTTTATCTAATAGTTCTTTCTTGCAGGCTCATAACAAATTTGTTATAATGCAGGCAATCTATCGGATGGAGGTGTAAAAAATGTCCTTTCTCTACTCAGACAGTCTTCTCAATTATCTGGATGCTTTATTAAAATTCAGCAACTTCACAAAGGCAGCAAAATCCCTGTATGTCTCACAACCTCATCTGACCCAGACCCTCAAGCGAACGGAGCAGCAACTGGGGTGCGAAATCATTAATCGGAACACCATGCCCTACAGACTGACAGAAGAAGGTAAACTTCTCTATCAATATCTCTCCTCTACAGAAAACAAATATGTCAATCTCCTGAAAGAAATCGAATCTCTTTCCCAAAATGAAGGGCAGACTATTAAGATTGGCATTCTGCCCAGCCTTGGCACCTATCTGCTCCCACTCTTCATTCCCGATTTTTTGACCAAGCACCCTGACTGCCGTATTGAACTTGTGGAGGATTACCCTCATATCAATGAAAGACGAATTCAGAACGGAGAAATTGATTTTTTTATCGGGCAAAATTCCAGTAATATTGCTCCTAATCTGGTTCCCTACTGTTGGGGAAAACACAGTTACCTGGCCATCATTCCAAAGAGCAGTCCCATCTATCAAAATGAAATAGCCTTATTGCCCCCCCATGCCGTTCAGATCCCGGATCTTTTAAACCAGCCCCTCCTTTTAACGGTAAAAGGTTCTGCCATTCGACGGCAGATCGATTCTCTGTTACACCTTTATAAGATCAAGCCCCGCATTCTTTTGGAAAGTTGTGACATCACCACCGTCCTAAAGCTCTCTCTTAACGGCCTGGGCATCACATTTGTTCCGGAAAGCATCACCGTTTCCCCGAACGCATCCCTCTACAACCTTTATCCCATGCCCCTCTCTACCCTGAATCTGGATTATTTTATTTCCCATATGGGGAACAAAAAACTTTCTCGTAATGATCGTGCTCTTGTTTCCGCCTTTTTGGAACATGCTGAAGTGGGATGTAACACCACAAGCCAGGAATCCCACCCCCTTTTTTCATGACCATCTGCAAATCACTTCAATCACCTGCCAAAAATACGGGAGAGTATATGGACGCTAAAAAGAGAATTATACATTTGATGGGCACAAAAATAACACTTTATGTACGCAGTACACAGGGAGAGGCTTTGCTGGAAGAAGCAGTACGCAGGCTGGAAGATTATCAAACGCGGTTTAGTGCCAATGACGACCGTTCCCAGTTGATGCAACTAAACCATGCGGCTGGACGCTACCCGCTTCGGGTGGATAATGATCTGTTTGACCTGATCAAAATCGGAAAAATGCAAAGCCAGGCAGAAGGTTCCTTTCTGAACATTGCCATCGGCCCTCTTATCAAACTTTGGAAAATTGGTTTTCAGGGTGCCGGGCGCCCTCCGGAAGAGAACATTGTCCAAATTCTTCCCTTGATGGATCCTAAAAAAATATATTTGGACGAGACCGCACAAACTGTTTTCCTGGAAATGCCAGGCATGGAAATCGACCTGGGGTCTCTGGCCAAAGGATATTTTTCCGATCAGATTATGCATTTTTTTATAGCGGAAGGGGCCGAATCTGCGCTGGTAGACCTGGGCGGAAATGTACTCGTCCATGGCCCCTCTTCCGAATCCCTTTCCCATTGGACTGTAGGTATACAAAATCCTTTTCTGCCAAGGGGTAATATGGTAGCAAGTCTGAGCCTCACAAACATGTCCATTGTGACTTCCGGCATTTATGAAAGAGTCTATACTCTCAAAGGCCAGGCATATCACCACATTTTTAACAGCCAGACAGGATACCCTATTGAAAATGATATAGCTTCCCTAACCATCGTGGCTCCTCGTTCCCTGGATTGCGAGATTATGACAACCCGTTATTTTGGATACAGGGCGGCAGAAGCCATTGTCCGGCTAAACCAAATTAAGGCTCTGGGTGCGCTTGTCATCACCAGAACCGGAGAAATGGCTTTTACGGACAATTTAAAGGGGAAAATACATCTGCTCCACTAAGTGAGTTCCCGAAATACATCCTGCAGGAAAAGGGACCAGAGCACACAGTAACGTGCACCGGCCCCTTTCTTTTTGTTTCCCCCCATTCTGCTTAGAGGCAATCCAGGTCTCTACTGACGAACCACAAAAATATAATCTCCTGCTTCCAGTATTTTTTCCTCCAGACCCGAAATCACCACCCGTCCCTTCCCATTAAACGGAATATGCACCTGATACTCCACCTCTTTATTTTCCCTGATTTTCCACGAAGAGCGATATGTCCCCCAGGGAGCTGTCATTTCCCCTTCCGCAAATCCAAGTGCTGTGCAGGGCATCGGCCGAATGCTAAGTCTGTTTTCCTCCGGCACATCCTCCTGAAAGCCACATATCCATCGGTATACCCATGCAATGATACTACCATAAGCATAATGATTCATGCTATTCATTCCAATGCCACTGATATGTCCATCCGGATTCAGAGAATTCCATCTTTCCCAGATACTGACTGCTCCCAAATTGACTTCATACAGCCAGCTTGGATACGTTTCCTGCATAAACAACTCACAAGCCAGGTCGTGAGCACCATATTTTGATAGCACCTGACACAAAAGCGGCGTACCTACAAATCCAGTGTTCAGGTGCCTGTCATTACTTTCGATCAATTCTTTTAGCCTGTCAATGGCCGGCTGCACCTGTCCAGGTCTGTAAAGTTGAAACGACAGCAAGATGGCATAGGATGTTTGTGTCTCCGGGATGCTGAGCTTTCCCTGATCGTCCAGGAATGTTTTTTGGAAGGCTTCCCGAATCCGTCTCGCATCTTCTTCCCATTGTGCGGCCTCCTGCTCCAGACCAAGTACCCTCGCCGCTTTTCCACATATTTCGGTGGATTGATAGTAGTATGCACTGGCAATAAATCCGGTATCCGTTTTTCCCATGGGACTTTGGGCATCCCCTTGATCCAGGGCCAGCCAGTCTCCTAACTGCATATCCTGCTGCCACAGCCAGGGTATTGCATTTTTTTGTGCCCGCCCCTTTACATATCCGGTCCAGTCCTTCATTATGGGATAGAACTGACGCAGCTGTGTCTCATCCCGATAATGTTGATATAGTGTCCATGGCAAAAGGGTAGCCACATCCCCCCAGGTGCATGCCCCATGGCTTTTTAAAAATGGATTGGCCTTTTGATCATCCAGTTTGGGACGAGGCACAAAAAATGGCACCGATCCTCCCAATTTCTGTTGCTCCAGCCTGAGTTGCTCCAGATAATGCTCCATGAAGCCCGCACAGTCCACCTGAAGCATTGCGGAGTCTCCAAATATAGCAATATCACCTGTCCATCCCATTCGCTCATCTCTTTGAGGGCAATCCGTTGGAATATCCAGAAAATTGCATTGCAAGGAAGCATACACATTGTCTAAAAGGCGATTCACTTTTGCATTTCCTGTTTTTATACACCCTGTTCTTGGACAAAGAGACATTAATCTCCAGGCCACAAAATCTTCTTTCTTAATTTTACTCATCCCTTCTATTTTCACATACCGGAATCCATAGTATGTGAAATGAGGGCGTACTTTTCTGGAGTGCCCATCTGAAACATATGAAAAAGCAGCCTTGGCAGTTCGTAAATTATCTCTATAAAACATTCCGTCCTGCAGCAGTTCTCCATATTGAAGTGTAACCCGGGTTCCCTTGGGTGCATGGCAAAAAAATTCCACCCATCCGGTGATCATTTCACCAAAATCCAAAACGATTTCTCCTTCATGATGAAGAACTGTTTTGGGGACAATGGTTTCCACCCGTTCTAACGGCGCACTGGTTCTTTCTGTCAGGGGTGCCAAAGGGCCTTCAGTCAGACAGAGCTTAACTTTTTGCGGCAACTGGGTGTAGTCCTGTTCTTCTCCGTCATATATGGAATTGAGGCCAATTGGTGTCGTTTCTCCTTCAAAATCCAGGCCACTTCCAAGCACTTTTTTTGTACCGTCTTCAAATTCCAGATGGATCTCCAAAAGGAGCTTCAACTGGTCTCCATAAATGTTCCAGTATACGCCATCAAACACAAATCTTCCCTTGTACCACCCGTTCCCAAGCAAAATTTTTAGTTCATTTTTCCCCGATTTAATGACACTTGTCAAATCCAGGGTCTGGTATTCTGTTGTCAGATCATAAGAATAATAGCCCGGCATGAGATATTCATCCCCCACCTTATTCTCTCCCAGATAGACCTCATACAACCCTAGGCCACAAATATACAAACGTGCTGACTGCACTTTCTTTTCAACTATAAAGGATTTCTTCATCCATACGGCATGCATGCCCGCTGGCGCCCCAATCCACTTGCCTGCCCAGGGCTCGTCCATTTTCCCGGTTTCAAACCATGCCCTAGGACTCTTCCCGGTCTCTCCTTCATCAGATAAGACCATTACCTCCCATGTATACCTGCTTCTGGGTGCCAGCTCCAACTGTATGGCCATTCCAGTCCCATTTCCCGCTTCCACCCAACCGCTGTCATACAATAGAAAGCCGGTCAAGGCTTCAAAAATGCAGATTTTTTTTTGAAGAATCCGTTTTCCCTGTCCCTCTGCCTTCCACGAAAAATACAGCGTAGACAGTTTATAGCCCAGCGGCGTTGTTCTATGGTTCACCTGCAGATCATGTATTCTCATGCCAAACCTCTCTTTTCCCCACTCAAATTTGCCTTCTCATTATGCCACATCAATCAAAAAGAGGAACAGACCGAATGACCAGTCGGTTCCCCTTTTCCTTCTTTTTACTGCTCAGCTAACCAGGCATCCAGCTGTGTCTGCTTGGCTTCCATTACCTTT
>CAYRQT010000018.1:0-39197 GCA_964426655.1 uncultured Cuneatibacter sp. | reverse complement strand
TTTTCTTTCGAAAATCATGATGCATTGAAATATGTTATTCAGTTATCAAGGTGCAGATGGTCCCATAAACTTGAAGACCAACGGAGAAGGAGGGATTTGAACCCTCGCGCCGCTATTAACGACCTACTCCCTTTCCAGGGGAGCCCCTTCAACCACTTGGGTACTTCTCCAAGAGTTGATGACGAGACCACAATATGCTATTACGAAAATCTATTTCGTTCAAACCTATTGAACGGAGAAGGTGGGATTCGAACCCACGGTCCCTTTCGGAATCACCAGTTTTCAAGACTGGCTCCTTAAACCACTCGGACACCTCTCCAAGAGTGCTTTAGGATTATACAACTACAGCCTTTTTTTGTCAAGTGAATCTCCCGGAATAAACCGTCATTTCACCCAATGTTTCGCATCTTTCTCGTCAGCGACAAGAGCTATTCTAGCAAATTGCACCCAATCTGTCAACAGCTTTTTTAAGAATTCTGAACTTTTTTAAAACGTCCCTTTCTCAGCTGTTTTCCAGGGGCAGATATGGCACCGCATTCAGATCCCAGCCACTGCGCACACCTCTGACAAAGGCATAATATCCCGCCGCTCCAATCATGGCGGCATTGTCTGTGCAAAGAGAGAGGGGTGGAGCGTAAAGCTGTATGCCGGCTTTCTCACAGGCCCGTTCCATTTCCAGGCGCAGCCCACTGTTCGCTGCCACCCCCCCTGCCATAACAATTTTATGGTATGTCCGCTCTTTGGCAGCCGCAATACTTCGGCTCACCAGCGCTCCCACAACGGCATGCTGAAAGGATGCTGCCAGATCAGCCCGGTTAACCTCTTCTCCTGTCATAGCTGCTTTATTCAGAACTGCCGACTTAATTCCGCTGAAGCTAAAATCATATGGTGCGCCTTCCACATGAGCCTGGGGAAAAGGAATGGCACCAGGGTCACCCTCTTTTGCCAAAGCATCTACCTTGGGGCCTCCAGGGTATCCAAGCCCTATGGCCCGGGCCACCTTGTCAAATGCTTCTCCCGCCGCATCATCTCTTGTTCCGCCAATATGGGCATATTGGCCATACGCCTGTACTTCCACCAGGTTGGTGTGTCCGCCGGAGACAATCAGGCAGAGGAAAGGTGGTTCCAAATCGGGGTAAGCCAGATAATTTGCTGAGATATGCCCCTCAATATGATGCACTCCCACCAGCGGTTTCCCTGAAGCCAGCGCAAGAGCCTTGGCTTCAGACACGCCCACGAGCAAAGCACCTACCAGTCCCGGTCCATATGTTACGGCTATTGCATCTACATCTTTCAACGTCATTCCGGCATCATCCAACGCCTTATGAATTACCTGATCTATTTTTTCCACATGTTTTCGAGATGCAATTTCCGGCACAACACCACCAAACTGCGTATGAATGGCTATCTGTGAGGAAATTACGTTAGACAGAATCTTGCGGCCGTTTTTTATTACTGCGGCAGCAGTCTCATCACAAGAACTTTCAATCCCCAATATATAAATATCTTTCATCATAATAGCCTCTATTCCTCCTGAAAATCCAAGGTGATTGTCCGTCCATCTTTGGCCGCAATGGTTTTGGGGAAAATCGACTGTGCACTTTCCAGAAAATCCTCTGGTCTGTTCAAAGACGGGCTGTAATGGGTAAGCCATAGACGCTCCGGTCGGGCTTTAGCTGCCAGATCTGCCGCTTCTTTAAAAGTCATGTGTTTGTATTCTCTGGCCTTGGCTTCCTTCCCTTCCTCCCCATACATGCCTTCGCAGATAAACAGGTCGCTGGCCTTTGCCATTTCTGCAATCACAGGCACTGGCCTGGTATCCGTACAGTATGTCACTTTCAACCCTTTTCTGGGTTCCCCCATGACCATCTCAGGAAGGTATGTCCGACCTTCACATTCCACAGTCTCCCCCTTTTGAAGGCGGTTCCAGAAGTTCCGGGGAATCTGAAGAGCCTGCGCCCGTTCTACCTGAAACCTCCCTTTTCTGGGGATTTCAATGGTATATCCATAGCAGGTCACATTGTGATTGACCCGAAAAGCTATAATCTGATATTCCTTTACTTCCAATCTCTCCACAGGTTCCGTCAATTCATGAAAAAGGATGGGGAAGGGCAACTCTGGTGCAATGATCCGCAAAGCATTCACTACCCGTTCCAGCCCCCGGGGACCTACCATCAGCAACGGTTCCGTCCGTTCTGCGTTTCCCATGGTCAGCAATAATCCAGGGAGTCCACTGATATGATCCGCATGATAATGTGTAAAGCAGATAACGTCTATAGGTTTAAAACTCCATCCCTGCTTCTTTATGGATACCTGCGTCCCCTCTCCACAATCAATCAGCAGGCTACTGCCGTTAATTCTGGCCATCATGGCAGTAAGCGCCCTGTATGGTAGTGGCATCATACCTCCGGTTCCTAACAAACAAATATCTAACATGCCTTCTCCTTGTTTATGTCTGATCATCTCCCAACAGGTGATACATAGTAACTGCATTCTCCTTTGGATCGGTGTAGTAATTTTTTCGAATCCCCGCTAATACAAATCCCATTTTTTCATATAAAGTCCTTGCCGCCACATTGCTCTCCCTCACCTCCAGAAAAACCACCCGGCAGCCTCTTTTTTCTGCAACTTTCAACAGTGCACTTAACAATGCCTTTCCTATGCCTTGTCGTCTGGCCTCAGGTTGAACTCCAATATTCGTGATGTTCGCCTCGTCTGCAGCCTGATAAATACCCCCATACCCCAGCAACTTCTCCTCTGTTTTTATTGCGGCAAAAAAATACTGGTGCTGTTGCCAGCTTTCCTCCAACATCTTCTGGCTCCAGGGCCGGGAAAAAACAGCCTTTTCAAGAAGGGCCACCGCCGGAATATCCTCTTTTTCCAGTGCGGAAACCTGCCAGCTGTTATGCATGCCTTACTCCTTCTTCTCTTTCCCGTTCTGCCTGAGGCTTTCTTAAATACGTGGGCTGGAAATCCTCTCCCTGCATGCCTCGTCCTTCCGCAAAATATTTTGCTCCAAGTGCAGCTACTGCACTTCCCCGTTGCCGGCTCATATGCCCTGGTGCGAAACAAACCGGCACTGTTGCTTCTTTTTCAATCACTGCCTTGTAGGGTGGAACTCCATCTCCCAGAAAAATGACCTTGTTTCCATAACTATTGACTTTTTCCATCCACTCGTGTATCCCCAGGGCCTGGTCTCCCTCCAAGGTATTCAGTGCAGCACCATCCATGGCATATAACGCACAATAGACCTGCTGCCTTCTGGCATCCATAATTGGGCTGATCAGTGCTGTGGTTTCAAAAAACTGATATGCTGTCGCCTCCAACGTGGAAACTTCCACCAACGGAATATGCAAAGCCAGGGCTAGCCCCTTAGCTGTTGCTGCGCCTATGCGTAATCCTGTAAAAGATCCGGGCCCTTTGGATATGGCTATAGCATCTATACTGGACAATTCAACATCTGCCAACTGTAAAAGTTCCTGCAGCATGGGCAGAAGCGTTTGAGAATGTGTTTTTTTATGATTCAGCATCCCTTCAAAGAGGATTTGATCATCCTCCCAGACAGCCGTTGAAGCTACCAAAGATGCACTTTCAATCCCTAAAATTCTCATAGTCTGTTCCTTTCCTCTTCTCCAGAGAAATGCTACGATAATCGAACCCCTTCTCCAGGTCTTTACTGATATGTATATATGCCGCATCCTGCGGAATCAGAAGGGAAATTTTCTCAGCCCATTCAATCAGGCATACCCCTTCCCCTTCAAAGTATTCCTCATAACCGATTTCTTCCATTTCAGAGATGTCCCCAATGCGATATACATCAAAATGAAACAATGGCAGCCGTCCATCCCTATATTCCTGCACTATTGTAAATGTAGGACTTGTCACACGGTTCTTAATCCCCATGCCTTGGGCAAACCCCTGCGTGAACACCGTTTTGCCCACTCCCAAGTCTCCCTCCAGGCATATAATATCCCCCGGCTTAACCTGTTCCCCCAAACGACAGGCTATGGATCGGGTTTCTTCCGGAGAATGACTCTCCCAATATTGTTTCATGATCCGCCCTCCTGCTGTAGTATCCATCAGTTCATTCATTATAAAGAAAAAGAGCCCAAAAGGCAAGTCGCAACCCCCGGGCTCTTCCAGATTCACTTTAAGCATTTACTGGTCATGGCAGATTTTATTAAGCACACCGCCAATGCGTTTATAGACAAACAGAACCACTACGGAGCTTATCCCTCCCTTGATCAGATTAAGTGGAGCCGTTGCAAGCAGAATAAAGCTGGTCAGGCCGGTAATCGCACTGTTTTTCTCTGCCCCCGCTTCAACAAAATAACTTTCCGGCATGCCCGTCAGTTTCATGTAGGCCGGGATCAGATAAAAAGCATTGAACAACATTCCAAAGGCGGTCATGACCAAAGTGCCGGTTACCACCCCTAAAAGAGCTCCTCTTTTTGTTTTTTTTAATCTGTATATTAAGGAAGCAGGGATAATAAAAGCACAACCTACTGAAAAACTGGCAAATTCACCAACAAACGCAGTGGTCGTTCCATCAATGAGCAGATTCAGCAAAACCTTAATTGCTTCCGCGGTTACCCCAGCCACCGGGCCTACATAAAAGGCAAGGATCAAAATGGGGATTTCAGCAAAATCCAATTTGTAGAAGAACGGCAAGAAGGGCAGTGGAATTTCAAATAGCATAAGCACTGCCGCCATTGCGGAAAACAAGCCAATTAATGCCAGACGATACGTGGGTGAAAATTTTCTTTCATGCAACGTCCCCTTCCCTGCATGATATCGGTCAATTGCCCGCTCTCCCAAATGCGCAAGCGTATAAGTTCCCACGATAACAATCAAAATGACCAATACAAACAGCGCATTTTCCTGCACTGCCTCCCATAGAGCTGAAAAATTAAAATACATGGTTCTCCCTCCTTAAATATGGCGGGCCGAAAAAAAGCACGGGCGACCGCCTGATTACGAGAAAAACCGGGGTCGGCCCGTGGCAAAATAAACCATGCGCCTTTTCTTCTTCCATCCAGACTTAGAAGCAACAGTTGCTGCCTTCATTACTGTCGGTTTAGGAATCTCACCTAATCCACCGTTTTCACGGGTCGCGGACTATACCGCCGGTAGGGATTTACACCCTGCCCCGAAGATTTTCATCATGAAATTGTTACAAGGAGAAGTATACGCACCCCTTTATATTTTGTCAAGTATGCCGCACTTATCTTTTTTCTTTTTTCATGGTCAGCTGAATGCGCTTACGAGGGATATCCACCTGCAAGATTCCTACATCCACCACATCTCCTACTGAAACGACTTCCAGAGGATGCCTGATAAAGCGATCTGTCATTTGAGAGATATGCACAAGCCCATCCTGGTGAACGCCTATATCCACAAATGCACCAAAATCTATGACATTTCGCACTGTTCCCGTCAACCACATGCCCGGCTTTAAATCTTCCAGTTCCATCACCTCCTGGTGCAGGACAGGACGTGGCATGTCTTCCCGGGGGTCTCTGGATGGTTTTTCCAGCTCCCTGCAGATATCTTCAAGAGTCGGCAATCCCACATTCCACTCTCTGGCAAGCTTTTCCAGGGGCAATCTCTTTTTTCGGATATCTTTTATTCCGCCATTTAGCAGATCCTTTGCACTATATCCGCCTGCTTCCAATAATTTCTCTGCCACAGCGTAGCTTTCCGGATGTACACCGGTGGAATCCAGCGGTGCATTCCCTCCTCGAATTCTCAGAAACCCTGCGCACTGTTCAAAGGCACGAGGGCCTAATTTTTCCACCTTCATCAGACTTTTTCTATTTTGAAAGGGGCCATTTTCTTCTCTGAAGGAGACAATATTTCTGGCAATCGTCTTGCTTATTCCGGACACATATGAAAGCAGGGAGGCCGACGCTGTGTTTAAATCTACACCGACCCGGTTTACGCAATCCTCCACCACTCCTTCCAGGGCCTCACTAAGGCGCTTTTGGTTCATATCGTGCTGATACTGCCCCACTCCAATGGATCGCGGTTCAATTTTTACCAATTCTGCCAGGGGGTCCTGAATCCTTCTGGCAATGGAAATGGCGCTACGCTGTCCCACATCATACTGTGGAAACTCTTCTGTAGCCGTTTTACTGGCAGAATACACACTGGCCCCTGCTTCATTCACAATAACATAATGCACCGGCCGACCAGTCTCCTTTAAAAATGTGGAAATGATTTTTTCAGACTCTCTGGAGGCCGTCCCATTTCCCACAGAAATCAAAGAAATTTTATATTGATCGATCAGACGGGCAAGCACTTTTCTGGCTTCTTCTACCTTATTTTGCGGTGCCGTGGGATAAATGACACAGGTATCCAGTACTTTACCGGTGGCATCCACCACTGCCAGTTTACATCCGGTCCGAAAAGCTGGATCCCAACCCAGGACTGTCTTCCCCGCAATGGGAGGTTGCATCAACAATTGCGTCAGGTTCTTCCCGAAAACACGAATGGCCTGCTCCTGGGCCTCCTCCGTCAGGGCATTGCGAATCTCCCTTTCAATGGCCGGCGCAATCAATCTTTTATAAGCATCCTCCGCCATTGTCCGCAAAAGCTCCGCAGAATATGATCCGGGCGTATGGATCAGTTGTTGCTGTAAATACCCCAGTATTTTTTCTTCCGGTGCCAGGATCTGCACATCCAGGGCTTTTTCGTTTTCTCCCCGGTTTAAAGCCAGAACTCTGTAGCCCGGTATTTTTCTTACAGGCTCTTCAAACTGGTCATACATTTCAAATACAGGATTTCCATCTCCCTTTTTTCCCGCTTTGATCAATCCCTCATCCCAGGTTCTCTGGCGGATGTAGGCCCTGTATTGGGCATGGTCACTAAGATCTTCCGCCAGTATATCCAATGCGCCATCAATCGCCTCCTGGACGGAAGGAACTATCTCTGTCAGATAGGGAGAAGCCCAATCCTGTGGATTGCCCCCCATAGACTGTTCAAGGATTTTATCAGCAAGTCCGGCCAGCCCTTTTTCTCTGGCAATAGAAGCTCTTGTTCTTCTTTTTGGACGATAGGGCCGATATAAGTCTTCCAGAACGACCTGGGTCATAGCCTCTTCTATTTTTTTATCCAATTCCGGCGTCAGTTTCCCCATTTCTTCTATAGTCCGCCGTATGGTCAGCTTTTTCTCCTCCAGATTTCTCAGGTATTCCAGCCGCTCATCCAGCTTTCGCAATGTTTCATCTGTCAACCCTCCATGAGCTTCTTTGCGATAACGGGCAATAAACGGAATCGTGTTGCCCTCATCCCGCAATCGAATTACTGCCTCCACCTGATTTGTTGTAATATGCAATTCATCCTGCAATACTTTTATAATATTCATATTTTCCTCCAGACATTTGCCCGTCCATTGTACTATGTCCCTGTCCGAAATACAAGCCATCAGGATTGCAGTTCCGCCAAGCATATGTTAAACTATGAAAAAAGTCATGTTTTAGGAAAGGATATATTATGGGTTTGTATTACGAGGAAATCGATCCTGAGAATGAGGATTCACAAAAACAGAAAAACGAATCGCCCCCTTTTTCTTCCAATGATCCGGATAATTGGGCACCCGGGCAGTTCCAGCAACCCCAGTCCCCTGTCCCCCCAAGCAAACGCCCCGATGGCATGGCGATCGCCTCTTTCGTTTGTGGTATCATCAGTGTGCTGTGTTGCTCCTGCTACCTGCTCGCCGGTCTGCTTGCCATTTCCGGCATTATTTTTGCCATTATTTCCCGTCGAACCACAGGGAAATTCCACGGTCTGTGCCTTGCCGGCCTGATTTTGAGTATCATCGGATTACTATTGTTCATCCTTATTGTCGTTGTAAGTATTCTTCTTTCCTCTGGTGCTTTCGATGCATTTCTTCGTCCAATCTGGAACGATGTTCTGGAAGAAATGGCACGTCAGGGAATGGATACTTCGGGATGGGATTATGACTCCATTTTTCATTAAGGCATAATGGGAAATAGACTCCCCGAAAAAAACTGAGCCAGATTTTTCACCATAAAGTTTGCAAGCAAAATAAATGTAGCCATATATAGATACGCATTTCTATAAGGCATTCCTTTTATTTTTCCTTTTGTGCATTTTTCTGCCAATTGTGTTACCATGAACCAGCCATACACGCCCAGCACATATGCCACGAGCGGATGATAATACAGGCTTTTTCCCATATTGCCCTGTAACAAATAACGCAAAGCCCTTGTGCCCCCACATCCCGGGCAGTAGTATCCTGTCAGGGCGTGAAACAAACAGGGCCTTAAAAACAAGCTCCATGGAATCACATCTACTGCAGTCAATATGCCCAGGAACAGGGCCAGGAAGGCCACTACACTTCCTACATAAAAGAGAGACTCCTCCACCGTCTGGTGAGGAGTCTTGTTTTTTTGTTTGTTCATCATTTCCTTCTTTTTGAACAGGTCATGTGCTTCAGATTGCCAGTTCCAACACCTGTGCAACACCCTGTATGGTTTTGGCAATTTCGCTAAATTGATATAAAGTCATAGGCGCCGTAAGCAGTGCATATCCGCCGCAGCCATCAACTTCCACCACCTTTTCCGCTTTCAGCAACGATAAGGCTATGGCCTGCGCAGTTCCCTTCTCCCTAATCCTCACAAAGCGGACTTTAGGCAACAGGCCTGCATCTCCCAACGAAAGTTTTTCAGCATCCCATCCATCCAATAGTACTTTTCCGGGATTTTGAGCTATTTCCAAAATGTCTGCTATGATGGCACTGGCTGTTGGCAACTTTCCGGCTCCGCTTCCATAGAACATCAGCTTATCTACCATATTACCTTCAACAAGTATCCCATTAAATACACCATTAACACCATATAACGGATTGTCCTGACCTACCAGCTGGGGTTGAACAGAGGCATAATAGACACCTCTTTCCTGGCGAATCGTTCCTAGAAGCTTGATTTCATATCCCAATGCACCTGCCAGCTGCATGTCTTCCGTGGTAATGGACCGAATCCCCATGGTAGGAATGTCTTCAAAATCCACAAAATGGCCTGTCGCCAGGGAACCCAGAATGGCAATTTTCCTGCAGGCATCAAATCCGTCTACATCTGCAGATGGATCTCTTTCTGCATATCCCAGAGCCTGCGCCTCTTTTAAAACGTCTTCATAGGATTCATTTTCCTGCCGCATCTTGGTCAGCATATAGTTTGTGGTCCCATTTAAAATTCCGGAGATTTCTATTATTTTCTCTCCGGAAAGAGCATTATACAGAGGCCTGATAATAGGGATTCCTCCGCCCACACTGGCTTCAAACAGGAAATGGACCCCCTTCTCCCGGGCCAGCGCCAGCAATTGTGTACCATATTTGGCCACTAGCGCTTTATTAGAAGTGGTAACGGATTTCCCCCGCTCCAGAGCCCCTTTTACAAAAGAAAAAGCCGGCTCCGTACCTCCCATTGCTTCAACCACAATGGAGATCTCCGAATCATTCCAGATGGTTTCTATATTATGAGTGATTTTTTCCTGAATAGGATCTCCTTCAAAATTCCTAAGATCCAATACCTGTCCAACAGCAATCGCTTCCCCCAGCCGCTTGGATAAAACATCCTGATTTTTTTCTATAATCTCTACAACACCACTTCCAATGGTGCCATATCCCAGCACGGCAATCTTAATCATATTGCATCCTCATTTCTTCCTTGACCCTACTCCCTGGCCAGTATTTTGATGTAGTGGACGCCGTCCTTCCCTTCTATTTCTTCCAGCATTTTTGATACATCCCCAGAGTCCGGCAGGATACCTATGCTTAGCGTCAGCGAAGCCACACCATTAATGGGAATGGTCTGATGAATGGTCAGGATATTTATGTTATACTCTGCAATCTTCTTCAGAAGTGCAGACAACACCCCGGGAATATCATCAATGGTCAGCAGCATAGTGACCGTTTTTCCTTTCACATTGTCATGGAAAGGAAAAATATCATCCTTATACTTATAAAAAGAGCTCCTGCTGATTCCCACCCGGTCAGTGGCTTCATTTACGGTCTGGACTTTTTCAGCCTCCAACAATCGCTTTGCCTCCACTACTTTCAGCAACACCTCTGGAACCGCCTTGCTTTTCACAACATAATATTTATTTTCCTTCATTCTGTATTCCCCTTGGTGCCCTTTTGGCATGTGTTTGAAGAAAATATGGTAGTGTTTTTGTCACAAATACAATTGTTTCCACGGGAAAGATATTAACATAGTTTTCCCGGGATTGCAAGGCATTTTCCTAGAGATCATCTCCACTGTCCGCTGCCTGTCCTCCTGTGCTCTTCCATTTCAGATACGCACTGATAAAGGGATCCAGGCCCCCATCCAGCACACTGGCTGCGTTTCCGGATTCCTGTCCGGTTCTGTGGTCTTTTACCATGGTATAGGGCTGAAGGACATAAGAACGGATCTGATTTCCCCAGCCAATATCCTTGACCTCTCCTCGAATGCTGGCAGCCTTTTCGGCATTTTCCTGTTGTTTCAGCAAAAACAATTTGGCCTTCAGCATTTGCATGGCTTTGTCTTTATTCTGCAGCTGGCTTCTTTCATTCTGGCATTGCACCACGACGCCCGTAGGCAGATGGGTAATACGAATAGCTGAAGAGGTTTTGTTGATATGCTGTCCACCCGCACCGCTGGAACGATATGTATCAATGCGCAAATCGTCTGGGTTTATTTCCACATCTACATCTTCCTGGATATCCGGCATCACATCACAGGATACAAAAGAGGTCTGCCGTTTCCCTGCCGCATTAAAAGGGGAAATTCGCACCAGGCGGTGCACCCCGTGTTCTCCTCTGAGGTAACCGTAGGCATTCAGGCCGTTCACCTGGAAAGTTACCGACTTAATGCCAGCCTCATCTCCATCCAGATAATCCAGCACCTCTGTAGTAAAGCCTTTGCTGTCAGCCCAGCGACAATACATACGATACAGCATGCTGTTCCAATCACAGGCTTCCGTTCCGCCTGCCCCTGCATTCAGTTTTACTATGGCATTATTTCTGTCATAGGGGCCGGAAAGCAAGGTCTGCAGCCGCAGTGACTCCAGATTTTTTGTGAAATTTTCCAGGGTCTCCCGAATCTCCGGAATAACCTCCGGATCATTTTCCTCATACCCCATCTCTATGAGAAGACCAATCTCTTCATATTGTTCTTCCAGCTTATCATAAAGCTTGACCGTATCTTCCAGATTTCTCAGTTCTTTCATAATACTCTGAGATTTTTCCGGATCGTCCCAGAATCCGGGCGCTTCCATATACTGTGTAAGCTCATCTATCCGGCGTTTTTTATTCGCCAGGTCAAAGTGAATCCCTCACTTCCAATAATGGTTGCTGCTGATTGCTAAGTTCAAATTTAAATTGATCCAGTTCTACCATTATCTCACCTTCTTTCTGTGATATTTTTTTATGAGTAAAAATGTGGCATGGAGGAAATTCCTGACATGCCACGTTTTTTTACAAATCCAGGGGTTTATTCATATGACACTGCTTGTATTTTTTTCCTGAACCGCAGGGGCAGGGGTCATTAGGGTAAATTTTTCTGGCTTCTCTCTTCACCGGAGCCTTTGCCACTGAATCATCTTTATTTGTTCCCGTTACCTTTGCCACCTGCTCTCTCTCCGCCTTTTGCTCTATGCGGATTCTATACAGCATACGCACCGTTTCTTCCCGAATGCTGTTTGTCATGGCCTCAAACATCTCAAAGCCATTGATTTTATATTCTACCACAGGATCTCGCTGCCCATAGGACTGTAAGCCAATGCCCTGTCGCAACTGGTCCATATCGTCGATATGATCCATCCATTTTTTATCAATGACCTTTAACAGTACCACACGTTCCAATTCTCTAAACTGCTCCGGATCCGGAAAGGAAGCTTCTTTCTCCTCATAAAGCTTAATGGCTTCTTCTTTCAGTTCGTGCTTCAGCTCTTTTTTATGGAATCCGCGGCGATCCTCGTCAATCTCGATCTGTTTTAGTGGAATCAGGGGCAGGAGCATGGCATTCAGCTGAGGCACATCCCATTCGCTGATATCTGCATCATCCGATATACAGGTGTCTACAGTGTTCTCCACAATATCATTGATCATCTTCATGATCACATCCCGCATGTTATCCCCATTGAGCACACGCATACGTTCTTCATAAATGATTTCCCGCTGGTCATTATTGACCTGATCATATTCCAGCAGATTCTTTCGAATGCCATAGTTATTGCCCTCAATTTTCTTTTGGGCTTTTTCAATGGCTCTGGAAAGCATTTTATGCTCAATCTGCTGCCCTTCTTCAATACCCAGGGTGTTAAAAATACCCATCAGTTTTTCGGAACCAAACAACCGCATCAGATCATCTTCCAGGGAAATATAGAACCTGGATTCACCCGGATCTCCCTGTCGTCCCGATCGTCCTCTCAGCTGATTGTCAATACGTCTGGACTCATGGCGTTCTGTTCCGATTACTTTTAAACCGCCCGCTGCTCTGGCCTCATCATCCAGTTTGATATCCGTTCCACGGCCAGCCATGTTTGTAGCAATGGTCACTGAACCGACCCGACCGGCATCGGCAATGATCTCTGCCTCTATTTCGTGAAATTTAGCATTCAGCACTTTGTGAGGAACGCCTTTTTTCTTCAGCATATTGGATAAAAGCTCTGATGCCTCTATGGTTATGGTACCAACGAGCACCGGCTGACCTTTGGCATGTGCCTCCAGTATTTCTTCCACAACCGCCTGCAGTTTTTCCTTTTTGGTTTTATAAACCGCATCCTGATAATCTATTCTGGCAATAGGACGATTTGTGGGAATAACCACAACGTCCATGCCGTATATATCTCTAAACTCTTTTTCTTCCGTCTCAGCTGTACCGGTCATACCAGCCTTCTTCTCATATTTATTGAAGAAATTCTGGAAGGTAATGGTGGCCAGCGTTTTGCTTTCCCGTTTGACCTGCACATGTTCCTTGGCTTCTATGGCCTGATGGAGGCCATCCGAATATCGACGGCCAGGCATTATACGCCCAGTGAATTCATCTACAATCAGCACCTGATCATCCTTAACCACATAATCTTTGTCTCTGAACATCAGATAATTGGCCCGCAGTGCCAAAATCATGTTGTGCTGAATTTCAATATTTTCCGGGTCTGCAAGGTTATCAATCTGGAAGAATTTTTCAACTTTCTCCACCCCTTCCTGGGTGAGGTTCACATACTTTTCTTTCTCGTTTACTACAAAATCGCCACTTTCTTCCAGCTCAACGCCCATCATGTAATCCACTTTGGAGAATTCTGTAGCCTCTCCCTTTACCATTCGTCTAGCCAGTGTGTCACACACTTCGTATAATTTTGTGGATTTTCCACTCTGTCCCGAAATAATAAGGGGCGTACGGGCCTCATCAATCAATACAGAGTCCACTTCATCCACTATGGCAAAATGCAGTCCCCTCTGTACCAGCTGTTCTTTATAAATGACCATGTTATCACGAAGATAGTCAAACCCCAGTTCATTGTTGGTCACATAGGTAATATCACAATTGTAAGCCTCTCGTCGTTCGGCATTCTCCATGGAATTAAGAACGACACCCACTTTTAGTCCCAGAAAAGCATGGACCTGACCCATCCATTCCGCATCTCGTTTTGCAAGATAATCATTTACCGTAACAATATGTACACCTTTTCCTCCCAGGGCATTCAGATAGGCCGGAAGGATGGATACTTGGGTTTTACCTTCTCCAGTACGCATCTCTGCAATACGCCCCTGGTGAATAACGATACCGCCTATGATCTGTACTCTGTAATGCTCTGTATTCAACACCCGCCTTGTGGCCTCACGGGCTACTGCAAACGCCTCTGGAAGAATATGATCCAGGCTTTCCCCCTGGGAGAGGCGATCCTTAAATTCCGTAGTTTTTCCTCTCAGTTCCTCATCACTTAATGCCACCATTTCATCCCGCATTCCCATGATTTTATCTACAAGAGGTGTCATGGACTTAATTTCCCGTTGGCTGTGCGTGCCAAATATTTTCGTATAAATTCCCATGTATTGCTCCCATCTGTCCGGTTTTTATGTCCGGAACTCACTCATCGTTATATTTTATCATTCTTTACTTTTTTATTCAACTAAAATTATAGTGAACACACTTTTCAAGCCCGTCCCTCTTCTTTGGGGCGCTTTTTCGTCACATTGCACAATGATGTCGCCTCTCGGCGGACACTCATCTTTTTTTATTTTCTTTTTTTTGACATATTTTATTCGGTCCACTGAAACTTATCCACATTTCAGCCCTTGTTTTTTCTTTAAAAATAAGTTGTGCACAAAGTTATCCACATTATCCACACTCTCACTGCCCTTTTTTACTATTTTGATTTGTTTTTCCAGACAAACGCACGTTTTGTGTGTTTTACATAAACTTTACGTTTTTTCAAACTTTTTTGCCATTTTCCCTTGACAAAATCCTCTCTATCTGATGCCTGTAAAAAGCCCTGCCGGTTGACAGATTATCCCTCTTAGCGCCCCTTTTCCTTGTGCATTTCCGCCTGTTATGCTATACTCTAACCATAGAAAAACGAACACCCCGTCGGAATTCTCTGCGGGGTTGTTCAAGCCCACTAACAAAACTGGGCAGGAAAAGGAGTGACCGTTATGAAGTTCATAATCAGCGGAAGAAACATCAATGTGACCGAGGGCCTCAAATCGGCGGTACAGGAAAAGTTGGGAAAGCTGAGCAAATTTTTCACTCAGGATACAGAAGTACAGGTTACCCTGAGTGTGGAAAAGGATCGGCAGAAAATTGAAGTGACCATTCCCGTGAAAGGATCTATTATACGTGCAGAGCAGGTGAGCACTGACATGTATGTCTCCATTGACCTGGTGGAAGAGACCATCGAACGTCAGCTGAGAAGATATCGCACCAAACTTATTGCACAGAAGCAGTCCCTTAGTCATTTTACTCCCGAATATGTAGATGATGGCAATGAGGTTACAGAAACCATTAAAATCGTACGCAGCAAGCGTTTTGGCATTAAGCCCATGGATCCGGAGGAAGCCTGTATTCAGATGGAATTATTGGGCCACAGCTTCTATGTTTTCAGCAATGCAGATACCGATGAGGTGAATGTGGTATATAAGCGTAAAAACGGTACCTATGGCTTAATTGAACCCACTTTTGAATAATTTGTTCCCAGATAAACCAGTACAGGCTGACCAGTGGCCGCGGAGTTTTCCGCCGCAGCTGATCAGCCTGTTTTCGTTTTCATTTTGCAATCCAGAGAGACACGTCGATGCTACATCCACATACGTTTAAGCCTCTTCCATGAAGCTTCCTTCAGTGGATTACACATGACGATGTCCCAATAAGCACAATGATTCTAAATACATCATGAACAATAGCGGGCGTCTCTTATGGCTATCCGGCTCGTATTTATATGTGTGTTCTTCATAATCGTTTTTCACATTTCGTTTGTTATGACCAAATTGAAAAACGGATGGATTATATTTAAATAAACCATCCGTTCTTATTATTCCGTTTATCTGCCTGACAGAATGAGGTGTCCCCAAAACTGCTCCCAGCCTTTTCTTTTTTACCGAATGTATGTAACTGCCTTGCAGGGGGTCCGATAATACATATCACTCACAATAATGCCCACTGAAGCATTAGCCGCATGGATAATCTGTCCATTGCCGATGTAGATGGCAACATGACCGATGGTGGCATTATCTGTCCCTGTGTAAAATACCAAATCTCCGGGTTGCACCTCTGCCAGAGAAATCTGTCTTCCTCCATTGGCCTGCGTCCTGGAAGTACGACTCAAAGAGATACCAAAGTTTTGATATACTCTTAAGGTAAATCCGGAACAATCTGTACCGTTCGTCAGACTCGTTCCTCCGTATACATAGGGATTTCCTTTAAATTGCATAGCATAGGCCACAATCGCCTGCCCCAGGCTACTGCTCTGGCTGGAGGCCGCTGCCGCCTGTGCTGCAGCCGCTTCTGCCGCGGCTGCTTCCTGGGCCGCCTGTGCCTCTGCTGCTGCCTGCGCTGCGGCGGCTTCCTGCGCTGCCTGCGCCGCTGCTGCATCCTGTGCTGCCTGCGCAGCTGCTGCCGCTGCCGCTTCCTGCGCTGCCTGGGCTGCTGCCGCTTCTGCAGCTGCCTGCGCTGCGGCTGCCTCTGCAGCTGCCTGCTCCTCCTGGAGACGCTGCTGCTCTGCCAGCTGTGCCTGCTCTTCCTCTATGCTGATTGCTGTGCTGAACTCAATTCTTACACTGACATAATCCTTATGGATGTATCCATCACTAGCCACATCTAACTGAATATGATAGAAATCGCCGACCTGCTCCATGAGGGCCACCTCGGTCCCCTTCATGATTTTAGTGATGATTTCCGCATCCGTACTAGGCTCTGCCCGCAAGTAAAGAGCATCGGCAGTGATGGTACCAATTTTAGTGCCTACCGTTTCCGCAATAGCCTCAGCTTCTGCTCCAGTAACAAAAAGATCAGCCCGGACATATCCCTCAACACTTCCGGAAACAATATGATACCATGCATTTCCGGTGTCATATGCTTCTCCATCTACCTCTTCCATAATGGTCGCTGCACAATTATTATATAATTTACCCACAATCCCACTGGTGGTATTGGGTTCTGTACGTACATTTACGTAATTTTCCACTTGAGAAATGGCTACATCAGCATAAGGAGAAGTCTCTTCCTCAGCAGTAGTGGTTTCTGCTGTAGTCTCCACAGTGGTTTCCTCAGTAGTTTCTTCTGAAGGCTCTATAGTGGTTTCTTCTTCCGTGGTGCCTTCTGTTTCCGCCAATGTGGTAGCAGCAGTTTCTGTTTCTCCCGCAAGATATGAGTAAATGGAAAGCGCTGCATTCTCAGACGAACCTACAAGTTTGCTCAGCGGTACAGAGATTCCGGCTATGGCAGTTTCTGTAGAAATCTCTTCCAAAGCCCCAACAGCCATGGAGTTACCTGCCACTGCTATAGCGGTTATCACTGCAATTGTCAACCCTCTGATTTTTCGTTTCATGCTTCACCTCTACTGTTGTAATCAATGTTCTGTCAATCCCCTTTGCCAGAAACGCCCCTGTTCATTACTGAAATATTTCTCATGTATATTAAATATTACAATTATTACGAAATTGTTACAGGGTAATAGTAGCAGAGCTGAGCACGTTTGTCAATGGCAAACCTGCACATTTGTATATGTATATATTTTAGTTAGTGAATGAATTCATCTGCCGCAGTAATAGCACAAGCGCCGTCAGCTACTGCCGTTACTACCTGGCGCAACACTTTTTTACGTACATCACCCGCTGCAAAAATACCGGGGAAACTGGTTTTGGTATCCTCTCCGGCCAAAATGTATCCCTGCGGATCCATTTCAACAAGGCCTTTAAAAACTTCTGTAGCCGGCACAATTCCAACAGCCACAAAAACGCCGTTTACAGACAGATCTTCCACCACTCCGGTATCCTTATGGCGGATACGCACACCGCTTACTACCTCTTCTCCCAGAATTTCATCGACTTCGCTATTCCAGATCACAGTAACATTTGGCAGAGATAGAAGCTTATCCTGCAGAGATTTTACCGCACGCAATGCATCTCGCCTGTGAATAAGGGTCACATGTTCACAGCTTCTGGCCAGATAAATGGCATCTTCCACTGCCACGTCTCCTCCTCCAACCACAGCCACTCTTTTTTTTCTGAAAAATGCGCCATCACAAGTTGCACAGTTTGATACTCCCCTGCCCCGAAGCAGTTCTTCTCCGGGCACGCCCAGTCTTCTGTAACTAGCCCCTGCTGCAATGATGATGCTTTTACTGGTGTAGGTGTTCTGATCCGTCTCAACCTGAAATCCCTTTTCCAGCGGTTGCACCCGGATCACTGTTTCCATTTGAAAATCGGCTCCCAGTTTTTCAGCATGGTCTCTGAACTGGGTAGCCAGGTCATAGCCTGTCACGCCCTGTATCCCCGGGTAGTTATCCACTTCATAAGTATCCAGAATCTGCCCGCCGCTGGCCTCTTTTTCCAGCACCAGACAATTCAGCATGGCTCTTGAACCATAAATAGCAGCCGTCATCCCTGCAGGACCGGCACCAATAATAATCACATCTAACATATTTCCCTCCCGGTACCGAACCAAATTGTCAATACCTTCTTCCTATGATACAATATTTTAGGTCATTGTATCATATAACCCCTTTTTTTTAAAGAAGATTGGAGACTCTAATGGCAAAAACAGTCTGGATTACCGGTTCCTCCCGGGGAATAGGGCGGGCATTGGCTAAAGAATATTACACGGCAGGCTACCAGGTCGTTCTTCATGGAAGAAAATCGTCTGCTGCACTTACAGATTTCTACAGAGAGCTGGTGGAAGCTGCTCCCCATCTTACGCCTCCGTTTATAGTCATTGGTGACATTTCTTCCTATAAAGAAGTGGAACGCATGTTGAGCGAAATTCTTTCCCATTTTCATGGGATTCATCTATGGATCAACAATGCAGGCATTTCCTTCCAGGGCGTTTTACAGTCTCTTTCCCCCCAGGAATGGAATCAAATCATTCAGACCAATCTCTCTTCCCTTTTTTACACCTGCTCTCAGGTCATTCCCGTTATGCTCCAACAGGGGGAGGGCTACATTTTAAACATCTCTTCTGTGTGGGGCAATATGGGTGCTTCCTGTGAAGTGGCCTACAGTGCATCCAAAGGTGGAGTAAATGCCTTTACTAAGGCTTTGGCTAAGGAGCTTGCCCCTAGCCGGATTCCGGTAAATGCCATTGCGCCCGGATTGGTGGACACCTCTATGAATAAGAACCTCTCTTCTGCCGAGCTGAAGAACCTGGTCCAGGAAATTCCGGCCGGACGTATGGGGACGCCTTCTGAAATTGCCGCTTTTGCCCGCAAGCTGACAGAAAGCACCCCCTATCTGACCGGACAGATTCTGACGCTGGATGGTGGGTGGATTTGATTTCTCTTCCACTTTTCTGCTGATTTGTATGCATTGACAAGGTTTTTCCACCATGCTATAATCTCTCTGTTAAAGCCAATGTTGTCCTTCTGCGGCAGGATTGTCTGAAATTTGTGAAGGCATATCTGAATATTTATGCATATGCCTCCAGGATATCTACGCAGAAAAAAGGAGAGTATTATGAAAAAAAAAGGACTTACCCTGGCACTGGCAGCCCTCATGGCCGCTTCCTTTGTTACTGCCTGCTCATCCGGCAGCACCGGTTCGGAGGAAACCACCTCATCCGGCAACACTTCTGATGAAACCACAGCCGCCGTTTCTGACAACTCCTCTGACAAGCTGATTGTAGCCAGGGATGCCAATTACCCTCCCATGGAATACATCGGAGAAGACGGAACCACCATCATCGGTTTTGATGCTGAACTGGCCCAGGCCATTGCAGATCAAATGGGCCGCGAACTGGAGATTCTGGATGTGGCATGGGACGGCATTTTTGGAACAGTAGATACCGGACGGGCAGATCTCATCATCTCCGCCGTCAGCATTAATGAGGATAGACAGGAAAATTACAATTTGACCGAGGCCTATATTGCCAACAAAATTTGTATTGTCAGTGCTTCCGACAGCGGCATCAGCAGTGTTGAAGATCTGGCCGGAAAAAAGGTGGGCGTACAGACAGAAACCACTTCTGACCAGTTCATGAATGAGCAAATGGAAAATGGACTTGACGTCAATGCAGATGATTATTTTGTATATGATACTATCATCTCTGCTTTCACGGATTTGAAAAATGGGCGTCTGGATGCCGTTGTTGTAGACAATGTTGTTGCACAGTACTACATTGGTACAGACAGTGACACTTACAGCATCAGCTGGACAAGTGACG
Source organism: uncultured Cuneatibacter sp. (assembly GCA_964426655.1). Classification (GTDB taxonomy): domain Bacteria; phylum Bacillota; class Clostridia; order Lachnospirales; family Lachnospiraceae; genus RGIG8306. The sequence continues at coordinate 19,320 of CAYRQT010000018.1, read as the reverse complement.
AAGCTGAGCCCATGGCCATTGTACTGAAAAAGGGCAATGATGAATTGACCGCCGAGGTTCAGGCTGCTGTGGATGCACTTTATGAAGATGGCACCGTTGCAGAAATCGCCGCAAAATATTTTGGTGAGAATAACAGTGTAACCGTAAAATAAGATTTCCCCCGGGCTGGGATTTCTGAAAAGCCGTCTCTGTGACGGCTTTTCTTCATGTAAGGCCCGCATTCGGAAAGGATGATCTCCATGGAATTCATTGAACAGCTTAAGCTTTGGCTCCCGCCCCTTTTAAAAGCCGCTTCCGTTACAGTCTCTCTGACTGTACTTTCCGTCTCCTGCGGCTTAATTTTAAGTGTATTTCTGGCCTTGGCCAAAATCTCAAAAATTTATCCGTTAAAATGGCTTGCTTCTGCCTATGTTTTTGTTTTCCGGGGAACGCCCCTGCTGATGCAGCTTTATTTTATCTATTATGCTCTGCCTCAAATCAGCCCAAAACTCCTCATCAAGGATGGTTTTACTGCCGCCTTCATTGCCTTCACATTAAACTCCGCTGCATACTGTGCGGAGATTATCCGTGCAGCCATTCAGTCCATTGACAAGGGGCAGCTCGAGGCAGCCAAAAGTCTGGGTATGAGTTATGGCAAATCCATGCGGTTGATCATCATTCCCCAGTCTATCCGCCGCCTGATTCCCCCCGTGGGAAATGAATTTATTATGGTCATCAAAGATACTGCCCTGATTTCCACCATCGCCATTGTGGACCTGATGAAAAAAACCACTCAGATCATGTCTTCTTCTGCATCTCCTCTGGTTTTCATTCCATCTGCCGCTCTCTATCTGATCATTACCGCCGCATTCACCCTCATCTTTCATTTGCTGGAGAAAAAATTCTCCGTTTATGAATAAGATACCACCGGTTGAAGGGAGTCCCAATTATGTCTATGATTCGTACTGTAAACGTATGCAAAAATTTTGGTGAACTTGAGGTTTTAAAAGATGTGAATCTAACGGTAGAACCCGGAGAGGTAATCTGCATCATTGGTCCTTCCGGTGCTGGAAAATCTACTTTTTTACGTTCTTTAAACCATCTGGAAAAGATCACCAGTGGTCAGATTTATATTGACGATATTTTGCTGGATGACCGGGTGAACGGCATCAATAAAGCCCCCCTGCAAAAAAAAGAAAAAAATGCTCTCCTGTTGAAAATGGGCATGGTTTTTCAGCGATTTAATCTGTTCCCACACAAGACGGTGCTGGATAACGTCACCATTGCCCCCATTCACGTTAAAAAAGTGGCAAAAGAAGCGGCAAAAGAAAATGCCCGACGACTTATTGACCTTGTAGGCCTGACAGATAAAATGCATACCTACCCATCCCGCCTTTCTGGCGGCCAGCAACAACGTGTAGCCATTGCCCGGGCCCTGGCCATGGATCCGGAAATCATGCTGTTTGATGAACCCACTTCTGCTCTCGACCCGGAACTGGTCGGCGAAGTTCTGGGCGTCATGAAAAAACTAGCTGAAGAAGGTATGACCATGATTGTGGTGACGCATGAAATGGGCTTTGCCCGGGAAGTGGCCACACGAGTAGTCTTTATGTATGAAGGCCGTATTCTGGAAGAGGGACCCCCAGAAAAAATCTTCAGTAACCCCAGCAATGAAAGGACCCGCCAGTTTTTGCAAAGTCAACTGTAATGGTATCCAATGCTCTCGCAGATCATGCGGGAGTATTCTTTTGGAAAAGGAGTATTATGGCAAAGAAACATGCAGTCCCTGCCTACATCGGTCTGATGCTGGCCACTTTAATTTGGGGTTATGCTTTTGTAGTGGTAAAAAATGCACTGGATTCAGTCCCGCCCCTTTATATGCTGGCCATTCGTTTTGGCCTGGCCACCATTGGCCTGTGCATTCTCTTTTTTCCCAGGCTAAAAAAGGTTCGTCGTTCCACCCTGAAATCCGGCTTTTGGATTGGATTTGTGCTCTTTTTGGCATATGGAATACAGACCTTTGGTCTGCAATATACCACGGCTGGAAAAAATGCTTTTCTAACCACAACTTATGTCATTTTTGTACCTCTTCTGAATTGGTTGTTCTGCGGGGTACGCCCCCACTCCAGGGCTCTGGCCGCAGCAGGACTTGCTATTCTTGGGTCGGGCTTCCTGACCCTGAATACAGACCTGACCATTAATCCCGGGGACCTCCTTTCCCTTCTGTGCGGGCTGGGATATGCTATACATATTGTAATGGTTTCTCGCATAACCTCCTCTGAGGATCCTATATTGCTGACTACCACTCAGTTGGGCTTTGCAGCGGTCTTTTCCCTGATTTTTGCCCCGCTGGTTCATGGTCCCTTTCCCCTTTCTTCATTTCACATGGACGCACTCTGGGGTATGCTCTATCTGGGTTTTATGAGCACTATGCTGGCCTTGCTTTTACAGAATATCGGGCAAAAATATACAGAACCCTCTTCAGCCGCTCTGATTCTTTCTTTGGAATCAGTCTTTGGCCTGATGTTTTCCATGATTTTTCTTCAGGAAACTGTTTCTCCACTAATGGCCATTGGCTGTGTTCTGATTTTTCTGGCTATTTTGATTTCCGAAACCAACCTGTTCTCTTTTTCCAGAAAAACCAAGCAGCAAATCCGAGTCTGACTCTCTCTTAACATAAAAACAGCAGAAACGCAGAGGGCTGTTCCCTTCCGTTTCTGCTATTTTTCATCTGATTCTTGTCATATAATTTAAGGCCTCTTCCTCCAGACTCTTATACCCTCCGTCGATGCTGAAATCCAATGCTTCTTTTAGATATGAACGAGCTTCTTCTTTTTCTCCGGTAAAAGCACAGGCTTTCCCCATACTCAGCAGGATTTCAATCTTACTTTTTTCGTTATGGATCTCGTCCTGGATATCCAGCGCCTGATGATAATATGTAAAGGCCTCAGCCACATTTCCCTGTTCAAAAGCGATGCTGCCAAGATAATGGAGGGCATCTCCCTCGCACTGGCGGATTTTCTGTTCTCTGGAAATTTTTAATCCTTCCTGAAACAAATGTGCCGCCTTGTCATATTCTTCCTGTGTCTTCATCAAAAGGCCAATATTAAGCAGCTGACGTACTTCTCCGTACTTATACCCTGTGTCCCGATAAATACCAAGAGAGTCATAGTAATATCGCAGCGCCATATCCATATTTTTTTCATCAAAGTAGATATTTCCCATTGTGCCCATGACATAGGCCTGCCCTTGCTTATAAGAAATCTGTCGATGAAGCGCAAGAGCCTTGTTACAATACTCCAGGGCTTTTTCACGCTCCCCCAAAAGCCTGTAGGTCGATCCTACATTTAACAGCTGATTTGCCTCCCCCTGCACACTTCCAATTTCATGATTGATCTGCGTGGCCTGCAAAAAATAATGGATGGCTTCCTCATAATTGCCTCTGGTACTATAGATAAAACCAATATTGGCCAGTGTATTGGCCTCTCCCTGTCTGTTTCCATTCTCACTATTCATTTGCAGGGTTTCCAACTGGATTTTCAGCTCTTCTTTATCTTTCTTCTCTCTATAGGTATTATAGACATCCGGGTTGTCCTTGCGGATAATATCCAACAGTTGTTCAACTACAGACCTGTCTTTCCTCTGCGGGTCAACACGAAGCACATAGGGTCTGAGTCTTTCCGGTGTGTTTAAGGCAGTTTTCCGGATGGACTTAAACATCAGATCCACACGCCCAAGCATGAGATCTTCTGACGAAGTGTCGCTATTGGCACTAAGTCTGTTATTGAGATAACTGGCCAATTCATAGTGGTTATGGAAGCGGCTTCCTTCGCGACTGACACGGTTCTTGACTGCTTTTTGCAGACGTTCCAGCGCAATTTCTCCAGAAAGGACCAGCCCGTTAAGCTCATCCAGAATCTGTAGTTCCTCATAGGAAAGCTCCCCACTGTAAGGTTTATACACTAAATCGTGTTCCACCTCCGCCCATGCATGCAGGAGTGCAGACGCCACCTGTATCTCAATGATGGTTTTTGTGTATTTTTGCTCCTCCGGAGCCACCTGACTTGCCAAAAGGTAGGCCCGATAATGAATGGCCCAGTATCCTGCAAAACGCTTCTGGTAGATAGGATTGGCCGGCTCCTTATTTTGAAGGGCTTCCGGAAACTTCTTATATTCCACCACCTGAAAATGTTTCTCCACCATTTGCTGAACTTTATGGAAATCTCCCGGGAAATACAACGCAATCCTGACCCCTGCCAGGTCTTTGATATCTTCCGCAATGTCCTCAATGGAGGCATATTGTTTCTCCATGTTGCGTTTGTCCAATTTATCCCGCAGTCTTTCCGGTTTTTTTGCCCGATAGGACACAATGCCTCTGATCCCCATCTGCTCCATTCTTGTTTCACAGATTTGAGCACAAATTCTGCCCGTTTCTTTATAAAAGTCGTAGTTTTTTATGTATGTATTTAAAAAATCCTGAGTCACCGACATGGAGTTTCTCCTTCCATTCTGTCTGCATACTGTTTTAACAATAAAGAAAAACTCTCCAGCAGAACCTTCACGCCGGAGAGTTTTCTCTTATTCCTGATCAAAACGGGATAACCAGAGGATTCCCCGTATACCCAGTATGAATGTTACCAGAGAAATGCATCCATATAGCACCCACCACCACCATTGAGGCTGGGCGGGAATGGCCGGCAGAATGATATCCGCAAAAATTTCCTTTGTAGAACCAAGAACAAAACCGATGATCACACTGTATGTCTGTCTGGGAAAGGTTTCCATCAGCCATTCCAACGGCCTGGTCACCAGAAAAATACCCAGAACGGTCACAATTCCAAGAATGCCTATGAAGGCCAGATCAAATCCTTTTATTGCCGCAAGCATTTCCTCATATATGCCCAGTACCAAAAGCATGTGAGAGGTGCTGATTCCCGGTAGGACCAATGCCAGTGCCACAATAATACCTGTAATCAAAAGCATGACTATGCTTCCCAGACTTAGTCCGGACATTTCCAAATCTCCTTGCGGCAGATAGGTAATGCCTACCACTATACCTATGCCCAGAAGCAGGTATAGAATAAACTCCAGATTATCTTTAAATGCCCTTTTTGTCTGTGCCTTTGGCCTGGCAATACGGTACAGGGCCGGTATTCCACCCATCACTGCACCCAGAAAGAAAAAGGAAACTGGTACCGGCACCTTTTCCAATAACCAGCTAATAACAAAGGAAAGAGAAAATATGCCGAGAGCCGCTCCAAGGCAGAACTTCAGCAGGAAAAGGATGTTCTGCTTAAGATTCGAAAGAAAATGGCTGATGGAGTGAATCAGCTTATCGTAAATGCCCAAAACTATGGCCATTGTACCGCCGCTGACACCTGGAACGCTCATGGATGACCCTATGATAAATCCCTTTATCATAATCAGCACCGTGCTTTTCATTTTTGAATTCATGTATTGTGTTCGGCCCTGCGGCCGTTTCCTTTCTCAATCGTTCTTCTCATTATAGCATACGCTGAATGCCCTTGTAAAGAAAACCACCTCAAGCTGACACCGCTTTCTTTTGAAATGAATCTCTCTGATGTAGCTTATAAAACATATATATAGCAACTGGTGTCTCGGTACACAAAAAGGAAAGCCAGGCTCCGGTAGTTCCCAGCCAGGCCACCAGTCCCAAAAGAATTGGAACCATGAGAAGACAGCTCCTGAACAGGGAGATGACCAGTGCAGGTCCGGGGGCATCCAGTGCACTCAGGAAAGCAGTCCCCACAATATTCACCCCCGCTGCAAAGTATCCCAGGAAGTAAAGCCGAAGCCCCAAAACTGCCAGCTGAGCCAAAGCCACATCATTTTCTCCATTAAACACTGCTGTAATTGGTACCGCTCCCCCTGCTGCCACCAGATATAGAAGGCCGGCCAGTGCCAATGCACTTCCAAATCCCAGTTTTTGCAGAACGCCCATGGTTCTATTTTCTTCCCGCACGCATGCGCCGCTGACCAATGGCTGCATGCCCTGACTTATGCCCACAAACAGGGCGGTGGCCACCAGCGCCAGGTTAGCCACTATGCCATAGGCAGCAACACCTGTATTCCCGCCAATTTTCCACATGGTCCAGTTAAAGGTATATAAAGCCACTGCCGTAGCCATTTCTCCCACTAACGACGATAGTCCAGGCCCCAAAATCTGTCCCACGCCAATCCGGCAGTTCCGTTCTTTCCATCTAAGGGGAGAAATCCACGAGAATCCGACCTTCTTCCCCTTTACATGTAGCAACAACACACCCATACTGAGGAGCGGGGAGATTCCGGAAGCAAATGCAGCACCAAAAATACCCATGTTGCATATGAACAGGAACACATAATCCAGAAGCACATTTATCAGACTGCTGGTCAAAACCGCTACCATGGCTAATTTGGGATTTCCGTCATTGCGAACAAAGGCCAACAAAATATTGTTGCCAATAAAGCAGGGGGAAAATGACAGAATGGTGGCCAGGTAAATGTGCGTCATTTCCAATGTCTCCTGATCTGCACCCAAAAAAAGGGCCATTGGTCTATTGGCCAGCAATCCTGCTCCGGCAAACAACAAGCCTGCTCCCATTCCCATCACCAGCGTTTTGGAAAAGATCACATCCCCTTTTTCTTTTTGTTTCTCACTCAGTGTAAATCGGGTAGCGCCGCCGATTCCCAACATGAGTCCTACCCCATGCATCAGGCTGAAAATGCTGATGCAAAGATTTAAAGCTGCCAGGCCATTACTCCCCAATCGTCTGGCAGTAAAAAAAGTGTCTGCCAAAATATAAAATGATGTGCCCAGGCTACCTAACATATGTAAAAATACATACTGAAAGAATTGTTTGTACACCCTCTTCATGTCGTTCCTATCTCTCCTGTCCAAAAAAAGGGTACCCACGATGCCTTCTAAGACCTAACGGCGCTCGTTGATACCCTGACCCACCCGGTGGCGGTGTCCAAATCCGTATGAAACTACAGAGAGTGTATCATAAACCCCTTGGTTTTGCAAGTGCAGCAGTATTTCTTCCAGCATAGGCCATTATTCTTTTTCAAAGTCTGGAATCAATCGGAACAAAGTGGCCCGTTCATATACCAGAGGGCGGTTATGCGAAAAGAAAACCGTTCCTGTAGCTGGTGCAAGGATGGTCTCCACTACATGTCCTTCACAAGGGTGTCTGATTTCTCCCAGCACATCCCCTTCTTTCACTCTGGTCTCCACTTCCACCTGGGGTAAAAACAGCCCTGCTACATGCCCCTTTACATTTAAAATATGAGAATCCTCCAGGATTTCAGAAATATATCCCCCCCTGATTCTGTACTGCAAAATTCCCATCCGATTTAAAAACCGCAAAACAGACTGAACAGCCTGATTCACACCTCCATGGTCCACCGACATGGTATCGCTGGTATAGATGGAAAAGGCATTGGTTTCCCATATCTGCCAGTTATAATGGAGCGTCGTACTGTCGTATGGTCTTGGCTGACGCAATACCACATAGGGCAGTCCAAAATCACGGGCCATTTCCACCTGCTCATACCCGGTCTTCATCATCCGTACATGAGGTGTAAAAAAACCAGGCATATAGAAACTGGTAAAATGTATTCCATAGGCATACTCTTTAATGACAGAAAAAACGCCGCCCGCAATCCGTTGAGTCGTCTCTCCCTGATCATACCCCGGAAACATTCTATTGATGTCGGTATTGTCTGTGGTCCAGAATCTTTTTCCCACATTCATACTATAGCTGTTCAATGTGGGAATGACCATGATTTTGTGCCCTTTTGCAAGCAGCCCTTCTGCTTCAAAATGTTGCAACTGCTGGATCAGGCAGGCACACTGGTACATTTGCTGTACTTCATTTCCTCTGGTGGCACCAACAATGCAAAGCGTTTTTTCCCCTTCCCCAAATGTATACCCAGCAATCTGCATGGGTTCCCTATATAGAAATTTCACCTCGTATATAATTTCTTTTTTCATATACTCCTACTCCCTCCGTATGCGACCAATCAGGGATCCCTCATCTACCACCGGGTATTCCCGTAAAGTAAAAATACGGCCATTACAGGGGGAAAGGACTCTTTGCAGGCAGATTCCTCTGAGAGGATCCACAATTTCTCCCAATAGTTCCCCTTTCCGGATATCCGTCCAATGTTCTACCCGTGGAATAAAAATGCCGGATTTTTCGGCATTTAAAAAATCCACTTCTCCTTCCCGGGCAACCATGGGCGTTTTGGGTGTGCACACCTCCCCTTCCCAGATGCCCAAATCTTTCATCAAAACAAAAATCCCTTTTAGCAGTTGCTCTCCAAAATCTCTTGTCAGCCGCATCCCTACGCCCATTTCTACCACCAGTGTGGGTGTGGACACATGATTCAGGGAATGCGCCAGGGTTGCTTCCAGCACCGTAGATGCACCATGAATCCAGACAAAATCTACGTTTGCTCTTTTTGCCATCGGCAATAAAGTCTCTTGCGTATCTTCACTAATCCGAATCTGCGGAATTTCCCTCAGGAAAATATTACTGGCATGAATATCCAGACAAAGGACAGATCCGGAAATATCTTTTACGATGTATGCACTTAGTGCCTCCGGCATGGACCCCTGCTCATCTCCAGGAAAAATCCGGTTCATATCCAGATCAAATCCAGGAAACCCTCTCATTATGGCATCAATACCCAGCGGATTCAGTGCCGGATAAATATCCACTGTTCCTTTCAAATATTCTCTGTGAGACTCAATTTCCTGAATTAACCGATAGCAGACATATTGTCCCTCCAGCTCATCCCCATGAATTCCCGTTACAATACTGATGCGGGGTCCATCTGTTTTACTGAGGGGGAACAATCTGTGTTTCTGGATGCGAAGTTTTTCCTCTACCGGCAGCTGTTGTGTAGCCACTGTCGTTATCATTTTGTATCTGCTCCTTCGTTTGTTCTTTCTCCCAGACATGCACATGAACAGTCTGGGTCTGTTCAACTTTTCCCTTAAAGACCCCATTGCACAGAGGGCAATCCCTGCTGTCCCGTCCCACTGCCATGCGCAGATGGTGGTCATAGACCAAAAGACCATTAGTGGGATCCATGCCATACCAGTACCCATAAAGATACGCCTCCACCCAGGCATGGCTTTCTCCATCTCCTTCCAGCATTCCGGAAACATATCGACAGGGAATGCCAGACATTTTCAACAGCGTCAGCATGACATGGGAAAAATCCTGACATACCCCCTCTCCTCTGGCAAATGCTTCCTCGGCCGGAGTATTGATGGTAGTGCTTCCTTTTTGATAAGTCATGTAGTCCCGCAAATGATGGGTCAGCCAGACCGCCTTTTCATAAGGCGTGCCTTCAAAATTATCCAGGAACTTTAGATAAAACGCCTCAAGTGTCGGCCCCAGGCGAGTCAGTTCTGTCATATACCTGTATCTGGCTGTTGTCGGCGTGTATTCTTCCCTCTCCTCCTGATAGGCCAGTCCCGTTTCAGCCTGCCCTTCAACACTGATTCGAAAACTGCTGTGCGGTTTCTCCATTCTCCCATAATACAGGCAGTTTCCATAGGCATCCGTATCTCTGGAGAGATGTGGCATGGGTAGAATATCCCATCCTCCATCTTCATTGTATCCCTGTACCTTTAATGTCCGGGACAATATTTTTTGCCTTTCTGTTTCTTCAGGGGTACAGGCCAATGTAAAAATGTGCCGCTCCACCTCTTTGGAAAACTGTAATGTCATTTCATAGGAAAAATTGATTTCTTTCATAGGCCCTCGGTATCCACTAGTTTTGACAACAGGTTCCTGACATTTTCATATTTGAAAGGAGATGTATCTGTAAAGGCAAGCATTGTCTCCAAGACAGCCTGATTATAGACCAGACCGGAACGCTTTAACCTGCCTTCCAGTTTATTTAACTCCCGAAAGATACGATCTGCCGGCTCATTCAAACGCAAATACAAATCGCACCGCTCAATGCCTTTGCCACTCTTTAGAATGTTTCTGATCTTGGAATCATCAATATTGTCTTCCACACAGCCCCAAAACGCCAGGATGTGATCCAGCATATACTGAAAATGCATCAATACATTCTTTCCCTTTGCCGCCCGGCGCATATCATACAGTGCCAGTTCCACATAACTTAGCGTGGAAGATCCAATGACATCTCTCAGAGTAATGGCGTTATCGTAGGCTTTGAGCAATTCGGAAATGATGGAACAAGGGTCTCCCTCATCAAAAGGAAAAGCTTCCAGAAATGCTTGTCTGTTGCCATATATATCCGGAATCCCCAACTGCTGACATACGGTTTTGTAAAACGCTTCATCATCATCCAGCATCTGGTCATACCCCTGCAGGTACCGTTGTATAGTAGTATGCACTCTTTCCAGATATCGGCCAAGCCAGATCAGATGGTCCACCTTTTCTACTGTGATAATACCCATGTGTCTTTAAATCCTCCTCCCTGTGATGAATTAACAATGAACGAATCCGGGTTTCTGGAAAATCTTGTCAGACCGCTGTGCCAGACTTTGACCTGAGAACCATATAACACAAAAGCCCTAAGATCTGCTTTTCGCGGCAACCGTTTTCCCTCCTCCCAGATATCAATGTCAATAAAATCAATGATTTCCTGAGAAATGAATCTGCGTGGCTCTCTCTTTATCCGTTCCAGAAAAATAGATTTGTCCTTGGAGGAAAGCTTTCCGCCAAATACCACTCCATAGCCTCCTGCCTCAGCCACATCTTTAATCACAAGGGAATCAAAGTGTTCCATTGTGTAGGCCATGTCCTGGGGCTCCGATAAAAGATATGTGGGCGCATTTTGCAAAATGGGATCTTCTCCCAGATAATATCGGATCATTCGGGGTACAAAATAGTAAATTCCCTTATCATCTGCCACTCCGTTTCCCGGAGCATTGAGCAATGCAACATTTCCCTTTTTATAAGCCTGGAACACATGGGGAACCCCAATCAGGGAGCCTGCATGAAACGCCAGAGGATCCAGATATTCATCTGAAATCCGGCGATAAATCGTCCCCACTCTCTGTTTCTGACCGTTGTATCCTGCATAGTATACATTATCTTTTTCTACTACCAAATCATTCCCGCTACAAAGAACAGCCCCTGTCTTTTCAGCCAGGTAGGAATGTTCAAAGAAAGCGGCATTAAACCTTCCCGGTGTCAGAATCACGTTCAGCCCACCTGTGTTGACATTGTCCATAGTCTCTTTTAACAGCCTGGCATAATTACGGTTATCATCAATTAACCGGTTCCTGAAACTTTCCGGGCTGCTGATTCTGCAAATTTCCCTGGCAATCATGGGGTAGGACGCGCCTGAGGGTACTCTCAGATTATCTTCCAGAATGTACCAGGTGCCATCCTTGGCCTGCACCAGATCGATGCCCGAAATGTGAGAATAAATTCCCTTTGGCGGCCTTATTCCCTGACAGGCTGATAGGAATCCACTGGAAGAAAACACGAATGATTCCGGTACAATGCCGTCTTTTACAATGTGCTGCTCCCTGTAAATATCTTCCAGAAACATATTTAGGGCTGTAACGCGCTGGATCAGTCCCCTTTCCAACTGCATGAATGCCCGTGCTTCGATGGTTCTTGGAATGGGATCAAAGGGGAACAACTGCTCGTGAAAGGTTCCTTCTTTGTAAATACCAAACTTCACCCCATATCGGGCCAGCAGCTCATTAATCAGGTCTTTGTTTTCCAACAGATTTTCCATAACACCCTCCTTTGCCCCTATATTAAGAAACGCAAAAAGACGCCCGGTTCCCCAGACGTCTTTGTTCTGTATCTCTTAATATTATGAATTAATTCGGATTATAACACCCCTGAAGAATCGTGTCAAACCTTATCTGTTAAAATATGCATCCACACCATTGGCCATGCCCTGTACCAGAAGGGCCTGGTAGCCAGGGTCTGCCAACGCCCTGTCTTCCGTTTCATTGGACATAAAGCCCATCTCTATTATGCTGACCGGCATTGTGCTCCAATTTATGCCACTCATGGTATCCGTTTCCAGTACCCCCATATTTCTGGCACCTGTCAACTGACACATATTATCTGCCAGAAGAGCCGATAATCGATAGCTATCCGAATACAGCCTGGATACATACGGATTCTGGGCCGAAGGACTCATGGTGACGATGCCATTCACGGACGCATCCGTAGAACCATTACAATGAATGCGCAAAAAAATGTCTGCCCCGGCGGTGCTGGCAATGGCTGCTCTCTCCGCATTACTCAGATTCACCTCATGGGTCTCTCTTGTCATCACCACCTGATACCCTCTTGCCAATAGCTCTGTTTTAAGCTGAAGGGCCACCTCCAGATTGATGACATACTCCGGAATTCCTGTGAATTTCCCCTGCGTACCTGAGGTCACTTTTGCCTTCATAACTGAAGAGCCAGGCCCATTTGGCTCAGTCTCACTGTTCCCATGTGCCTGATGTCCTGGATCAATGGCCACAATCCAACCGTTTTGTGCCGTTGATTCAGAAGAAGCTACAGGTGTACTTTCGGCAGTGGTTTCTGGCGCCTCTGTATCTTCCGAAAGGCCAGTTGTTTCTGCTGTGACCGCCTCTGTCTCTACGGTCGTCTCCTGGATCACTGACTGCTCTTGCAGAGTCTCTGTTTCAAAAGTCTCTGCCTCAGAAGTTTCTTCACTGGCTAACGAATTCCCTTGTGTCGTCTGCCCCCCATCCTTCTGTCCGCATCCCAGGAGTAGCCCCATCAAAAGCAATGTTGCCAGTATAGCAATCCCTCTCCGTCTTCCCCTCCAGTTTTTCATATTCACACTTGTCTCCTATCCATTTTTTTGGAAAGCATCATGCCAATGCCCTGCATCACCTGTACCAGTAACACCAGAATGGCAATGGTAATCATCATAATGCCCGTCTCATAGCGATGATACCCATAACGGATAGCAATATCTCCCAATCCCCCTCCTCCTACGACGCCAGCCATGGCCGAATAGCCCAGAATAGTTCCTAAAGCAATGGTCACCCCAATCATGAGGGAAGTTCTAGCCTCATTAATCAACACTTTCATAATGATGGTGCCGGTTCCTGCCCCCATGCTCACTGCCGCTTCTATTACGCCCCTGTCCACCTCTTTTAATGAAGATTCCACCATGCGGCCAATAAACGGTGCCGCTGCAATCACTAAAGGTACAATGGTAGCGGTAGGCCCATAGCTTTTACCTACAATGGCTTTTGTGACTGGAATCAGTAAAATAAGCAGAATCAGGAAAGGGATGCTGCGCATCAAATTTGTCACCAGATCCAGCGCCCCATATACCAGTGGTTGGGGGCGAATGCCATTCTTGTCTGTGACCGCCAGGAGCACCCCCCAGGGGAGCCCCAAAAGGTATCCAAACAAAGTGGAAAACAGCGTCATGTACAAGGTAGTCTTTGTGCCTTCAATCAACATATCTATAATGGTCTTTGTCAACATCTTCTCTGATTTCCTCCACACCTAGTTTTTTTTCTTTTAAATATTTTATCATTCTTATGGCTATTTCCTCATTTTCCGGCAGTTGCAATACCATTTCACCCTGTGCCTTTCCCCCTATATTTCGGGTATTTGCATACAGAATATTTACCGGCGTGTGGAAAGCCAGAGTGATATTGCCAATGATTGGCTCAAAAGCTGACACCTGATCAAAGGTCACTCTGAGCAGACGATTGCCCTCCATACTGGAAATGGCCGGTCCGTTCTGAAAAAGCAATCTCCTGGCCGCATCTGTTTTGGGATTTCTAAACAATTCTTCTACTGCTCCGGATTCCACTAAGTGCCCCTGTTCCAGGACGGCAACTTTATTGCAGATTTCCTGAATAACGGACATCTCATGGGTGATTACCACAATGGTAATGCCATATTTCTGATTGATCTCTTTTAGTAAAGCAAGAATGGATTTAGTGGTCTGTGGATCCAACGCGCTAGTGGCTTCATCACAAAGGAGAATATCCGGATTATTTGCCAACACCCTGGCAATGGCCACACGTTGCTTCTGTCCACCGGAAAGCTGCACAGGATAGGCTTTAACCTTTTCAGAAAGTCCCACCATTGCCAGGAGTTCCAAAGCCCTTCTCCTGGCTTCCTTTCTATTAATCCCCGCAATTTCCATAGGAAAACATACGTTGTCCAGCACATTTCTCTGCATCAGCAAATTAAAATGTTGAAAAATCATGCCGATATTTTGTCTGGCCTCCCGCAGTTTTTTCCCCTTTAGATTCAAAAGATTATCCCCGTGAATCCAAACATTTCCTTCCGTTGGTTTTTCCAGAAGGTTCAGGCACCGCACAAGGGTGCTCTTCCCCGCACCGGATAACCCGATAATACCAAAAACATCCCCCTTTTCGACGGAAAAACTGATTTCTTTTAAGGCTTCTACTTTCCCATTTTTGGCGGAAAAGGTTTTGCCCAGGCCCTCCACCTGAATCATGTTCATCTGCTTTCCTCCACATTTTCTTTCGAACGAAAATATATCCGTAGGAAATCCTGCGGATATATTTTCCCTGCCCTGCGCCTTTCGGAGCAACGGGCGTCCTTATTCACATTATAGAAGTATTGCGCACTTTTCACAAGTTATACCTTATTTAAAAGGGATTACTGCTCCATCATAGGTGTCCGTAATATATTGCCGGATGGCATCGGACTGCAAAACCTCCACCAGCGCTTTAATGCCTTCGCTGTCTTCATTCCCCTCCTCCACAGCAATAATATTCACATACGTCTTTGCCGCCTCTGAGTCTGCCGTCTCATAAGCTATGGCATCTTTTGCTACAGAGAACCCGGCTTCCAGTGCATAGTTCCCATTTAATACCACAAAAGCCACTTCATCCTTTACGCGGGGCACCTGTGCTGCCTCCAACTCCAAAATCTCCACATCATAAGGATTTTCTTCAATATCCAGCACTGTCGCTTCCAGTCCGACACCCTCTTTTAATGTGATCACGCCATTGGCCTCCAGAAGAAGCAAGGCTCTGGCCTCATTCGTGGTATCGTTGGGCACGGCAATCACATCTCCTTTTTCCAATTCATCCAAAGAAGATTTGGTTCCCGGATATATGCCGAAGGGTTCATAATGGATGCCACCAGCATTAACTAAATGTGTGCCCTGCTTTTCGTTAAAATCTTCCAGATAGGGGATATGCTGGAAATAATTGGCATCAAAATCACCACTCTCTACTACCAGATTAGGCTGTACATAATCATCAAAGATGGTAATTTCCAGATCCCAACCTTCTGCTGCCAGAATGGGCTTTGCCTGCTCCAGGATTTCCGCATGAGGTACTGCAGAAGCGGCTACCTTAATCGTCCCCTTTTCTTCCACTTCCGCCGCTGTGGTCTCCTCTGTTTCAGATTCGTCCACTACGCCCCCTTCTACCACAAGGCTTTCCGGATCCACTGCATCACCGTAGACCGGGGCAAGTGTTTCTTCATAAGCCTTATGGAAAAACTGCTCATCTGCCAGACCTTCAATCTCTTCATTTATCCAGTTCAAAAGGGTAGTATTTCCTTTTGTCACTGCAGGGGCTATGGTATCCACATCTCCAAGAGATTCAATGCCTACAGTAAATCCTTCGTTCTGCAATGCCCAGGCCAGTACCTCTGTATTATCAGTTGAGAACGCATCTCCCCGGCCATCCAGCAGGGCGTTGTAGGCCTCTGTGTACTGATCATATTTTACCAGTTCCACATCCGGATAGTTGGTGGAAAAATAGGTTTCTGCTGTTGTGCCCTTGGCTACAATCAATTTCTTTCCTTCCAGCTCTTCTACGGAAGTGATGAGCGCATCATCCGGGGAAACCACCCCCAAAGATACCTTCATGTATGGCAGTGCAAAATCTACCTGCTCTGCTCTTTCTTCAGTGACGGTAAAGTTGGCCAGAATTATGTCCACTTTTCCTGTTTTCAGATATTCCACCCGGCTTGCAGGCTCCGTAGACACATACTCAATATCCACCCCCAGATCCTGCCCGATGCGCTCTGCAAAATATACATCGTATCCCTGGTAGTCACCATTTTCATCCACATATCCAAATGGATTCTTATCACTGAAAACGCCGATTCGCACCACGCCGCTTTCCTTTATTTCATCCACCGTGCGGAAAATTCCATCGGATGCTGTTGTTGTTGAAGATGCATCCGTATCCTCTTTTTTTCCGCAGCCCACTGCTGCCAGAATGACCAGAAGCAATGCGGCCAGGGACCATAATACCTTTTTCATAAAAATTTCCTCCTCTTACTTTTCGTAACGAAATGTATGCAAAAACCGTTGCGCACGCTCGGTTCTTGGCTCAACAAAAAATTGTTCCGGCGGGGCGGTTTCCACCACCTGTCCACCGTCCAGAAAGCATATCTGGTCTGCTACTGCTTGGGCAAACCCCATTTCATGGGTCACAATTACCATGGTAGAGCCTTGTCTTGCCAGCTCCAACATCACATCCAGCACCTCTCTGACCATTTCCGGATCCAGTGCCGCAGTCACCTCATCAAATAGCATCACTTCCGGCTTCATAATCAGTGCTCGTACAATGGCCACCCTTTGCTTTTGTCCACCGGACAACTCTCTGGGATATGCCCCGGTTCTGTCCGCCAGGCCAACCCTTTCCAGTAAAATCAGTGCTTCCTTCTTCACCTCTTCCCGGCTTCGTTTCTGTGCTTTCATTGGGGCCAGAAGGATGTTATCCAGTACTGTCATATGCGGAAACAAATCATAGCTTTGAAAAACCATTCCTATTTTTTGACGTATCCGGGGCCAGTTGGTGCCCTTGTCCGTAATACGCGTACCATCCAGCAAAATTTCCCCTTCCTGGATGGGTTCCAATCCATTTAAACATCGCAGAAAGGTACTCTTCCCACAACCGGATGGACCAATCAGCACCACTACCTCTCCCTTATGTACCTGCAGGGAAATACCTTTTAATACGGCTCCCTGTCCATAATCTTTATGTATATTCCTGGCTTCCAGTAATATGTCCTTTTCCATGCATGCTTCTCCTTTAATTCTTCCACCTTTTTTCCAGGTATCCCGCCAGCAGTGAAATAGGCCAGCAGGTGAAAAAATATAGGAAGAAAACTGCTCCATACACCCACAGTGTGGCATCCGGTACTGTATAACGATTTGCTTCTATAATCTGCTGGGCCACTTTCAACACCTCCACAACGCCGATCAGTACAATTAATGAGGTGGTCTTAATCATACGCGTGGTCAGGTTAATAGCCAGCGGCACCAGCCGCCGCAAAGTCTGTGGAATGATAATATAACGTTGAACCTGCCAGCGGGTCAGTCCAAGAGCCGCACCACTTTCCGTCTGATGACGAGGGATGGAAATGAGAGCGCCTCTAACCAGATCCCCCATTTCAGCGGTACCCCAGAATGTAAAAACAATAATGGCGGAAAGCTCTCCGCTTAGATGAATCCCAAAAGTTTTGGTAACGCCAAAAAACACAAGAAACAAAAGAACCAGCTGAGGCATGATGCGCACAAATTCCAGATAAAGGCGGGTCATCCCTTTTATGATGGGTTGGCGAAGGGTCATTAACAGTCCCAGTCCAATACCCAGAAACATGGAAAGCCCCACAGCTATGAGAGCAATGCGCAAAGCCGTCCACAATCCCTCCAGAAGTCTCCAGAAATTATTCCCCATAAAAAGGACTCTAATGCCCAAATCCTGCATAGCGCACCCTCCTTTCCAACCATGATGCCCCCAAAGATATGGGGAGGAGCAAAATCAGATAGGCCATTACCAACATAAATAAAGCTTCGTCTGTTTTATAGTACAAGCCAATCAAATCTTTTGCCACAAACATCAGATCCGGCAGGGCCACCACACTAAAGACGGATGTTTCTTTAATCAGAAAGATGACATTTGCACAAAGTGGAGGAATGGCTGTGGACAGTGCCTGCGGAAGGATAACATATCTCATGACCTGCCTCCGGTTAAGGCCCAGGCTAAGGGCCGATTCCGCCTGTATGGCATCCACTGCCTGCAGACTGCTTCGAAAGGCCTCTGCCATGTAACTCCCCCCCAGAAAGCTTAATCCTGCAATGGCGCAAGTTTGTGAACTTAGGAGAATACCCAGTTTTGGCAATCCAAAATACAGAAAAAATAATTGCACCAAAGGGCGTTCGTCAAAGGGATTTACGGAAACAAGTAAATTTTTGACCGACACTCTTCAAGCGGAGCCAAAACAGTAAAGACCACACCGAAGGATAAAACCTTTAGTGTGGTCTTACTGTTTTCGTGAACAGCCGCCCTTATATTTATTCTTTGACTGCGCGGAATTCAGAAACCTCTGCCGCGGACATATCGTAGTATATCACGCGATTTTCAGCATCAAACTCGCCCACGACCTTGTAGCGTTTCTTCGGCTTATAATTCGGGATGAGCGTGGCAATCACATCGTGAAGATTTTTGTTGCCGCACCCAAGTGTGGTCGTCTGCTCTGCGCGGGGCTTGGAGAATGATACAGCTTTTGCCTCGTTGCTCTTGCACACGCGAATTGCAAAAATGTGTTGAGCCGGGTCATTGCAGTACTGCACTGTCTGGGGATAGTTTAAATCCTCAAGGACGCGCTTGCTGAAGGTGATTCCGTTCTGATTGACGAAGATATCCGGGGTCGCGTTTGTTGTGAGGTCGAGCACCTCCAGATTGATATTAGAAAAATTGATGACTATAGTTATTCAGCGCAGCCTCTCGCCGCATCCAACGCAAAACCGTCCGTCAGGTTCGACGAGAGCGCCGCATTTAGGGCAGAACTTCATATTCGGGACAGCTTGGTATGTCATTGGTAGACTTTCGTACGGCACGGCGTCGGACAGAAACAGCCAGTCTATATCCTCACCATCATCGCATAATCCGATGGCTCCGGCAGACGATACCACATAAAAGCTGTCCTCGTCGATCGGGTCTTCACTGTCGCTTGTCTCGGCAAGCAGCAGCAAGCCATTTACGTCGTATCTTTCATTTGATGTGGCAAAGCCCCAGATCTTGCAGCGTGTGGCGGCAAACTCTGCCGCTTCCAGCATGGTATCGAATCTCTCCATTACGAAAATCCTCCTTATTTGAACAACAGATTATTACACCGCTTGCAGCGGTCATTTTGTATAGGGTTCATCATAGAGCAGACATTACAGTAGATGATTCGGTCTTTAGATTTATCGTATTTCTCGTATGTACCGAATCTTGGATGAAACCGCACCCTATCACCAACAGAGAGATAATCGTACATATGCCGCCCACTGTCCTTTTCCACGATAGTCTTTTTCTTGCCCGCATCGGTGTTAATGATCGTGGTATATTCCGTATAGGTT
>CAYRQT010000017.1:38636-39844 GCA_964426655.1 uncultured Cuneatibacter sp. | reverse complement strand
TCGTAATAATTCCATGGATAAATCTATGATTTTTTACCCTCATGAATAATTCAGGCTATATAATGTATTGGGGGGGTTTACGTTTATTATTATAGCAACACTCTCCACATAAGTGTGCACAAACTTTTACGGGCCTCCCCACATTAATTATACAGTTTGATGGCTTGATTTCCTGGACTTTTGAAATAGCTATAGACGTTTTGCACAATATATCAGGGCATTTCAAAGAGGGCTTCGAACTCTGCCGTTGTTACCTTTTCTTTTTCCAGCAAAAGAGCTGCACATCGATGCAGGACATCCATATGCGCCTGAATCAATTCTTTTGCCTTTTCATAACAGGTGTCTACAATTCCCTTCACTTCCTCATCAATCAATGCGGCAACTTTTTCACTTATGTTGCGAGCATGTGCCAGATCTCTTCCAATAAACACCTCGTCCTCATCGCTACCATAATTGATCAGTCCCAGTCTGTCTGACATACCATATTGTGTGATCATGGCCCTGGCCGTCTGTGTGGCATCTTTGATATCCTGAGAAGCCCCTGTTGTAATATCTCCGAAAATAAGCTCCTCTGCAATGCGTCCCCCAAGGTCTACCATAATATGATGGCGCATCTTGGTTTTTGTAATAAACATTTCATCCTTCTGCGGAAGAGGCATGGTATACCCGGCAGCTCCCATGCCCGTGGGAATAATAGATATGGTATGTACCGGCCCCATACCAGGAAGAACATGGAACAGTATGGCATGTCCGGCTTCATGATATGCCGTGATTTTTTTCTCTTCCGGGGAGATGATTTTTGAATGTTTCTCTGTCCCAATGCTGACCTTCACAAAGGCTTTTTCTACGTCTGCATTCTGGATATAGGCCCGCTTCTCCCTGGCTGCCACGATGGCCGCCTCATTCATCAGGTTCTCCAGATCTGCGCCGGTAAATCCTGCAGTAGTCTGGGCAATTCGCTCCAGATTCACATCCTCTGATAAGGGTTTATTTTTGGCATGCACCCGTAAAATGGCTTCTCTTCCCCCAATATCCGGACGTCCCACACCTACTTTCCTGTCAAAACGTCCAGGACGCATAATGGCCGGATCCAGAATATCTACGCGGTTTGTGGCTGCCATGACAATAATACCCTCATTTACACCAAAACCGTCCATTTCCACCAGCAGCTGGTTCAGGGTCTGCTCTCTTTCATCATGACCTCCGCC
>CAYRQT010000017.1:0-38582 GCA_964426655.1 uncultured Cuneatibacter sp. | reverse complement strand
GAAAATGATGCAGGGCGCATTTTTTTTCCCTTCTTCAAACAGATCTCTTACTCTGGATGCCCCTACTCCTACAAACATTTCCACAAAATCTGACCCGGAAATGCTGAAAAAGGGGACACCTGCCTCCCCTGCAACAGCTTTTGCCAACAACGTCTTTCCAGTTCCGGGAGGGCCTACCAGCAAAATACCTTTTGGAATTCTTGCGCCCAAATCGGTATACCTTGCGGGGTTTTTCAGAAAATCAACCACTTCTGTTAGTTCTTCTTTTTCTTCTTCCAGTCCTGCCACATTTTGAAAAGTAATCTTTTTCTGGTTGTCGTTCATTCGTTTCGCACGACTCTTTCCAAAATTCATCATCCGATTATTGGCATTTCCATTGGCTGCTGCCATTTGATTATTGATAAACAGCAGTACCACTATAACGCCCGCCACCACAAGAATAACAGGAAGAATGGTCGTCATAAAGTAAGATTCTTCCTGCACTGACTGGAAGGTATAATTTGTAAATCCAGAAGCCTTAAGAATATCTTCTATGGCATTCACATCAGAAACATTTACCTGTATGGTTTCCCCCGAGGTGGTAGTATAAATTACTGCCCCTGTGGGTACAGCTTTGTTTTGGGTAATGACCACTTCCTTTACTGTATCAGCTTCCAGGCTTTCCTGAAATATGGCCACCGTTCCGGATTTCGTGTTGTTGATATATTTTCCAGCCAGATAAGTAAATCCAAATATTACGATCAGCAGGGCAAGGTAAATGCCCACACCTTTTCTTTTTGTATTCAAACATGCCTCCTATACTTCAACTACCCCGATAAAAGGGAGATTACGGTATTTCTGATCATAGTCCAGACCATACCCCACTACAAATTCGTCCGGAATGGTAAAGCCGCAATAGTCCACTTTAACATCCGGAATGACCCGGCGTTCTGGTTTGTCCAGAAGAGTACACAATTTAATGCTGTTAGGCTTCCTCTTCTGCAGGATTTGTATCAGGTAACTTAATGTTCTCCCTGAATCGATGATATCTTCCACAATAAGCACATCTTTTCCCTCCAGGGCTTCATCTAAATCCTTTACAATGCGTACAATCCCACTGGACTCTGTGCCACCTCCATAGCTTGAAACTGACATAAAATCCAAAGACACCGGTACCGCAATACGCTTTGCCAGCTCACAGGTAAAAAACACCCCGCCTTTCAGAACACAAATCAAATGCACTTGCCGATCTGCATAATCCCGGCTGATCTGCTCTCCCAGTTCTCTGATTCTGGTATCCACTTCTGACTCACTCAGCAACACCCGTATCTTTTCCGCCATTGTGTTCTTCCTTCCTTTTTATCCATATATTCCCATTTTCTTTTTGTGCGTATAACCCATAGGGCAAATCCCAGTGTCTGGCATGCATCTGCTCCACAAGGGTGTTGACCCCTTCCACATGAACCATTCCAATATTCTGGCTCATCCCCGCCATTTGTGTAATCATAGCATATAACACGTACAGACGCAAAGCTCTGTGCAATGCCTTCAGCGATTTTGTCGTAGCAAAGACTGCTCTCTGCTCTTCTTCAACATGGGCCCCATACCAGGCCTTTGCCTCTTCCGTCATATAATTATCCACATCTCTGAAAAATCTGGCCTGGTTCGTGAGCCGATCAGACAGCGCAGGCTGTAAACCATCATGGATCTCCGGCAATAAACGCTTTCTAAGAAAATTTCTGGTATATTGCAGATCCAGATTTGTTTCATCTTCCACCCACTCCTGCTGCATGCTCTGCAGATATGCCACAATATCCTTCTTCGGCACCTCCAAAAGAGGATGAATAACAATGCCCTGCATGGGCAAAATCCCTCCAAGTCCCCGCAGGCCACTTCCTCTTATGAAATTCAAAAAAATGGTTTCTTCATTATCGTTCTGATGGTGCCCTAAGGCAATTTTGGGAGAACGATATGCAGAAGCCACTTTTTCCAATGCTGCATGCCGAAGTTTTCTGCCTGCCTCCTCTGTTCCTAATCCATGAACTCTGGCATATGCAGGCACATCCACTGAAACCACTTCACAGGTAAGTCCTTTTTGGCGACAAAGCGTCTCTGAAAAAACCTGATCTCTAAAAGCCCCCTCCTGTCTTATTCCATGATTAACATGAACTGCTTTCAGATCAAAAGGAACTCTTCCCCTCCATTTATCCAGGATACACAAAAGTGCCACAGAATCGGCACCGCCGGACAGTCCGACAATTACTGTGTCTCCTGGCGCAATCAGCCCCTGTCTGTCCATAAACTGCTTTACACGAAAAGGCAGATCCGGCACCATTCCCTTCCCACCTTTCAACTTATTACTGGCTGGGTTTTAAAATAATTTCATCCTTGTAAATCAGCCCAAAATGTTCTTTTGCCATTCGCTCAATAAACTCCTTGGACCTGATATATGTTTTATAGTCCTCCAGTGCTTCCTCCCGGCTACTTTCTGCTTCTATGGCTTCCTGTAACGCCTGTTCCCTGGATGCATAGTAGGCATCTTTTTCATAAAGGTTTTTACTGCCTATTTTTATGGCAACAAAAAGCAATATCAACAACATCACAACACTGATCAGACTGATGGTGTTGGCTCTGGATAATAACTTTTTTTTTCTCTTTTTCATTGTCCCTCCCAAAAATGGACCTGCTGCCTTTTTCTATTTTAAAGGTTAGCCTCCTTTTTTTCAAGGACTTTAAAGGAATTTATAAACGAAACCTCTCCATGAACATAGTTCACCGAGAGGTATGTATCATATATATTTATACAGCTCTTTTGCGTCATCCTTCCGCACAGTTTCCTGCACATCCAGCACCTCTATTTTTACAGATTTTGTCCCAAAAGCAATTTCAATAATATCTCCCGGAGACACAGTGGCAGATGCTTTAGCCGGCCGGCCATTAATACTGACCCGTCCTGCGTCACAGGCTTCATTGGCCACTGTCCGTCTTTTGATTAGGCGGGAGACTTTTAAGAACTTGTCCAGCCGCATCAGGCATTCACTGCATCCTTTAATGCTTTTCCTGCCTTAAATTTAGGGGACTTTGACGCCATGATCATCATTGTCTCCCCGCTTTTGGGATTGCGTCCTTCTCTGGCTGCACGGGAAGCCACTTCAAATGTGCCAAAACCAGTCAGCTGTACCTTCTCCTCTTTCACTAAAGCTTCTGTAACCACCTCTGTGAAAGCATCTAATACAGTTTCAGCATCCTTTCTGGACAAGGCTGTTTTCTCCGCAAGTGCTGCAATTAATTCCTTCTTATTCATGTTGTACCTCCAAATATTTTCCCATATCCCCGGGAAATCCTCAAATCTATTTATAAAGGTTTCCCCCTATTTTGTCAAGCATTATCTAGGGTTCCATCCTCTCTTCCCCCTCAATTTCACCTGCCTCTCCAGCCATTAAAGAGAAAAAACCTCTCTTCCTTTAAGAAGAGAGGTTGGGGTCAGGATTCATCCGTGGTTTCTTCTAAAGTACTTTCTTCCGTAGCTTCCCCTGTCGTACTGCCTTCATCTTCGGTAGTGCTTTCTGCTTCTGAAGAACTTTCTTCTTCGGTTTCGGCAGTTGTGGTTTCATTGCTGAAAATAGTCACATATACCAGTTGATCAAAAACCTTGTCTACCACTGTAAATTCCGGCGCAGCAGCCTGGATATCAGGATAAATCTCGGAAAAGAGGGTTTCTCTTCTGGTCTGATACTCTTCCTGAATGGCCTCGTCTGTTGCCTCTTCATCGTAATCATTTACGCAATAGATCACATATCTGGCTGTGTAGTAGGTGCTTTCGACTTTTACACTGGTGCTTTCCCCGGTTGAGAGTTTAAAACTCGCAGTACCAAAATCTGTACTGTCGTCATCTTCACCAAAGGACCGTTCTCCTGAATACAGAGAAAAGTCTGCATAGGCATCATCATCCTCATATTTTTCAATAATGGCATCCATATCAATGGTTTCGCCAGATTCTACCTCTTTGGCTGCAGCCTGTACATCTTCCAGCACCTTTTCTATCAATGCATCATCATCGGTTTCATCGTCTTCGTCATCCAGAAGCATAATGTACTGTACGGATATTTGTTTAAAATCATCCCTGGTAACAGTCGTATCATAGTCTTCCGTCAACACATCAAACACCTTGTTTGCCAAAAGATTTTTTTCATAGATGGCCGTCAGAAGTGCTTCATTTGCCCCGCTAGCTTCCAAAACGGCACTGTCCGTCTCTTCCAGGAAGGAATTTACGCTCTCTTTAACACTGGCCTCATCCTCTTCTGTCAAAGATACGCCCAATTCTTCTGCTTTGGCACAGAGAATCCGGGTCTGTAAAATAACCGCCATGGTATCCTCTTTGATTTGATCCCAGTATGTCTTTCCTGCAGTAGATGTATCCTGTTCATAGAAAGATGCAGTGGGATAAGAGCCATAGTAACTATAATAATTATAGTCATACTGCACCTGCGTGAGACGCAGCAGGAAATTGGCTTCATCCAGATATATATTCTCGTCTCCAAAGGTCGCCGCTACTGTCTGACTGTAGTCCTCCTTACTGATGGTGTTGTCTGAACACCCCACAAGAGAAAAAGCTGCCAGACATAAGGCCAATGAAAGCAAGAATACCCTTTTCAATTGATTCATTATGTCCTCCTAATATCCGTAATGCCGGCACATTGGAAGCCCGGCGTACGGACACATTATATATCTTTTTCCTCATTCTAGCAACATATTTATACTTTTTAACAGGGAATTCACACTGTTTAACAGGTAAGCCGCCCCTTTTTCCCCCAATTTTGCCTCCGTATACATAAAACAGGGAGCCTGACCACCCACAAATTTCAGTCTGCCGCTATACGGCTTCAGTACCTCGGGCAGTTTATCTGGAAGCAAGGGCGCCCTGGGATACATCTCCAGCTTGATTTCTGCTCCGTTTCCCACAATATCCATCACAAATGCCCGATGGGCCACGGCCTTGAGTAAGGCTATCTCCAACAGCTGCTCAACAGCTTTTGGCAGATCTCCAAACCGGTCTGTAAGCTCATCCTCCAAATCATGTTTTTCCTCCTCTGTCTCTATTACAGAAATGCGTTTATACATATCCAGTCTGACTGCCTCATTTTTGATATAGCTATCCGGAATATAGGCGTCCACCTTTAAATCTAGACTCGTTTCAAAGGCCTCACCCTCGTGCCCCTCTCCTTTGATACTGGAAACAGCCTCCCGCAGCATTTTACAATATAATTCATACCCAACAGCTTCCATATGCCCATGTTGTGCTTCTCCCAGCAGATTTCCGGTCCCCCGAATCTCCAGATCCCTCAGGGCGATTTTAATGCCGGACCCCAGTTCAGTAAACTCCCTGATGGCTTCCAGTCGTTTTTGTGCTTCTTCTTTTAAAATTTTGTTCCTTTTGTACAGTATAAATGCATATGCCATACGATTGGAACGGCCCACCCGTCCTCTTAGCTGATAAAGCTGCGCAAGTCCATATCGATCCGCATCATGAATGATGATGGTATTAACATTGGAGATATCCAGACCCGTTTCAATGATAGTGGTAGATACCAAAATATCAATCTCACCATCAATGAAGGCCATCATCATTTTCTCCAACTGTCGTTCTGTCATTTGCCCATGTGCATAGGCCACAACAGCATCTGGTACTAGTTTCTGCAGATTTGACGCCACTTCTTCTATATTTTTCACCCGATTATATACATAATACACTTGCCCGCCCCTGACAATTTCCCGACGTATGGCCTCTCTGACAATCTCCGCATCATACTCCATAACGTAAGTCTGTATGGGCACTCTTTCACTGGGTGCCTCTTCCAGTACACTCATATCCCGAATACCGATCATGCTCATGTGAAGGGTACGAGGAATAGGCGTTGCCGTAAGGGTGAGAACATCTACCGTCTCTTTCAGCTTTTTTATGGCTTCTTTATGAGTTACCCCAAATCGCTGCTCTTCATCCACTACCAGCAGGCCAAGGTTCTTAAATTGCACATCCTTTGATAAAACCCGATGGGTGCCGATAACAATATCCACCAGTCCTTTTTTCAGATCTGCAAGTGTCTTTTTAATTTCTGCTGTAGTGCGAAACCGGGAAAGCAAATCAATTCTTACCGGATAGTCTTTCATTCGCTGTGTAAAAGTATGGAAGTGCTGTTGTGCCAGTATGGTTGTAGGCACCAGGCAGACCACCTGTTTCCCGTCCTGCACCGCCTTAAAAGCCGCCCGAATGGCCACTTCTGTCTTGCCATATCCCACATCTCCGCAAATCAGCCGGTCCATAATTTTATGGCTTTCCATATCCTTCTTTGTGGCTTCTATTGCATCCAGCTGGTCCTGGGTTTCCTCATAGGGAAACATTTCTTCAAATTCCTTTTGCCAGACGGTATCCGTAGAGTACGCAAATCCTTCTCTTGCCTGTCTTGCCGCATATAGGCGTACCAGATCTTCAGCAATTTCCTGGACAGCAGCCCGCACCCGGGTTTTAGTCTTATGCCACTCCTGGGTCCCCAGCCGATTTAGTTTGGGTTTTCTGCCCTCCGCACCTGCATATTTCTGTACCAAGTGGAACTGCGTTACCGGCACGTAGAGGTTGCCACCGTCTCCATACGTGATTTTAATATAATCCCGAATGGTCTTCTCCACCTCAACCTTATGGATGCCCTGATACACACCAATGCCGTGGTTTTCATGTATCACATAATCTCCGGGAACCAGCTGGTCCAACCCGCTGATTTTCTGTCCTTCTCCTGTGGTTTTTCCTCTTTTTTTTCGTTTTTTTTCGCCGAAAAGATCCCCCTCCGTCATCAACACAAATTTCTGGTCCGGATAAACAAACCCTTTGTGCAGTTGGCCATACGTCACCAACAATTCTCCCGGAATCAGCGGTGTTTCTCGGTTCTCCCTGTAGCTGGCTGAAATATCATATTCCAACAGGTCCCCTGCCAGCCGTTCTCCTCTGGTGCGTGAAGGGCTGATTAGAACAATCCCATATTTTTCTTTCTGATACAATTTTAAATCTTTTAGGAGCCTTTCGAATCCGCTTTTATAGCCCGGTATACTCTGAGTTGCTATATGGTAGTAGGCCTGTATCTTTAAAAATGGAAACTTCTGATCCAATGCACTAAGGGCCACGGTCCTGGGCGTCTGCAAAAGTGCCATGACCTCCCGTTCCCCCATTAACAGATTGGCCTGTCCCGGCAGAATATATCCCTTTTCCAGCCGATGACTAATACTCTCACGGAACTCCGTTTCCACCGCCTTTGCTTTTTCCCTTGTCCAGACTGGCTCTTCCACAAAGATTAATCGATTCTCTTCCGGAAAATAAGAAATAAAGGAGCATGTCCTGTCATGAAAATACCGTATATAGGATTCCAGACCTCTGCCATCTCCCAGCTCCATTTCCCCATATAGCTCCAGCTCCTTCACCTGCTGCTCCAGGCGGCTGGCTTCTTCTGTTTTCATTTTTTTTCGAAAAAGTTCCACCTGGCGGTCTTTTTCCCTGCAAATTTTATTTAGCCCAGTTTGCAGCTCTTTAGGCGTCAGTAACACTTCAGATGCCGGAAAAATCTGTAGTTTCTCCTGTCTTTCCAATGAACGCTGTGTCTCTGCAGAAAACGTTCGGATGGAATCTATTTCATCCCCCCAGAATTCAACACGGTATGGCACTTCTTCTGTCAGTGGAAAAACATCCAGAATTCCACCGCGCCTGGCAAACTGTCCCCCCTCCATAACCATTGGCACATTCTCATAGCCAATTTGTAAAAGATGGGCAATTACTTCCTCTTGATCTGCCTGCTGCCCTTCTTCAAGTGCTAAAGTGAATTCTCTGAAAAGCGGAAGGGGCAATAATGGATTCATGATTGCATCCACTGTTGTCACGATAACGCCCCCGCCATGCATCAGCATATGATGATACACCGTCAGCCTCTGTTGACTGATCCATTTTCCCTGTACATCTGCGCTATAAAAAATCACATCTTTTGCAGGAAACAAAAACACATCCTGTCTGAAAAACAAAAAATCCTCATATATTTCTCTGGCCCGTCCTGCATCAGAGGTTATGACCAGTGTGTATGCATAGCTTTGTCCTAATCCAGCCATGATGTGGACCTTTTGGGTATCAATGGTTCCACTGATACTGACAGGGCCCTGTTTTTTTCGAATACTTTCTTTGCTTTCTAGATAATCGTGGATTCCCTCCAAAGGAACCTGCAGGTATTCTCTCATTTCTCTCTCCCTGCGTCCGGCCTATCCTTCCGCAGTCTTTCCATTATACTGATTCATGCTCCAATCCATCCCATACTCAAGAAAGTCCGCCACAGCTTCACAGCTTCTAACCACTCCTGCTTTCACCTGTGGCAACTCTTCCTGTGTATAATGGGCCAGAACAAAATCTGCCAAATCCATCTTTTCCGGTTTTTCTCCTACCCCAACTTTGATACGATTAAAAGTGTCACTGCCAAGATGAGAGATAATGCTTTTTATGCCATTATGTCCTCCGGCACTTCCTTTCTTACGCAGCCTTAGCTGCCCCATTGGCAGGCTGACATCATCATAAATCACCAATAGACGGGATACGTCTTCCTTGTAAAAATCCAGCACAGCCCGAATGCTTTCTCCACTTAAATTCATGTATGTCATTGGCTTCACCAAAAGAACCTTTTCTTTGCCGATCCACCCTTTTCCCTCCAGTGCTCTGTGTTTCATAGCATTCACCGGAATCTCATACTGACTGGCCAGCCTGTCAATCACATCAAACCCAATATTATGCCTTGTTCCCACATAAGGATTTCCCGGGTTGCCCAGCCCTGCAATAATGTACATAATATATACACTCCTTAATCCTGATTTCCCTTTTTATACAACAAAACGCCGCCACTCCTCTCCACAGGGGGAGGAGTGACGCTTCTTTTAGTCTACTCCATCTTAATCTATTAGGCAAGAGCGGGTACATATATTCAGCGCAACGCTCAAGAACATACCAACTCACATCGTTTGATCGAAAAGCCCAAAAAGGGAGGGCTGCCAGCTGGCAGCCCCCTTTTTTTACTCTTCTTCCTGTTCTTCCAGGTAGTTTTCATATTTTTCCAAAATCATAGTCTGCATTTTCTCCCTTGTGGAAGAATTAATCGGATGGGCTGTATCCCTGTACTCCCCGTCCACCGAGCGGCGGCTTGGCATTGCAATGAACAATCCTTTATCGCCTTCAATAACCTTGATGTCATGCACAACGAACTCATCATCCAAAGTAATGGACACGATGGCCTTCATCTTTCCTTCCTTTGCCACCTTACGCACGCGAATGTCTGTAATATTCATACCTTTCCCCCCTCCATGTCAGCTTTGCTGTCTGGAACAATTTCTGTTATAACACATAACGGTTGTTCTTTTCGATGATGATTCGAATTTCCCCGGCATCGCCAGTATAAGTAGTATTGGCCCGAATGGTATCCCGGCTTTCCACAATACAATTTTCAATATATGTGTTGTCTCCAATGTACACATCATTCAAAATAATTGAGTTTTTGATCACACAGTTATTTCCCACAAAAGTCTTTTTAAATAGAACAGAATTTTCCACATACCCATTGATGATGCATCCGCTGGAGATTAAGCTGTTTCTAACGCCCGACCCGGGATTATATTTTGCAGGCGGTAGATCATCAATTTTGGAATATACATCCGGATAATCTTTGAAAAAATATTTCCGGACTTCTGGTTTCAGAAAATCCATATTAGTCTTGAAATAGGAAGACACGGAAGAAATACTGTTCCAGTATCCTTCCATTTCATAGGCATAAATGTGCTTCAGCTTTAAATATCGCACCAAAATATCATTGACAAAATCATATCTGTCCTCTGCTGCACATCTCTCAATCAGTTCAATCAGCTGCCGTCTGCGGATAATGTAAATTCCACAGGACACCTGGCGGCTCGTGGCCACCATGGGTTTTTCCTCGATATGCGTTATTCGCTTATCTTCATCTGTCCACAAAAGGCCAAATCGGGTGAGGTCTTCTTCCGGCGCCATGGTCTTACACACTACTGTTATATCCGCTTTCTTTTCAATATGGTATTCCAGGACTTTGTTATAGTCCAATTTATACACTGCATCTCCCTGAGCGATAACCACATAGGGTTCATGACTGCTCTTTAGAAAGCTTAGATTTTGATAGATGGAATCTGCAGTGCCTCTGAACCAATTGCTATTCGTTGCAGTGATGGTAGGTGTAAACACAAACAGCCCGCCTTGCTTTCTTCCAAAATCCCACCACTTGGAAGAATTTAGATGCTCATTCAGTGAACGGGAGT
This sequence comes from uncultured Cuneatibacter sp., assembly GCA_964426655.1. Classification (GTDB taxonomy): domain Bacteria; phylum Bacillota; class Clostridia; order Lachnospirales; family Lachnospiraceae; genus RGIG8306. Next base: position 28,250 of record CAYRQT010000017.1, on the reverse strand, counting down.
TATACTGGGTCAGCACGGCCACTTTGTGTATATGAGAATTGGTCATGTTACTCAGTGCAAAATCAATGCTTCGGTAGCTTCCGGCAATCGGCATGGCAGCAATGGCACGCTTTTCTGAAAGCTCCCGCATTCGTTTGTTATTTCCCCCTGCTAAGATAATTCCAATCGCTCTCATACTTTGCCACCTACTTTCACGATATATCCCCCGCTTTCAAGTCGGTTATCCTGATAATCCATCAAATTTGTTTGTCCGATAATGGCTGTGTTTTTCCCGATGTATACCCCTTCCGGTATTGCAGTATTCTCTCCAATAGTGACCAGATCAAAAACGTACACTTTCTTGTCCAGTTTGCTTTCGGCGTACTCTCCTTCACCCATGACAACTCTGTCTCCAATCACGCAGTTCTCGGCAATGATGGTCTTATTCAGACGGCACTCATCTCCGATTACCGTATCCCGCATGATGATGGAATCCCGAACCACAGTGCCTCTTCCGATATATACACCTGTTCCAATGACAGAATTATACACTTCACCAAAGATTTCAGACCCCTCTCCTACCAAACTCCTTTCTATGCGAGCCTCTGCGGAAACATACTGCGGAGGCAAAGTGTCGCTCTTTGTGTAGATTTTCCAAAACTCTTCATATAAGTTGAATACGGGAACAATGTCAATTAATTCCATGTTGGCTTCCCAGTATGAGCCAAGTGTTCCCACATCCTTCCAGTACCCGTTGTATTCATAGGCAAAAATACGTTTCCCATTGCTGTGGCATTGCGGTATGATATGTTTACCAAAATCACAGTTGGGCACATTCGCCATGGAAATAAGGGCTTCCCGCAATACATTCCAGTTGAAAATATAAATTCCCATGGAAGCCAGATTGCTACGGGGGTTAGCAGGCTTCTCTTCAAAATCTACAATTCGACTGTTTTCATCCGTAATAACAACCCCAAAACGACTGGCTTCCTCCAACGGCACAGGCATGGCCGCAATGGTAAGATCTGCATTATTTGATTTATGGAAGTCCAGCATTACCTCGTAATCCATCTTATATATGTGATCACCGGACAAGATCAGCACGTAATCTGGATGGAAGGTATCAATATAGTCAATATTCTGATAAATGGCATTGGCTGTGCCTGTATACCACTCACTGCTATGACTTTTTTCGTAGGGAGGTAATATGGATACACCACCGATATTTCGATCCAAATCCCAAGGTATGCCAATTCCGATATGGGTGTTCAGCCGCAATGGCTGATACTGGGTCAACACACCAACGGTATCCACACCTGAGTTAATGCAATTGCTGAGGGGAAAATCTATTATACGATATTTCCCACCGAATGCCACTGCCGGTTTGGCAATTTTTGTCGTCAAGACCCCCAGACGGCTGCCCTGCCCCCCTGCGAGCAACATCGCTATCATTTCTTTTTTTACCACATTATCACCCCTTGCTTTAAGATAGGACTAGTATATCATATATAAAGGCTCTTGTGAACTAAATTTTTCTAAAAAAGCCGGAGTTTTACACTCAATTGGCAAACATTTAACTTGTCGCTTCTTTAAAAATACACTTTGCTTTTTTCAGCTTTACAAGTATAATGTAGCTATCTTTTCATATGCTTTTTTGCAGTTAGGAGCGATTATGTATCAGTTAGATTTCAACAAACCCATCTCCGTTTTTTTTATCGGAATTGGTGGCATCAGCATGAGTGCACTGGCTTCCATCTTATTGACCAAACATTTTTCTGTATCCGGCTCTGATTGGACCGCCTCTCCCATCACCCATCAACTGGAAAAAGGAGGCGCCCGTATTGTCTATGGACATCAGACCATGGGCATTACGCCGGATGTGGAACTGGTGGTTTATACTGCCGCCGTTCACCCGGACAACCCTGAGTTTGCCCATGCCATTTCTCATGGTCTGCCCATGCTGACCCGGGCTGAATTTCTCGGCCAGCTGATGTCCCATTACCAACATGCCATCGGGGTTTCTGGTACGCACGGAAAAACCACCACTACCGGTATGCTCTCCTACATATTAATGGAAGAAGGGGTGGATCCTACCATTACCGTTGGCGGTGTTGTGCCCGGCTTACCAGGTGGAAATATGCGTCTTGGGGGTAGAGGCTATTTTTTAACTGAGGCCTGTGAATACACCAACAGCTTCCTGCGTCTGTCCCCTACCATGGAATTAATTTTAAACATAGAAGAAGATCACCTGGATTTTTTTAAAGATCTGGATGACATTCGTGCCTCTTTCCGAAAATATATGGAGTTACTGCCCAAAGATGGCTATTTGATTATTAACCGGGACATCCCTCATTTGGAAGAACTGACCGCAGGTCTGCTCTGCGAAAAATACACTTACAGTTTAACAGATCCCCGGGCAGACTTTCTGGGAAGTGACATTGTGTTTGACGACCAGTATAACGCTTCTTTCACTGTTTTTTTTCGAAATGAAGAGCTTGGCCGCCTGACACTTTGCGTTCCCGGCCCTCACAATGCCTCCAATGCACTGGCCGCCTGTGCGGCTGCCATGACTTTGGGCATTGACTTTCTGCAGATTCAAAAAGGACTGTCTGAATTTCCCGGTGCCAACCGCCGATTTCAGCGGACGACTTTAACCAATGGTGCTGTTCTGGTCCGGGACTACGCACATCATCCCCATGAAATTGCAGCTACTTTGGCGTCAGCTTCTCATATGTCTCATCGAAAAGTCTGGGTTATTTTCCAGCCCCATACGTATACGCGCACAAAGGCTCTTTTCTCTGATTTTGTAGATGCCCTTTCCCTGGGAGAATGTGTCATACTGGCTGATATCTATGCAGCAAGGGAAACGGATACCCTGGGGGTTTCCTCTCTGCAGATTCAGCAGGCTTTACAGTGCAGGGGGGTGGAGAGTTATTATTTTCCATCCTTTTCGGAAATTGAGGCCTTTCTATCCTCCCACATTCAGGAAAATGACCTGATACTTGTTATGGGGGCCGGTGATATAGTGGAAGTAGCCACAGATCTGGAAACACAAATCGGGCAAAAGCAGTGACATTACTGTTTTTTTCTTTTGAGTATGTTATACTGTTGAATGGGACTGAGATTCTTCAAGACATGAGAGGAGGTAGGGTATGATCCGACTAAACAATTTAATGCTGTCTTCCATGGTTTCCATCCCTGGCGTTTTCTTCAGCCGCTACATGCCCTCCGCCAGTGGAGATTATGTGAAAATATATCTTTACCTGTACTCCAAGCTGACTGCCTCTGTAGCCGCTGATGAAGCTACCTCTGTTTCTTTGCTGGCCGAGACCTTTCAATACACTGAAAATGACGTGATACGTGCTTTAAAATACTGGGAAAAAGAGGGACTTCTATCCCTTGTTTTTGAAGGTTCCCGGTTGATTAGCGTGACTTTTAACCCCATGGAAGGAATCGTTTCCCAGGCCGTTCCTATAAGTGCTTCCCTTCCTTTAGAACAATCCGATTCCTCCCAGGATTCTACCAGAATTTCCACTTCCCCTGCAGTTCCCCAGGAAAATAATCTTCCGGTTTTCTCCCCTTTATCTATGGAAGACGCCCAGGAAGAGGAATCCTTTAGGGATCTGCTGATACCTGTGGAAACCTATATTGGTCATCCACTGGATATGCCCTTTATTGATCGCCTCTCTTATTTATATCTGCTATTTGACAAAAACAGTGAAATTGTAGAATATCTGGTAAGCTTTTGCTCTGAGCTGGGCCACAGAAAAATAGAATATATTGAAAAAGTGGCTTTAAATTGTCACAAAAACCAGTATCGCACCCTGGAAGATATTCGCACTGTCCTTAAACAATATAATCCAACTGTAAAAGCGGTCATGAAGTCCTTTGGCCATACAGGTCGTTCTGCTGGTTCTGTGGAGCTAGGCTGGATCAACAAATGGATTTACGAATATCGTTTCTCCCAGGATATTATTGCGTTTGCCTGTGATGTGACTTTGGGAACAATCTTTCAGCCCAGCTTCAAGTACGCAGACAAAATCCTCTCCCGGTGGAAATCCCAGAATATTCAGACTATCGGGGATGCTCGTCGAGAGGTGGCGCGCTTTAAAAAGGAAGCCGAAGAAAAGGCCAATAAGGAAAATGCAGCAGGAAATTCTCAGAAGGCACGCAGTACACGGGGAACCAAAAGCAACCGCTTCAACACATTTGAGCAGCGGGAAGTGGATTATGATGCCCTGGGGGGCATTTTTCATCCTTCTAATCCCTCCGGTTCGTAAAAGGAAAGGGGTTATCCATGAAAATTAAAAATGCGCATTACAATGCCATTATGAGAGAATACAATCGCAGACAGTTCCAGCACCAGCACGAACAGGACCTGCGTATCCAGGAAATTTATCAGAACATTCCCCGCATTCGAGAGATTCAGGGTGAAATTGTTACGTTAAGCGTATCTCAGGCTAAATCTGCTATCCTGCACCCGGATTTTTCCAGTCAGCCTCTGAAGCATCAGTTGGCTTCCCTGTCTGCCGAGCGGGAAGCCTTACTGAAATCTCATGGCTATCCTGCAGATTACATGGATCTGCATTACACCTGTCCCATATGCAAAGATACCGGATACATTCATGGCAAGGCATGTGTCTGCCTGAAACAGGCCCTGATTCGCCAGCTTTATGATCAGTCTAATATTCGGGATATTCTGGAAAAGGAGAATTTTGACGCCCTTTCCCTTTCCTATTACGGCAATACATTATTGGATAACGGGCAGACCACACGTCAATATATGGAGCAGGTTATCGGATATGCACGCAGCTATGTTCAGGATTATAAAATAAAGAAACCCAGCTTACTTCTGTACGGACAAACAGGTGTCGGAAAGACTTTCCTTTCCAACTGCATTGCAAAGGGTGTTCTGGACCAATATATGAGCGTTGTATACTTGACAGCTACCCAATTATTCGATATATTTTCTCAGGACACTTTTGGTGACCGTGATCTTGAGGAGGAGCCCCTTTCTCCTTTTATTCTGGATTGTGATTTGCTGATTATTGATGACCTCGGCACCGAGCTGACCAACTCATTTACAAACTCCAAGTTGTTCTACTGCATAAATGAGCGTCTGCTCCGGAAAGTAGGCACCATTATTTCCACAAATCTATCCATGAACGATTTACGGGATACCTACAGTGAACGGGTGGTTTCCCGGATTGTGGGAAACTATGAAACCATCCGTCTGCCTGGAGAGGACATTCGCCTGAAGAAGAAATTCTCCCATTTACGGGGCGCGGAATAATTTATCTATCATAGGATTTGGAGGAAAAAAATGGCTCAGACATACGACAAAAAGTTATATACCATTCCGGTAGGCCCTTTAGGTCTGATTCCCATGAAAAGCAGTGCTTCCCTGGGGAAAAAAGTGGATGCCTATCTGGCCGAGTGGAGGACTGAGCGTGAAAATGAACACAAATCATCCATTGCTTTTTCAGGATATCAGCAGGACTCCTACATTGTCGACACCTACGTTCCCCGTTTTGGATCCGGGGAGGCTAAGGCAGTGATTAACCAGTCTGTCCGGGGAGATGACCTGTATATACTTTTGGACGTGTGCAATTACAGCATCACCTATTCCCTGGCTGGAAATGTCAACCACATGTCACCAGATGATCATTTTCAGGATCTGAAGCGGGTCATTGCAGCCGTGGGAGGAAAGGCCCGCCGCATTTCTGTTATTATGCCATTTCTTTATGAAAGCCGTCAGCACAAACGAAGCAGTCGCGAATCATTGGACTGTGCAATGGGCCTTCAGGAACTGGTAAACATGGGCGTAGAGAATATTATCACCTTTGATGCCCATGATCCCCGTGTACAAAATGCCATTCCCTTAAAAAGTTTTGAAAACATCCCCTGTATTTACCAGTTTTTAAAGGCACTTCTTCGGGTGGAAAAAGATTTGATTATTGATTCTGATCATCTCATGGTCATCAGCCCTGATGAGGGCGGTACCAGCCGGGCCATTGACTATGCCAATCGTTTAGGGGTAGATATGGGTATGTTTTACAAACGCCGGGACTACACTCGCATTGTGGATGGTCGTAACCCCATTGTTGCCCACGAATTCCTGGGCTCAGATGTGGAGGATCACGATGTTCTGATTATCGATGATATGATCAGTTCCGGTGATAGCATTCTGGATGTGGCCAGAGAATTGAAAAGAAGAAAGGCCAGAAAAGTTTTTGGGCTTACCACATTTGGCCTGTTCACCAATGGTCTGGCTAAATTTGACGCCGCCTATGAAGCCGGTATTATTGATCGAATTCTGACCACAAATCTGATTTATCAGACGCCAGAGCTGCTACAGCGCCCCTACTATGTAGATGTAGATTTGAGTAAATATATTGCTTTACTGATTGACCATCTTAATCATAACGTCAGCATTCATGATTTGCTAAATCCTACCGACAGAATCAACCGGTTGCTAACGAACCATCGGATGCAACTGGAAGAACGTCAGGATAAACAACTTAGTTTGTTTGACTCCATAATGCCGTAACTTCCAATTGAAAAAAGCGACCGCCCCATATCACAACAGGGCGGTCGCTTTTTATCTTTTAAATCTCTTTAAGCATTTCTTCTTCTCTGGAATGACAAGTCAATAACATCACCTGACAGCCCAGGCTCTTTAAGAGCCTCAGAGCAGCTTTGGCTCGAACATCGTCATAATAGGCAAACGTATCATCCAAAATGAGCGGAAGTCTGGTATTGGGCCAGAACAGCCTGGATGCCGCCAGTCTGACACATAAATAAATCTGCTCAATTGTCCCACGGCTGACCTGTGTAGCTGGAATTCTTTTTTCCGGGGTATTCAAATAAATGGAAAAATCATCTTCAATGGAAAGGCTGGTGTATTTATTACCTGTAATAATTCCCACGTAGGCCGAGGCATATCGGTTCAGTTCCTGTCCAAATGATGCGCGGATTCTTTCCGCAGTATCCTGCAAAGTTTCCAGGGCCAGATTGTTTGCCTCTATCTCTTCTTCCACTCTTTTATTTTCTTCCAGGATTTCCTGGCAGATTGCAGTATGGGACTGTGCAGTGAACAGCTCTCCCAGTTTTTGGTCCTGCTCCCAGGAAAGCCTCATCAGTTCTTTCTCATATAGTTCTATTTTTTTCCTGTTGGTCTGATAATCTTCTGAGGGTTCCAGGTTTCTCTTCGCTACCAGTGCCTCCTGTTCGGCCGTCAGAGCTTCCAGTGAACTTTGCGCTTCTTCATATCTGGTTCTTTTATCCATTAACAAGCGATAAAACAGCCTCTTTTTCTTCTGTCTATACCCCCTGGCTACACCCCATATCAGAAGAATGATTCCCAGCAGCAATAATGGTCCGCCATATATATAATATTGGGAAAAATCCAGCGCAAAATTCTGGCGAATTCCCCAGTAATACAGTGCCGTTCCTCCTGCTCCACACATCAATGCTCCGATTAACAGAAGAATGATTCCTAAAGTGGAAACAGCGCCAGGTTCCCGATGTTTCCCCCTAACCCTTTTCATCATTCTCTGTTCCTGGAGTCCTTCCAATTCCGTTTTCCATCTGGACTGCTCTTTTGCCAGCCTATTCAGTTCACTCTGATTATCCAAAAGTTCCTGTTCCAGCTTCTTTTCCTGCTCTTTTTCTTTTGCATAAACCGCAAATTCCATTTGTTTGGCCGCTTCCAGCTGCCGGACCAGCTCCTGTTCCCTGGCGGACATCTCCTCTAGCTCCTGCACAAGGAAAAGCTCATCGCCTCTGGCTTTCTGCAGAGCTTCCCCTGCGCCTTCCTGAAGCATTCCCTCCAGACGGCGCTTTTGTTTGCGCAAGCTTTCTTTGGCGCCCTGCAAATTAATGTCTATATTTTTGGCACTGCCAAGATTCGCCATATGATTACGCAGCTCGGTAACCAGCCCCTCATCTGTCAGACTTTTTAATTGTCCGATACTGACAGTATTATTATAGACTGTCTCTGTCATGCCGTGAAGAAGCCGATGCAATTCACTCTCAGCAGGTTGCAGCTCTATTCCATGCGTTTCATCATACAAATGCACATACCGATTCGTCTTTAGGAAACTTCTTTCAAGCCGATACTGAACGTCCTGTACGGAAAACCGCATACTGCCCTCAAATCCCCCCTTCTGATCCCAGGGGTCATACTGGCTGTACAAATCTCCCTTTCCCTTTTTCTCTATTCCAAAAAGCATACTTCTAATGAAGGCATGTATGGTAGACTTTCCAGCCTCATTTTTCCCATATACCACATTGATGCCAGGCTGGAAAGGAATGGTCTTCCCATGGAATTTACCGAAATGATTCATTGTCAATTCGTTGATGATCACTTAGCTTCCCCCTTCTACTCCTGCAGCAATGCCGCCAGTCCATAATATAATGCCTTTCTATCCAGCTCTCCCTGCCTATGTGTTTGCAGTGCTTCCATATATTTGCCGATAATATCGTCCTTATGCTCTTTATAAACAGCCATCAAATCATATGCCGGATATGTCTCATCTATCACCTCAATCACATTGCCTAATTCCCAGAGCGCCTGTGTATCCGGTGGGAAATCCGGATCATGTTTCCCTTTCAGGTGAATGCGATAAATGTGCTGCTCTCCATGGTTCCTGATTACTTCCTGTATTTTTTCCGTCAACTGCTCCGCAGACGTGTCAGTTCCCACAGTTACCTTCAAAAGCACATAATCTCTTTTTGCACAAGGAATGAAGGAAAAGTGAAGTCCCTCTTCCAAAATCTCTCCCATCACGTATCCATGATATCCCGTGTCTTCTTTCTCCAAAGGATCCATTGTTCCACTAAAAGCACATGTCTCTCCTAATTTCTCAAAATGCATCCTTCCACCCAGCGCTACATAATGGAAGCCGGCCCCTTGTACACTTTCTAAGGCAAATGCCGGAGCATTCTTTTCATGGGCCCCCAGAAAAATACGATACGTTTGACTTTTCTCTACTGCAAAATCTTTCAGCAAATCTCCCTTTAATTTCCCCTGTATGCCAAATCCCCACACTTCCGTATCCAAAAGTGGAAGATATACTTTTTCAGGCCATCTTCCCTGAAGGAAGTGGACATGTGACTGCCATGGGAATTTATAGTATGGAGAACTTTCTTTTAGCTGATCCAATGTTCCTGCCGTAATTACCACCTGTGTATGCATGAGTCTGGAAAACAGAAAATTAACTTCCTTCAGCTCCTTTAGAAGTGGCTGTCGCGAAAAAAGGTTCCCCGCAATCAAAAGCAAATCTACTTTTTCCTTATTACAGGCCTCCATGATTTCACCTAGAACGATCCATCGTTCCCTTTCTCGTTCCTTTCCCCATGGCTTTCCGGCATCCGGCACAGCCCCTAATTGCACATCTGAAATATGAATGAATTTCATCAGAACCTCCCATGCCTCATAATTGTATTCATTATACTATTTAAAATTCAGGGGTGCAAGAAAAACTCCTGCTCTTTACAGCAAAGAAGAAGTAATGTATACTCACCCTTGTGAGTTCGAGACCTTCCTCACGTAAAACAAAACTAAAGGAGAATCCAAATGAAAAAAAAACAAATCCTCTACCTGGCTCAGGCTGCCATGATTGCTGCACTTTACATGGTGCTGACACTTCTTGCCAACAGTCTTGGCCTGGCCAGCCAATCCATCCAGCTTCGATTTTCAGAAGCCCTGACCATTCTGCCATTTTTCACTTCAGCCGCCATCCCCGGACTGTTTGTGGGCTGCCTTCTCAGTAATTTTCTGATTTCAGGTGGCGTATTTATGGATATTATTTTTGGCAGTCTGGCCACGCTTTTGGGTGCATATGGCACCTATCTGCTGCGTCATCGCTCCCGCTACCTTGCCTGTGTCCCCCCCATTGTGGCCAACGGTCTTATTGTTCCTTTTATTATTACCTATGTGTATCAGGTAAACCCTTTGTGGTTTAATTTCCTGACAGTTACAGCTGGGGAAATTCTTTCCTGTGGCGTATTAGGCACCCTTTTACTGATCACCTTGGATCGATATAAAAAAATTATCTTTCCCCCTCTATCATAATCCGATTTATTGAAAGGAGACTCCCATGGCTCAAATTTACCTTGATCACGCTGCAACAACCCCCCTTTTCCCAGAAGTGGCCACAGCCATGGCCCCCTTTTTTTTCGATGCTTTTGGCAACCCTTCCTCCATCTATCAATTGGGCACTTCAGCCAGGACGGCAATGGATCAGGCTCGACAGGTTCTTGCCTCCTCCATTTCCTGCCATCCCCAGGAGATTTTTTTTACATCAGGTGGTACGGAGAGTGACAACTGGGCATTAATCGGCCTTGCAGAAGCCTATCAGGAAAAAGGCCGACACATCATTACCAGCGTGATTGAGCATCCTGCCATTCTGGAAACATGCCATTATCTGGAATCCCGTGGTTTTTCTGTCACATATCTGCCAGTTTCTAAAGACGGCCTGGTCCTTCCCTCCGATTTAGAAAATGCCATTCGCCCTGACACAATCCTGGTCAGTGTGATGGCTGCTAATAATGAAATCGGGACCCTTCAGCCACTGAATGAACTGGGGCAGATTTGCAAGAGGCACAACATCTTATTCCACACTGATGCAGTACAAGCCTATCTCCATATCCCTCTTTCCATGGCCAGCCTTCCTGTGGATGCAATGTCTGTCAGTGCCCATAAAGTAAATGGCCCCAGGGGCATTGGTTTTCTATACATTCGAAAAGGGGTACATATTCTTCCTCTTTTGCATGGTGGGTCACAAGAAAGAGGAAGGCGCGCCGGTACCGAAAATGTGGCGGCAATAGTGGGATTTGCAAAGGCCGTAGAAATTCATTTGAAACATGGTGCGAGCGCCATGGAGGCCCTCCGGGAAACCCGGGATTACTTTATAGCCCGGATTCTGGAGGAAATTCCTGTGGCCAGGCTTAATGGTTCCCTGACGCATCGTTTGCCTGGAAACACCAACTTTTCTTTCTCCCCACTTAATGGGGAAGCCCTTTTGATCTTACTGGACGGAAAGCAAATTTGCGTTTCCACTGGCTCCGCCTGCTCCTCAGGTTCCCTGGATCCCTCCCATGTTCTTCTTGCTCTCGGCCTGTCACGGGAAGAGGCCCTCTCCAGCCTTCGTTTTACCCTGGGCGAAGAAAATACCCGGGAAGAGTTGGAGCAGGTGATTCATCATCTATCTCTGGAAGTGAACCGCCTGCTCCGTATGAAAGGCCTGTTATAAGGCCTTTCTTTTCTTTATTGAATAGAAAATAACATTGCCTCTTCTGTTGTAATCCAGTTCTGCACCGCCTCCTGCGTCCATACCTGACTGGTGTTCGTTGTACAATCCCACAACGTCATTTCCGTGGTCGTATATCCATACAGAAGATAAATTTCGGATCCAGCAGCTGCCAGAACAGGTTTTTTTTCGTTTATGTAATATAAGATCTGATTTGCCGAACATCCTGTCAGATTCAGCAGCCCATTCTGGGTCAGCTCCGTCATATACTGGAGAAAATCTGTTTGCAGTGCTGTTTCGGATATCTCTTCTCCTGGCAATGCATTCGCTGCATAAAGCAGTGCATACGCCCCCTCTTTTAGGGCGGACCCATGAACTGCAGTCAAATCCGGCAGGGATAACGTTACGTATAGAGAACGTATCCCCCGATTCCACAGAACCTTCCCATTGTAATAAACTACCCCGCTGGTGCCATATACTTTCTGAATGACATCGGACAGCTGTTCTGAGGCTGCTCTGAGTTCTCCTCCTCCATATCCATAATAGAGAGAATCTGCATCCACTTCCTGACTGATTTCCCGGCTGCTATTTTGCAGAATTTTGGCATAGTTAAGAGAAAGTGTATCTTTCTGGGGGGATGTACTGGCTTTTAGCTTTAAATAATACTGCCGCAACAACGCTGCATCCTGAGACACATTTAACGTAACCCCCTCTTCTGTCTGTGTTGTCGAAGTCACGGAAAGCACATCTGCATTTATCGCCGAGAATGTCCCATCTGCCCCCTTCTCTGCCCTTTCCATTACAATACCCGCTTCATCCTGTGTCGCTTTTAATATAAAGATGCCCTCTTTCTGATACTGAAGCTGTACTTCCAGATTTTCATCCACAATATCAATTTTGTACAAAGGCATTTGTGTGGCTATACCACTCCAGTATAAAATATCCTCTGTATTTCCGGTTCCGTAGGCAAAATCTTCCCCTAAGAAGCCGATACCACAGACAAATTCCCCCTCTTTTGCAGATATGGTCTGCACCTGGTTTTCTTCCATGTCTAACAGGTACAGATTACTCTCATTTTCCGCTTCTAAAGTCCAACAAGCTTTGCTTCCTGATTCACTGATATAAAGTTCGGACATATTTATGCCTTCCGCCAGAAGAATAAACTCTCCGCTGCTACTATCCACCCCATATAGGCTGTCAAATACATTAAAGAACAGCATTCCCTCTTCGCTGGCATATACGACCTGTCCTACCTGGCCATCCATATATGCGAAGGGCTGCTCTGAAGGAAGGAAAGCCCTCTCTTCTATAGAAGATGTGCTCTGATCATAATGATAATACCCTACACCGGTCTGTCCTTCTCTTTCTCCCGCTGCCATGTATCCATAAACCAGAAAATCCACATTTCCTTCTGTGTCAATCTGAAGGATATTAAACCCGTGTTTTCCCATCCCAGCCCTCGTTCCCGTGCCAAGTGGATCAAAGGTAAAGATTTCTGTTATAGTATTCTCAGCCTTACGGTATACCCAAAGAGATCCTCCACCTTCCCACACAGAGTAGCTGCCTCCTGCGGTAGATGCAAAAACGTTCGGTTCTTCTTCCCGGATTCCCAACCAAATAGTTGAACCACTCACTTCCTGTTTGGATCCGCTAAACTGAGAATTGGTCCTTCTCTCATAGCTGATCAGATAAAATTTTCCGTCCCTTTGACGTACGCAAAAATACTCTTCCACAATACAGTTATAACTTGTACTTCCATTAGAAACTGTTACCGGATAAACAAACATCCCGGATATTTGTCCATCTGTAACTTCTGTCAGCTGCAGGGTTCGCTCCCCTGTCATGGATACCTCTGCATCCTTCCACGTCAGTAGTCCAACGCTGGATGTTTCTGTCACCATCCCCAGATTGCTGTTGTCTGAAACATCCGAAGATGAAGCATAGCGGCTTACCACTGTTGTAGATTTATCCAGTGTCGCCTGCGAAAAGGTCAGCGCAAAATCCAGCAAATCCTCCAGCCCCTCTACATTCCCATAAGCCAGAGTCGTGTAATAGTAGACCGTCTCCTCCTCCAGGCTAAATTGTAGCCTGTATAAAGTCCCCTTTTCCAAAAGAGAGGACATATCCATATCAAAGTATGTCTCTCCCTCCGCACTCGTTGTCAGTTGCATCTCCTGTCGTTCGATCAGATGTCCGTCATCCATGGTCCTGATTTCATATTGGATTGTTTCCACATCTGTCCCGTTTTCTGTCACATATACCCTAAGGCTCTCTCCTTCTGCCACAGGAATTACCGTATCTGCCATAGCCTCCACGTTCATTTCCTGGGTATATCCCTCCAGAACAGCCATACGCAGGCCGGACTTTTGGAAAGAAATCTCCGGAAGTTGTCCATTAACAAAGGACCGGTATTCCTCCGGCCCTTCATCCAATGTTCCGGCGTGCCAGAAAAACAATAGAATGGTTCCAAGCACAGCGAATGTGTATAATATCACTCGTACAATTATGGTTTTCACAGTTCCTCTTCCTCAAGAATGCGTTCGATAGGAATGCTGAATTCATTACGACATGCATAGTCATGCTGCGAAATAGTCAGATTCCTGTTATAATATGGATCTCCCTGTAAAATAAACGGCATCCATCTGCGCCTAAATGTCCTTACCTCCCGGTCAAAACGCGCCTGCTTTTCTGGCGTATCATCTGCTCCTCTTGATTTTGATTCATAATGATAGGCCTGCGCATATGGTTGATATATGATTTTCCTGCCTGTTTGTCTGACTTTCATGCAGTAGTCGATATCGTTAAAGGCCACCGGAAGCCCCTCATAGAAGCCTCGGACTTCTTCATACACGGAACGTTTTGTCATCATGTAAGCAGCTGTTACAGCGCTGATTTCCCGTGGAAGATTTAAAAGGTCCATATGCGTCTCATGATTGTTTTCATGAAATAAAAATGCATGTCCTGCCAGCCCCCCAAGGCCAACAATTACCCCACCGTGCTGAACAGTTCCATCTCCAAATAAAAGCTTTGCCCCAACAATGCCCACATCTGGCTGTCGGGCATATTCCAAAAGAGCATTCACTCCATCCCGGCCAATGAGCTGAACGTCATTATTCAGCAAAAGCAGATACTCTCCCCTGGAATGTTCTACGCCAAAATTTGTAATGGCTGAATAGTTAAACTCTCTGGGCCAATAAACTACCTTGACATTTTTGTACTTCTCTTCCAGTTGCCGATATATCTTTGCCGTTTCTTCCTCCGTACTGTTATTTTCTACAATGATTACTTCCATTTTATCCCATGCATGTTGCTGCGTCAATGACTCCACGCAAACCAGCAAATCTTCTCCATGGTCCTTGTTGGGAATAATGACGGAAATTTCTGGAGTATCCTCATACAAAAACTGGATTCTAAAGCTTTCTGGAGAGAGCCCCTTTTTCACACTGGCTCTAATCCCCTCATTCATAAGGAAATTTTCTAAAGCTTTTTGATTCTCCTCTTTCCTCCAGGAAGATATGGCATCATTTCTATAAAATAACATCTGAGGTACATGGTAAAATGCTTTTCCCCTCTCCAATGCCAGCAACAAATTGCAGTAATTACTCTGTTTCCCATACCTCTCCAGTTCAGGGACTGATTCACACTGATAAACATGGGCCTCTTTTATATAATCTGAAACCATTAGCAGACTGGCATTAAAATCCGGTTTAAAACAGGGGCGGCTGTGCTCATATGCTGGCAGCATAATTCTGTCATGCTCGCAGTAATACACTGCCGCACTATGCTTCTGCATGGCTTTGGCCATTTTATAAAAAAATTCTCCTGAATAAACATCTCCTGGTCTGAATCTTGCGGCAAAGAACGGGCCTGGCTGAGAAATGGCGAGCGATTTCTCTTCATCCCAGATTAAAGGAGACAGCTTATCCGCCAGCGCTGCTACATTCCGACATGTTTCAGGCTCCCCCACCAACACCAGCAACTTTTGGGAATAGGACTCCCGGGCAAAAGATTCCAGGCTGGCTTTTATGGTTCCAGGAGTTCCTTCCTCCACGTAAAAAAAAGCCACAAAAAAGGGCATTCGGGGCAGCTGCTCCCTGTTCTGAATTTTCAGCAATCCCTTCGTGGGACAATTTCCCCTAAGCCATTCCTCATAGCTGACAGTATCCGGGTATTTTTTTATTCTGTAATACAACAGGCGAAAGAAACTGCTTACACCAAATTTTGCGCAATACTGCTTGATTTTCCCAATTCTGGTACTTATTTTTATTGAATCATCTGCGCTCACCTGATAACCTCCACTTTATGATAGAGCCATTATAAAGTGGCTCACTCTTTTTTTCAACGAATACACATATATTTCGCAAAATGTTCACGCTTAGTGCATTTTACCTGTGCATTTCCAATTCGTCAAGACTTTTTCCGTGTTCTATGCTATACTTCCATTAGCTTATATAGAGAGGAGACTTGTTTATGTCTCAAAAATACCCTTCATCTCCACCTTCCGAACCGCCTGTTGATTCTACCGCATCAAAGCCATTTGACGCTTCCAACTCTCAGACGCCTCCTCCAATGAAGTGGGTTCGTGAGTTCCTTAACTGGGTCATTGTAATTGTTGTGGCTTTTTTTGCTGCATACTTAATAAATCACTATCTACTGATCAATGCGCAGGTTCCCACAGGTTCCATGGAAGAAACCATTCCAACAGGAAGCCGCCTTTTTGGCAACAGACTGGCCTACCTTTTTTCTGATGTCTCTCGAGGAGATATCATCATCTTTAAGTATCCCCTCGACACCAGTCAGAATTATATAAAAAGAGTTATTGGCCTCCCTGGCGATACTGTCACTATCAGAGCCGGGAAAATATACATTAATGACTCCCAAACCCCTCTTGAAGAAACGTATCTTCCCCAGTCTTATCTGGACAGCGACCTGTCCGAGCAAAATTTTGGACCTTATGAAGTGCCTGAAGATGCCTACTTTGTTCTCGGGGACAACCGTGCACAATCTTCCGATTCAAGAGTCTGGGGTTTTGTCCCCAAAGAGGATATACTGGGAAAAGCAATATTCATGTACTGGAAATCCTTTAAACTGTTAAATACGCATATCAATTATGGTATATAGGTACCTGTCCGTAACAGCCCCCATAAAAGATGCCGGAGGGAATCTCCGGCATCTTTTATACTTCAATTTTAAGCTCCCTGCCAGACCGAATATAGGCCTTTACGCTTACTCCGGCTGAAGCCAGCATTCTCCTGCTTGCCCGTGTGGACGCACTCTCCCGATATTTATCCGAATCATACACAACTTCTTTAATTCCCACCTGAATAATCGCTTTTGCACATTCATTACAGGGAAAAAGTGTGACATATAGACGGCTTCCCTCCAGACTTCCCCCTCTGTAATTCAAAATGGCATTCATTTCACTGTGAGTGACATACATATATTTCTCATCATAGGGATCTTCTGCATTTTTCTCCCAAGGATATTCATCGTCTGAGCACCCTGAAGGAAACCCATTATACCCCATGGACAAAATCTTATTTTCCCGACTCACAATACAAGCCCCCACCTGCGTACTTGGGTCCTTGGAACGCATGGCCGACAGTGCTGCCACCCCCATAAAATATTGGTCCCAGGTAATATAATCCTTTCTTTTCATAAATACGGCATCCCCCCTATTTCTCTTCAATAAGTGCTATACGCTTCTTATGTCTTTCCTCATTGGTAAATGCAGTAGTCAGAAAGGTTTCCACAATATGTATTGCAAGACCTGAGCCCACAACAAGCCCTCCCATGCATAATACATTGGCATCATTGTGTAGCCGGGTCATTTTTGCTGTAAAGGAATCTGTACACAAGGCCGCCCGGATGCCTTTGAACCGATTGGCAGCAATGGATATTCCAATACCTGTACTGCAAATCAGAATACCCTTATCACATTCACCACTCAATATACATTTGGCCACATCCTTTGCATAAAGAGGATAATGAACAGATTGCTTATCATAGCATCCAACATCTTTATAGGCATATCCTTTTTCTTCCAGATATTTTAATACTTCCTGTTTTAAGTCATATCCGCCGTGATCACATCCTATTGCTATCATGTATTCCTCCATTTCCTTTAATGCAGTGTCAGCCTTTGCACGACCATTCGCACCATTAAATCAATATGTTCATATAATGTCATATAATCCTCCATGGTGCCTCCCAAAGGAATCTCCACATCTCCTTTTTGTCCCACAAATTCCCACAATGTAAACAGATTGGGCACCGGCTGATATCTCTCTTCCACCATGGCCTTTTCTTTTT
The DNA here is from genome assembly GCA_964426655.1 of uncultured Cuneatibacter sp. Taxonomy (GTDB): domain Bacteria; phylum Bacillota; class Clostridia; order Lachnospirales; family Lachnospiraceae; genus RGIG8306. The sequence goes on along the minus strand of CAYRQT010000017.1, from coordinate 10,704 downwards.
CTGTCATGGTTATCAGCAAATGATCCTCATGAATATCCGAAGATTTTAGTGCCTCACTGGCCTGTTTGTCAGGCACAAGACCATTTTGTTGTAAAATTTCCAGGCATTTTGGGTTCAAGGGCTCAGGGAAAAGAACAACCAGTCCCCTGGACAAGATTTCAGACCTCTCATCCGGAGGGATATTGGCCTGCACATTCTTCATAATGGCTTCTGCCATAATGCTTCTGCATGTATTGTCCCTACATATAAAAATAATTTGATCATAGTGTCTCATTGCCCCCTCCTGCCTGCTCCCAATGATTTCCTGCCGCCTTCTTTAGTCGATTCATTATGGACTGCATTAGAGGCTGCTGTCCCTCCATGCTTTCACAAAGGATAAGATCCACAGCCAATTCATCACACTCCCTAAGACATCTGTAAAGATTGTGTGCAATACTGAGCGGGGCATCTCTGCTCCCCATCCATAAAAAGGTGCCTGGGAGATTTTCGCCTGCATCTTCATAGATTTTCTGAGTTTCTGACGTATATAATACTGCCACATGATGGCCCTCTGCGGCTAGGCCTTCCAATCTATCCACAATATATGCCGCTGCCGCAAGCATATCCCCTTCCACCAAAATCATGGGTGCCTTGGGTGCGTAATGTCTGTATTTCATACCAGGCGCCTTGGGATGAACCGCCTCCCCCTCGCTGCCGATACCCGGATCCACTTCAACTTCTCCCACTACCGCTTCCAACATATCCCGTGTAATAAATCCCGGGCGCAAAATAGTCGGAACTTTTCCTGTTAAATCTACAATCGTAGATTCAATCCCTATGTCCGTTTCTCCCCCATCTAAAATGGCCTCTATTCTCCCTGCCATATCTTCCCAAACATGTGCTGCAGTGGTAGGACTTGGCCGCCCAGATAAGTTTGCGCTGGGGGCTGCAATCGGCACTTTTGCCGCCTGTATCAAAGATAGAGCCAAGGGCGAAGCGGGCATACGAATAGCAACAGTATCCAACCCACCTGTGGTTTCTTGGGGGACAAGTGCACTCTTAAAAAAGATCAGTGTCAGTGGCCCCGGCCAGAACGCATCCATCAGCAGTCTTCCATTCGCGGGTACATCCCTGACCAATGGGGTTAACGCTTCCGTTCCTGCGATATGCACAATCAGAGGGTTATCACTCGGACGGCCTTTTGCCTCATATATTTTCCTTGCAGCCTCTGGCATAAGAGCGTTGGCTCCCAAGCCATACACGGTTTCCGTAGGAAAGGCCACCAGTCCCCCTTTTCTGATAATCTCTCCTAAGAGCTCTTCATTTTTTTTAAATTCGTCAGGCCCAATACGCTTTGTATCCATTGACGACCCTTTCCTTCCTGCAAGTTCTCCGTTCACTGTACATCATTAGGAATATCCAGGCACGAGCACTATTTTTTTGCAAATTTCTCCGCTATCACTTCCCATATATCCGATGTCTCCAGCCCAAGTTTCCAGGCTGCAATACCGCTTATGCCTGAATCACTGATATTTTCAAGTTTTGCTTCAATGGAAGAGGCATCTTCGAGCCATATGCGGTACGTGGCACCATCCAGTTCATACTCTCCATAATACTGGCCTTCTTCAGACAGCCACACAATGGTATTGGCATATGTATCCAGGAACAACCTGGCTGTCCCCATGCTCAATGCTTCAGAGGATAGATATCCAGCTCCATAGACCGGATCTTCATAAAGCCCTTCTGTATCATCAACAGAATCCGTTGTAGCCACAAATTTCCATAATCTTGTATAAAAGGGAATCCCCTGAATGACTTTTTCTGCCGGAACTACTTTTAAGGTATTTTCCAACCCCTCAGTAAAAAAGGAAAGAGAAGATGTGGAGCCCGGCTCACTCCCGGAATAATGCTCATCGTAGGCCATGACAACCACATAGTCTACAATCTCTCCCTGTTCTTCCCGTTCATAATATGTATTATAAGAAGTGGGCACATAATTATCCACCGACAAAACAATTCCGTTTGTTCTGCAAGCTACGGAAAGCTCACGGATAAATTGAATATAGTGTTGCCCTGTCTCACTGGTTATGCCTTCAAAGTCTACATTAATTCCATCAAACCCGGTTTCTTTCCACGCCTCAAGAAGTTGATTGATGAGATTTTCACGTGCTGAAGATGAAACGAGAAGCGCATATGAATCCAGCGTATCAGAAAAATTATCTATGAGTGCCCATACCTGTAATCCCAGTTCATGTGCAGCTTCCACATATGCAGCATCCGCAATGGAGACCAGGTCTCCCTGATTATTTTCTATGGAAAACCAGGTTGGGGATATCACATTAACAGCTCCATCGTTCGCCAGCAAAGTCTCCAGTTTATCTGCATACCCGGTATCAAACAACTGATGCCAGATCATATAAATGGGGCCCTCCAACTGGATATTGCTGTAGACATAAGGCAACGCTTCACCTGTCTTTCGCTCGCTTTCAGCTTCTTCTACATTTTTCTCCTGGATATACCCAATGACCCCGTCCTCATTCATAACATAATACCAGTTCTTTAGTTTGGCAAGATATTGTAGCTTCTCTCCTACTGTCACATCCGCTACTATATCCGTTTTTATGCCTCCCCGATAGCGAATCACCCCGTCCTGTGTGACAGAAACATACTGTATTTCAGAGGAAAAATCCGTCCATAGCGAAACATGCCCGTCTGCATATTCCGCAGCATCCATAACCGTATAGTCTTCGACCAACTGCAATGCGATGTACCATTCCCCATCCAATTTCTTGGCATATACATACGAAAGGTCTTTTTCTGTTTCCCCTGCAAAATAAGTGCTCTGCTCTGCTGAAAAAGTCAGAATGCTTGTTGGTAGCATATATCGGATCGTATCTGTTTCCGCATCATAATAGAATTTCCCGTTAATTTCCTGTACGAGTGTGAGCGGCAGATAATAAATTTCATTCTCAATATATGCCATTTCTGTCCGTTTTTCTTGATTAAGTACAATTCCTGCCCAATTTTCAGAAGATCCCCAATACTCCCCCATATCCATGTACGTAGTACTGGGTTGCCTTTCCTTATAAATTCTATATGCAACCAGTCCCACAACTCCGGCCAGAATCAGCATGCATGCCAGCCCGATCCAAAATATCACATTGCCAAACAGCTTTTTCATGTAGGTTCCCCTTCTGAATATGATGCCACTGTATACTTCTTTTCATTATAACATACTTTACCAGTTAACACAATCTTCATACATCTGAAAAGGGGAGCGTTGTTTCCAACGCTCCCGGAACAGATCTCTTTCTTGTGTTCAGCTTTCCTAATAAAGATAGTCGGGGATGACTAAACGGAATCTGGTCTCCTTTATCTGTTCCCTATCCTGATCCTTGCGCTAAGATTTGTGATATATTACCATATGCCCGGTTGTGACAGCTTTTCCAGGTAAGGCAGTCCCCCCCGGGACAGTGTGAAGGGGTCTGGGCAAAAGGGAATTTCGAAGAAGTGGACCCCCCATTTCTTTTCAGCCTGTTTTATATACTCCTTGGGATAAAAACAGGTAGCGTATATCAGACTTTGTCGTATATAAGGATCCAGAATCTGCTCAAGAAGCAGGGAAAACCCTTCAATACGCCACTCCTGCAAATGACACAGGACAATTTTTTGTTGGCAACGCAAAAACTCATTTAAAGCCGCTTTATAGGTGTGTCCAAAGTCTACAATCACAATATCATACGGTCGAGAAAGAATTTCAACCAAAGTCTGTCCCCCACTCAGAGGATAATAGTCCACATGACAATAGGTAAAATACCCAAGCTCTGATAAGGCTGCCCCTCTGGCTCTGCAAAGTCTATCCAACGCCCTGTCCTCTGATTGCTCTGTGACTGCAACTCTCTTTCCTCTAAACTGGCTCCAGTAAGTGCCTAGCATCAGGCTAAGGTGGGTCCCCCCAACTCCAGGAATCGCCCCCAGAACACCAATGGTCAGCGGATGCGGAATTACCGACAAGACTTTTTGCCGGCCTAGTACCTTTTTATGAACGATTCCCACCTTTCCCCCCTTTGTTTTTGTGTCGGGCGAAGGTGATTATCTACCAGTTTTTCCAGAAAGCGATCCATTTCTCTTGTTCGCCTAAAAGGATCCGCAGCGTATGGCAATCGAAAAGCAGGAAAACGATGCACCTCTTTTTTAGCCCAATGAAACATAGCCGTATCTCCGTGATTAAAGAGCACCAGGCTCCTTTCTGGCATTCTTTCCAGGATTTGATGTAATACGTCCAACTCCCAGCCTTTCATTCCAGAAATTAACAGGACCACATGTGCCGCATCCAGTGCCTCTGCAAACTGAAACGAGTACGCTCCATAGTCCTTGACTTGAACAGAAAACTGCCCTGCATCGGGATGCAACCGTCGCTCATTATGCGGAAGCATTGGACAACTTCCTTTGTAATAGATGCCTTCCCGTTCCTTTACCTGCCCATCAAATTTCTTCATATGATAGAGATGTCTGGACATCTGTTCTTCACAGTACAGCGCATTCACTTTTTTGTCAGAAAGATATGCCGCCAGTGACAACGCAACATGTGTAGTTCCAATTCCTTTCTGAGTACCAGCCACCGCAATTGTAAATGGAGGATTTTCCTCCTGCTTCACTTCTTTTTCTTCCGGCATCTGTACTTTCAGTCTCTCTAACTCTCGTCGCAACGCCTTGACCGAATGATGTCTGTCTGTCTGGTTTGGAGAAATACACTGTTGAATGATTCTCCACAGTTTTTTCTTTCTTTCCGCCTCAGCCATGCCTGCCCAGAGACACCTGATATCACCTGAAAAGGGCACTTGTCCATTCCACATGAACCACAGGATTTTTCCGATACTGTATACGTCGGCCTGAACTCCCACATTCCCATACCGTCTAAATACTTCCGGCGCACAAAATCCCGGTGTTCCGTAGCGGATTTTTTGCCATACTGCCTGTGACTGAAAGACCGCACATCCAAAATCGATAATATGCAGGTTATGCCCTGCCACCAGTAAATTAGCAGGTTGTAAATCCAGATGCAAAAGGGGCTCCGGTGTTTGCCCATGCAGATATTCCACGATTTCACACAACTGCACTCCATAATGAATCACAAGATCCAGTGAAAAGGGTCCCCTTGTTTGACTTTCCTCTTCCAATGTGACGCCTGTTAGCCATTCCATGAATATGTACACATACTCTGCATCCTCTTCCACGCTAAATACTGCTGGTATTCCTCTGTGTTTTAACTGTCCCAGGCATCTGACTTCCTGCATAACATCCTGCTCCTGGTTTCTCTCGACCCGCTTCATGCATTGCATCATTTGCAGGTTTTGATTGTACACCTGCCAGACAGTCCCCTGTCGCCCCATGCCCAATTGCTTTTTTACAATATATTTGCCAAATAAAATCTCGTCCATATCCCTTTCCCCCATGGACGCCCGCCTCCTTTCCGGTAGTTTCTGCCTTACGCCTATATCCTAACTGACACCATTCTTTTCCACAACCCCTTTTAGGCACCTTTTTCTTTTCAAAAGATCTTCTCCTCCATTTTTGTGCATTTTTCTTGACTATCTGAAAAAAATCCCCTTGTTTTTTTTCAGATAGTCATTTCTGAAAAAAACCTTCGGATTGTTAAATCTCTATGAAGTAACGTATTTCTATTTACACCCATTCTCCCTTCAACTATACTTAAGGTAATCCGGTTGGAAAGGAGGTTGTTATGAAATTAGAAAAAATCAGTGAAAATCAAATCCGTTGCACTCTGACGCAGTCCGACCTGGTAGAACGACATATGAATATTCATGAACTTTCTTATGGTTCTGAAAAGGCCAAACGCCTTTTCAGAGAGATGGTCAGCCGAGCTTCTTATGAGCTGGATTGTGACCTCACAGAAACACCTGTCCTTATCGAGGCTGTTCCGCTTGCACTGGACAGTATTATGCTGTTAATTACAAAAATAGACGATCCTGAAGAATTGAATCCTCGCTTTGCTAAATTTGCGCCCAACCTTTTATCCACTTCCAATGATGAAGATGAGGATTTATCATCTTTTGAGGATGGTTCTGATGAAGAGACGCCATTTATCCCCTCCACTGCCAGAGCAGACAAGCCAATCAATCCGGCTGTAGGTAGCAGGTGGAAATTATATGCATTCTCTTCCCTTGATGCCCTGATTACTGCGGCGCATGCCATAAGTCATTTCCCAGGAGCGAGCCGCGTTTATAAAGAAAATGCCAATTCACTTGTTCTTGCCCTGGAAGCCGGTGCTTTGCAGGATAAGTCCTTCTACCAGTATGCTAACGTACTGGCCGAATTTACCGATCCCCTTCCCGGTGATGATATCCGTCTGGCTTATTTGGATGAACATGTGCCCCTTCTAATCCCCGAAGATGCTGTTTCCCGCCTATCCCGGTGCTGAAAACACTTTGCTTGCTTTGTGAAACGCTAAGAAGGGCTCCTGCTCCGATTCTGGAGTGGGGGCCCTTCTTACTTGTTCTACTGTCCTTTTTACTGTTCCTGCTTAAGCTCCAGATAATGATTAATGGTGTCCAGCAGATCATCCAGATCCATACCGTGTACCATAGCCGCATCTTCCAGAGATTCCATTCTTGAAGAAGGGCAGCCAACACAATGCATGCCAGAAGCCATTAAAATGGGCGCAATGCCAATATCCAAATTTAATATTTCGCCAATCAGCATATCTTTTGTTACCATAGCGCATCCTCCATTCTTTTTCATGTATATTGCAGATTGAAAATCCACTGCAGTCACTGCTTCTCCATCCTATAAGGTTAAAAGCTCTTACATTATAAGCCACATTCTTTCACTGTACAAGTAAAAAAAGCAGAAAATATCTGCTTCCTTTTTCATTTTAAGGTTATTTATTTAACGCAATATCCATCTTGCTTTTTTGATGCTTCCATACTACAATGATTGTACTCATTTTTGTACATAAATGATTTTATTCTTTCTTTTCGCCCAAATAATTGTATGCAATTGCACATTGTATACAATTTTGTACAGGAGACCCCTTGACGTTGAGAAGTTCCCCTCACTATAATGGAAGAGTACAGAACATGAGACCGTTTTACAATAGTAGGAGGCTTTACTATGAAAGAACAATGGCAGGGATTTTCCTCTGGCACATGGACCAAAGAAGTTAACGTACGTGATTTTATTCAAAAGAATTATACTCCTTATCTGGGGGATGATTCTTTTTTAGCCGGACCCACTGATGCTACAAAAGCACTTTGGGATCAGGTTATGGATTTGTCTAAGCAGGAGCGGGAAGCCGGCGGTGTGTTAGACATGGACACCAAAGTCATTTCTACCATAACCTCCCATGGGGCAGGTTATTTAAACAAAGATCTGGAAAAGGTTGTGGGCTTCCAGACCGACAAACCCTTTAAGCGTTCCATGCAGCCTTATGGCGGTGTCAGAATGGCATCCAAAGCCCTTTCTGACAACGGCTATGCCATTGACCCTCAGGTAGAGGAGTTCTTTTCCATTCATAGGAAAACACATAACGCCGGGGTTTTCGATGTATACACCCCAGAGATGCGTGCAGCTCGTTCCAACCACATCATCACTGGCCTTCCTGATGCCTATGGTCGTGGACGTATTATCGGCGACTACCGCCGTATCGCATTATATGGTGTGGATTTCTTGATTCAGGATAAGAAAGCACAGCTGGTTGCCACCGGTGATGTTATGATTCCGGATGTTATTCGTGACCGTGAAGAGATTTCCGAGCAAATTCGCGCTCTGAATGACTTAAAGAAGCTGGGGCAGATTTATGGCCTGGATATTTCACAACCTGCCTCCAATACCCAGGAAGCTATTCAGCATCTGTATTTTGGTTACCTGGCCGCTGTAAAAGAACAAAACGGCGCTGCCATGTCCCTGGGCCGCACTTCTACTTTCCTGGATATTTATGCCGCAAGAGATCTGGCAAACGGCACCTTTACCGAGGAAGAAATTCAGGAATTTGTTGACCACTTTATCATGAAATTACGCCTGGTAAAATTCGCCCGTACTCCGGAGTACAACAGCCTGTTTTCCGGTGATCCTACCTGGGTTACAGAATCCATTGGCGGCATGGGTGTGGATGGGCGTCCCATGGTTACTAAGATGTCTTTCCGCTACCTGCATACTTTAGACAATTTGGGCACTGCACCGGAGCCGAACATGACTGTTCTCTGGTCTACAAGGCTTCCTGAAAGTTTTAAGAAATATTGTGCAGCCATGTCCATCAAGACGTCCTCTATTCAGTATGAGAATGATGACGTCATGCGTGTGGATCATGGAGATGATTATGCCATCGCCTGCTGTGTATCCTCTATGAAAATTGGAAAAGAGATGCAGTTCTTTGGAGCTCGTGCAAACCTGGCCAAATGCCTTTTATATGCAATCAATGGTGGCGTGGATGAAGTCTCCAAGAAACAGGTCGGCCCTAAGTTTCGTCCCATCACATCCGAATATCTCAATTATGATGAAGTAATGGATCGTTACACAGACATGATGGAATGGCTGGCCAAGCTATATGTCAATACGCTGAATGTCATCCATTACATGCATGATAAATATTGCTACGAAAAAATTCAGATGGCACTTCATGACAAGAATGTCAAGAGATATTTCGCCACAGGTATTGCCGGTCTTTCCGTTGTTGCCGATTCCCTTTCTGCCATTAAATATGCTAAAGTAAAAGTTATTCGTGACGAGAATGGTGTGGCTGTAGACTATAAGATCGAGGGAGATTTCCCTAAATATGGAAATGACGATGACCGTGTAGATGAAATTGCCAGAAGCATTGTGCATCAGTTTATGGAAATGATTCGCAAGCATCCAAAATACAGAAACGGTGTAGCCACTATGTCTATCCTGACCATCACATCCAATGTGGTATATGGCAAAAATACTGGTTCCACTCCTGATGGTCGAATTTACGGACAGCCCTTTGCTCCTGGCGCAAACCCTATGCACGGACGGGATACCAATGGTGCCGTTGCTTCCCTGAGCTCTGTATCCAAGTTGCCTTTTGGTGATGCCCAGGACGGTATTTCCAATACTTTCTCCATTATTCCCAATGCTTTGGGAAAAGAAGACCAGCTCTTTGTTGGAGATATTGAACTGTTTAATGATTGCAACGGAGATGAATCCTGTAAGATTCCCAATCTTTTTGAGGCTTTGGATCGGGACTAATTTCCTTCAACATAAAAAATCATCCCATATTAAATGGATTATTGAAAGGAGTGTATGCTATGACAGCAAATGCAAATCAGGTAGATAATTTGGTTTCCTTATTAGATGGATATGTCGAAAAGGGAGGACATCATCTGAATGTTAACGTGTTTTCCAAAGAAACTCTTTTGGATGCACAGGCTCATCCGGAAAAATATCCTCAGTTGACTGTTCGTGTTTCTGGCTATGCCGTAAACTTCAATAAGTTGACCAGAGAGCAGCAAAACGACGTTATTTCCCGTACCTTCCACACTGGTATGTAAGTAGCATCGGCAGAAAGGAGTAGCTATGCAGGGATATGTGCATTCCATTGAGTCCTTCGGAACCGTTGACGGTCCAGGCATTCGAATGGTGGTATTCCTGCAGGGTTGCCCCATGCGGTGTTTATACTGCCACAATCCAGATACCTGGAAAACAGGCACCGGCACTCTTATGTCGGTCGAGGATCTTCTGGAACGATATGAATCCAAAAAAAGCTTTTACAGAAATGGCGGTCTGACAGTCACTGGAGGAGAACCACTCCTCCAAATTGACTTTGTCACCGCCCTTTTCACTGAAGCCAAAAAAAGAGGCATCCACACCTGCCTGGATACAAGCGGAATCACTTTCCCCACCGGTAGAGGTGCCGACACCGGGAAATTTGATGCCCTGATCCGTGTTACAGATCTGGTGATGCTTGACATAAAACATATTGATGATAAAGCACATATTCAGCTTACCTCTCAGAGTAATCTTCCCGTTCTTTCTTTTGCCCGGTATCTGGATGATCATGGCGTCAGTATGTGGATTCGTCATGTGGTGGTCCCCGGAATCACAGATTCACCGGAGGCACTGACCCGTCTGGGAAAATATCTGGCAACCCTGCACCATATTAAAGTTTTAGACGTGCTTCCTTATCATACCATGGGGGAAGTAAAATATGAGGCTCTTGGTTTGGAATATCCATTAAAGGGTGTTTCTCCCCTTTCCAAGGCTGAAGCCATAAAAGCCAAACAAATTATCATTTCATCCTTTTCCAAAAGCCATAAAAAGGCTTGAATACCCGGCTTTTTTATTATAAAATAAAACCATCATAAAAAGGAGGTTTCCACTATGGCTCACAAAATTTCTGATGACTGCATTAGTTGTGGTTCTTGCGCTGCAGAATGTCCAGTAGGCGCTATTTCTGAAGGTGCAGGTAAGTACGAAATTAACGCTGACGAGTGCATCGATTGTGGTGCATGTGCAGCAACTTGTCCGGTTAGTGCTATTTCTGCCGAATAAGTCTTTGATCGGAAAATCGGCAATTTCTCCACATGAGAAATTGCCGATTTTCCATATAGCTGTTCTTACCAGTCGACTATGTCGATCCATCTTCATTATAAGGCCTGCCCTTGCTTATACCCTGCCTTATAAATGTATCTTCGATAGCGTAAAATATCTTGTGTAAATAGAATTAGTCATAGAAAAAGGAACGAA
>CAYRQT010000016.1:34507-40112 GCA_964426655.1 uncultured Cuneatibacter sp. | reverse complement strand
GGTGGGTCAATTTTCCTCGTAAATCCTGGGTCAGTTTTAATTATAAATCAACACCTTTCACATCGTTTAAATCCAGCTTTTCTTCCGGTTTTGTCTCATCATATCCGTGGTCAATATGTATCACGGTATCCCAGTCTGTGTAGGGCTGAAAATCTTTGAAAGAGGGAATGGCTTTCCAGGCTTCTTCGGATCCCCAGTAGGCGGCGATGTGGCCTTCCATATGATCCTCCAGAAAATGAAGGGTGCCATGTTCTGTGCGGGCAAGCTTTTCAAAGCGTTTCCGCATGGCACTGCCCATCAGTTTCTGGCCGCCCGGAAGTTTTGTCAGTAATTTGGCCACACTGGCAGTGCTCCCCATATTCTTCAGATAGGCTTCGTAAAAATAGGGCATACCATCCTGGCGGAACTGCAGGATGTCCTGAAGTTTGTCCGAGTCCAGATAATACTGGCCATGGAAATTTCTGGTAGCATACCACTTGGAATCTGCGGCATACTCTAACCTGGTCAGACCTATGGCACCAAACATCGCCTTATACATTTCATAGGTGCTGACCCTGCAGCTCTTTCCGCCGCCAATGTTAAAAATATGTCCCCAGAACTGTTCTTTTAATTCGCCTCCCCGTTCTTTTTGACAAAGATGCAAAAGCAGACGGGCAGAGTCCCTGTCTGATACATATTCTAGTACATTGTTCAGGCAGTTATGAAACATAATGGCATCCTCTACCGCAGCCATGGCGGGCCCCATGATTCCTGTTTGGCGCAAGCTGACCCAATAGGGAAGGCCGGAGTCGATCACGGCTCTTTCCGCTGCAATTTTAGAAACGGCATAATAATCAAAGACGCTTGGCTTAAGGGGATCCCCTACCCGTCCCCAGTGAATGGGAGGCATGCGGTCCCCGGTTTCAGCAACGGTACCAATATAGACCAGTTTGGTCATTTCGGCTTGCCCCAGCTCACGGATTGCCTGAATCAGATGAATGGTGGAGCCATAGTTGATTTCCATGGCCTGTTTGGGATGATAATCAGCAGCTGGAGAAACAAAAGCGCCCACATGCAACACCAGATCTGCATCTTTTACAGCTTGGCAAACGTCCGGATAATGGGTAAGATCTCCCCATATTATGGTAATCCTGCCAGCATAGGGGGCCAGTTTTGTCCGGTTTTTTTCGGAAGGGCGGGCAAGTACAACCAGGTCAATATCCGGATCGGTTAAGAGTGCCTCCATCCCCATAAAACCCATGGTGCCCGTTGCACCGGTCAAAAATACACGCTGTCTGCTCATTTATTCTCCCTTCATTTCTAAAATATCTTTGGCTTTTCCATCCCGAATATCTAGGCAAAGACGAATGGAATCCCCAATGGCACTGTCAATGTCATCCGGCTCTACACCCAGGGGGACACACCCCAGGGACTTGTCGATGAACTGGCGGGAGCATTGCAAATCGGCAAATTTGACCATGTCCAGGCCCCCTTCATGTCCCTGAGCTGCCTGCTCTGCTTTGAGCTGCTTCCCGCCCATGGCATACATCCATTTGGGAATGGTAATGACTTTTCGGCCAGGAACCCCAATGTACTTATGGACGATGGCCAGAAATTCTTTCCAGGTCATGTTGTAATAGCCAATGGGCCAGCATTTCCCACCCACGGTTTTTTCTAGAGCACCGGCAATGGCCTGTCCCACCTGTTTTACAGTTACCATAGTAGTGCCCCCGCCCGGATAAAGAGTGACTTTTTTCATCGAACAAATGGAATCCACCAGGAAGGTCCAAACTGGTTTTCTGCCGGGTTGCGTACCAAAAATATAGGGAAGCTCTAAAACGGCTACACTAAAATCGGGAGAGGCATATCCCATGGCCATATTTTCCTGATCAATCCGGCTGCGAATGTAAGGATGCCATTTGGTCAACTCGGCCTGGGGACGAGTTTTGGCAAAATAGGAAAAATAGGAACCGCAGATAACCGTGTGCTTCACACCGGATTGTTTAGCCAGCTTTAATAGCCGCTCTAGTGCGGTTATATTGAATTTTTTAAATAAATCGTAAATGGGAGCCGGACCTTCCACACGCTCGTCCACCCCTGCGGCAAACACAAAGCCTTCACAGCCTGAAAAAGCTTCCGAAAGCTGCTCGTCTGTCATATCCATAAAATTCCCCAGATGGATTTTCATTTCCGGAGGAAGAGAGGCACCTTGTGGAAGGGGGGGCAATGCAATGGTATGGACTTCGTGTCCTCTGGAAATAAGCTCTTTGGCCCCCTCGCTGCCCAGCAGTCCAGTGCCACCAATCATCAAAACTTTCATATAATAATCCTTTCTGTAACATATAATATAGGGACTTGACCTTTCCCATGTTTACTTATATGATACTGACACAGTGTTGTTTTAACAACCATCAGTCTATTTATTTTTGGTGTAAAAAAGACATAATCACATAATATGCTGATTTATATCCAATGGGAGGAAAATTGTGGCAGAGAAAGAAAACCGAAGAAAAGTCATGACCAGGCAGCTGCTTCAGCTGGGGCTGATTGAATGTTTGCAAAATAAACCCTTACAGAAAGTGACTGTAAAAGAAATATGTGAGAGGGCAGATGTAAACCGCTCCACTTTCTATTTGTATTATACAGATCCCTCTGCCCTCTTGCGTGAAATGGAGGCAGATTTGCTGCAGCAGGCAAGTATACATTTGGATCAGATGGATTCCGGGGAGAGTACACGGGGATACATGAAAGAACTGCTGTTGTTCATCAAAGGGAAAAAAGAACTTTTTGTGATCCTTCTGGATACCCGGGATGACCCATCCTTTACCTCCTCTTTTATGGAAGCATCGCTTCAGAATCTGAAAAAAACACTAATTATTCGGGGGAAGGAGGAGGTCCAGGATTATGTTTATGCCTTCCTTTTAAGAGGTTGTCTCGCCATGATTCGGCTTTGGCTGGACCGAAACTGTGATCTGCCTGCAGACCTTCTGGCAGACCGGATGTTTTTACTGGCCAACCAGGCGGTAAAAGGGTTTGAAAGAGAGAAATAGAGATTTTGATAAAGTGTGTTGTTCTGACAAGAAAACTGTGCTACTATATATATAACAGTAAAGGAGGTAAGGTATGCTGATTGCGTTGGATCCTTCAGGGGAAAAGCCAATTTATGAACAGCTTTTGGAAGCCTTGGTCCGGGGGATTGCCTCCGGGGCACTGGAAGAAGGGGAGGCGCTGCCTTCTGCCAGAGCTTTGGCAGGAGAATTGGGGATAAATTATCATACCGTGCATAAAGTGTATGACCTCCTACGGGAAGAAAAACTGATTTTAATGGGAAAAGGTGCTGTGGCTGTTGTGGGTCCCAGAAAAAAAGAAATGGACCTTTCCCCGTCTATTGAAAAAAAACTGGAGATGTGTGCGGCAGAAGCTATTTGCAAAGGGGTGGATGAGGAGCGCTTTGTGCAGGCATGCATTGCTGGATATAGAAAGATGAAAGGAGAGTGAGAAAGTGGAGGAGCTGAATGTTTTTTTGTTTATATCCAATATCCTGGTGCTATTGCTTTGTAGTGCGTTGCTGCCGGTTCTGCCCTTGCTGACGAGGCCTTCCTTTTTGTTTGGGGTAAGAGTTCCTGCGGAAGTTCAAAAGACGGAGGATGCCAGAGAGCTGAAAAGAACGTATGTAAAAAAAACGATTCTGGGGAGTCTGTTTTTGTTGGCCCTTTGTGTTCTGCAGTTTCTGCTGTTTCCCCGGGCAACTATTTTGGGCACATTATTTTTCCCATTCCTTCTGACCCCAATCCAGCTGGCTGCCTATCTGCCCATCCATAAAAAAGCTCTGGAGCGGAAGAAAGAGCGGCATTGGCGGGTGCCTTCCGTCAGCTTTGCAGACACGAAAAGCCTTTTTTCCAGAGGCAGGCTTTCTGCCATGCCACAGGGATGGTACCTCTTTTCCCTGTTGTTACTAGTGGCTTTTTTTATCCTTTTTGTCTGGAAATATCCGGCTTTGCCTGAACGGCTGCCAACGCACTGGAACATCCATATGGAGCCGGATGCCTGGTCAGATAAAGGAATCTGGACAGTATTTGGCAGCCTTTTCATGGGATTGGGCTTGTTGCTTATGATGTGGGGCATTGGAGTCTTCATTGAGAGAGCCCGCCTGCAGGTGGATACGGCAGAACCGGTAAAATCCTTTGCCCAGCATAAAAAGTACAGACGTCTGATGGGACAGGGAATGGGCATTGCGACACTGGCGATGGTTGCGTTGTTTGCAGGACTCGGTATTCAGACGGTATTTGAGGGATTTACCCTGCCTCTCTGGATGGTGCTAAGTCTTTCACTGCTTTCCTGTGTACCCCTGTGCGTGGTGGCTATTGGAGCGGGTCAGGGGGGGAGCAGACTGAAAGTTCATGTGGAAGAAAAGGACCTAAGTCTTGATATGCCCCTGGAGCAGGACAGCGAAGAGGATGACAGATTCTGGGTATGGGGCATGTTCTACTACAATCCCGGGGATCCGGCCTGTATTGTAGAGGGGAGATTCGGCAGTAATATTGGCTTCAATTATGCCCGCACTGTAGTAAAAACAGGGATGTGCATAGGAATGGTTGCCTTGGTTGCTTTGTATATCTGGATGATTGTTCTTTTTTTGCCCATGATCTGATCTGAACAGGAATTATGCAGATTTCTATAAAAAACGCAGCCGCTGTTTGATGCGGCTGCGTTTTGTGGTGCATTCCTCAGGAAGGTGTTATTATAAAAGCCCTTTTTCCTTTAACCTGGCAAAGGTCAGATCATAGGCATCATTCCCAAAGTTCAAACTGCGATTCACCCGGCTGATGGTGGCTGTGGAAGCACCGGTCTTTTCAGAAATATCCAGATAAGTGCGTTTTTCTCTGAGCATATGCGCCACATCATAGCGTTGGGCCAGAGACAAAAGCTCATTCACCGTACACACGTCTTCAAAAAAGGCGTAACACTCTTCAACGTTTTCCAGGGATAAAATGGCCTGGAACAGATGGTCTACCGCCGGTGTCTTAATTTTTTTGTTCATACCGTCCCGCCCTTTCTGTATTCTGTCACACAACAATCTCAGTTGGAGTTTAACACATTAACGCTGAAAAGTCCATATTTATCTTTTATAGTAATTCAAATATGGATGAATACGGTCAGGATGAAGATTTACTACAAGATCTTCAGGAAACTGTATTTCCTCCAGCAATTGGTAAGCGTAATCATGGCGCCCTACCCGATCAATGAAATGTGCATCACTGTTTACAATGACCGGCACCTGATATTTCCGGCAAAGTTCCAGCATGGTCTTGTAGTTCTCAGCAGCATTCAGTCGAAAGCCGTTAGGAATAAGGGAACTGTTATTGACTTCCAGAAGAATATTTCGCTCCTGGGCTTTCTGTACAATGGGCAGATAGTCCAACGGGAATCGGCCATCATCCGGATGCCCAATCACGTTTACAAAAGGGTTATCCATGGCCTGAAGGATGCATTCCGTATAATAGGCTTTATCCCCCTTTGGCAGACAGGGGCCGTGAATGCTGGCAATGACCACATCCATTGCAGCTAGAAGTTCATCTGGAAAATCCATGGCTGGTGTAGGTCCGCTGATATTGCATTCTGCCCC
>CAYRQT010000016.1:21881-34497 GCA_964426655.1 uncultured Cuneatibacter sp. | reverse complement strand
GTGAATACTTCGAGGGAGAAGTTTTAAGCTTTCAAAATGATAGATATGGCAGGTTCCGGGCATAAGAGGGGCGTGTTCTGTGACGGCATACAGAGACAACCCGGCCTGTATGGCAGCATCCACCATTTCTAAAAGCGTGGCAAAAGCATGACCACTGGCCAGAGTGTGGCTATGCAGATCCAGGGTGTAGGGGGACTGGGATGTAATATGGGACATAGTGGCTCTCCTTTCTGCTTTTCAGACGGTATTAGTATAGCGCATCTTAATCGATTCGTATAGAAAGTTATAGAAAAATTAATGGCTCTTACGGTTTTATTAAATTGTGCAAATTCAGATGACAGTGAATGGATAATGTATTATAATAACCACATAGCTGAGGAATCAAACAGAAAATCAACAATATTAGGAGGAAACAAATGGGAATTTTACAGCGTTTCGGAGATATTATGTCTGCCAATATTAATGCTTTACTGGATAAGGCAGAAGATCCGTCCAAGATGGTGGATCAGTACCTGCGCAATCTTGAAAGTGATCTGGGCAAGGTTAAGGCAGAAACGGCCTCCGTGATTGCAGAAGAAAAGAAGTCTAAAAGAGAGTTGGATGAATGTGCATCGGATATTGCTAAAATGCAGTCCTACGCAGAGAAGGCTGTACTCGCCGGAAATGATGAGGACGCAAGGCAGTTCCTGGCCAGAAAGGCAGAGCTTGTGACACAGCAGGGAAATCTGCAGCAGATCCACACTGCGGCAGCAGCCAATGCGGATAAAATGCGGCAGATGCATGACAAGCTGGTAAAGGACATTGCCTCGTTAAATCAGCGTCGGGATGCCATAAAAGCCAAGGTCAGTGTGGCCAAAGCTCAGGAGAGGGTGAACAAAATTGGTTCCAGCATGGACGGTGTTTCCAGAAATCTTTCGGCCTTTGACAAACTGGAAGCAAAGGCAGACAAAATGCTGGATGAAGCTGATGCCATGGCTGAACTGAACCAGATTGCCACTACGGATACTGTGGAAGATTTGGTAAACAAATATGATGTGGATACACAGGCTGTGGATGATGAGCTGGAGGCATTGAAGCAGAAATTGGGCAAATAAAGAATCTCTACTCAGGGCTCCATCAGGCGGATGGAGCCCTTTTTGCTATTTGCATGCAGTATGCTTTTATGCTACACTAGTAACATCAGCCAATAGAGGAGGATAGATTATGGGTTTATTCAGCGGGCAATTTGCCAATGTGGTGGAATGGGAAGAGTACAATGACGATACCATTTTCTATAAATGGTCCAATAAAGAAATTAAGAAAGGCAGTCGCCTGATTATACGGCAGGGGCAGGACGCCATTTTCATGTATAATGGCAAAGTGGAAGGCATTTTCAAAGATGAAGGAAGCTTTGACATTGAATCTCAGATCATACCCTTCCTTTCAACTTTAAAAGGGTTTAAATTTGGATTTAACAGCGGCATCAGGGCAGAGGTGCTTTTTATTAACACAAAGGAATTTACCGTCAGGTGGGGCACAAAAAACGCCATTAACCTGCCCACACAGGCGCTTCCGGGAGGCATGCCCATCCGTGCTTTTGGCACATTTAGTTTTAAGGTAGATGACTATCTGGTTCTTATTGAAAAAATTGCCGGAGTAAAGCCCATTTATACGGTGGAAGATGTGAGGGAGAGGGTCAGTGCAAAACTGGATCAGCTTCTGATGAAGTGGATTGCAAAAGAAGGTAAGGATATCTTTAATCTGCAGGCTACAGCGGATGCCATCGGAAAAGGCATTGCCGAAGACCTGGACATGGAAATGATCAAAATCGGCATTACCATTACAGATTTCAATATACAAAGTGTTTCTTATCCTGAGGAAATCAAAAAAATGCAGGAGAAAGCCGCTGCACAGTCCATGATCGGAGATGTGGGAAAATATCAGCAGGTGGCACTGGCAGATGGCATGGCCAAAGGCGGAAACGGCAGTAGCACAGCTGGTGATATGGCAGGTATTGCAGTGGGCATGGCCATGGGACAGCAGGTTGCGGGACAGATGCTGGGACAGATGTCGGGCAACCAGAATACCACAGCAAAATTCTGTCCGAGTTGCGGGGCAAAAAATGAAGGCACCAAATTCTGTCCGAGTTGCGGTGCGAAATTATCCTGAACACAGTAAAACATGTACAACGGGCAGCCGGGTGGAGTTCTCCATCCGGCTCTTACATCGATAAAAGCAGTAAAGGAATGAACATGGGGATTTATGATACACTAAATGACAGACAGAAAGAGGCGGTATTTTGTACAGAAGGACCGCTTTTATTGCTGGCAGGAGCCGGATCCGGAAAAACCAGAGTACTGACACACCGGATTGCATATTTGATTGAAGAAAAGGGTATTAATCCCTGGAACATCTGTGCCATTACATTTACCAACAAGGCAGCTGAGGAAATGCGGGAAAGAGTAGACCGACTGGTAGGGACTGGTGCGGAAAGCATATGGGTGGCGACTTTCCATTCCACCTGTGTCAGAATTCTTCGCCGCCATATTTCTCTTCTGGGTTATGAATCACAGTTTTCCATTTATGATGGAGATGATCAGAAAACCGTGGTCAAGCATGCCTTAAAGGCTGTACAGGCTGATCCGAAACAGTACCCTGAGCGGGTGGTAATGAAAGTCATCTCCAAAGCAAAAGAAGAAATGAAAGATCCGGAAACCTTTCTGAACGAGGCCGGCAGTGATTATCGGCAAAAGACCCTGGGTAAAATTTATCAGTCATATCAGAAAATCCTGAAAAAAAATAATGCAGTGGATTTTGATGATCTGCTGGTACTGACCGTTCGCCTGTTTGAGACAAATCCGGAGGTCTGTGAGGAATATCAGAGGCGCTTCCGGTATATTCATGTGGACGAATACCAGGATACAAACGGAGTCCAATTCCAGCTGGTGCGGCTGTTAGCCGGCAGCGGACAGAATGTGTGTGTGGTGGGGGATGATGATCAGTCTATTTATAAGTTCAGAGGAGCAGACATTCGCAATATTCTGGATTTTGAAAAAGTTTTTCCCAGGGCCAGGGTTATTAAACTGGAACAGAATTACCGGTCCACGCCCAATATTCTGGATACGGCCAATGCGGTAATCAAGAACAATCGGGGTAGAAAGGAGAAAAAGCTATGGACTGCCAAAAAAGAGGGGAATGTGGTGAAGTTTACCCTCTATGAGGATGGTAGAAGTGAAGGGGAAGGGGTGGTTTCGGAAATTCGCGAGGCTGTTGCGACCGGAAAACGGCAGTACCGGGACTGTGCAGTGCTGTATCGGACCAATGCCCAGTCCAGAAGCTTTGAAGAAGCCTGTGTACAGAAAAATGTGCCATATAGGATTGTGGGTGGCATTAACTTCTATCAGAGGGCGGAAATCAAGGACATGCTGGCCTACCTGAAAACGATTGCCAATGGAGCGGATGACCTGGCAGTGGCCAGAATCATTAACGTGCCCCGAAGAGGGATAGGGGAAACCACGATTTCCACATTGGCTGATTTTGCGGCCAGGGAAAACATTAGTCTGTTTGCTGCATGTGCCAGAGCAGAAGAGGTGCCTGGGTTACAGCGATCGGCTGCAAAAGTCCATAATTTTGTAAATACCATTTCCGTTTTCCGGGCACAGAGCAGCTATCTGGATGTGGAAGAATTGCTGGAGGCGGTGCTGGAGGCAACAGGATATAGAGAAGAGTTGAATAAACTGGCAGAGGAAGTGGCAGAAAGCAAACTGCAGAATGTGGAAGAATTGTTGAATAAAGCTGCTGAATTTGAAGGGGGGGAGGGGGATCGTTCTCTACAGGCTTTTCTGGAACAGGTTGCCCTGGTGGCAGATATTGACAGCCTGAATGGAGATGAGGATCGCATCCTGCTGATGACTCTGCACGGAGCAAAGGGACTGGAATTTCCTAAGGTATATCTGGCGGGGATGGAAGAGGGACTTTTTCCCAGCAGTATGTCCGTTATGGAGCCGGAAGATCTGGAGGAGGAACGACGTCTTTTTTATGTAGGAGTGACCCGGGCTATGGAAGAGTTGACCCTTACAGCGGCAAAAAAACGTATGATTCACGGGGAAACAAAAATGCTGAGAATATCCCGTTTTGTGGACGAGGTTCCCCCGTATTTATTGGATAAAAAACTGGACCATCCATTCAGAGGAGGTCTGCAGGGCCCAAGAGGGACCGTGGGCATTGGGAAGGCACTTCCGGCTGGAAAGGGCGGAATATCCTCAGGGGTGTCTTTTGCCCCAGGCCCCGGGTTCGGCCGTCCGGTGCCCATGCAAAAAGTAGAGTCTCTGTCATATGGCGTGGGGGACAGGGTACAGCATGTGAAATTTGGGGCAGGCACAGTGACCCATATAGAAAACAAGCCAAAAGACTACGAAATCACTGTGGATTTTGACCGGGCGGGGCAGAAAAAATTGTTGGCCGCTTTCGCAAATCTGACAAAAAAGGATTGATTATTTGCAGGGAGTATAGTAAACTGTTTTTAACAAATGATGGGTTGCACTAGAGCGACAAAAAGCATAGGAAAGGACAATACAATTATGAAATGCTGTAATGATAAAAAGAAATTAATAATTACTGTATTCGCCATTATTGGTGCTGTTGCCGCTGTTGCTGCAATAGCCTATGCCGTGTACCGTTTCTTTACACCGAATTATCTTAAGGATTTTGAAGAAGATCTGGAGGATGAATTTGACGATGATTTCTTCAATGAAGATGAGGAAGCGGAAGACGGGGCAGAAGACGAGGATGCTAAGTTCGAGGAGTAATTTCATGGTGTGATGCTGTGATCAGGTAAAAGGAACCGCTGTAAAACAGGTGATGGAACGCACCTGTTTTACAGCGGCTTTTTTGTGTAAATACGGACATTCAGTTTCCACAATCCGTGGCAGAAAGTGTTGGGGGACTTCAGATCGCTGGACGTAGTGGCAGGAGGATACAGGATTATTCAAAATTCCTCTGATAAGCAACGCCCAGTACAATAGGATCCGTCTGCCCGGGAGCTTGTCCGTTAATCATCTGGTGCTGGAAATCTGACAGGAGTTGTGTGCCAAGAGAAATGGCAGCCTGAAACAGATGCATAATTTGTGGATTGGTTTCCTGAGATTTTGGGTTAGGGGTACTTCGCATGACATGCCCCTGGATAAAGGCGTATTTTCCCAGGAGTCGGGCGGCGCCAAGTAGACTCTCCTGTTTGACGGTAGACGGTGCATACAGCACCTTCTTTACCTGAACAAAGTGGTTCAGGCACAGCTTAATGTCTTCGTAAGAGACGCCATAAGGGGTATAGAAAGGAAGAATGGCCTGTATGGTAGCGGCATCTCTGGGAATCAGGCGATATAAAGGGTAAGAAAGAGGATCTTCTCCATTTTTTAAAAGCAGGTAGCGCTCAAATTCCGTTTCCATCTCCACGTGATCAAAAGGGATAGTTTCTACAACTCGGTTAATATATGGGTGGCAGGTACTGTCCAGGGCATAGTGGCAAAGAAAGCCAAGCAGATAGGCATAGGCATTTGCTTTGGACCAGGAGGCATTCTTTTGTTCCATTCGCTGAAGGGCCAGAACATCGGCAGGTTGGCATAGGTAAGAGGCTCCTTTGCCAATAAAATCACTGGCAGGGGCATTGTGGATGGTGTTGCCAAGGGCACTGACCGCCGAGCCCTTAAGAGGCTGGTGAAAAAAAAGAATGTCCGGGCCCTGACAGCCAATGGCGAAGGCCCGATAGTGTTGCCGTAGCAACTGACGTAAAAAAGGGGTGGTTTGTCTGGCCACAAGGCGGCCATACAGATTGTGTGCATAAAGGGATGGCATTGGGTTCCTCCTTTAGGATGTATAGACCACGTAGATGGAAAACTGCTGCAGGGCAGTTTCAAAATCAGTGATCTGTGAAGGGAGCAGGTACAACAAACGGCCGTTCCCAGGGAAACGAAGGGAGCCTTCGGCAGTGGACAGACTGGAAAGCTGCAGCAAAAGCTGTTTATGTTCCAGTGCAGAACTCAATTCTGTATAAGGAAGATGAGGTATGCCGAACAGTTTATGGTCTGCGGCGTCTTCTCCTGATACTTCCGCAGATGTCCAGGAAAACGTCAGGGGAATGGAGGGGAGGGAGAGGGAGTTACCCTCTTCGTCCTCCAGCTGCATGGGGGAGAAAGACCGACCATCTGTTGGAGAATACAGGATGGCAGCAACATCCCTGGGAGAACGGGAAGTAGGCTGCCCCTCTGCATCATAGAAAAAATACAGCATTCCCCGTTCGGGCAGGGAAATGGGCAGAGGACAGCCCTCCGGTCTGTGTGCCAGCAAATCTTCCAGGCAGATCTGACATAGGAAGGTGAGGGCATATTCTTCGCCGTCTTCCTGCATAACAGGCCATTCAAAGTCCGGAGGGACATCCGGATCTCCCAGAAGTTTACTTTTCCCAGGCAGAGCCAGGCCATTGGCAGCTGGAATCAGCTGTATGGTGGGAAAGGATTTCGATTCGCTATCCATAAAAGCTCCTTGTTAAAAATGTGTGAAAGTTTCGTGTATCTCCCCTAATCATAGCAGTCAGAGGCAGTTCCGTCAATTTATCAGGCTTGTTCATTTCTCCTTTTTTGAGTATAATAGGGGCATTCGCAGGGGGAGAAGGGAAGAATATGCAAAATTTACCGGTACTTTATGTTATAGTGCCTTGTTATAATGAGCAAGAGGTCCTGCCCATCACGGTGGTCGCTTTATTGGAAGAGTTGGATCACATGATGGAATGGGGCACCATTTCTGAAAAAAGCAAAATCCTTTTTGTGGATGACGGTTCTATGGACGAAACCTGGACTTTGATCAGACAGATGAACCGGAAGAATGCCCGGGTAGAGGGATTAAAGCTCAGTCATAACCGGGGACATCAAAATGCTTTGCTGGCAGGGTTGCTGTCCATGCAGGACAGAGGAGATCTTTTTATCACCATAGATGCGGATCTGCAGGATGATGTACAGGCAATGCGCAGAATGGTCCAGTCCTACCGGGAGGGATATGATGTGGTGTATGGGGTGCGGAACAGCCGAAAGACAGACCATAGGTTCAAGCGTTTCAGCGCCCGGGCCTTCTACAGATTAATGGCCTTTATGGGAGTGGAAATTCAATATGATCATGCAGATTATCGCCTGATGAGCAAAAGAGCTGTGGTGGCTCTGGGAAAATACAGGGAAGTCAATCTATTTCTGCGGGGACTTGTGCCTCTGTTAGGATTTCCGCATACTACGGTGGGCTATGACCGTGCGGAACGGGCAGCAGGCACATCCAAATATCCACTCAAAAAAATGGTAGCTTTTGCTGTGGATGGCATCACTTCTTTCAGCATCAGGCCCATTCGGTTCATAACCGGATTGGGCATCGGTATTTTTCTGGGGAGTGTGCTGATGCTGATCTATTCCTTTGTCCGGTACGCCCAGGGGCATACCGTGTCCGGATGGAGCAGCCTTATGGTGTCTATATGGGCCCTGGGCGGCCTGCAGCTTCTGGCTATAGGCATTATAGGAGAATATATAGGAAAAATTTACCTGGAGACGAAGGGCAGGCCCCGTTTTCAAATTGAAGAAACGCTGACAGAGGAGTGTGCCAATGAGAATACGCAGTGAAGCCTACAGAATTGCCCGCTTTGCCCTGGTCTGGGGGCTGCTTGTCCTTCTTTTTGAAGTGTTTGTCTGTAATGCCCCTTCTTTTGCTCTCTGGGGAAAAACATATGAAGAGACCATAATTGGTCTGGAAGATATGGAACTGACGGGACTTAGCTTTTCAGAAGGAGAGTGGGTGGCCACGGAGGATACGGTGATTATTTCCTTCCAACCGGATCAGAATGTGTATACGCTGTTTCTGGACCTGGATTTTGAAGCGCAGGCGGATGTCATTGGGGTAGAGATCAGCTATGCAGATGCCGGACATTCTTCTAGCCGTATCACAGACGGGGCAATGCAGCTTATGCAGCAAGTTACCCGCTCCAAATATACGCTTTGTCAATACACAGGGGAAACCCTGAAGATAACGCTGACACTGAGCGTGGAAAAGGGACAGAGCTTTTCCATTCAGGGGATTGTACTTAACTCCCGGATTCCGTTTTATTTTTCCGTTTTACGTGTGGGAATTTTATGGGGAGGTGCAGTCCTGCTATATGCATTTTCTGTCCGCCGCTGTTGGAGGCGGCCTTTTTCTGCAGAAGAGGATGCCCATCATTTTGTGTTCTGGGGCATTGTGTGGTTTAGTCTGCTGGGCACACTGGCCTTGTATCTGTTTTATGTGGGAGGAAGTGCAGGTGCTCTTTTAAGGGATTCAGGGGATCAGATTTCCCAGGAATTGGTAGATGCATTTCGACATGGGCAGGTCAGCCTGCTGGAAAAACCTTCAGCAGATTTGTTGAATTTGGCTAATCCCTATGATGGAGTGCTGCGCTATCGGGTTTCTGCAAAATGGGATCATGTGCTTTTTAATGGGAAATATTATTCCTATTATGGTATAGCACCGGTGCTTACCTTGTTCCTGCCGGTTCGCCTGCTCACAGGGAAGTATCTGAACACCGCCTATGGTGTTCTGATGTACAGCCTTTTAGGTATGATTTTCCTGCAGCTGGCCTACCGGAAGATCGTGCAGAAGTGGTTTCGGAAAACGCCTGCTATATTGGTGCTGGCAGGGCAGATTCTGCTCATCTTTACCTGTGGAATTGGATATAATGTGATGCGCCCAAGGTTTTATGAGCTGGCAGAAACGGCAGCTTTTTTCTTCTTTACGTTGGGGTTCTTTTTGTTGTTACAAACAGATTTGCTGGGAAGGGGGCATCCTGTTCAAAAATCAGGAGGAAAGGTGCTGCTCACCTTTTCGGGAATTTGTGTTTCACTGGCAGTTCTGTCCCGACCAACCTACGCCCTTTATGCCATTGCCATGGTAATCTGGATCATTTGGGGAATCGTGGAGAAAAGGGAGTTGTTTTTGGGGGAAAAGGTTCGGATCCTTTTCCTGGGGGCCATTCCCTATGTGCTTTTTGGAGGACTGCAGATGCTGTACAATTATCTGCGCTTTGGATCTGTTTTGGAATTTGGCATACAGTATTCATTAACCATCAACGACTTTACCCAGACCATCCCCTATGGGAAACTGATCTGGCTCAGCCTATGGACCTTTTTGTTTTCTATCCCGGAAATCAATAGCACCTTTCCCTTTTTTCACCCGAATCTGGATTACTGGCAGTTAAATGGCTATTATTATTTTGAAAGCCGCACAGCTTTTGGGCTGTTTTGGCGGGCGTTGCCCCTGTTTTCTCTGTTTTATATTCCGGGGTTGGGAAAGGGGCTGAAAAAGAAGCATTTGGTGAAATGGGGTATTCTGGCAGCGGGCCCGGGGTTGCTTGTTCCGGTGTCCATTATAGCCATGACCTGGGAAAGCGGGCACGCCATGCGATATAATCTGGATTTTGCCTGGCCCCTGTTGCTTTTGTCGTTTGCAATCATCTTTTACATTATGGAAAAGATTCCTCTGGGGATGCTGCGCAAATGGCTGATCCGGCTCATGATAGCCTGTATGGTTCTTTCCATTGTGGCCAACATGGCTTCTATTTTTCAACGGTATCCAACAGGATACAATATGTATTACCAGAATGAGCTGGGTCTTTACTGGTATCAGAGAATACGCAGCCTGGTGCAGTTTTGGATGTAGGAGAACAAGATGAAAAGAAAAACAGGAATATGGGGGATTCTGATTCTGTTGATGCTGTTTCTGGGTGGAAATGCAGAGAGCGTCCAGGCCCAGACAACAGGGGATATGGCGTATGCATACTGGAGCAGCATTACCACGGCATACGGAAACAGAACTGCAGGCTCTGCCCAGGAGTGGGCCATGGGAGATTTCCTGATTCAGGAACTGACTGCAGCAGGTTATGCGGTAAATATCCAGACCTTTACATATGAAGGGATGGAAAGCCGCAACATCCAGTGCCTGAAGGCAGGGGAGAGCGAAAAAGAGATTCTGATTGGGGCACATTACGATAGTGTGGCTACACAAGGGGCAGATGACAATGCCTCAGGAACCGCCCTATTGCTGGCCATGGCCAAAGTACTGGCTACTGCAGAGCCCCCCTGCAGTATTCGCATAGTGTTCTTTGGTGCGGAAGAACCTGGGATGGTTGGTTCCAAAGCCTATGTGGAGGGCATCGGAGAGGAAGGTCTTTCCCGTCTAATCGGGATGATTAATATTGACAGCATTGCTGCCGGAGACAATTGTTTTCTCCATGGGGGTGTGGTAGAAGCCGATGGTACCATATCCGGATTGTGGTTGTATCAATATGCCATGTCCCGGGCCCAGGACCTGGGGCTGGCCGTGACAACCCATCCGGATGTTGCCGGTATTCCCAGCCCCACCAGAAGCACGAATTCGGATCAGCAGTATTTTGCGGCAGCTGGCATTCCCTATCTGTATCTGGAGGCCGGACATTACATTGACAGAGAAGATATCCGATATCCCTTTACCTATCAGACCGCAGATGAAAGGGTGGAAAATGGAAAAATTATGCACACGGTGGGTGATACGCTGGAGAACATAAAAGCCCTGTTTCCTGGCCGGGCAGCTGCTCATTTTGCGCTCTATGGGCAATTACTAGAGTATATTGCCAAAAATCTCACCCCGGTGGAAACAGGGGCAGAAAACGGAGAAACGACAGAGAGTGTTTCTTTGGCTGCTGAAACTACCCAGATAGCGGAAACAGCGCAAACAGATGCGGCGGCAGAAACAACAGCACAGGAGAGCACTTTGCAGGAGACAACTGTCTGGGAGAGCACTTTGCAGGAGGTCACTGTGCAGGAGCTCACTACGCAGGAGACGATAGAGGAAACGACGCAGGAAGCGGTTCCTCTGGAAAGCCTGCCGGTGGAAACAGAAGCTCCCCTTAATGGCGGGTTTTATCTGGTCATGGGCCTGGTAATTGCGGGCAGTATAGGAATTCTGGCAGTCCTCTGGATATCATATAATAAGAAAAACAAATAATTGCTCCTTTCAGGAGAAAAAAGAGTTGCATTCATAAGTGCTGCAAAATCAGTTGTCTCGTTGATTTTGCAGCATTTTTTTTCCAAAAGAAAAAAGAAGGATGCAACAAATGTAGAAAAAAAATAGATACAAATAAAAGCTTTGTTGAATTTGTTATAAAAAAGTTATATAATGTGGGGAGGAGGAAGGGGGAAACAGAGGGAAGTGGCATGCGGGTTTCGGTGTGGGAAGATAATACAGCTGATATAGGAGGCATAGACCTGCATGAAAAATGTCAAAATAATATTGCTGACAGTTCTGACAGCCCTATTCATTATGATCCCGGGGAAAGCACAGGCCATAACAGCGGACTACGAACACGTGTATAATGATCCTTCCGCAGAATTGGTTCTGGATCAGGAAATTATGTTTTCGACGAAAGGAATTACAGGTGTGGAATTATCCTGGGAATATCAGTCCCGGGTTGATTTGGATGGAGTCAGGATCTTGACGTATCGTTTGACAATCGCAAATCACACAGGGGTTTATCTGAACGATTTTAAGATATTTGCCCCCTTTATGTATTCCTCTCCCAAATCCGATATTGCATATCCGGGGGATTGGGATAATGAGGCCTGCGCCTGGGCTTTTGATACAGAATCAGGAAATGTGGAGTACCGCTCTGTAGAATTGATTTCAGACATTTACGAAATCAGTTATCCTACCCGTGGAAGCATGCAATATAAGGGCCTGCTGGATGGGGCTTTATCTGAAGTATTATGGACAAAGGAAGAAGGCGAAGAAGAGGTCGAAGAAGTTGAAGAACCGGTTAATGGATATGCACAGGAATCTGCCGAGGATACAGTTGCGATGGTAAGGCTAGGTAATCTGGCTCCGGATGAAACGGTGGAACTGGACGTGGTGTTCAAAATACCGACGAATAAAGGCTTCCAGTCTAAATTCTTGTACACAGGTGTGTTTGCACAGCAAGAGAGCTATCAGGTCATCTACAGAGACGGAATGGACAATAGCGCATTTGAAGAAATGACTTTTTCGGAGTTGTCTTATGGTGACTTAACGCCTGAATTTCCTGACGGGATCCCCACTTTAGATGGATATACTTTTGTGGGATGGGATAAGGAGATAGCGGATCAAGTGACGGAAAACGTGGTGTACACAGCTGTCTGGGAACCAGTTCCAACAGAAGAGAACACGATAGTAGAAGAGAGTACACTGGAATCCAATGAAACAGAGACCACTGCCGCAGAGACCACTGCCGCAGAGACCACTGCCGCAGAGACCACTGCCGCAGAGGATGGCAATACAGAATTGGGTACATCTCCAGAAACGGGGAGAGAAGATGCCCCGCTAATGTATATGGGGCTGCTGGCCTTTGGTAGTTTTATGGGGCTGATGGTTTGGGAAAAAAGACGCAGACACTAATGCCAATTTCTGTTTGTAGAGAAAAGCTGATAAATGAATAGGAAACAAAAATAAATAAAAAGGCCCCCGCTCCAGGGGTGATGAAATGTAGTCACCTAAGGAGCGGGGGTTCTTTACATGGATTTTACATAAACTATAGTCGACGCTGATAGAGTAAACAGATAGCCCTTTGTTA
>CAYRQT010000016.1:12805-21871 GCA_964426655.1 uncultured Cuneatibacter sp. | reverse complement strand
GAAATAGGATAAGAGATACTTTAGGAAATGGAGTACACATGGGAGAACTGACACAGTATGGAGGGAAGCGAAATGCGGCCCGGCTGGTGGAAAGAATTGCCAGCATTGTATTTTTTGTATGTGGCATCAGTGCGGTAGCTGCGGTGGTGGCCATTACCCTGTACATGTTCATCAGCGGAACCCCTGCCTTGTTTCAGGTGGGCATTCTGGAAATGCTCTTTGGGACCAAATGGGCCCCTACCGCGGCAGACCCGTCTTATGGCATTCTGTATATCATTCTCACCTCCTTGGTGGGAACCCTGTCCGCCATCGTCATTGGCGTACCAATCAGTGTTCTGACTGCGGTGTTCATTGCGAAAATTGCACCTAAGCCGTTGGCAAAGGTGACAAGGCCTGCCGTAGAGCTGTTGGCCGGCATTCCATCTGTTATTTACGGTCTGCTGGGACTTTTAATTCTGAACCCTTTAATGTACAAACTGGAAATAATGATTTTCAGAAACACCACAGGGCATCGTTACACCGGCGGCGCAAACCTGCTGAGTGCCATTATTATTCTGGCGGTGATGATTTTGCCTACGGTGGTTAACGTAAGCCTTTCTGCCATAGAAGCGGTGCCGGAAAATCTTCTCATGGCATCAAATGGTCTGGGAGCCTCCAAAATTCAGACTATTTTTAAAACAGTACTTCCTGCAGCCAGATCCGGGATTTTAAGCGGTGTGGTTCTGGGAGTGGGACGAGCCATGGGAGAGGCCATGGCCATCAGTCTGGCATCCGGGAATGTGGTCAATATTCCTTTACCCTTTAATTCCGTTCGTTTCCTGACAACAGCCATTGTCAGTGAAATGTCCTATGCTGAGGTGGGCAGCACTCACCGAAATGCCCTCTTTACCATAGGCCTGATTCTCTTCATCTTCATCATGCTGATCAATGGACTTTTGAACCGGATCATCAAGAAGGGGGGGGGAGAAAATGATTAACCAGAAAAAAGAGTCCCTATACGGGAAGCGGTTTCGCCTGTCAGATTTTATCTGGAGTATTTTAATCTATTTTTCCGGTGCAGTGGTGATCCTGCTCCTAGTTGGAATTCTGGGGTATGTGATGGTCCGGGGACTTCCCAATATTACCTGGTCCTTCCTCACAACGGTTCCCAGTGCTCTGAAAGGGACATTTGGTATTGCAGGCAACATTGTCAATACGTTGTATATCATCGTCATCACTTTGCTGATCGTTACGCCCATGGGTGTGGGGGCGGCCATATATCTCAATGAATATGCCAAAGAAAGCCGCCTATTGCGGATTATAGAGTTTACAACGGAGACACTTGCCGGGATTCCTTCCATTGTATATGGTTTGTTCGGTATGATTTTCTTTGGAACGGTTCTAGGCCTGGGATATTCCATCCTCACCGGAGCCTTGACGCTTAGTTTTATGGTGCTCCCCCTGATTACCAGAAATACGCAGGAAAGCCTGAAAACAGTGCCGGATGGGTATCGGACAGGTGCCCTGGGACTTGGTACCGGAAAGTGGTATATGATTCGGACGATACTGATTCCCAATGCCATGCCTGGTATTGTTACGGGAATTATCCTCGCAGTGGGACGTATTGTAGGCGAATCTGCTGCTCTGCTTTTTACCTCGGGCAGTGGTTTTCTTTTGGCAGAGGCAGGGAAATGGGGCGTTGGTTATCTGGAAAAAATTCTACAGCCTGGCGGGACACTGACCGTACAATTATATCTGTCCATGTCGAAAGCGCAATATGATGAAGCTTTTGCCATTGCTACAGTGTTATTAATATTGGTTCTTGGTATCAACATGCTGACGAAAATGCTGACCAGGAAAAAAAGTCATCAATAAAGGAGTTCACATGGCAGAAGATATTGTAATTCGTTCTGAACACTTGCATTTGCATTACGGAGAAAATCATGCATTAAAAGATGTTAATATGGAGATCCGCAAAAATACCATTACAGCGCTGATCGGCCCTTCTGGTTGCGGGAAATCTACATTTTTAAAGACCTTAAATCGCATGAATGATTATGTGAGCAGTGTAAAAATAGAAGGCCAGGTTTTCCTGGACAATGAAAACATTTATGATCCCCGGGTAGATGTGACCATTTTGAGGAAAAAGGTGGGAATGGTTTTTCAGCAGCCCAATCCTTTTCCAATGAGCATATATGACAATGTGGCTTATGGACCAAGGTTGCACGGCGTTCATAAAAAGGAAATCCTGGATGGAATTGTGGAAGAGAGTCTGAAGGGGGCAGCCATCTGGGAAGAAGTGAAGGATCGACTGAAAAAGCCGGCACTGGGCCTTTCTGGCGGGCAGCAGCAAAGACTGTGCATTGCAAGAAGCCTGGCTGTTCATCCGGAAGTGATTTTGATGGATGAGCCCACATCGGCACTGGACCCCATATCTACGTTGAAAATTGAAGAGCTGATGGAGGACATGAAAAAGAAGGTGAGTATTGTCATTGTTACACATAACATGCAGCAGGCCACCAGAATTTCCGACGATACAGCATTCTTTCTTTTGGGAGAGGTAGTAGAGTTTGACAGCACGGAAAATATCTTTGCTAGACCAAAGGATTCCCGTACGGAAGATTATGTCACTGGGCGGTTTGGCTGATGCTGCACCGCGTGCGAAGGAGAAAAAAATGACACCTACAAGAATGCATTATGAAAAAGAACTGGCTGAGCTGAGATTTGAGCTGAATCAGATGGGTACAATGATCGAAGAAGCATTGAATAAAGTCAGCGTAGCATTTGAAGGTTTGGATGGAGCAACGATCACGGATATTATCCAGGGAGATCGGGCCATCAACGATAAAGAAAAACATATTGAGTCCCGGTGCCTGAGTTTGATTTTAAAACAGCAGCCGGTGGCAAAAGATTTGCGAAATGTATCTGCCGCTTTAAAAGTTGTTACGGACATGGAACGCATTGGTGATCATGCTGCTGATATTGCAGAAATCATTGGGCGTATGCCTAACAACAACTTATACCACAAAATTCCTGATATTGCCAAAATGCTCCTCACGTCAAAAGAGATGGTTATGGAAGCATTGGCCTGCTTTATTGATCAGAACCTGAAAGCAGCAGAAAGCATCATTCAGAGGGATGATGTGGTAGATGATTTGTTTGAAAATGTGAAGCAGGAATTGATTACCGCCTTGAAAGAGGATAAAGAGAATGCAGACATTTGCCTGGATCTTCTCATGATTGGGAAGTATCTGGAGAGGATTGGAGATCACGCCGTGAACATCTGTGAGTGGAGCACTTTCCAGGCCACGGGAGAAGTCAATGATATCCGTATCCTTTAATCATTGAAGAAAACGGCAATAGCCGTTTTTGATAAATAAGAAGGCCGAAAAGGCAGCATGCCATGAAATGGCAAGGAGGAATTTATGAAGAAAAGCAAGCTTATTGCAAAATCACTAGTTTTGGGCACTTTATTATTTGGGTTAATGGCTTTTGCTGCTGGTTGTGCACAGGGATCTGATTCTGCAACTACAGCAGCAGAAACCACGACTGCAGCAGAGACCACCACAACCGCAGGAGAGGAAGAAACCACAACGGAAGAAGCAGAGGAGACAACTACAGCAGCTTCTACCGGTGGAACCATCTCCATGGCTGGATCAACTTCCATGGAAAAACTGGTAAATGTTTTAGCTGAAGATTATAAGAACAAATATGGCGTAACCATTAATGCAGAGTACATCGGATCCGGTGCAGGAATTGAGGCTGTCAGCAATAAAACGGTAGACATTGGAAATGCTTCCCGTGCCTTGAAGGATACTGAGCTGGAAAAAGGGCTGGTTGAAAACATCGTTGCTATCGATGGTATTGCAGTAGTTGTCAATCCTTCCAATCCTGTGACTAATCTGACCAAGGATCAGCTGATCAGCATTTATAAGGGAGAGATCACAAACTGGAGTGAAGTTGGCGGAAATGATGATCCCATTGTTGTTGTAGCACGTGAAGCAGGTTCCGGTACAAGAGCTGCTTTTGAAGAACTTCTGGAAATTGAAGATCAGGTAGTGGCTTCTAATGAACTGGATAATACTGGTGCAGTTGTTGCAAAAGTGGCTTCTACCAGTGGTGCCATTGGCTATGTATCTCTGGATGTTCTGGATGATACTGTAGTGGCTGTTTCTCTGGATGATGTGGCTCCCACCGTGGATAACATCAAAGCCGGTTCTTATATCCTGAGCCGTCCTTTTGTAATGGCTACCAATGGTGCAATCTCTGAGCAGAGCGAAACCGTACAGGCATTCTTTGACTATCTTTACTCTGATGAAGGAAAGGAAATTGTTGAGAGCGTAGGCTTGATTTCCGTAGATGCTGCCGAATAGAGAGTTTTCTCTTTCCCATATATCGATTATCCTATGCGAAAAGGTCCGGGCGTTTGTCCGGGCCTTTTTGTGCAAAAATCCCAGGAAGGCAGTATTCAGGCGGGAGGTTGCGAAAAAAACAACATCCGATTATAATGGAGAACAGAATTGCTTCCGGCAGGCAGGATGGCAGGGAGACGCAGGGAGAAGAAAATGAAGATTGGCGTAATGGATTCAGGAATAGGAGGCCTTACACTATTGGAAGCTGGGAGAGCCGGATTTAAAGGCCATACCTGGCTGTATTATGCGGACACAGCACATGTGCCCTATGGTGTGAAGCCAAAAGAGGAGATTCAGGGATATGTAATGGAAGGGGCCGCCTTCCTGGCAGAACAGGGGATAGAGGTTCTTGTGGTAGCCTGTAATACGGCTACCAGTGTGGCAATCGAACTTTTGCGGGAGAAACTCTCTATTCCAGTAATCGGCATGGAACCTGCAGTAAAACCGGCCCTGCATGAGGTGGTAAAACCTTACCGGGTTCTGGTGACCGCCACACCGCTGACGCTTCGAGAGGAAAAATTCAGAAACCTTCTGCTGCGTTATGATGAGGAACATGTGGCAGATGCCCTTCCGCTTCCGGGGCTGGTGGAATTGGGAGAAAGGGGAGTGTTTTCAGGAGATGAGGTGGAGTCTTACCTGAGACAGGCTTTTTCCCCTTTCCAGATGGGTAAGTATCAGGATCTGGTTCTGGGGTGTACTCATTTTAATTATTTCAAGGAAGCCATGCGAAAAATACTGCCAAAAACCATTCGGTTCGTAGACGGAGTAGAGGGGACCTTGCAACAGCTGGCCAGACAATGTCCAGCTGTAAAGGAAGAAATGTCAGGGGGTGGGAAGACGCTGTTTTTTGAAAGTGGGCACAGCGTTAGTGATGGGACCCGTCTTCAATTTTATCAGACATGTCTGGAGCATTTAAAAAAGATGCGTAGCCTTGATTAGGGGCTGATGATTGGGCCGCAGCGGACAGAAGATCATAATAGACATATAGCTTTTGTGTGCCATTTTCCAGGAGATAGTAGTGGCGAATATAGGGAATTAGCAGAATCAGGGACAGAAGCATTAGCAGGGAAATGGGCAGGCTGAAAGAAACGGTCAGCAGCAAGGTGCAGGCCAGTACGAGAATCCCAAAAAAAAGGGTTACCATCAGGTGAATCAGCCGTTCATGCTGAAAAAAACGGATCTGGATTAATAATTCACGGAGTATGGCAGGAAGTTCTTCAGCAGAAGGAGGACTTTCTGTTATTTTTTTATAAGTTTCCAGGCATTTTAGCATTCTTTTTCTCATGATTTTCGCCCTCCTTGCAGGTGCGTCAGCCTTTGATGGAATCTGGCCACAGATAAAAAGCAGAAGTTTGTTCATCCTCTGAATTTATTTTAATTCTATTTTGGGTGAAGCACAAGCGGGAAAGGTAAAAGGACATGAAATTTTCATGAAATATCGGGAGGGATGATTGCTTTTTGCACAGGGGTTACTTATAATAGGCCTATCATTTGGGCTTTTTTCCCCAAAAAAACAGAAAACAGGTGTGGTAAAATGGCGGAGAGATTACAGGAAGCGACAGAGGCATTGCTGGCATATGGCATTCGGAAAGGGGTGCTGGCAGCAGAAGATGCAGATTATGCAAGAAATCGAATTTATGAGCGATACAGGTATAAAGGAGAATCTTTTTTAGAGCAGCCTGCAGAGGAGGCAGCTGAGCGAAGTCTTGAGGAAATTCTGAAGGAACTCAATGACCTGGCAGCTGAAAAGGGGCTTTTAGAGCACGACTCCGTGGCTTTTCGGGATCTGTGGGACACCGGATGTATGGGGGCCATTACACCGCTGCCTTCTCAGGTAGCGACTCGGTTTTATGAGTTGTATCGGACAAAGGGGGCTAAGGCTGCCACAGACTGGTATTATGGGTTTAGCCAGGCCACAGATTATATCCGTTCGTATCGCATTGTCCGGGATGAACACTGGGTCAGTTTCACTCCTTATGGAGAAATGGATATTACCATCAATTTATCCAAACCGGAAAAAGATCCAAAGGCCATAGCCGCTGCTAAACTGCAGCCTCAGGGTGGATACCCGGCGTGCCTGCTCTGTAAGGAATGTGTGGGGTATGCAGGACATACCGGATTTCCAGCTCGTCAGAACCACCGGATCATCCCTGTGAAACTGCAGGGGGAAGAATGGGGCTTTCAGTATTCTCCCTATGTGTATTACAATGAGCATTGCATCGTCTTCTCCTATAAACATAGCCCCATGACCATCAATCCCTCCACCTTTGAAAAATTATTTGATTTTGTGGAGCTGTTTCCTCATTATATTCTGGGATCCAACGCAGATCTTCCCATTGTGGGAGGCTCCATTCTGACACATGAGCATTTCCAGGGAGGGGCCTATGAATTTCCCATGGCAAAGGCGGCGATGGATGAGGCCTTCTCCGTTCCAGGGATATCGGATGTGGAAATGGGAATTGTCCACTGGCCCATGGCCGTTATACGGCTAAGGGGAAAAAAAAGGCAGAGCATAACGGCCCTGGCTACTCGCCTTTTAAAATTCTGGCGGGAATACTCGGATATTTCTCAGGAAATTCTGGCCTTTAGCGAGGGAGAACCCCACAATACCATTACCCCCATTGCCAGGAAAAAAGAGGGCGTCTGGGAACTGGATCTGGTACTGCGCAATAATCGTACTACCCCGGAGCATCCTTTGGGGATTTTCCATCCCCACGCTCCGTTGCATCACATCAAAAAGGAAAACATAGGGTTAATTGAAGTGATGGGCGTGGCCATCCTGCCGGCGCGCCTGAAAACGGAACTGGCTGATCTTAAAGAGGTACTCCTGGGCATTTCTACTTTTGAGAGTCATCCTGAACTGGAAATTCACAGACCCTGGGCGGAGGAACTGCTTAAGAATCACCCGGATTTTTCAAAAGAAACAGGGGAGGAAATTCTGCGCCAGGAAGTGGGCCGGGTTTTTGAAAAGGTTTTGGCAGATGCAGGGGTATTTAAAGACACCTTTGCAGGCAGAGAAGGCTTTAGAAAATGTGTAAAAGCCTTTTTGTTGACAATCCAATAGCAAGGGTATATAATGCGATAGCAAATTTGCCAAGGCAGATGCGAAGGAAGGAATGGCCATGGAAAACAAGGGGAAAAAGACAAAGGTAGCCCGGAAAAAACCTGAGAAAGCCACAAACGGAAAAAAGAAGAAAGTGCTGACCCGGGGGCAGAAAATCCGCCGCAATGTGCTGATTGCCCTTGGGGCAACGGTAGGGCTGTTTGTTGTGGGGGTGTGTGTGTTTCTTTATGTGTATCTGCATGGCTTCTGGAAAAGCTCCTATCTGAGCGATGAAGAGGTGACCATTTACAGTGATTATACAGAAGAGGGGGAAACCCCCAACAGTGATGGGTATCTGGAGTATGATATTGACGGGGACGGCGTGGTGGATGTGACCGAATCGGCGGCACCTGAGGCCAATGAATCCCAGCTGGCAGACATTTCCAATGACCTGGACAGTGTCAGCGATCTGGATGTGCGGAGCGAATCTTATGTTACCAACATCCTGCTGATTGGACGGGATGTGCGTCAGGATAACTGGAACGGCAACTCGGATGCGGTGATTCTGGTTTCCATCAATACCAAAACAAAGACCATTTACATGACTTCTTTTATGCGGGATTCCTATGCAGTGGTACCAGGGTACGGAGTTAATAAGCTAAATTATGCTCATGCAGTAGGGGGCGGTCCGCTGCTGGTGCAGACCATTGAAAGCAATTACAAAGTGGATATCGACTATTACGTTTCCGTAAATTTCAACGCTTTTATGAGCATTGTGGATACTTTCGGAGGTCTCCAGCTGACTGTAACGGATGAAGCCAGGGTCATGAATAAATATATCAAAGAATTAAACAAGCTGTATTTTTCCGGTGTGGATGTGAATACAGATACATTAAGCGGCGGCGGAACCTATCAGTTTAACGGGAAACAGGTGCTGGCTTACGCCAGAAATCGGTATGTGGGCAGTGATTATGCCAGAACCCAGAGGCAGAGGATTGTGTTGCAGGCTCTGTTTGCCAAAATGCAGCAAATGTCTGTGACCCAGGCGAATGAGGTGCTGCAGACGGTGGCTGCCTATACCACTCACAATATTCCGGGAGACACATTTGCCAATTTACTGCTGAATGTACCTACTTATCTGCAATATGACATTTTGCAAGACAGAATTCCATATGATGGTCTGTACAGTTCCATGTCCATCGGCAACATTTCCGGCCTTCTGGTGCCTAATTTTGCAGAAACCATTTCCCGTCTGCAGAGCACTATATTTGCAACGGAATAATGGAGATGAACACAAATGAACACAAATGTATACGCTTTGCTTTTGGCAGGAGGTATGGGAAACCGTATGGGCAATGCAGAAGTGCCCAAGCAATTTATTCAAATTGGGAAACGGCCCCTCTTTGTGCATACGGTTGCCCGATTCCTTAAGATCAAAGACTTTCGGGAGATTTTACTGCTGGTCCCCGGAGGATGGGAAGAAAAAACAAAAGAAATTCTGGATGTATATTTTCCCAGTGTACGTCACCTGCGTGTGT
Source organism: uncultured Cuneatibacter sp. (assembly GCA_964426655.1). Classification (GTDB taxonomy): domain Bacteria; phylum Bacillota; class Clostridia; order Lachnospirales; family Lachnospiraceae; genus RGIG8306. The sequence goes on along the minus strand of CAYRQT010000016.1, from coordinate 12,899 downwards.
TGCAGGGGGGAGAGACCCGGAATGACACCATCATGCAAGGGATGGCATATTTACAGCAGGAGGGACATCTGAATGAAGAAAGTATTCTGGTGAC
>CAYRQT010000016.1:0-12795 GCA_964426655.1 uncultured Cuneatibacter sp. | reverse complement strand
GCTGCGTCGAAAATGCAGTTGGTTGCGTTATTACGCAAATGGAGTGACTCGGGGCGCAGCATTATTCTGGTGACCCATGATGTGGCCCGCCCTTTTGTGCGAGCGTCTATTATTCAGGCGCATATTCGGCTGGCCGCTTCGGCAGCAGCGGTAGATACCCTGATTCCGGCGGTAGATACCATTGCCAGCAGCAGGGATGGCAGGACAGTGGAGGACATCCCTGACAGGACCAGTCTGTATTACAGCCAGACACCCCAGACTTTTCGGGGAACAGGGTTGCGCAGGTATTATATGGCCCTTTCCCAACAGGAAAGAGCGTCCCTTACGGATGCCTGTAAAATTATGCTGTTAAAGGGAGAAAAAGTGGTGATTGTTGAAGGAGACACTAAGAACATAAAAGTGACTTATCCCCTGGATATACAGCTTGCAGAAGTCATCCTTAAAATGGAAAGTGAGGATGAGACCACATAAAGGGCTTAAGACGTAGGGGTAGACAGGAGTAAAAATGAAATATGCAGAATATATTCTGGCGAAGATATATATTCAGATCATTTATTTTCTGGCTTGCTTCTTTCCGGTTAGAAAAAATAAGGTAGTGTTAGCTTCTCCCAGGACGGATGTGCTCTCAGGAAACCTAAAGTACATCTATCAGGCCTGCAGAAAAGATCCTGACATTCATTTTAAACTGTTGCTTAGGACTTATCGGTAGTCACCAGTGGGAAAATTGTTGTATGGTATCTACCTGGGGTATTCCACATGGCATTTTGCCACTGCAAAAGTCATTATAGTAGACAATGCTTTCTTTCCAGTTCATGCAGTGCGGCACAGAGAAGAAACACAGGTGGTTCAGGTCTGGCATGCGGCAGGGGCTATGAAACGTTTTGGATACAGCACCCTGAAACCTGGAAGTACAGAGTATAGATTCCTTCACAAAAATTATGACTGGGTCATTGCCAGTTCTTCCTTTGCGGCAGATTGTTATGCTTTGGCTTTTAGAACCCCAAGAGACAGGGTGGTGCCGCTTGGGGCACCCAGGATGGATTTTTTTCTGCAACAGGCTGAAATGGATAAAAGCAGTGAACTGCTCAGGAAACGGTTTCCTTTGCTTAAAGGGAAGCGGGTATTACTATATGCCCCTACATTTAGGGGGAATGGAGTTCATAAGCATGAGGAGTTGTATCTGGAGGCAAGGCTTTGCCGTCAAAAACTGCCGGATGACTGGATACTGGTCTTTAAGCCACATCCAATGTTGAAAAGCTCTGTTTTGGAAGGATGTGACATCTGCCTGGACGCAAAAGAGGACATTAATCCCTGGCTGGCACTGGCAGATGCATTTATTACAGATTATTCCTCTTCTATTATTGAATTTGCTGTCTTGGGACGGCCCATGGCACTTCTTACGCCAGATCTGAAACAGTATAAAAAGAAACCAGGGTTTTATTTCAATTTTGAAAAGGAATGTGTGGGAACACTTTGCCACAACATGGATGAGCTGTTAGAGTGGCAAATGGAAATGCCCCCCATTACAGATCAGAAATATGAGGCTTTTATTAAGAAACAGTTCGGGAATCTGGATGGGCATAACGGAGAGCGGGTGGCGGCTTTTATTCACCAGCTGGTGGTCAATGATGGGGAGGTGTCATCCTATCTGCAGGAGGTTTTGGCATGCAGGCCGTAAAGGAGTTGAAAGCTATAGTAACAGAAAACATAAAGCATGGGGATCAGACCTTGCGTATGGCCGGAAATGAACTGAAAAAGCGTTACAGCGGTTCTTTTCTGGGGCTGGCCTGGTCTGTGGTACGCCCCGTGCTTTTTATTGCGGTATATTGGTTCGGTATAGAAGTGGGCATTCGGGGGGAAAACCGTTAGATAGCGGTATTCCCTATATTATTTGGCTGATTCCAGGTATCCTGCCATGGTTCTTTTTTTCGGAAACTCTTTCTCAGGGGGTGAGCTGTCTGCGGAAAAACAGTCATTTGATTACTAAAATGGTTTTTCCGGTCAGCACCATTCCTGTTTTTTCCGTAATCAGCTATATGATTCCTCATCTATTCCTGGTTGGATTGATGATACTTCTTTTTTCGCTTACAGGATATGGCCCCACAATATACTGGTTGCAGCTGCCTTATTATCTTCTGACCTTTTTCTGGTTTAATGCAATCATTTGCATGCTGATTTCCACGCTAAGTACTTTCAGCCGTGATTTTGAACATCTCATCAAATCTGTCCTGACAGTCCTGTTCTGGATGACACCCATTTTGTGGAATATCAAGACTCTGCCAGGACTGGGGCAGCGGCTTTTAAAACTCAACCCTTTTTATTATTTTGTTGAGGGGTATAGAAATATGTTCGTGGAAGGAAAGTGGTTTCTGGAATCCCGGTATACCTTATATTTTCTGGGGATCATGTGCCTGCTAAGCCTGTTCACCGCTGGGTTGTTCGGTAAGCTTTCCAAAGATTTTGCAGATGTTTTATAGGGGAAAAGAAATGGATGGAAGAGAACTGGCAGTTTCAGTCCTGCATGTGACAAAAACATATAAAATCTATCGAAAAGCCTATCATCGGGTGCTTCAGGTGTTCTTCCCCAGAATTCCCAATAAGTCTTTTTCGGCAGTGCGCAATGTTTCCTTTAATGTGCCAAAGGGAGAAACCCTGGGGCTGGTGGGCGTAAATGGTTCGGGAAAGTCAACTTTGCTGAAGATGATTACCGGAGTCACGACCCCCACAGAAGGAACCATCCGTGCAGATGGCAGAATCGTGGCCATGCTGGAATTGACTTCCGGATTTGACGGGGAATTGACAGGGATGGAAAACATTTACCTCAAGGCAGCCGTGATGAATATACCCAAAAAAGAAGTGGAAAGACGGTTGCCCATGATTAGGGCCTTTGCTGATATTGGAGAGTATATCGATCAGCCGGTGCGAACCTATTCCAGTGGAATGAAATCCCGGCTTGGCTTTGCCATCAGTGTCCATGTGGATCCGGACATTTTGGTGGTAGATGAGGTGCTGGCTGTGGGAGATGAGGCTTTTCGGTTAAAATGCCTGCAGAAAATGGAAGAATTTCGAAAACAGGGAAAAACCATTTTGTTTGTTAGCCATTCACTGTTTACCATAAAAGCGTTTTGCACCAGTGCCATCTGGATGCACAAGGGAGAATTGAAGGCACAGGGAAATACCGGGTCCGTTGTGCAGGCCTATGAAGCATTCTTGAAAGAACAAAAAAGGAAAGATGGGGGGGACAGAGGGAATATGCAACACGGACAGATGACCCTCTGGAAAAAACAGATATTGTTCAGGTCCATAGGTCCAGACTGGTAAATGCCAGAGGAGAAACCGTTAAAGGATTTGAGGTGGGGGAAGATATTTTTGCAGATGTGGTCTATGAGGTGAAAAGGGAAATCCCCGGGCTGATCTGTGCCTTTACCATATATGATGCGGAAGGGATACAGATTTTTGGTGCAGATAAACAGGGACAAAATCAGGCGCTCCCCCATGAGGTGGGGCGGCATCATTTCAAGCTTAGAATTCATTCCCCAGGGTTGTTGCCGGGAGAATGGAGAATTTCGGGAGAATTGTGGAACAATATGGCCGGGTTTCACAAAGCCTTCTTTAACAAAAGATCTTTTTACGTTTCCGGGGACAGATTCCTGGGGACGGGGCTTGTGAAAATGGATTTTGATATTAAGGTATTATAAGGAGGCATCTTTGCAGACAATTTTAAGAAAGCTTTTCTGCAGAATGTGGTTTTCCGTTTTTTACTGCCTGCCGGTTCAGAATAAAATTGTGCTGGCCACACTTTCCGGTAATACTTTGCAGGGCAATCTGGCCTGTCTGCAAAAATGGCTGGAAAAGCAGGAGAATCTGGAAACCGTAATCATTACCCATCGGGGGAAGAAGGGCATCAGGGGTCTCTGTGGATATCTGTGGGTGTATATGCGCGTCATGCATGCACTGGCGACTGCAGCAGTTTTTGTGGTAGACGATTATTTTTTTCCGCTGTACACAGTGGAGCCTAAACCGGAAACGCTGGTGTTGCAAACATGGCACGGAGCGGGAGCCGGAAAAAAATTTGGGTACAGTCTTCTTGCTGCCCCTAACGAGGACCACGCCCGTCCTGGATATGGGGGAGGAAATGGACTGCTGCGTCACATCCGCATTCATACCCATTATAGCAGAATTTTATGTAGCGGCCCGGCTGCAGTGGAACCATTCATGGAGGCCTTTGGCCAGCCCAGGGAAAAATTGGATTATTCCATGGGTTTGCCTCGAACCGATGACTTGTTTGATCCGGGGAAGAAGGAAATGGCAGGAAGGGAACTAAGAGAAAAATGGGGGATCCCTGCTGAAAAACATATCATTCTCTATGCACCCACTTTTCGGGGGAAAAGTCGGGAGGAAGGGGAGATGCCCCCTGAGCCGGATTACCATCGCCTTCTTTCGGGACTTGGGGACAGGTATGTATTGCTTGTAAAGCCTCACCCATTTGTACGGGACTGGCACAGGCCGGAATTGCCCGGTGTGCTGGATGTTTCTTCCGAAAGCATTACAAAACTGATGCTGGGATCGGATTGCCTGGTGACAGACTATTCCAGTGTATTCTTTGAATATGCCCTTTTGGATCGTAAGATGTTCTTTCTTTGCCCTGACCTGGAACTCTATGAGGGAAAAAGAGGGCTTTATATACGCTTCCCAGAGGAGTTGCCCGGTCCACTTTGTTACAATGTGGAGGAGTTGCTTGAAGCGATGCAGGGCCCGGATTTATTCCGGGAAAAAAGAGAGGTGTTTAAAAATCAGTATTTTTTCAGGCAGGATATCCATTCCACGGAGAGAGTGGGCAGTTACCTTCTTGCCCATGTAAGGAAATTGGAGGGAGAAAAGGAATTGCGGCAATAGTTGGGAGAGGTAGGAAAATATGGAAAGGAATGGACAAATGGAAAAAGGGATGCCGTTTGCCAGAATAGACCGGATTTTTTTTAAAAGAATCGTTTTGCACCTGGAGGGAGAGTGTGTAGGATGCTCACATCCGGAGCAGTTTCAGGTCAGATTTGTAAATAAGGGCAGTGATCAGAAGCTGGTTCCCCAGTATGTGACCATAACTGGAACTCATTTTGAAATCGGCATGAATGTGCTTAGCGTCAATGGGGAAATGCCCATGAACAGCGGAAAATATGCTCTTTTTTTTATGAGCCCTGGCAGGAGGAAATTGGGCATGCAGAAGCAGGAAACAGCACAGTGGTGGAACGTATCGGTACTGCACTGTATCAGTTTGTCTATGACCAGGAGGGCAGGCAGGTAGAAAGAAAGTTCCTGACCCATGCCTATGAAGCCTTTCTGTCTGAGAATATAGAGTGGAATCTGGAGGAACAAAAGGACAACCCTCTTCATTTGAAAATTCAAAAAAGCACAGGAAATCAATTTCTGGCTATTTCCCGTGTAGATGAAGACACAGGTGCCTATTTTCTGTCCGTGACCTATAAACTTCTCCCATCCGCACCAGGTCTGAAAAGAAAAGTCCGTAAGTATTTTCAGGAAAAAAGAAAAGCCTTCCAGAAAATAAAGAAACGGCTGATGAAAAAAGCCTTTCGGATGGCCTATCGTTTCTATCAGAAAAGAGCACCCCGCAAGGGGAATATTCTGCTGTTTGCTTCCGGGTCCAGGGAGGAGATCGGGGGAAATGAGAAAATGATTTACGACAGAATGGTGGAAAGAGGTCTGGATCAGAATTTTGATATCCGGATGGACTTTAAAAAAAGCATTACCGTGCAGAGAGGGGTACGTAAGACCCTTCGGTTTGTGCGAAATCTGGCCATGGCAGACATCATTCTGATAGATGACTATTATCCGGAAATTTATGAGCTGGACTATGATGCGCGGGTCAGAATTCTGCAGGTCTGGCATGCCTGTGGTGCCTTTAAGACCATGGGACTGGAGCGGATGGGAAAGCCGGGGGCGCCTGCTTTTAATACACGCATTCATAAATGTTATACCCATGTGCCGGTCAGCTCCCGCCATTCGGCGCTTCATTTTGCAGAGGCCTTTGGCATTGCAGACAGCAAATTTTATCCGGTGGGCATTCCCAGGACAGACATTTTCTTTGATGAGACTTATAAAGAGAATGCCATCAGGCAGCTGCAGACAATCTATCCGCAGCTTAATACAACAAAGAAGGTCTACATGTATGCGCCGACCTTCCGGGGCGTCAACGCCAGAGATGCCAGTTTCCCTTTTGGAAAAGTGGATGTGAATAAGCTGGGAGAATTTTGCAAAAAGCATGGAGCAACCTGCATGATCAAGATGCACCCCTTTATTACCCAGAGAATTTATATTCCTGAAGAGTACAGGAACGTTATTCTGGATGTGACGGATTATCGGGAAATCAATGATCTTTTGTTTGTGGTGGATGTGCTGATCACGGATTATTCCTCAGTCATATATGAGTTTTCTTTGTTGAGAAGGCCCATGTATTTTTATGCATTTGATGAAAAAAGCTATACCGGCAGCCGGGATTTTTACGAGCCCTATGCAGATACCGTTCCCGGCCCCATTCTGCATACCTTTGATGAACTGCTTCTGGCGCTGGAAGAGGAAAGATTTGATTATAGTTTACTGGATGGGTTTATCGAAAAAAATTTCACATATACCGATGGACGGGCCACGGACCGTGTGATTGATCAGCTGATTTTGGGAAAGACAGAAGATGAAAGTAAGGAAAATGCTGCAAAGAAGCAGCAAGGACAAATTTAATCAATGGGAAGAGGGAAAGAAGCGGATGCCTTATTGGGACAATGTCCGCTTTTTTCTGATTCTTCTGGTGGTGATAGGCCATTTTTCAGATCGATTTGCAGAGGAGGTGCCGTTTTACAAAAGTGTTTTTATCAGTATATATGCCTTCCACATGCCTTTGTTTCTCATGATCAGTGGCCTTTTTACCCGGCCTTTCCGGCAGGAGGATGAATTCCCCCGGGAAAAAGTATTTGGCTATGTGTTTCTGGGCCTTTTGCTGAAGCTGGTGCAATTTGGCATTCGTCGCATGGAAAACCCGGAGGCGGGACTTTCCCTGCTGGAGGAATCCTCTGTCCCCTGGTACCTTTTCGTTCTGGCCGGGTATCTGACCCTGACTTATTTTTTGAGGACCACCAGGAAAAGCCATGTTTTATTGGCAGGTATTTTATTGGGAATGATGTCCGGATATGATACCTCCATAAAGGACACATTTGCTTTATCCCGTTTCCTGGTGTTCTTTCCCTTTTTTCTGCTGGGATACTATGGTGATCCCCGTAAATGGATGGAAATCCTAAAACGGCATAAATGGAGCACCTGGGCCGGAAGGGCAATTTTGCTGTTCTGAGGGATATTTTGCATTTTTAATCTGGATTGGATTTACCCTTTTCGACTGTTGTTGACAGGCAGGAAACCCTACTCTTCCATTCCTGTAGAACAAATTCAGTTCTGGAACAGGGGACTGGCCTATCTGCTGGCGCTGTTTCTGGGGGGCGCTTTTTTGCTGGCTATTCCCGATCAAAGAATGGGGAAGCTAACGGGCTGGGGAAAAAGACCATTGGTGTGTATTTCTGGCACATGCCCGTTCTGATGCTGGCAATGGTTCTTCACAGGCGGCTGGGATGGGTGAAAGGGATGGGCCGGTACTGGCCGGTCTGGTGGCTATGTATGGGAGGCATACTCACCATTCTTTTGAGCGTTCCACTCTGCAGAAAGCCCCTTGACGGGGTCCTGCATAATCAGCAGGTGCCAGAGAAAGGGAAAACGCAAAAACATTGTTGACATATATGAAATACACAATATAATGGGGGTTAAGGAATAGGAGGTAATCCATGAAACGAAAATATGATGACTCTTTTGGCTTTATGACCCGGGCAGTGCACACTGGAAACGACGTGGATGGGGAGACCGGTGCCATTAAAAGGCCCATTACCATGGCCAACAGTTATGAACTGCCCTATGATCCATCGACGTTGAACTGGAGCAGTTCGGATACCAATTTATATACCCGTAACGGGGGAAGCAACCAGAAGTATCTGCAGGAAAAGCTGGCCTCCCTGGAAAGTGGGGAGGACTGTATTGTACTGGCTTCCGGTGTGGCAGCTCTATCCGGCGTGTTTTTTACCTTGCTGAACAGGGGAGATCACGTAGTCTTTTCTTCTGTGACATATATTGCGGTGTACCGCCTTCTTCATCAGTTGTTAAATGAAAAATACGGGGTGGAAACTTCCATAGTAGATACCACGGACCTGGATGCGGTTAAAAGAGCTATGCGGCCCAATACCAAACTGGTTCACATTGAAACACCGGGAAATCCCACTCTTTCCATTTCAGATATTCAGGCCATAGGGGCGATAGCGCATCAAAACCATGCCCTGTTGTCTGTGGACAATACTTTTGCTTCTCCTTATAACCAGCGGCCTCTGGAACTGGGAGCGGACCTGGTTATTGAAAGTCTGACAAAATACATTAATGGTCATGGGGATGCCATGGGAGGCGCCATTATCGGGGCCAAACACCTTTTGGATGAAATTCGTTTCCAGGCCCAGGTAAATCTGGGAGGTGTCATCAGTCCCTTTAATGCCTGGCTGATCATGCGTGGAGCAGTGACGTTTCCATTGCGTATGGAACGGCATAACCAGAATGCACTGGCGGTGGCCCGTTATCTGGAGACAGTACCGGGAGTCAGCTTTGTGGCATATCCGGGGCTAAGCAGCCATCCGGGGCATGAAATCGCTTTAAAACAGATGGGAAAGGGATTTGGGGGCGTCCTGTCCTTTGGCCTTAAGGGGAATCATGATATATACAATCGTGTAGTATCGCATTTTCGGGTAATCACATCAGCGGTATCCCTGGGACATGATGAAAGCCTGATCGTATTCCTGGGAGAGGATGACGAAAGACAGTACCTTTATCCGGAGCGGTTCCATAAGGGATTTTTCCGCATGAGCGTTGGACTGGAAGATATTGAGGATATTCTGGAAGATTTAAGGCAGGCTTTTGAGAAGGAAGGTCTTTTGCAGGAGGGATGAAGATGAAAACAGTGAATGTCGAAAGGCTTACTGCACTTTTTGCAGAGCTGGTGGAAATAGATGCCATTTCCTTTCAGGAAAGAGAAATGGCAGATGTGTTAAAACAAAAGCTGACCAGACTGGGGCTGGAAGTCTGGGAAGATGAGGCGGGAAAGGGGCAGGGCGGCAATGCTGGCAATGTATATGCCTTTTTGCCTGGCAATATTCCAGGAGCGCCTATTCTTTTTTCTGCTCACATGGATACGGTTATTCCAGGGAAAGGAAAAAAGGCAGTTATCCATCCGGATGGGAAAGTTACCAGCGACGGCAGAACTGTCCTGGGAGCGGATGATGTTTCAGGGCTGGCGGCTATTCTGGAGGCATTGGAAGTGGTTGTGGAGAATCAGTTGCCCCATCCTCCTATTGAAATTCTCTTCCCCATTGCAGAAGAAGTGTACCTAAAAGGCAGTCAGGTATTTGATTTTGGCAGGATTCAAGCAAAAGAAGCCTATGTGCTTGACCTGAGCGGCCCGGTAGGGACTGTGGCACTGGCAGCCCCTACGGTGATGTCTTTTTCCGTAGAAATTCAGGGAAAGGCGGCTCATGCCGGCTTTTCGCCGGAAGAAGGCATTAATGCCATTGCCATTGCGGCAGAGGTGATTGGCAAAACCCCCCAGGGAAGGATTGATGAAGAAACCACTTTGAATGTTGCACTGGTCCGGGGAGGGCGTGCCCTGAATATTGTTTCTGATGAGGCGGCCTTTAGTGGAGAGGTGCGCAGTCTGACCCACGAGAAGGTGCTGGAAAAGCTGCGTGAAATAGAAGGGACCCTTCAGGCGGTAACGGCACGCTACGGAGCCTCTTACACTTTTGCAACAGGAAAAGGTTGCCAGGCCTATCGGACTTCTCCGCATCACCCGGTGGTGAAGCGGTTGGTTGGAGTGGCCAGAGCACAGGGGGTGGAACTGCAGTTTACGGACACCTTTGGAGGAAGCGATAACAATACTTTTATGGAACACGGAATCACCGGCATTGTCATGGCCAGCGGCATGAACCAGGTCCATTCTACATTAGAATATACTACGGTCAGTGAGCTGGAAAAATGTGCCGGGCTGGTGGTCGGACTGATGACAGGGGGCAAGATATGAAAAATCCCCTCAGCTATCAGTCCACGGAATATGATTGCGGTCCGGTGACCATGCTTAACGCGATGAATTACTTATTTGACCGCAGGGAAATTTCTCCGGATGTGGTCAAAAGCATTATGCTGTATTGCCTGGATGGATATAACCGCAAAGGGGAAGCTTATAAAAATGGCACTACCAGAATGGCCATGCTTTTTCTGGCCAATTGGCTGAATCAGTTCGGAAAGGTGCGCAAATGGCCGATATACTGCAGACAGCTGGAAGGCAGGGAAGTGAATCTTTCCCAGGGGAGTCAACTGTCTGAATGCCTGGGACAGGGGGGCGTGGTGGTGGCCAGAGTGATGCTGGGATGCTGGCATTATGTACTTTTGACAGCGTTGGATAAAGAAAAAGTATGCCTGTTCGACCCTTATTACCGCATCAAACCCTTCCCGGAAAAGGAGATTGAGCTTATACGGGATCAGCCCACTAAAATGAATCGGCGTCTGCCCATTGTCCTGATGGAAAAGGAAGGGAAGACCAATTACGCATTAGGAAAAAAAGCAGACAGGGAGTGCATGCTGTTGTTCAACCAGAAAACCAGAAGAACTATGGATTCTATTGAATACATCATATAAAACGAAAAAGACGCCTCTTTGGGCGTCTTTTTCGTTCTTTCAAATGAAGTACATAAAATTGTCCGTTCCTTTTTGCAAGGTAGCATAATCTGACAGGTCTGACAAGGTGATGGCCTGCAGATTCTCCCGTATGGCAATATCCAGAGGTGTAAAAACCTTATCCACCATGGCTTTTTCTATATGAGGCGCTTTTTCGGGAAGGGTTTCTTCAGCAGATTCAAACAAAGCAGTTTCCACAGATGAAAGAATGTCAAAAGCAGTAATCTGGCGAGCCGGCCGGGCCAGCTGATATCCGCCCTGGGCACCTTTTATAGAAGTGACAATGCCACTAAGCTTTAAAAGAGAAAACACCTGCTCCAGATAGATCTTGGAAATGCCCAGCTTTTCTGAAATGCTGATCAGTGTAATATATTCCCCTTCTCTGTAATTTTCAGCCATGTATAATGTTGCTGCCATGGCGTAGCGCCCTTTGGCCGTTATTCTCATATAATACCTCCAAATCATAGTTGATACATATGTATTATACTAACGAAAAAAACAGGAAATGTCAAGAAAAAAAATGAGAGGGATTGCATAAAATGCCGGATTTGTGTATGATGAAGGCGGGTGGGAAGACCTGTGAATTTTCCCGGATATATGAAGGAGGAAAAAGCAATGTGGAAAGAATTTAAAGCCTTTATCAGCAGGGGCAATGTGATTGACATGGCAGTTGGTATCATTATCGGCGGTGCCTTTACGGCAATAGTCACTTCTTTGGTGAATGATATTTTAATGCCATTGATTGGTGTGGTTATTGGAGGCGTGGATTTTACCAGTCTGGCGGTTACAGTGGGAGATTCCAGCGTGACCTATGGGAATTTCCTGCAGGCCATTTTGAACTTCCTTTTGATTGCGTTGGCTTTGTTTTTCCTGATCAAAGGCATCAATGCCTTGCACAGAAAACCAAAGGAGACACCGGCGCCTACCACAAAAGAGTGTCCGTATTGTTTGTCCGTCATTAATATAAAGGCCACCAGATGTCCACACTGCACATCTGAACAGCCTCAGGTAGAAACAAAGATAAAGGCATAAGAGAGCATTCTGGAAAACAGGCAGACCGCATAAAAGCGCACAGGAAATCCTGGGCGCTTTTTTCTGCCTGATTGTTATGAAAAAAGGGGAAAGAAATGTACATTTATCTGGTCCGTCATGGAGAAACCGATTGGAATATACAAAAACGTCTGCAAGGGCAGGAGGACATCCCTTTAAATGAAAGGGGAAAGCTGCAGGCAGAGGAAGTGGGAAAAGCTTTCCGGGATGTGCCGGTTCACCAGGTTATCAGCAGTCCCTTGGAAAGGGCGCTGCATACTGCGCACTGTATTGCAGCCGAAAAGAAGAAAGAGCCAGTCATGGTGGAACCCCTTCTCATAGAAAGGGATTTCGGACAATTGGCAGGAAAAACATTGGAAGAAGCGGGAGGATACTGGGATGTGCCGGAAGAAAAAGGCATGGAGCCTTTTCCAATGCTGCAGAAAAGAGGGGATGGAGTAATAAGACGGTACCTGCAAGATTATCATGGAGAAAAAGAAGGGCTGGTTTTTGTTTCACATGGGGCTATGATCAATGCCTTGCTGCACTTGTATACGGGCGGAAAAATGGGGCCGGGAAAAACTATATTGGAAAATGCCAGTGTATGTATATTGGAAGAGAGAAAGGGGAGGCTGGAAGTGCTAAAGGTGAACCTGTCTCCGGCCATGCTGGCCGCTCAATAAAAGAATTAAAAAAAGAGTTGACAAAGGGCTTGCAGAGTGGTAGAATTGCTTTCGCTGCGGTAAGAAATGTTCTTGCCGCCAAGAAAATATTTGGACACAAAAGTAATTTTTCAGACAATTTTTTAAAAAGCCTTATGCGACTGAAAAAAAGTTAAATAAGTGCTTGACACATTCAAGGGAATGTGATAAAGTTGAGAAGTTGTCGCCGGAATAAAAAAAACGGCCAACAGAATGCACCTTGATAACTGAATAACATATTTCAATGCAT
>CAYRQT010000015.1:31858-41914 GCA_964426655.1 uncultured Cuneatibacter sp. | reverse complement strand
CATACAGGCATTTGGTACAGATAACCTGGATTTGCTCTATGCACCCCGTCTGGAGGAAAAAGGCCGGATGGAAAAAGGTTTCTGGCATGAGATTGCAGAACTATCCCTTTCAGGGGATCCCAGGGTGTTGTATGCCACAGGAGAATGGATCGGCGAAAATGAACGACAGATGTATGCATATCTCCATGGCCTTACACAGGAAGAAATTCATAAGATGGCCTCAACCTTTGTAGAAGGCTTTTTAAGAGGGTATACCCTAGCAGGACTTTCCATTCGGGAGAAGCGGGGAGCGATTCTTTGCTATCCTGTGGGTATGGAGAGGGTGGCCCATGCGGCCATCGGCCTGCTGGAGAAGGAGGGGCTTTCCAGTGTGATGTACAGAGCCAGCAAATGTGCGCTGTTTGGAGAAAACAGTCGGGATGGAATCAGTGCCTCGTCCAAAAATCCCCAGTGTTTCCATGACCACGGGTTTGACCAGCAGCTGTTTTTGAGCAAACGGTTCAAGGAACGCAAGTTGGAAGTGTATGACATGTATTGCCGGAATTTCAGACAGGCTCTTGCAGACCAGGCGGGGCCTATTTACCTGGAAACTTTTGGAGAAAAGACCCCGGTGCTGGCTAATAAAAAGGAGGCATTGCGCCTGACGGTACGCCAGGAGCAGGTGCTGACAGCATTTAAAAGAGAGAGTATCCTGGTGCGGGGTCGCTATGTGGATTTATCCAAAAGAAGTTTCTGCATTATTGCGTTTCCGCTACCGGAAATCGGCCCCCGTTTCCCGGAAATTTTTCGGGCTACTATGGAACTGAACACGTTGGATCCGCAGAGGTACACCCGTATCCAACAACATCTGATCGATGCACTGGATCAGGGTGTTTATGTTCAGATCAGAGGCAGGGGAGGGAATCGTACGGATATACGGGTGGCGCTGCAGCCCCTTTCCCAGCCAGGGGAGGCCACTCTGTTTGAGAATTGCGTGGCAGATGTGAATATCCCGGTGGGAGAGGTCTTTACCACGCCAGCCTTGACAGGGACCAGCGGCCTGCTCCATGTGTCCCAGGTTTACATTGGTACTTATGCCTTTAAGGATTTATGGTTTCAGGTGGAGGATGGCTTTGTGACAGATTATGGCTGCGGAAATTTTGCCGCAGAGGAAGATAACCGGCGACTGGTCCGTGAGCACATTCTTATGAATCAGGATACACTTCCCATGGGTGAATTTGCCATAGGCACCAACACTACAGCCTATCACATGGCAAAGACATATGATATTTTTCCCGTCCTTCCCATTCTGATTGCGGAGAAAACAGGCCCTCATTTTGCTTTTGGGGATACCTGCTATTCCCACATGGAAGAACAGATGACCTACAACCCAGACGGAAAGGCCATTATTGCCAGGGATAATGCAGTTTCCCTTTTGCGTAAAACCGAACCGGAAAAGGCTTACTATGCCTGCCACACGGATATTACCATGCCTTATGATGAGCTGGAGGATATCCAGGTCCTGCCGGCCAATGGGGAGCCTATCTGGATCGTGCGGGAAGGCCGATTTGTGCTGCCGGGGACAGAGGAATTGAACGGGCCACTTGACGAGGCATAGGTTTATAGGTAGAATAAGCCATAGTAAAAGAAAGAAGGGAAGGACATGAAAAAGGTTGGTATAATTGGCGGGGGTCAATTGGGGAAAATGATGATTCTGGATGGCAAACGGCTGGATACCCGTTTTGTGATTCTGGATCCTACTGAACATTGTCCTGCCCACGGCATTGCGGACCGGCACATTGTGGCCGGCTTTGATGATGAGGAGGCTATGCTGCGCCTGGCCAGACAAGTAGATGTGGTCACATATGAATTTGAGCATATCAGCGTAAAAGCCCTGCAGGCCATAGAAGCCCTTGGGATTCCGGTGTACCCGTCTTCGGATACACTTAGCCATATCCAGAACAAACTGGAGCAAAAAGAATGGCTGAAGGCGCATGGCATTGCTGTGCCATCGTTTTTAAAAGTGGAAGATCTGACCCAGTTGCGGCATGTATGCGAAACGTTGGGATATCCGGTCATGCTAAAGACCTGTACCGGAGGCTATGATGGCAAAGGAAATGGCAAAATCAGTACGCCAGAGGAAGTAGAAGCAGTGTTTGAATCTCTGGGGGCGGGCTGTGTGCCTTTGATGGCAGAGGCCTGTGTGGATTTTGAGAAAGAAATATCCGTGCTGGTGTGTCGCGGGCTGAAGGGAGAGGTGACCCTGTTCCCTGTGGCAGAAAACGTGCATAAAAACAGCATTCTGGATGAGACCACGGTGCCGGCGGCCATTGGTGAATCCACAAACCGGGAAGCACTGGATGTGGCCAGAGCCTGTGTGGAGGCGGTGAACGCCTACGGCATGCTTTGCATAGAACTTTTTGTGACAAAGGAAGGGCATGTCCTGGTAAATGAACTGGCCCCCAGACCTCACAATTCCGGCCATTACACCATTGAGGGCTGCTGTACCTCCCAGTTTGAGCAGCATATTCGTGCTATCCTTGGATTTCCAATGGGGGATACAGCATTGCTGGCTCCTACAGCCATGAAAAATATTATCGGAGATCATGATGGGGCAGGAATCCTGTCAGGTCTGGAAGAGGCTTACGGGTATCCCCGGGCCAAAATACATATTTATGGAAAAGACAAACTGACCAGGGGCAGAAAAATGGGACATGTGACCGCTACGGCATCCACTATTCAGGAGGCATTGGATCAGGTGCGGGGTGCCTGTGAAGCCCTGCACTATGAATAAGGAGGCAGAATGAAACCGATTGTGGGCATCATCATGGGAAGTGACTCGGATCTGCCGGTCATGTCCCAGGCAGCAGAAATTCTGGACCGGATGGACATTCCCTATGAGTGTACCATTGTCAGCGCCCATCGGACCCCTGACCGCATGAGAGAGTATGCGGCCCTGGCAGTTCAGAGGGGCATCAAGGTCATTATTGCAGGAGCGGGGGGAGCAGCCCACCTGCCGGGCATGGTGGCAGCCATGACGGCACTGCCGGTCATCGGCGTGCCCATACAGACCAAAGCACTTGGGGGAGTGGATTCCCTGTATTCGATTGTGCAGATGCCGCCAGGCATTCCGGTGGCCACCATGGCCATTAACGGGGCGCAGAATGGGGGCCTTTTGGCAGCTAAAATTCTGGGGGCTTTTGACCCTTCCATTATGGAAAAGGTAGAGGCCTACAGCATTGCGTTAAAAGAAATGGTGGAAAAAAAGGCGGAAAAACTGGAAACAGAAGGATATGCTGCCTATTTGAAAAATAAGTAAGCCAGAGAAAAATGGAGGAAACAGGTATGGATTACAAAAAGGCCGGTGTAGACATTGAGGCAGGCTACAGGTCTGTGGAACTAATGAAGGAACATATCAGCAGGACAATGCGGACGGAGGTGCTCACAGGTATTGGAGGGTTTTCCGGAGCGTTTTCCATGGAAAAATTCAAGACCATGGAAAGGCCAACCCTGGTTTCCGGAACAGACGGCGTGGGGACAAAGCTGAAACTGGCCTTCCTGATGGACCGTCACGATACCATTGGCATTGACTGTGTGGCCATGTGTGTCAACGACATTGCCTGTGCAGGGGGAGAACCTCTCTTTTTCCTGGATTATATTGCCTGCGGAAAGAACTACCCGGAAAAAATAGCCGACATTGTAAAAGGAGTGGCAGAAGGCTGTGCCCAGTCCCATGCAGCGCTGATTGGCGGCGAAACAGCAGAAATGCCTGGCTTTTACCCGGAAGAGGAGTATGATCTGGCCGGCTTTGCAGTGGGCATTGTAGATGAAAAGAACCTGATCACAGGTGCCTTTATTCGGCCAGGGGATGTCCTCATCGGTCTGGCCTCCAGTGGCGTGCATTCCAACGGATTTTCTCTTGTGCGTAAAATCTTCCCCATGACCAGGGAATCTCTGGACACCCACTATGAAATATTGGGCGATACCCTGGGCAATGTACTCCTTCGTCCCACCAAAATCTATGTGGATGTCCTAAAAGCCGTGCAGGATGCAGGCTGTACCATTAAGGGCTGTAGTCATATCACCGGAGGCGGATTCTACGAGAATATTCCCCGTATGCTACCGGAGGGTGTGACGGCAGTGGTACAGAAGAAGAGCTATGAGCTGCCTCCCATTTTCCGTCTGATGATGGAACAGGGTGAGGTGGAAGAACAGATGATGTATAACACCTTCAACATGGGCATTGGCATGGTGCTGGCAGTGGCACCGGAAGAAGTGACCCGGGTTCTTGGTGCAATAGAAAAAACCGGAGAAACCGGTCATATCATCGGCAGTGTTGAAGCAGGGGAGAAAGGTGTGCGTCTATGTTGACAATCGGTGTATTGATCTCCGGAGGCGGTACCAATCTGCAGGCTATTATAGACCGGATACAGGATGGCACACTGGATCAGGTAAGAATCGGAATGGTCTTTTGCAACAATCCTCAGGCCTATGGTTTGGAAAGAGCCAGAAAAGCGGGCATTCCTACCTGCGTAGTCTCACCTTCGGAATACCCATCCAGGGAGGCTTTTAATCAGGCTTTTCTGGAAAAAGTGGATGCATGCCATCCGGACCTGCTGGTCCTGGCAGGCTTTCTGGTTATTTTACCTGCGGAAATGATTCGGGCATACAGAGGGCGCATTATCAATATTCATCCTTCGCTAATCCCTTCTTTTTGTGGGAAAGGGTATTATGGATTGAAAGTGCATGAGGCGGCCTTGGCCAGAGGCGTGAAAATTACGGGTGCCACAGTGCATGAGGTGGATGAAGGAACGGATACCGGCCCCATCCTGATGCAGAAGGCGGTGGAGGTATTGCCCGGAGACACGCCGCAAACCCTGCAAAAAAGAGTGATGGAGCAGGCGGAATGGGTCATTTTACCGGAAGTCATTGGCAAAATTGCCAGAGAAAAGCAGTAAGGGGGGTATTATGTTCAGACAAAAGGAATTAAGTCCGGTCCAGTATATTTTACGAATCATTGGCGGAGGGTATCTGGTGTATCTGGCCTGGTCCCTGCTTTCTGCTGCACAGGAAGCGGTCGGTACGGGGATGTTCTTTCTCTGGCTGGCAGCCATTTTGGTTTTTTCCGGAGTAGGTGCTATATTGGCAGTTACTTCTGTGCTGGCCCTGGTGCGGCAAAAGAAGGCTGAAGGAGATATTCAGGAGGATTCCACGGAGGAGCAGGAATCAAAAGATAACGAATAGTAAGAACAATTCAGAGAATACTCCATACAACTATAATTGTTTTTTTAAAGGAACATCTGCGCTTTTTCCAGGGGCACAGATGTTCCTTTTTTGCATTTTCACAGTATTCCATATTAGAAAAGTAGGAGTTTGGGTAAAAAATATACAAAAAAATCAAACTTACACATAAAAAAATATACATAAAGCAAATAAATTTCATGGTACTGGAAAGAATATTGTATGTAATATGTACAGGCAATTTGATATACTTTTCTCAGTAGTGAGGGAGATCGCTAACAAACAATTTATTGAGGAGGTTTACACGTATGAAAAGGAAATTCATCGGCGCATTACTGCTGTGTGCAGCCATGGCGGCGGCCATGGTAACAGGTTGCAGCAGCTCCACAAGCTCAGGCTCCGAGACCACAACAGCTGCTTCCGGGGACACGGAAACCACGACGGCTGCTTCCGGGACCGGCAAAAAAGTTGGTGTGGCCATGCCCACCCAGTCTTCTGAGAGATGGATCAACGATGGCGCAAACATGAAATCCAAGCTGGAAGCTCTGGGCTATGAAGTGGATATGCAGTATGCAGAAGACGACGTACAGGCACAGGTTTCCCAAATTGAAAACTTGATTGCAAATGGTGCTGACTGCCTTGTTATTGCAGCAGTAGATTCCTCCGCACTTGTAAACGTGCTGGAGCAGGCAAAAGACAAAGGCATTCCGGTTATTGCATATGACCGTCTGCTCATGGACACCGACGCTGTTTCCTACTATGCTACCTTTGATAACAAGGGTGTAGGAACTGCCATTGGAGAATACATTGAAGACAAAATGGATTTGGCCGCTGCTTCTGAAGCAGGAGAATCCTACACCATTGAGTTTTTCATGGGCTCTCCTGATGATAACAACGCCCTGTTCCTGTACAACGGTGTGATGGAAGTGCTGCAGCCTTATCTGGATGATGGCACATTGGTTTGCAAAACTGGCAGAACCTCCTTTGAAGACACTTGTATTCTCAGATGGTCTCAGGAAACCGCACAGCAGTGGTGTGAGAACTATCTGTCCGGGTACTATGCAGATGAGAAACTGGACATTGCCTGCACCGCATTTGACGGATTTGCTTATGGTGTAAGAGCTGCTCTTGAGGGAGCCGGCTACACTCTTGGCGAGGACTGGCCTTTGATCACCGGTCAGGATGCTGAACTGATGGCTACAAAGAACATTATCTCCGGCTACCAGACCATGTCCATCTACAAAGATACCCGTCTCCTGGCAGAGAAGTGTGTAACCATGGTTCAGGCCGTTCTTGAAGGCACAGAGCCTGAAATCAATGACACAACTCAGTACAACAACAATGTGATTACCGTTCCTTCTTATCTTTGCACCCCGGTTGCCGTTGATGCAAGCAACTATCAGGAACTTCTGATTGACAGCGGATATTACACAGAAGAGCAGCTGGCAGAGTAAATTAAAAGGCAGTTTATTTAAAATGGGTGGAGGCAGCAGCCGCCGCCCATTTTATAATCAGGCAAAGGAGTAAAAATATGGCTGATATCATCTTGGAAATGAATCACATTACCAAGGAATTTTCCGGTGTAAAGGCCCTTGATGATGTAAATGTTCGGGTGGAAAGGGGAGAAATCCATGCCTTCTGCGGTGAAAATGGGGCAGGAAAGTCCACACTCATGAATATATTGTCAGGAATTTACCCGCATGGCTCCTATTCGGGGGATATTATCTACAATGGGGAGGTCGTGCAATTCCACAGCATAAAAGACAGCGAAAAAAAAGGAATTGTAATCATTCATCAGGAGCTGGCGCTGAGTCCATATCTGACGGTGGCGGAAAATGTGTTCATGGGAAATGAACAGGAATCTGTCAAGGGGGTCATCAGCTGGACAAAAACCAGAACCAGGGCAAAAGAAATGTTAGCTAGGGTGGGACTGGAGCATGAGGACATTAACGCTCCCGTAAACTCTCTGGGGGTCGGGAAGCAGCAGCTTATTGAAATTGCCAAGGCACTGGCAAAAAAGGTAGAACTGTTGATTCTGGACGAGCCGACAGCGGCTCTTAATGATGAAGAGAGTGCCAAGCTGCTGGACATTATGCTGGAACTGAAAAAACAGGGGATTACCTGTATCATCATCTCCCATAAACTGAATGAGATCAGTTATGTGGCAGATGCCATTACGGTTATCCGGGACGGCAAAACAGTGGAGACATTGGTCAAGGGCCGGGATGAATTTACTGAAGACCGCATCATCAAAGGCATGGTAGGCCGGGAACTGAAGAATCGGTATCCAGAAAGAAATGACTGCGAAATCGGGGATGTGATTATGGAGGTCCAGGACTGGAATGTGTACCATCCGGATGACCCTAATCGCCAGATGATCAAGAATGTCAGTTTCCATGTGCGGGCCGGTGAAGTGGTGGGCTTTGCAGGGCTGATGGGGGCAGGCCGGACGGAGCTGGCCATGAGCCTGTTCGGGAAATCCTATGGGCAGAAAATCAGCGGAAAAATTAAAATGCATGGGAAGGCAGTGGATATCAAAAGCGTGAAAGATGCCATCAATCAGAAAATCGCCTACACATCCGAGGACCGTAAAAATTACGGCCTTGTGCTGATTGATGATATCAAAAGAAATATGAGCATGGCTGCTCTGCGGAATTTCTTTTCCAGGAGGGGCGTTGTCAACGCAAATGATGAGATACTTGCGGCCCAGAAATATAAGGAATTGATTAATGTGAAAGCCAATACCATTGATCAGACTGTATCCTCTCTTTCAGGGGGGAATCAGCAGAAGGTTGTGCTTGCCAAATGGATGCTGACCAAACCGGATGTGCTGATTCTGGATGAGCCTACAAGAGGTATTGATGTAGGTGCAAAATATGAAATCTACTGTGCCATAAATGATCTGGCCAGAGAGGGGAAGGCCATTATCGTGATTTCATCCGAGCTGCCGGAAATCATCGGAACCTGTGACCGGACATATGTCATCAATGAAGGGGAAATCGTAGGAGAATTGCCCAAAGATGAAATTACACAGGAAAAAATCATGAAATGTATTATGCAGCACAATGGAAGGGAGAAAACAAATGGAAAAAAAGAAAACAGTTAATCTGGATATGAAGCAATACGGCATGGTCATTGCTTTAATTGCTATTTTTCTGTTATTTTATATTCTGTCGGATGGGAAGAATGCTTCTTCCACCAACATCAACAACCTGGTCATGCAGAACGGATACGTGGTTATTCTGGCAGTAGGTATGCTTTTGTGCGTACTGACCGGAAATGTAGATCTGGGCGTAGGCTCAGTGGTGGCATTAAGCGGTGCAACAGCAGCTATCCTGGTTGTGGATTATAAAATGCCTGTGGCAGTGGCTTTTTTGGCGGCGCTGGTTGTGGGGCTGGCAGCCGGTCTGTTTGCCGGTCTGTTTGTGGCCTATCTGAACATCCCTCCCTTTGTTGTTACCCTGGCAACCATGCTCATGGGACGAGGCCTGACCTATACGGTCCTTAAGGCACAGACAAAAGGTCCTTTGAAATCGGATTATACATGGATCGGGGCTGGCTTCATCCCCACCATAAAGATACCTTTTGGGGAAGGAACCCTCGATTTGGTTTCCATTCTGGTAGCCATTGTTGCCACAATTTTGATTGTGCTAGCAGAGCTGCGCAGCATTAAGACGAAAAAGAAATATGGGTTTGCCACGAACCCTTTATGGCAGATCGTGATAAAACTGGCTGTTATACTAATGATCGTTTGGTTCTTTTTCTATAAGATTGCTTCCTACAACGGGATTCCGTATGTGCTGGTACTGATGGGTATTCTGGTAGGGGTATATCATTTTATTACCAGTAGAACGGTGGCAGGGCGTCAGATCTATGCACTGGGTGGAAATGCGAAAGCTGCCAGACTCTCCGGTATTAATACCAAAAAGGTATTCTTCTGGGTATACACCAACATGGGCATTCTGGCCGCAGTAGCCGGTATTGTACTGTCCGCCAGAAATGCTTCTGCGACACCTAAAGCTGGAGATGGTTTTGAACTGGATGCCATCGGCTCCTGTTACATTGGCGGTGCAGCAGCAGCCGGTGGTGTGGGTACCATAATGGGAGCAGTTGTCGGCGCATTGATCATGGGTATTTTAAATAATGGTATGTCCCTGATCGGATGGTCCACAGATATTCAGAAAGTGGTGAAAGGGGCAGTGTTGCTTGGAGCGGTTACCTTTGACGTGCTTTCCAAACGGAAAAAATCATAAGAATGTCAAGCGTGATAAAATCCGCATATACAAAAAGACTGGCGCCAGGCTGGTCTTTTTGTGTATTTTCTGTAAGAACACAGGCAGGAACATGGTATACTGAACAGGATATCGTGTAAATCTGGATATAACGGAGGATGGCATGGGGTATTACACAGTTATGCTTGTTGATGATGAAAAGGAAGTGGGGCAGGCCATTATCCGAAAGCTGAACTGGCATGAGGTGGGGTTTGAGGTGATTGGCTATGCGGAAAACGGAGAAGAAGCCTTGGAGCTGGCAGAAAATCTGAGGCCGGATGTGGTAATGACGGATATCCACATGCCCTTTATGGATGGACTGACCCTATGCAGGCGATTAAAGGAATTTTCCAAGAACACCAGAATCATCATTTTTTCCGGGTATGATGAGTTTGAATATGCCAGGGAAGCCATTCAGCTGGGGGCGGAGGAGTATATTTTAAGGAAGCTGTCAGTTGTCAGAAGTCAGTTTTCAGAGAAAAAGGTATATATTTTGAGGCCTTGTATGATACATGGCCCTGGGAACAAGGGGAATCTGAATCTTCTTTATAGTGTTGTGAAGAAA